>NZ_JASAMQ010000003.1:0-526043 GCF_029909865.1 Ochrobactrum sp. 19YEA23 | reverse complement strand
ATTGGATGCTTCGTCATATGACTACTCCTAGTGTTACCACTAGGACTGGCAGTCAGCAGGCCGTCATCGCAAGACGGCCTTCACCGTGGGCTTACGTCGCAAATGCCAGAACGGTGAGCAATAAACGCATCGCTTATCTCCTTTTCCATTGGTTGCAACGGGAGATATAGGCTCGCATTCGCCAATGTTAAGGAACAGAAGCCGTGATCCTACGAGAATTGGTTAGGACGCCTCTTCTTCAATGGCCGTCTGCGCAATCTGTTGCGCACCGCCATTAATCTGGTGTGCTGCAAGAAAACCAAGCCAGACGGCAATCAGGCATATGATGACTGAAATGCCAATATTGAGAAGGGCTTTACCGGGCTGGCCAGCTCTCAGAAGATCCAGTGTTTGCAGGCTGAAGGACGAAAAGGTGGTGAAGCCGCCACAAACGCCGACCATAAAGGTCAGGCGCCAGATTTCGGGCACCGCAAAGCGTCCATGTTCGAGCGTCAGCGTTCCAAAAAAGGAAATCGCGAACGATCCGACGATATTGATGACAATAGTGCCCCAGGGCAGGTCACGGCTGACCGGCAGCATTAAGAGGGCGAGCCAATAACGCGCCACGCTTCCGATCGCTCCGCCGAGCGCCACCATGATGGTTGCTTGCATAATTCACCTGTCAAAATTGTGGAACGAATACGCTTGCTGGAGAGAAGCGGGCAGGAGACAGCCCATAACCTCGGCGGCTTCAGCCATCGACGCATTGCGTTCCTATTGTCAATTCGATCAGGAGTCATCAGCCAGAAGAGGCGGTTTCGGGAGAACCCCATTCCCATCATGCATATCGATTATATAGAAATGCCGAGGCTCACGTCAACGACGCCATCCTTTCGGATGGCGCGCTGATTACGGCCAAAGAGTATCCACGCCTACAGACGCGCGACGCGGTTTCGCAAGGCGTCGCTCAAGCGATAAATGGCGGAGGCAGGCGCAGGCAGGGTGCGCCGCATGAACGCGACTTTCTTCAGATAGCGGTCGATCCGCCATGTCGCCCAGGTTCCACCACGAAAATAGGCAACATCGCCTGCTTTCAGTGTGCGTTGTTTCCCATCGGCATCGGTCACATGTACTTCGCCTTCGAGAATGTAGACCGTTTCATCCCAACCGAAATACCAGCGGAACTCGCCTGCGGTGCAATCCCAGATCGCGGTGAAAGCCGCACGGTCGCCACTGGCGGATTGCTCACATGAACGCGCCAGTGGCGATCCTTCCAATATCCATTCCGGATTGATTGGTGCTGGCTTCAACTCCATGTCGAAAGCGCTGTCTGCGATAAGCGCAGGCTGAACCGGCGTGCTGAAAATATTAGGTTTGAAGACATTGGGCATAGTACGCGCAACCGCCATAACGGCTGTTGCCAGCATGAATTTCCAGGCCATGAAATCCCCCGAATGATGTTGGCCTGTGTTTAAAGACAAATCGTCGGAAAAGTATTAATTCGCGCGCAAAAATTGACACGAATACAACCGGAAATTTCGGCGCTGAGGCGGGCTCACAGCACTAGTCGTACATCAATTTTATTGAACGCATTGTGATTGCTAAACAATGAAAATGAAACAAGACCTGTGATAAGTGTGATTGCGAACCTCCTGAGAGCAGGGGGAATTGTCAGATCGATCCCGATAAGAGGCGCACGAGCTATGAGCCAGACGAAGCTATTTTCTCCATTGGAAGTGGGCGGTTTGCTTCTGAAAAACCGCATTGTGATTGCTCCAATGTGCCAGTATTCGGCCGAGGACGGCAAAACGACGGACTGGCACCTGATGCATTTGGGCAATCTGGCCCAATCCGGAGCGGCGCTGTTGACGATTGAAGCAACGGCGGTCAGTCCTGAAGGCAGGATCAGCTATGCGGATGTCGGCCTTTACTCCGATGAAACCGAGGCTGCACTGCAACGGACACTCGATGGCGTTCGTCGTTGGTCGACGATGCCAATCGCGATACAGCTGGCTCATGCAGGCAGAAAGGCATCCACCGATTTGCCGTGGCTTGGCGGACGTCAGATTGCGCCGACGCACGAAAATGGCTGGCAGACCATCGCGCCGTCTGCGTTCGCGTTCAATTCTGCCGACAATGCTCCGACACAGATGGACAAGGATGAGTTGAAACGCATCCGCGAAGCATTTGTAGATGCCGCCAAACGCTCGGCGCGACTGGGTCTGGACGCGATCCAGATTCACGGAGCGCATGGTTATCTTCTGCACCAATTTCTGTCGCCGCTGTCGAACAAACGTGACGACGAATATGGTGGTTCGCTCGAAAACCGCATGCGTTTCCCATTGGAAATTTTCGACGCCGTTCGTGCTGTCTTTCCCGCAGATCGTCCGGTTACGATACGGCTCTCCGGAACCGATTGGGCAGAAGGCGGCTGGGACGTCGAACAGACAGCAGCGTTGTCAGAAGCTTTGGCTGCACGAGGTTGCGCGGCAATTCACGTTTCGAGCGGCGGACTTGATGCAGGGCAGAAAATTCCGGTCGGACCGAGCTATCAGGTGCCGCTGGCGCGCGCCGTCAAAGCAGCGGTCAATATTCCAGTTGTGGCTGTCGGGCTCATCACCGATTTCGAGCAGGCAGAAGCAATTCTGTCGACCGGCGATGCAGATATGATCGGACTGGCTCGCACGGTACTCTACGATCCGCGCTGGCCTTGGCATGCAGCAGCCCATTTCGGCGAGACCATCGAAGCTGCACCACAGTTTTTGCGTTCACAGCCACGCCAGTTCCGCAATCTCTTTACGCAGATGATTTGATAGGTTTGTTCGACTGAAACCTGTAAGGGGTAGCCATCGGTTGCCCCTTCAAAGCCTCTGTTTAAGTCACATAACGTATATTATGGAACTAACCTGTATCCACTGATGCCTCAATTGGGTATTTAGCGGCGGAGCCACGGATAATTTTCTCGGGTTTCATCCGTCATGTCGGGATCGGTGTAGATATCTATCCGTTTGATCAGATCTCCATCAAATTCATAGACCGTACTGAAGCGGCCAGCATTCCAGGTTTTGCCGTTTTGCATCTGGCCCTGTGTCAAACCTTCAACGCATACCAGCGGCCCGTCGACGATGAAACGCCGATGCTCGGCAGGATGGCTCATCGCAGCTACGTGTTGCGACATGTCCTGAAAAAACTGTAGGAGCCGCGCTTTACCGCGCACGGTTCCCCATTTTGGGAATGAGAATTGGATATCGTCGGTCAACAAGGCCAGCACATCGTCCCGCGCGTCGCTGACGTCCAGAAATTGCTGCGCCAGCCAAACGTAATCGTCCCTTGTGCGTTGCTTGTTCATCGGCTTCTCGCTTGATTCCTTCATAATCATGCCGCTTCAACAAGCGCATCGATTTGAACACGGGCGCGATCGATCGCTGCCTGCGCGGCCTGTGGACCAAAGGCCGTGCCTTCTATCTGGATATGTTCGACATCGTTCAATCCAATGACGGCGAACAGATGCCGGACATAGCGAGATTGGAAATCGAGCTGTTCAAGATTGCCTTCGGAAAATGCGCCGCCACTGGTGGTCACCAGGTAGATTTTCTTGTTGTTCAGCAAACCCTGTGGGCCATGTTCGCTGAATTTCACCGTCACACCGGGCCAGATCACATGGTCGAACCATGCCTTCAATTGCGTCGATGGCGCATAATTGATCATTGATGAACCGACGATGATGATATCAGCTTCCAGCAACTCTTTGACGAGCGTTTCAGCAAGATGGATGGCCTTATCTTCCGTCGCAGTGCGCTCTTCCGGCGATAACATTCTGCCGTGCACATAAGCCGGTCCAATATGGGGCAAAGGTTCAGCGGCTAGATCACGAGATGTAATATCGTGGCCATCTTTAAGCGCCAATTTATCTGCTAGGTCTCGTGCAAATCTGGTCGATAGCGCCCCTTCTCCGTTTGGACTTGATGTGATGAGAAGAATATTCTTCATGAAATTTGTAATCCTGACTGTAGATTGGCGAAAATGACTTCTCTGTTCGTGAATACAAATTAGAAAGACATGACCAATGCTGCAAGAAGGCACACGAATGACACTCGGTTACACAGATTTACCTGACCCCAGCGCAGTGAGATGCCGCTCGGCACATGAAATGATCGAGCGCATGTCAGACAAATGGTCACTGCATGTGATTGGCACGCTGCGTAAAGGCCCTTGCCGTTTCAATGAAATTCGCCGCGCTATCGATGGCGTTTCCCAACGCATGCTGACGCTCACATTGCGTGGGTTGGAGCGTGACGGTTTGATCACCCGCACAGTTTTTCCGAGCGTGCCTCTGCGTGTCGACTATGAATTGACCGAACTGGGCTTCAGTTTGCTGGATATCGTTGCAGCGCTGATCGTCTGGGCGGATAAAAATCAATCAGTAATTGCCGATGCACGCCAACGCTACGATGAGGTGAATTACGGCTGACCTTACATTCAGGCCTGCACGTCCCCACCGTTGATCGGGCGGGTTCGGTGACTGTGATCAGGACGTTATCCCCAACCATTTCCATGGTGAAAATTTAGGCGAATCGAGTGTCATTTTCATTTCCTGAAACTGACAATTCGAGCTTCCAACCCCCGGAATTTACGGAGATTTTCGATAAAGATTCGCCTTTGAAATATCCATGTAACTTGCATGAAAATTAGCATTCGCGTACCCGTTTTCGCGCGTAGAAGTTGCTCCCAATTTTTTGATTATTTGTATTAATTCAATGTGTTGCTAAGTTCGCTTGCATGTGGTCCGCTTATCCATAAGATGCAGGACATTTCATAAATTTCAAAGGAGGGGTTCATAAATGTATCGGAAATTTCTACTGACAGGCGTGTGTCTTTTGGCGCTCGCAGGTGCGGCATCTGCCGAGACCGTACTCAATCGCGGCAATGATACAGATCCGGCTACGCTCGACCATCACCGTACATCCAGCGTGGCTGAAGGCAACGTATTGCGCGACCTCTATGACGGTCTGACTATTCAGGATGCGGATGGCAAAGCCATTCCCGGTGTCGCCAAATCATGGGATCTTTCCGAAGACGGTACAGTCTACACGTTCCATCTGCGCGACAACGCCAAATGGTCGAATGGCGACCCGGTCACAGCGGGCGACTTTCAGTTCACATTCCGTCGTCTGATGGACCCGAAGACAGCCGCCGGTTATGCCAGCATGCTGTTCATCATCAAGAATGCAGAAGACATCGCAGGCGGTAAAAAGCCCGTTGATCAGCTGGGCGTAGAGGCCGTTGATGATCACACGCTGAAGATCAGCCTCAACTCCCCTGCGCCTTATTTTCTCGAGCTTCTGACGCACCAGACCGGCTTTCCGCTGAACCAGAAAAGCGTTGAGGCCAATGGCGACAAATTCACCACGCCCGGCAAGATGGTGACCAATGGCGCCTATATGCTTGAAAGCTTCACGCCGAACGACAAGATCGTCATGAAGAAGAACCCGTATTATTACGAAGCCGATCAGGTGAAGATCGATACGGTCAACTGGATTCCCTTCGAAGATCGCGCCAGCTGCATGCGCCGTTTCGAGGCCAAGGAAGTGCAAATCTGTTCCGACGTTCCGGCCGAACAGATGGACTATGTGAAGAAAAATCTCGCCAAGGAATTCCGCATGGCGCCCTATCTCGGCGTCTATTACCTGCCAGTGAAAGGCAAGTCAGCGGATAGCAAGCTGAAGGACATCAAGGTGCGTCAGGCCATCTCGATGGCCATCGACCGTGAATTTCTGGCAGATCAGGTCTGGCAGGGAACCATGCTGCCCGGCTACTCCATGGTGCCGCCCGGCATTGCCAATTATCTGAAAGACGCGCCGAAGTTCGATTACTCTGACGACATGCTGGAGCGTGAGGACAAGGCTAAGGAGCTTCTGAAGGAAGCTGGTGTTGAACCCAACACGCTGTCGATCGAGCTGCTTTACAACACATCCGAGAACAACAAGAACACTATGGCGGCCATTGCCGACATGCTGGGCAATATCGGCGTGAAGGCCTCGCTTAACGAGACCGAAGGCGCCACCTATTTCAACTTCATGCGCGATGACGGTCCGTTCGATATCGCACGTGCCGGCTGGATCGGCGATTACAACGATCCGCAAAACTTCCTGTTCATCAGCCAGGGCAATGTCAGCTTCAACTATTCCAAGTGGAAGAACGCCGACTACGACGCGCTGATGGCGAAGGCGGAAAAGACCACCGATCTGGCCGAACGCGCCAAGGTGCTGGGCGAAGCTGAAACTATTCAGCTCAATGAAGTCGGCAATATTCCAATCCTCTATTACTCGTCGCGTGCGCTCGTTTCCGATAATGTCGCCGGTTGGAACGACAATCTTATGGATAGCCACAAGACCCGCTGGCTTTCCCTCAAACAGTAATTTCAGACAGGGCTGCGCTTGACGGCGCGGCCCTATTTTTATGTGGAAGAGGGGGTAAAGCCCCTCTCCCGTCCACGCTTCCGTTTTCGCTTAGCAACAGGCGAAAACTGATAAAATATTAGAAAAACAATAATCCAGAAGCCCTTAGTGGGATTTGCCCGGCAGCATCGCGCTGTCAGGCAATGAAGGGACAAAAACATGCTGGGCTACACGCTCCGACGATTGGGTAGTGCGATACCCACGGTCTTCATTATCGTCACACTGACATTCTTCCTGATCCGGCTTGCACCCGGCGGCCCGTTCGATCTTGAACGTCCCCTCGATCCGCTGATCCTCGCGAACCTCAAGCGCGCCTACAATATGGATGCGCCACTCTGGCAGCAGTATCTGATGTATCTTGGCAATCTCGTGCAGGGCGATCTCGGCCCAAGCTTCACGCGCCGCGATTTTTCTGTGAATGATCTGTTTGCCTCTGGTCTGCCAGTGTCAATCATGCTGGGCACGCTGGGCCTGACGCTGGCGGCGATCATCGGCACTTTTCTCGGCACACTCGCCGCGCTGAAGCAGAATACTGCTGTCGACTATTTCGTGGTCGCGCTTGCGACTTTCGGCATCACAACGCCCAATTTCGTCGTGGCTCCGCTTTTGAGCCTGCTGTTCGGCGTTATTCTGGGCTGGGTCCCCGCTGGCGGCTGGTCGTCGGCCAATGTCACCTACTGGATATTGCCGGTGCTGACACTCGCTCTGCCACAGGTGGGTGTCATTGCGCGTCTGGTGCGCGGTGCCACCATTGAAGCGCTCCGCGCCAATCATGTTCGCACTGCCCGCGCCTATGGCCTGCCTGCCCGTGTTGTGGTTGGCGTGCATGCATTGCGCGCGGCCATGCTGCCCGCTGTTTCCTATCTCGGGCCGACCGCCGCCGCCCTCCTTACAGGTTCCGTCGTTGTCGAAACGATCTTCGGTATTCCGGGTATCGGACGATATTTCGTACAAGGCGCTCTCAGTCGCGACTACACGCTCGTCATGGGCACGGTGGTTGTGATTTCGATCTTCGTCGTGGTGTTCAACCTGATCGTTGATCTTCTCTATGCATGGCTCGATCCGAGGGTTCGCTATGACTGATCTGACCGTACCAACGGAAACCGCTGAACTGAGCATGCCAAGCCGTTCGTTGTGGCAGGATGCCTGGCTGCGCCTGCGCAAAAACAAGGCAGCTGTTGCCAGCGCCATCGTGCTCGCTGTTCTGGCTCTTGCAGGCATTTTCGGGCCGATGCTGAGCCCGCATCCCTATGATAAAATCTATCCGCAGTTCGTGCGCGTTGCGCCGAGCATCGAGGCCTATCCGCGAGCGGATACAATCCTGCCGGGGCTTGAGCGGGAACTGGCGCGAGCGCGGTTGAAGGCGTCTGCGGAGCCGGAACTGACCGGCAACAATATCGTCGTCGATTTCACAGCGCAGCGCCCGACCGACGACCGTGTTCTGCGTTATTTCCAGCGCTCCGACCTGTTCAGCAATCCAAAGGTGGAACTGGCTACCGATGGCATGAGCGGCAAGCTGACGCTCAATGTGACGCGCAATTACTTTCTGCTCGGTACGGATAATCTCGGTCGCGATCTGATGACGCGAATCTTCATCGGCGTGCGCATGTCTCTGGCCATCGGCTTGCTGGCCTCGGCGATGTCGCTGGTGTTGGGCGTCTCGTTCGGCGCGGTCTCCGGCTATCTTGGCGGACGCATAGACAATGTCATGATGCGTGTTGTCGATATCCTTTATTCACTGCCGTTCATCTTCTTCGTGATCCTGATGCTCGTCTTCTTCGGGCGGTCGATATTCATCATCTTCATTGCCATTGGTGCAACGGAATGGCTGGATATGGCGCGCATCGTGCGCGGACAGACATTGAGCCTCAAACGGCAGGAATTCGTGCAGGCGGCGGAAGCGCTTGGCGCAACACGGCGCGGGGTGATTACCCGTCATATCATTCCCAACGCGCTCGGCCCTGTCATCGTCTTCGTCACATTGCTGGTGCCGAAGGCGATCCTGCTGGAAAGTCTCCTCTCCTTCCTCGGCCTTGGCGTGCAAGACCCCCTCACCTCACTCGGCCTCCTTATTTCAGAAGGTGCCCAGAACATGCGCGGCGCAAGCTGGCAGTTGATCTGGCCCGCCGCAACATTGACCATCATTCTGTTTGCGCTGAACTTTTTGGGCGATGGCCTGCGCGATAGTCTTGACCCGAAGGATCGCTGAGATGACGAAGGAAACCATTCTGAGCGTTCGCGATCTGCGCGTGACCTTCGATACGCATGACGGTCCGGTTCCCGCCGTTCGCGGGATCAATCTCGACGTTAAGGCCGGTGAAACCGTGGCAATCGTTGGTGAATCCGGCTCCGGCAAAAGCCAGACGACCATGGCGCTGATGGGCCTATTAGCCCGCAACGGCAAGGCAACGGGACAGGCGCTTTATCGTGGTCAGGACCTGATTGGCATGTCCGACAAAGCGCTGAACAATATTCGCGGCGCGAAGATCACCATGATCTTTCAGGAGCCGATGACCTCGCTCGATCCGCTCTATCGCATCGGCGACCAATTGGCGGAGCCGCTGCGCTATCACCGCGGCATGAGCAAAAAACAGGCGCGCCCGCGCATTCTGGAACTGCTAAAACTCGTCGGCATCCCAGAGCCGGAACGTCGCATAGACAGCTATCCCTATGAACTGTCTGGCGGCCAGCGCCAGCGTGTGATGATTGCGATGGCTCTCGCCAACGAACCGGATATCCTGATCGCCGATGAACCGACCACGGCGCTTGATGTCACCATTCAGGCGCAGATACTCGACCTCTTGGCCGACCTGCAGCAGCGTCTCGGCATGGCGGTCGTGTTCATCACCCACGATCTGGGCATTGTGCGCCGTTTTGCTGACCGTGTTTATGTGATGCGCTCCGGCGAAGTGGTCGAGACCAACGAAACGGAGACGCTTTTTACCGCACCGCAACATTCCTACACCCGAATGTTGCTCAATGCGGAACCGGAAGGCGAAAAGCTGCCACCACCGGACGAAGCGCCCGTCTTGATCCGCGCCGATAATGTTAAGGTCAACTTCCTGATCCATAAGCCATGGCTCGGCGCGGCCAACTACATGACTGCGGTAAACAATGTCTCGCTGACGCTCAAGGAAGGTCAGACAATCGGCATTGTGGGCGAATCCGGTTCAGGTAAATCCACGCTTGGGCGTGCCATTCTGCGGCTTCTCGATTCCGAAGGCCGCATTGCCTATCTGGGCAAGGAACTGCCACGCGACCCGCAAGCCATGCGCCCGAAACGGCGAGAGTTGCAACTCGTCTTTCAGGATCCGTTCGGCTCGCTTAGCCCCCGCATGACAGTCGGGCGCATCATCACCGAAGGCTTGCTGATCCACGAACCGCAGCTTTCCGCCAAGGAGCGTGACCGTCGCGCGCAAGAAGCGCTGAAAGAGGTTGGGCTGGACCCGGCCATGCGTAATCGCTACCCGCACGAGTTTTCAGGCGGACAGCGCCAGCGTATCGCCATTGCCCGCACAATGATCCTGAAACCACGCGTCATCGTTCTGGACGAACCGACAAGCGCTCTCGACCGCTCGGTGCAAAAGCAGATTGTGGCACTACTGCGCGATCTGCAAAAGGAACACGGCCTCTCCTACCTGTTCATCAGCCACGATATGGCTGTGGTTCGCGCCGTATCGGACTATGTGATTGTGATGCGCAACGGCAGGATCGTCGAGCAAGGCGATACCGAGCAGATATTCGATCATCCTCGCGAGGATTATACCAAGGCGCTGATGGCAGCGGCACTCAGCGAGGAGCGCTTCGGCACGACTGGCTGACGAAATCCAGACCAACATTGCAAACAGTAGGAACGGGGCTTCGGCCCCGTTTTTTATTGCCGTTTCTCTTCCTGTTCATCACGGGCGAAGAGATTTTTCGCTAAAAGTACAAAATTGCGATCAATAGATTAAGAGCAAATCATAGCGATTTTACAATAAATATTAAAGTGACCAATGTGTCATATTCCTAATATTATAAGGTAAGTTTCGATTTTGAAGTATTAGGAATAAAACAACTATAATTACATCTTGAATATATGCGGGGGACAATTATTAAAAATTGAGAGGGAATTATGCGAACTATCCATCCAATCGTTCGATTATTATCCGTGACTATTTTTCTATTTCCAGCGGCTTCTTTTGCGCAGCAGAAAGAACCAACCCAGGCTTTCAGATCTGATGCCGAATACATGGCAAACTGGGGCCTGCCAATGATCAACGCAGCGCCTGCCTATCAGCGCGGCTTTACAGGCAAAGGCATCACCGTTGCGGTGCTCGACACGGGCATTGATACATACCACCAGGAATTTGCTGGAAAAGTGCATCCGTGGTCGCAGAATTTCGGCACTTTCATGGGGCTGCGGGATGTCCGGGATATCCAGAAAAACGGCACTATCCTTGGGCATGGCAGCCATGTCAGCGGCATCATTGCAGCAGCTCGAAACGGCACCGGCATGCATGGGGTTGCCTATGATTCTCAAATCCTGGCGTTGAGGGCCATCGTGCCTGACCGACAATATGATGCGATCAACAGGGCGCTGCGCTATGCGTCTACGACCGGCGTGAAGGTGCTGAACGGCAGCTACGGACCATACGTATTCCCCACCCCCTACAATAACCCGAATTATCAGCAACTGAACTATCAGCCGATCCTCTATGGCGGTTATCTCAAAAATGATTATGAAGCGCTGAAGGTGGCCGCCAAGGCCGATATCGTCATGGTTTTCGCCGCCGGCAATGACTACAAGGTTCAGCCAATTTCGTCAGCGCATCCGAGCGGCAGCGCACTGTTTCCCGCGATCACACCGCAGAACACCGCACTCGGCAAATATAAATTTGTCGATGGCCGCCGACGCGATCTCGACATGAATAACCCCAATACGTTTCACCTGCTGGGTGCAAATGATCCGGCTGTCGCTAATCTCGATTTCTCGGATCTGAAAGGCTCCATTATTGCCGTCGTTTCCGTTGGCCCAAACAAACAAATCGCAAGCTATAGCAATCGTTGTGGCATCGCAGCGGAATGGTGCATGGCGGCTCCAGGTGGCGATAACGGCGGCCCCATCTACTCAACCTATCCCAGCGGGCGTTATCAATATATGCAAGGCACCTCCATGGCCTCGCCGCATGTGGCGGGCGCCGCTGCTGTCGTGCGGCAAGCCTTTCCCTATATGAATGCGCGGCAGACCATTGAAACCCTGCTGACCACAGCCACCAATATCGGCCCCACAGAAATCTACGGTCAAGGATTGCTCAATCTTGGTGCCGCTATCAACGGGCCGATGAAATTCCGCTATGCGGAAGGTTTTGACGTCGATACGCAAGGCTATTCTTCGACATGGTCCAACCCCATTTCCGGCATTGGCGGACTGACCAAGCGCGGCGTCGGTGAATTGCGGCTCACTGGCGACAACAGTTTCACCGGAGATTCCGCAGTCGTTGGAGGCACGCTGATTTTTGATGGCGACAATGCTACTTCTGTTCGTGTGGCAAATGCAGGGCGGTTAAGTGGTGTCGGCAGCGTCAACTCCGTGACCAATGAAACCGGCGGGGTGGTAGCGCCGGGTGAAAACGGCATTGGCACATTGACTGTCAAAGGCGATTATATCGGCAAAGGGGGCACTGTCGTGATTGCCACCGGGCTCGGTGCTGATAATAACGAGACGAGCCATCTTGTCATTCGGGGCGACAGTTCCGGCAGCAGCCAGCTGCGGCTCGTGTCTTATGGCCAGTCCAGCGCGCAGATTGCCGACGACACTAGGATTATCGAGGTTGCAGGCAATCCCGCAGGTACATTCGCGCTGGCGGGCGATTACACGACCGCGAATGGCGAAACGGCGGTTGTCGGCGGCGTCTATGCCTATGAGATCACCGCGACCGCTGACCAGCCGGCTGAAGCCCCCTCGCCTGCGGAGCCTGATGTGCGTTCCTCTGCAACCACGGCGAACAGTGTAGCCTTGTCAGGCGATGGCGGTTTCTATCTGCGCAACACGGCTGCCAATGGCAAGACGCGTTACAATCCATCCATGCCGGTCTACGAAGGCTATGCGCGCAATATGCAGGCCTTAAACCAGTTACCAAGCTTGCAACAGCGCGTCGGCAATCGATACTGGGGCGAGAATGCTCTGCCGAGTGAAGATGTTAAGGACGGTCATGCGACGCCCGGGCCGGATATCGCTTTCGACAAGCATGGCGTATGGGGACGTATTGAAGGGACGCACAGCAAATTTGCGGCGGGCGGTTCCACCACAGGCGTGACGCAAGACATTGGCGTGTTCGTCATGCAGGCCGGTATTGACGCACTGTTTCAGGAAAGCCAATCCGGTCGACTGATCGGCAGCTTCACTGCGCAATATGGCAAAGCCAGCAGTGATATTTCGTCCTTCAGCGGTGATGGCACCATCGACACCGATGGCTGGGGATTGGGTGGCGCGCTCACCTGGTATGGCAATAATGGCTATTACCTCGACGGCCAGCTTCAGTTGACCTGGTATGACAGCAAACTGGTTTCCGACACGCTCGAAAAATCACTGGCTGATGGCAATAACGGCTTTGGTTATGGCCTTAGCCTCGAAGGCGGACGCCGCATTGAAGTCAACGAGCATTGGTCGATCACACCGCAGGCGCAACTTGTCTGGTCGTCGGTGGATTTCGACAGATTCCACGATTTTGCTGGCGTTGCGGTCGATCTGCGCAATGGCGATAGCCTCAATGCCCGTATCGGGCTGGCGGCAGAATATCGCAATGCATGGCGCGACAGTCAAAACCGGCTGACCCAGACCAATCTTTATCTTGCCGCCAATCTCTATCAGGAGTTCATGAACGACTATAAGATCAGGGCTGGCGGCGTAGATTTCAAAAGCGAAAACGACAAAACCTGGGGCGGTATCGGCGCTGGCGGAACCTATGCCTGGGCCGATGGCAAATATGCGCTGTTCGGCGAAGGTATGGTCAAAACCAGCTTCGCGGATTTCGGCGATAATTACAGCCTCAAGGGTTCGCTCAGTTTCAAGGTGAACTGGTAATCTGACGGCGTGACATTCGGAAGGCCCCGTCAGGGGCCTTTTGCGCAGCACGGCAGTTTGAAAGCAGATTTCGGGACGTTTCCGCACCGTTTTATGCTAAAAAGCCTTATGAGAGATTTGTTCGATCAGCTTGAACCTGTTGAGATTCTTGCGCCTGGCGCTGTGCTTTTGCATGGCTTTGCTTTGGCCGATGAAGATGCCATTCTGAAATCAGTGGCGGATGTCAGCGCTGCCGCACCCTTTCGGCATATGGTGACGCCCGGCGGCTATCGCATGGCGGTCGCCATGACCAATTGCGGACAGGCTGGTTGGGTAACCGACAAAACTGGCTACCGATATAGCGCTAATGACCCTGAAACCGGGAAACCATGGCCTGCAATGCCGGAAGCCTTTCGCAATCTCGCGGAAAACGCCGCCCGACAGGCTGGATATGATAATTTTTCGCCCGATGCCTGCCTGATCAATCGATACGAACCCGGAGCAAAACTGTCCCTGCATCAGGATAAGGACGAGCGTGATTTCACCAATCCGATCGTGTCCGTTTCGCTAGGCCTTCCGGCGACCTTCCAGTTTGGCGGACTGAAGCGCAACGACCCGATCACCAAATACCCATTGCACCACGGCGACGTGGTTGTCTGGGGTGGGCCGTCGCGACTTTTTCATCACGGCATATTGGCGCTGAAAGATGGCGAACACGACAAGGTTGGTCGTGTTCGCCTCAATCTGACGTTCCGAAAGGCGCTCTGAGCCTCAATTCAAAGCCTGCTGGCGCGTTTCGACATTAATCAGAAACGCGATGACGCCAGCCAGCGCCAGAAGCCCGGCAAACATGGCCACAGCCACGTTGAAGCTTTGGCTGATGACGATGGCGAGCGCCGACGGTGCCAAAAGGCCGCCGAGGCGCGCCATGGCGCCCGCCGCGCCCATGCCGCTTGCACGCAGGGCTGTGGGATAAAGCTCGGGCGTGAAGGCATAGAGCGCACCCCACGTGCCCAACAACGCGAAGCTCATAATCAGGATCGACGCGCCAACCACAGACGAGCTATCGGCAATTGTGAACAAGGCGCAGGCTGCGGCGCTGATGAACAGGAAGCTGATCAGTGTCTTGCGACGGCCCCATGTTTCAACGCCATAGGCGGCAAGCGCGTAGCCCGGCAATTGCGCCAGCGCCACCACGACCAGAAAGCCATAGCCGCGCACGAAACCAAAGCCGTCTCCGGCGAGCTTGGCCGGTATCCAGGTAAAAATGCCGTAATAGGACACCGAAACGAGGAACCAGATTGCCAGCGTTGCGAGTGTCCGCTGACGCAGTTGTGGCGATAAAAGCCGTTCGTTCGTCACGAGAAGCGGTGCTTCGAGCCGTGCCTTCGGCGGCAATTCAGGCTTGCCGTTGCGACGCAACACGCGGTTCATGACTGATTTTGCTTCGTCCGCGCGACCGGATTTCAAAAGATGCATCGGCGATTCCGGCACCCAGAGGCGCAACCAGATACCGATGAGCGCCGGCGCTGCGGTGACGACGAAAATATAACGCCAGGCATCCTCGACACCGGCAAGACTTGCAGCCCATGCGGCAAGCGCGATGACAACGGTGCCGACGGCCCAAAAGCCTTCGAGCATGACCAGCCAGCGGCCACGGTTCTTCGACGGAAGGAATTCGGCCATCATGGCATAATCGACAGGTAGCGTTCCGCCGACGGCTATACCGGTCAGAAAACGCAAGGCCAGCAAAACTTCGAAGCCGGGCGCAAAGGCCGACAACAGACCGAACACGGCATCGCAGGCAACTGTGACAAGCAAGACGCGGCGGCGGCCATATCTATCGGCGAGCCTGCCGAAAACGGCAGCGCCGACCAACATGCCGAAGAAGAAAAGCGTACCGGTCTGCAAGGCCTGCGGTACGGTCAACCCAAAAGTTTTCGCAATGGAGGCAGCCGTAAAGCCCACCGCCAGAACCTGCATGGCGTCCGCGGCCCAGACGAGGCCGAAAACGCCGAGCAAACCACGCTGGAATGCGCCCGTCCCCGCCTGATCGAGCGATTGTTCGATGGTGATCTTCATGCCGTCTATGTCCCTCTCCGGCCGAATAAATTGCGTGCATTTACAGCGCTGCGCATATGGGCGTGTCAATCGCTGTTTTCTGAAACTGCACCGTCTTTTGCCTGCAAATAGGTCCACAGGCTTTCGGCACGTGGTGAAAGCGGCGCGTCGTGACGGTAGATCCGAATTTCCGTTGTCAGATCCCAATGCGGATCGACCGAAGCTGGGACTATATCGCCACGACTGATTTCTTCGCGCACCAGACTTTCCGGCAGCCAGGCCATGCCCCACCCGGCTTGAACCATGGCCTTGAGCCCAATGGACATGGTGTTTTCATGCACGACCTTGCGCGCGAAATTCGGCCCGGACATAAATTTCTGGGCCAAAGCCGCACCGAAAAACGAAAAGTCGCCATAGCTGAGATAGGGCAGTGGAGCGCCGGTCTCGATGGCGCGATCCAGCAAAGGCCCATCGTCGGATGGTAATGAGACCGGAATGAGCCGTTCCGTGCCCAGCACGATAGACGGAAAGCGTTCCCGGTCGATCAGGATCGGCACAGAGGCGTGCGCATAGGTCAGGAAGAAATCGACTTCGCCTTCGGTCAGTGTGGCAATATTATCTTCAAACCCGCCGCGATCCGGCGCGAGATGGGAATGAATATTGCCAATGGCAGCATCTATCCCTTTCAGCCATTGCGGGAAGAATGTCACGGTCAAAGTATGCAGGGCCGAGAACTTCAGCGCCGGATTCTGCCCCTGTCGGTTTGGCTGGAGGCTTTTGCGCGTGGCATAAAACTGACGGACCGTATCCTCGGCGACGGGGAGAAAGGTTTTCCCCTCACGGGTCAGTTGCGCGGGAAAAGTGGCGCGATTGACGAGCGTTACCCCCAGCCAGACTTCAAGCTGCTTGATACGCCGCGAAAACGCCGACTGCGTAACGTGGCGCGTTTCTGCCGCTCTTGAGAAGCTCGATGTCGAAGCGAGCGCGATGAAGTCTTCCAGCCATTTCAGTTCCATGGGCGCTCCTTAGGGGAGTAGGGGAATAAGGCAGTAAGGGAATAGGTGAAACAGGGGGATAACATCGCATGTTCGCGCGCCGAACATACTGCCTTACTCCCTTATTCCCCTACTCCCTTCAGCCTTATGCAATTTCTGCATAGTTATTGCAAAACATAGCATTGGCCAGTCAAATTCTTTTTTCCTACCGTCCTCTCGATCAAGAAATGCACATGCCGAGGACGTATTGTGGCCAGAGTAATTTATTTGAACGGAGCCTTCGTCGACGAAAGCGAAGCGAAGGTTTCGGTATTCGACCGCGGCTTTTTGTTTGGCGACGGGATCTACGAAGTCAGCGCCGTGATTGATGGTCGTCTGGTCGATAATGAACTCCATCTTGCGCGGTTGGAGCGCTCGGTCAAAGAGATCGATATCGCCCTGCCCGTCTCGCTCGAAGAAATTCGCAAGGCGCAGATCGAACTCATCCGCCGCAACACGCTTCATGAAGGCGTGGTCTATATGCAGGTCACGCGTGGCGAGGCTGACCGCGATTTCGTCTATGCAAGCGATATCAAGCCAAATCTGGTGATGTTCACACAGGTCAAAAATCTGGCGAATGCACCGTCAGTGGTGAATGGCGTTCGCGTCGACGTCACACCGGATACGCGCTGGGCGCGCCGCGATATCAAGACCGTCATGCTTTTGGCGCAGGTGCTGGCCAAGAAGCAGGCAAAGAGCAAAGGCTACCACGAAGTCTGGCTGGTGGAAGACGGCTTCGTCACCGAAGGCGCATCATCCACGGCCTTCATCATTTCGCACGACAATGTGCTGGTTGCACGTCCCAATTCAAACGCCATCCTGCCCGGCTGTACCCGCCGGGCCGTGCTGAAAATCGCCGAAGAACAGAACCTCAAGGTCGAGGAGCGGCTGTTCACGGTGGAAGAAGCCAAGGCCGCCAAAGAGGCCTTTCTCACAAGCGCATCAAGCTTCGTGACGCCGATCATCGGCATTCAGGATCACACCATCGGCGATGGCAAGCCGGGTCCGTATACACGCCGTTTGCAGGAAATCTACATGGATCTGGCCCGCACGGGCGCAGAAGCAGTTCTCTAACCCAAAAGAAAGCAAGAGGGGAATATGACAATAAAAAACCTTTTAAAGACAGCAGCCTATAGCGCATTGTTCGCAAGCGTCGCCGCAGTGGCTGGCGCAGGCAGCGCATCTGCCGCGACCGAAGGCTATGGCGATTGCCCGCTGATCGGCGACAAGGGATCGGCCACGATCACCCCGGCTGTACCGGGTCAGTTCACGGTCATCATCAATCTGCCTGCCCTTGGCCAGTTCAATGGCGACACGCCGGAAACCATCAAGGACGGTTATGAATTCTGCATGGCCGTCAACATCGCGCACCGCCTCGGCCTTGAGAAGGTGAAGCTGGTCAATGCCTCGTTCGACTCCATCGTTGCGGGTCAGAACAAGGATTACGACATCGCGCTGGCGCTGATCTCCGTCACCGAACCGCGCAAGAAGGTGGTGGATTTCTCCACGCCTTACATGTCTTCCGCTTATGGTGTTGCAGCCCGCGCTGACAAGCCGGTGACGGAAGCCGAAATGAAGACAGTGAAGGTCGGCACACAGGCCGGTACGACGCTGGTTCCGTTCGCGCAGGAAACGCTGAACGTCGCGCATCTCGACGTTTTCGATGACACCGCATCGATGTTCACGGCCCTTGCTGCTGGCAAGGTCAATGCCGTGATGACCGATCTTTCGATCGTTCTCGGTCAGGTGAAAAACTCCAATGGCAAGCTGGCCGTTGTCGGTCAGTATGAATCCGGCGGCCAGACTGCAGGCATCTATCCGAAGGGTTCGGAAAGCAAGAAGGTCATCGATCAGCTGATCGCCGACATGGAAAAAGACGGAACGCTGAAGAAGCTGGAAACCGCCTATCTGCTGCCGTCGTGGGGCACTTCGCCATCCGACGTTCCTGTCTGGAAGCCATGATCTGACGATTTTCCGGGCTGCAGCTGCCATCGCTGCTGCGGCCCGGATTCCCGATTTTGACACCGTGGCAGCAGCACCCAAAGCAGGCGCGCAGCCACCTTGCCTCAGCGAGAATATTTATGTCCCAACCGGCACCGGCTGCCAGCGTCGAGCGCGCGCGGCAATGGCGTAGTCGTAACAAGGTCCGTACCCATAGCGGTCGATCCCTGTTCGCTTTCGCCTTTTCGTTCATCACCCTTCTGGCCTCAATTCAGACCGTCTATAGCGTGACCAGCTATACGATTGCGCAGGGCTGGCTTGCGACGCCTGTTCTCACCATCGGATGGGCGCTGCTTCTAGCTCCGCTCGCCGTTCTGTGGTTCGCCTGGTGTAGTGTGCAGCTTTCCGGTCAGGCTGGGAAAAGCGCCGACATCTACAAAGGCCGGGAACTGGGCGCACGCGCATCCGACGTGTCCTGGCAGGCGATTTCCTATGCTGTTGCGGTGCTGATCATCTGTGCCGGCGCATGGTTCATGATCGTCAATGACGCTGCCGTCAGTCGCACCTTCTTCGACGTCAGTCTGATTGTGAAGTCGTCGGGCACCGTACTCAAGGCCTTCGGCACCAACATCGTCATCTTCTTCGTCGCCGCCATTTTGATCCTGATCTGGGCGCTGGTGATCGCGATTGCCCGCACGCTTCCGGGCAAGGCTGGTAAGCCGATCCGGCTGCTCGCCACCTTCTACAGCGATCTGTTTCGCGGCCTGCCTGCCATTATTACGATCTATCTCATCGGTTTCGGCCTGCCATTGACCGGCCTGCCAATCCTGAAAGATCTGTCCTCCAATGCCTATGCGATCATCGCACTGACGCTGACTTATGGCGCCTATACGTCTGAAGTTTATCGTGCGGGCATTGAAAGCGTGCATCCAAGCCAGATTGCAGCGGCACGCTCGCTCGGCCTCTCTTATGTCCGCACCATGCGCTATGTCGTCGTTCCGCTGGCCGTGCGCGGTATTATTCCGCCGCTGATGAACAACTGCATCAGCTTGCAGAAAGATACGGCGCTTGTGGCGATCATCGGCACCATCGACGCCTTCAACCAGTCGAAGATCATCGCCGCCAACTATTTCAATCTGTCGGCTGTCACGACCGTCGCCATCCTGTTCATCCTGATCACCATTCCGCAGGCCCGTTTCGTTGATCGTCTGATCGAACGGGATCGTCGGAAAATGCGCTCGAGCATGTGAGGAGTATGGATATGGCACTCGTTGAAATCGACAAGGCAATCAAACGCTATGGGTCGCTGGAGGTTCTGTCCGGCATCAGCCTCGACATTGAAGAACATCAGGTTGTCTGCCTGATCGGCCCTTCCGGCTGCGGCAAGTCCACGCTACTGCGCTGCATCAACCGGCTCGAAACCATCGATGAAGGTGAAATCCGCCTGCATGGTGACCGCGTGACCGGACCGGGCGTTGACCTTGATGTCCTGCGCCGCGAAATCGGCATTGTGTTTCAGGGATATAACCTGTTCCCGCATATGACCGTGATGGAAAATGTCACACTTGGTCCGACAAAGGTGTTGGGCATGCCTGCCAGAGAAGCGCAGGAAAAAGGCCTAGCACTTCTGGCTCGCATCGGGCTCGATCATAAGGCGAAGGAATATCCAGACCGGCTTTCCGGTGGACAGCAGCAGCGCGTCGCCATTGTGCGTGCGTTGATGATGGACCCGACATTGCTGCTTCTGGACGAAATCACCTCGGCGCTCGATCCGGAACTGGTGTCGGAAGTGCTCGATATCGTGCGCGATCTCGCGACCAAAGGCATGACCATGGTGCTGGCCACCCACGAAATGGGCTTTGCACGCGAGGTTGCAGACAAGGTCTGTTTCCTGCAAAACGGCAAGGTCTATGAAGAAGGTCCGCCTTCGCAAATCTTCGGCAATCCGCAGGGTGAGCGCACGCAAGCCTTTCTCAAGCGCATTATCGAAGCCGGTCGGCTCTGACCTCGATTTTTGAACACGGAACGTGAAAATGACTGCATCCGCGCGCGACTTCGGCATCATCTGTGGCATCATGCCGACCGGCATTAGAAATGCCATTACCGATGTGCCGGGCGTGCGGGTCGGTCACCACACTCTGCGCGATGGTGACATCAATACAGGTGTGACCGCCATTCTCCCCCATGACGGCAATCTCTATCGGCGCAAGGTTCTGGCTGCCTGCGATGTCATCAACGGGTTTGGCAAAAGCACGGGTCTGGTTCAGATCGAGGAACTCGGCACACTGGAAACGCCGATCCTGCTGACCAATACGTTTGGCGTTGGCACCTGTGCCAACACCCTCATCCGCGAGGCGATTGCACGCAATCCGGATATTGGCCGCACAACGGCGACCGTCAATCCAGTGGTTCTGGAGTGCAATGACGGGCCATTGAACGACATTCAGGCCATGGCCGTGACCGAAGATCACGCACGCCTAGCATTGGGCGCAGCCAGTGAAGACGTTGCACAGGGCAATGTGGGTGCCGGAACCGGCATGAGCTGCTTTGGCTTCAAAGGCGGTATCGGTTCATCGTCCCGGCAATTCGAACTGGATGGCAAAACCTATCATCTTGGCATTCTGGCACTGACCAATTTCGGGCGTGCTGGCGATCTGGTCTTGCCCGATGGACGCCGCCCCTCGCCCAAGGCTGAATCCCAGCCTGAAAAAGGTTCAGTCATTCTTGTTCTTGCAACTGATGTGCCTATGGAACACCGGCAGCTAAAACGCGTCACGCGCCGTTGCGGTGCAGGTCTGGCGCGGCTCGGTGCATTCTGGGGCCACGGCAGCGGCGATATCGCAGTCGGCTTTTCAACGGCGGTGACATTCGATCATGACGAGCCGCGCGATTTCGTCCAGATAACGGCCCTCAATGAAGACCGGATAGACACCCTGTTTCGCGCGGCAACGGAAACAACACAGGAAGCTGTGCTGAATTCCATGTGCGCCGCCGAAGCCATGCGCGGTCGCGCCGCCCGCCGCCGCTCTTTGGCCGATTGGCTTGTCGTACACAACGCATAATAACAATAGTTTCCGTCATATCAGAACAGTTTGTCCGAATGAAACAGGGGCACATAGTTGGTGTTGTCAAAGGGATTAAAATTTCATATTTCTAATATGTTACTTTTAAAATAATACTTAACGCCAATTATTGAGAATTGTTTTGGACCCTATTTTACCTATCCTTATTCCTGCACTCGTAACTGTAATCGGCACTCTGATTACGACTCTCCCAAGCATTATTTCTAGTATAGCTAAATTTTTTAGCTAGCAAACTTAAATATTTTGGCGTCAATTTACATTGGCGCCAATCTATAATAATTATGATTTGCATTTTTATTATTTATAATTGATCTTTTGAGGAAATATCCAAATTATCAAAATTCGACTCTGTGCGGTTTTGTTTTTTTTTCCTTTTGGCGCTGGATGTGTTGCTGTCGGACCGGATTATCATCCTCCTCTTATCAACACGCCTCGTGCGTGGAATAGTAAAGCTGATACAACCGCCCCACAACTCGCAGACTGGTGGAAAAATCTCCGCGATCCGATATTGGATCGGCTGATTGCTGACGGCATTGATGGTAGTCCTGACGTCGCGACAGCAAAAGCGAAGGTGCGTCAAGTCAGAGCAGGCCACGCGTCGGCGAGTGGCATGCTATATCCGAGCATTGATGGAAATGGTAGTTTCAAGCGTACTGGCGGCAATTCAAAAGGCACCAGCAGCTCGTTGAATGCGGGTTTATCCCCGACATGGGATCTGGACTTATTCGGTGCAAACCGGCGTGGCGTCGAGGCCGCATATTACGCGACAGAATCCGCCAATGAGCAATTGCGGGCAGCGCTCGTCAGCTTGATCGGTGAGATCGCAACCAGCTACGTGCAATTGCGTGGCATACAGGCCCAGATCGCCATCGCAGAACGCAACGTGGCTTCACAACGCCGAGCCGTCGCATTGACCCGTACGCAGCTGGCAGCGGGCAATATATCGCAAGTCGATCTTCTCAGCGCGCAAACTCAGGTGGCAACCACGGAGGCCGGGATTCCAACGTTGCAGATCAGCTATGCCGAGAACCTGAACAAACTGTCTACCCTCACCGGGCGCTCATCAATAGCGCTAGCCGCTATACTTGATAAGCCTCGCTCTCTGCCCTCAGCGCCCCGCAAGATATCGGCTGGATTACCCGCACATCTCTTGTTGAGCCGCCCCGATATACGGGCAGCTGAACGGGACTATGCCAAGGCAACAGCAGCGATAGGTCAAAAACAGGCCGCGCTTTATCCAAGTATTTCCCTCACTGGTAGCATTCATACAGAGGGCGCAAATTTCGGCGACCTTGCCAAACTGTCCACTATAGGCTGGTCATTTGGCCCCAGCCGCTCAATTCCTGTTTTTCATGGCGGCAAGCTCCTTGCTGATGTCGATGCTGCACGAGCCGAGCGCGACGTGGCGTTCATCAACTACCGAAGCAAAGTCCTGACAGGCTTGAGCGAAGTAGAGAACGCAAGTGTCGCATACAACCAAAACCGCCTGCGCATCACACAACTACAAAAGATTGTCAGCAACAGTCGCCAGATCAACGAGCTGACGCTTGAGCAGTTCAAATCAGGATCGAAGAATTTCCTCGATGTTCTGACTGCGCAACGTGAGTTGCTGAACCAGGAGAACACTCTCGCGCAGGCGCGAACAGATATCATCGTGAATTACGTTTCCTTGCAAAAGGCGCTCGGCGGCGGCTGGAACGGTCGGATTGATGTCGACAGACCGGAAGTCGTGGACCTCAATACCGGCCCTCACCTCGTAACGCCCTCTCCACGGGCCGTCTCAAGAGGCAACAATGAACTCCCCTAAACCATTATCAAAGCGGCGTTTTCGCAAACGCTGGCTAACACTTTTCGCCGTATCGGTGCTGACCGGCGGCCTGTTACTCCAGCAATGGTCTGCGCAAAAGCCACTTCCTGAAATGACGACCGTGCAACGCGGCGACATTGAAAGCTCCGTGCTGGCATCTGGCACATTGCGACCTAAAAATCTGGTCGCCATCGGGGCTCAGGCCACCGGTCGAATACTTTCCCTCAAAGTGAAACCCGGCCAGCACGTCAAAGAGGGTGACGTCATCGCTCTCATTGATGCCACCAATCAGCAAAATGAACTCGACAAGGCCGAAGCGACGTTGCGCCAGAACGAAGCGACACGTGAGCAGAACCTTGCTGATCTGGAACTGGCAAAATTGAATCTCGCTCGCAACCAGATGATGATCGGCAAAAATGCAGTTGCTCGTTCCGAATACGATAAAGCCGTTGCGGAGACGAAAAAGCAACAGGCGCAGCTTGCCAATACGGAAGCAAGCATAGCCGCATCCAAAGTGGGCGTGCGCATCGCAGAAACCAATCTGGCTTATACGCGTATTACAGCCCCCATTGATGGAACCATTCTTTCGACCGTGGCGCAGGAAGGGCAGAACGTCAACGCGCAGCAAACGGTGCCGACAATCGCCATCCTTGGTCAAGTGGACACGATGACGGTGGAAGCCGACATTTCGGAAGCCGATATTACCCAGGTTCATGATGGCCTGCCCATCTACTTCACCATTTCCGGAAGAAACGCAAAGCGTTACGACGCAAAGCTCGAAGCGATTGAACCTGCGCCGGATTCCGTCGTCAGCGATAAGAGCTTCGGTTTTAGCAGTGGCTTATCCGCATCGAGCAGCGTCACGGCCTCCGCCGTATATTACAAAGGCAAATTCAGTATTCCCAACGCGAACGGTTTGCTTCGCACCTATATGACGGCAGAAATTCATATCGTTCTGGCGAAAGTCAAAAACGTGTTGCTCTCGCCGGTTTCGGCGCTGAAATTACAAGGCGATACTGACCCGGACGCTCCGGGAGTGGCGACCGTCCGCGTTCTGACCGAACATGGAACGCTGGAAGAGCGCACAGTGGAAACGGGTATTACTGACAAGATCAATACGGAAGTTCGCTCAGGTTTGCAGGAGGGAGACAAGATCGTCACCGACAATCAAGACGCTAAAGAGACGGATGCCGGTGATTGATATGAGCAATATGCCGCTGATCCTGCTGAAAAATGTTTCGCGTCACTATCCGTCGGGTGATGGTTTCACCACAGTACTGCACAATGTGGACCTCACCATTCAGCGTGGTGAGATGGTGGCGATTGTGGGTGCATCCGGTTCCGGAAAATCCACGCTGATGAATATTCTCGGTTGTCTGGATCGCCCCTCTGAAGGGCAATATCTGATTTCCGGGCGCGCTACTGCTGAACTCACGCCAGATGAACTGGCACAGCTTCGACGCGAGCATTTTGGCTTTATCTTCCAGCGTTACCATCTGATGAACGAGCTGGACGCCGTCGGTAATGTGGAAATACCTGCCATCTACGCAGGACAAGCGCACGCCGAACGGCGCGAGCGCGCCCATGGAATGCTGCACCGTCTCGGCATGGGCGACCGCACCCATCATCACCCAAACCAGCTTTCTGGAGGCCAGCAACAGCGTGTTTCTATAGCGCGCGCGCTCATCAACGATGCCGATGTTATTCTTGCAGACGAACCGACCGGCGCGCTCGACAGCCACAGCGGTGAGGAAGTGCTCGGCATTCTTCAGGAACTGAACCGCGAAGGCCGCACGATCATCATTGTCACGCATGATCGCGCCGTCGCTGCGCGGGCGAACCGCATCATTGAGATACGGGACGGAGAAATCATTGCCGACACTCGCCGTGAGGAGGACTATGGCGCTGAAACAGAAAGCATTTCAGTAACGTCTACGGAGCAAAAACTTAAATCATTCAGCGGCATACGGGATCGTTTTAAGGAGGCTTTTGCGATGGCGCTGCGTTCCATGAATGCGCATCGCATGCGCACATTTCTCACAATGTTGGGAATCATCATTGGTACAGCATCCGTTGTCTGCGTGACCGCGCTTGGCCAAGGCTCACAGCAGCGCATTCTCGAGCAGATCAGCAGCCTTGGCACAAACACGCTCTATATCGGACCGGGCAGCGGCTATGGCGATCTGAAAGCCGCACTTGTCACAACGCTGAGCGTTGATGATTCAAACGAACTGGCCAAGCTGCCCTATGTCGTCGCAGCTACGCCCGAAAGCACCACTGCCGGAACGGTTCGCGTCGGCAACAAGGAAGTCAGCATCACGGTCAACGGCGTCAGTGAGCAATATTTCACGGCACGCAAAAGCAAGCTGATCGAAGGGCGCTACTTCAGCAAAAAAGGCCTTGAAGATCTCGCACAAGATGCGGTCATTGATACCAATACCAAGAAGGGACTTTTCCCGAATGAATACGGCTCCGTCGTCGGAAAGATCTTGTTCCTGAAACAGATTCCCGTGCGCATCGTCGGTGTAACCAAAGCCGACGATCAAGGCATGGCAGGCTCCAGCAGGCTTGAACTCTACCTTCCCTATACGACGGTCCAGACCCGCATGACGGGTTCACGCACATTGCAATCAATCGCCGTCCGCATTCGAGACACGATGGACCCTGCAGTAGCAGAAGAGATGGTCAAGGCGTTTCTGACAAGGCGCCATGGCAAAGAAGACTTCTTCATATTCAACACGGACACGCTTCAAAAGACCATTCAGGCGACGACGGCGATGCTGGCCCTGCTCGTGGCAAGCATCGCGGGCATTTCACTTTTCGTTGGTGGAATCGGCGTGATGAACATCATGCTGGTCGCGGTCTCGGAAAGAATCAACGAAATCGGCGTGCGCATGGCCGTTGGCGCGCGGCAGAGCGATATCCTGCAACAGTTTCTGATCGAATCCATACTGGTGTGCCTCATCGGCGGCGTGGCAGGCGTGCTGATCGCGGGAGGTTTCGGCCTGCTATTCGCGCAGTTCAGCACAATGTTCCAGCTTGTCTACTCGCCAACATCCATTGTGATAGCGCTGCTTTGCTCAAGCCTTATCGGCATCGGCTTCGGTTTTATGCCCGCCCGCAACGCCTCCCGACTCGATCCTGTCGTGGCGCTTGCCCGCGATTGATCTGCCCTGTTGCGCCGGATTCAGGGGCAACACTCATTAAGGGAGGAATAAAATTCAACAACCAATGCGAGTTGAATTCTTTCTAATAAATTAGATAATTAAACATACATAAGCATATGTAATTATGATATAAAACTCGATTTCGGGCATAGGATTACCGAGCATGAACCTGAGAGTGTCATGATGGCACCTGTCAGAATTTTCTGGCCAATGGTGAATTTATGAAGGGGGTTGTTAACCTTCATTTTTTATTACTTGGGCTCATTCAGGCGACAGTATCTATGGTTCAGGTATCATGCGTAATTTGAGAGAAAATTTCCCCCATTCGAACGGAAATCGTACAGAGAACGCTTCGGACCCAAAGCCCCAGCGCAGCCCGTCGGATGCGCACAATCCGACAGATGACGGTGCCTGGAAAATCCACTTTTCTCTGGGCGAGAATGTCCGTTTCACCCGCACGCCGGAAGTGGAACTGATGCGTCGTCGCGGCGAAGATTTGCCGGACGTTAATGCGCCGCGTCCGCAAGTTCAGCCGATGGCGGAAGCGCCGGAAGCCATCGTGGAGAAGGTGGCAGATGCCCAACCGATGGCCGTAGCCGCACTGCAGCAGAGTGTTTCGCTCGGTATGGTGCAGCCGCCAGTAGTTCCAGTGCCGCCTGCCCTGCCGGTCATGCCTGTTGCAGTAGCCGCGCCTGCGGTTTATGTCGCTCCAGAGCCTGTGGTCGCGCAGACAGTTGTTGCACCGGTGGCAGAGGTTACGACTTCTGCGCTCGCCTATATTTCCGACTTCGCCTTCTGGGAAGGATGTGATGTTGAGGCGAGCCTTGCCCCGACTATGCCGGTTATTGCCGCAGCACCGGCTGCGCCAAAAAAGCCTGCGCCGACCGTTGAATCCATTCTGGCGCAGTTCCGCATTCGTGAGTGGAACAGCCAGCCAGAAGAAACCCCAGTTGCAGCCGTAGCGCCGCAGCCAGTGGCAGAAGTTCCTGCTTCTCAGCCTGTTGTAACACCGGAACCTGTCGCCGCAGCGCCCGTAGCTCCGGTCATTGCTCTGGTGGCAAAAGCTAAGGCGATCGCTCCGAAGAAGGTTGAAACTACGCCAAAGATTGTTGAGGTTGCCGAAGTTTCGGGTGAAGCGACCGAAGACGATGTCGTGCTTGCCGTTGCAGAAGCTGAAGAGCACAGCGTTGAAGAAATCGTAGCACCTGCCCCCGTTGCAGCAGCGCCTGCGCCGGCAAAGGCTGCGCCGTCGATTGCTCTTTATCAACCTCAGCCCCTCCCCCGTGCTGAAGCTCCTGTAATCCATGGCGAATATGAATTCCCGCCGCGCGATCTGTTGCAGATGCCGCCTGCGTTGGATGGCAATGTCATCACGCAGGAAATGCTGGAGCGCAGCGCAGGTCTGCTGGAAAGCGTACTGGAAGATTTTGGCGTGCGCGGCGAAATCATCCATGTGCGCCCCGGTCCGGTCGTCACGCTCTATGAGTTCGAGCCTGCTCCAGGTGTGAAGTCCTCGCGCGTCATCGGTCTTGCTGACGATATCGCCCGCTCCATGTCGGCACTCTCTGCTCGCGTTGCCGTTGTGCCCGGTCGCAATGTCATCGGTATCGAACTGCCGAATGCCAATCGTGAGACTGTCTATCTGCGTGAGATGATCGACTCCCGCACTTTCGAAGCGTCGAATTATCGCCTGCCGCTTTGCCTCGGCAAAGGTATCGGTGGCGAGCCGATCATTGCTGAACTGGCCAAGATGCCCCACCTGCTGGTGGCTGGCACCACGGGTTCGGGCAAGTCGGTTGCGATCAACACCATGATCCTGTCGCTGCTCTATCGGTTCAAGCCGGAAGAATGCCGCCTGATCATGGTCGATCCGAAGATGCTGGAACTGTCGATCTATGATGGTATTCCGCACCTGCTTACTCCGGTCGTGACCGACCCGAAAAAGGCTGTCGTTGCCTTGAAGTGGGCTGTGCGCGAGATGGAAGAGCGCTATCGCAAGATGGCCCGCCTCGGTGTGCGCAATATCGAAGGTTTCAATGCCCGTGCGGCTTCCGCCAAGGGCAAGGGCGAAACCGTCATGTGCACCGTGCAGGCTGGTTTCGACAAGGAAACAGGCGAGCCGACCTATATTCAGGAAGAACTCGACCTGACGCCAATGCCCTACATCGTGGTCATCATCGATGAGATGGCCGACCTGATGATGGTTGCGGGCAAGGATATCGAAGGTGCCGTGCAGCGTCTGGCGCAGATGGCCCGCGCGGCTGGTATTCACCTGATCATGGCAACCCAGCGTCCAAGCGTCGACGTTATCACCGGTACGATCAAGGCAAACTTCCCGACCCGTATTTCCTTCCAGGTCACGTCGAAGATCGACAGCCGCACCATTCTTGGTGAGATGGGTGCCGAACAGCTTCTCGGCCAGGGCGACATGCTGCATATGGCCGGTGGCGGACGTATCGTCCGCGTCCATGGACCATTCGTCTCCGATGAAGAAGTGGAACAGGTCGTCAATCATCTGAAGGAACAAGGTCGCCCGGATTATCTGGCAACCGTGACGGAAGATGAAGACGCCGAAGAAGAAACCGCAGATGCCGCCGTCTTCGATGCGACGTCGATGGGTTCTGAAGATGGTGACGACGTCTACGATCAGGCAGTCAAGGTGGTGCTGCGCGACAAGAAGTGCTCCACCTCCTACATCCAGCGCCGTCTCGGCATTGGCTACAACCGCGCTGCATCGCTTGTCGAGCGTATGGAAAAGGAAGGGCTTGTCGGTCCGGCAAACCATGTCGGCAAGCGTGAAATCCTGACCGGGAATCGCGACTGATTTAATCGATATAATTACTTAAAAGAGCCGGGTTGCGAATGCGACTCGGCTTTTTTGCGACCAATCTCAAGCGCTTGAGTGCTGTTGCAAGAATGTCCTTGTCAATATGTTAATTATGATTAATACTTTGGTTATTCGTACATTCTTGATGACCGGCCGGGGTAGCCCCGGATGCTACTCTGTGCCCAAGAAAAACAGGGAGAATGGTTGATGAAGAGCATAATCATCGGGCCTACCGACAAGGATCGTACAGTCACGCAGCAGATACTGCACCGCATTCAT
The DNA here is from genome assembly GCF_029909865.1 of Ochrobactrum sp. 19YEA23. Taxonomy (NCBI): domain Bacteria; kingdom Pseudomonadati; phylum Pseudomonadota; class Alphaproteobacteria; order Hyphomicrobiales; family Brucellaceae; genus Ochrobactrum; species Ochrobactrum sp. 19YEA23. The sequence continues at coordinate 496,362 of NZ_JASAMQ010000003.1, read as the reverse complement.
GAGCAAATGCCGCAGCCCTCGGAAGACAAGACACAGGTTTGTAATGTTTTGCGCCGTTCGAAGGGCGGCTATTCACATCGTCGGCACAAGGTTCACAAGCTAGCCTGATTTGCGACATGAATTGAATATGTCGGTTCGTTCTCAGCGCCACTCGCCAATCTTAGGCCTGCTGGCGCTGTTATTTTATCCAGCCCAAACTTTCTAAATTTGCATGACTGGTTTATGAGAGAGCATTGCTCCAGCATCAATAAATTCAGGAATATGCGATGACCACAGAAACCGACAGAAACGATGTGAAGAAGAAGTCCGGTTTCTTTCTCGGTTTCATGGCGGTACTGGCCAGCCTGTTTTTTCTGCTTTTTATTGGCCTTGGTGTTTGGCAGATCGAGCGCCTGCAATGGAAGCTTGACCTGATCGCTCGTGTGGATGCTCGCGTTCACGCTGAACCCGTTGCAGCGCCGGGCAAGGACGACTGGGCCAATGTCAACCAGAAGGACGACGAATATCGTCATGTCACCATCACCGGCACCTATCTGAACGATAAGGAAGTGCTGGTGCATGCGCTGACCGAACGCGGCGCCGGTTACTGGGTTCTGACGCCGCTGCGCTCCGCCGACGGATCTCTGACCTATATCAATCGCGGTTTTGTGCCGAGCAACAAGCGGGACCTGTCAGCCCGTCTGGAAACTCAGGTCGCTGGCGAAACCACCGTGACCGGTCTTCTGCGCATGCCTGAGCCGGACGGCTTTTTCCTGCGGCCCAACGATCCAGCGCAAAACAGCTGGAACTCGCGCGATGTCGCGGCTTTTGCCGCGAAGGAGAATCTTGGCACCGTCGCACCCTATTTCATCGATGCGGATGCCAAGTCCAATCCCGGTAATCAGCCCGTCGGTGGGCTGACGGTCGTTTCCTTCCGCAACAGCCACCTGTCCTATGCAATCACCTGGTTTTCGCTCGCAACCATGGTTGCCGGGGCTGCCGTGTTCGTATGGCGTTACGAGCGCAAGTCCAGATCTTAAACGTGCAAGGCGTGGCCGAGCGCCTTCATGCTGGCCTCGGCAAAGCCCTCGCCCAAGGTCGGATGTGCATGGATCGTCCCTGCAATGTCCTCGAGACGTGCGCCCATTTCAACGGCTTGCGCAAAGGCTGATGACAGTTCGGAAATACCAACACCAACCGCCTGAATGCCCAGAATGACATGGTTGTCAGCGCGGGCCACCACACGAATAAAGCCGTCTTCCCGTTCAACCGTCATGGCACGACCATTGGCCTGAAAAGGGAAAATGCCAATCTGTGTGTTGTGACCTGCCTTGCGCGCCTCGTCGGGCAGCAGCCCCACTGTCACGATTTCGGGATCAGTGAAGCAGACCGCTGGAATGCAGCGCTTGTCCCAGGCTTGCTTGCCGCCTGCGATGATCTCGGCAACCATTTCGCCTTGCGCCATCGCGCGATGCGCCAACATCGGCTCTCCGGTGACATCGCCAATTGCATAGACACCGCGCATAGACGTACGGCAGCGGTCATCAATGCGGATGAAACGCCCGTCCATATCAAGCCGGATTTCGCTTAAGCCCCAACCATCGGTCTGCGGCTTGCGTCCGACCGTTACCAGCACCTTGTCGGCTTCGATGCGTTTGGTGTCGCCATCAGCCGCCAGTACTTCCAGTGCCTTGCCGTCTCCGGTTAGCCCCTTGGCCGATGTGCTGGTTAGCACCTCGACGCCAAGCGCCTTCAGGCGCGCCATGACGGGCCGCGTCAGTTCGGAATCATATTGTGGCAGAATACGGTCGGTGGCTTCGACCACAGTGACCTTGGAACCGAGTTTCGCATAGGCCGTGCCGATTTCGAGCCCGATATATCCACCGCCCACGACAGCCAGTTTCTCCGGTATGGAGCCCAGCGACAGGGCTTCCGTGGATGAAATGATATTGCCGCCGAAGGGCAGTGCTTCAATTTCAACTGGCACGGAGCCGGTGGCGATCACGATATTTTCCGCATGAATGGTCTGGCGGCCTGTATCTGTATCGACCAACACGGTCTTGCCGTCCATGAACCGCGCCTGCCCCTGAAACATGCGCACGCGCGACCGTTTCAACAGCCCGGCCACACCACTATTCAGTCGATTGACGATACCGTCTTTCCATTCAAGCGTGCGGGCAAAATCGATAGTCGGATTTTGCGCCGTGATGCCAAGCGCGCCTCTCGATGCAAAATGCGTCAGGCGATAGAATTCATCTGCTGCATGGATCAGCGCCTTGGACGGAATACAGCCGACATTGAGGCAGGTGCCGCCGAGACGCTTTCGCTCAACAAGCACCGTGTCGATGCCGAGCTGCCCTGCCCGGATGCCACAGACATAGCCGCCGGGACCGCCGCCGATGATCAGAAGTTTGCAGTTAATCTCACTCATAAGTTCAGCCTTCCACAAAGATCATCGCAGGCGTTTCGATGAGGCTTTTCAGCTTCTGCACAAAGACAGCCGCGTCCCAACCGTCGATCACCCGATGATCGAAGCTGCATGAAAGGTTCATCATCTTGCGCGGCACGAATTGGGTTCCGTCCCACATCGGGCGGACGGCAATCTTGTTGATCCCGACGATCGCAACTTCTGGCCGATTGATAATCGGTGTCGTGGCAATCGCGCCAAGCGGTCCAAGCGACGTGATGGTGATGGTGGAACCGCTCAGTTCCTCACGTTTTGCGGTGCCGTTGCGGGCGGCATCGGTCACACGCGACAACTCGGAAGCCGCCGCAAATACGGTCATGCTTTCGGCGTGACGCACCACGGGGACGATCAAGCCGTTCGGTGTCTGCGTGGCAATGCCCATATGCACACCGCCGAATTGACGGATGATATCGGCTTCATCGTCGAAATGGGCATTCAGGCCCGGCTGTTCTTTCACCGCCTTGACGATGGCGCGGATAACGAATGGCAGCAGCGTCAGGCGCGAACGCCCTTCCTTCTTCTCATTGTTGAGGCCGCTGCGCAGCTCTTCAAGTTGCGTGACGTCGACTTCCTCGACAATGGTGATATGCGGAATATGGCGCTTTGCTTCTGCCATGCGCTCCGCAATCTTGCGCCGAAGCCCGATAACCTTGATTTCGTTGACGGATGTATCGGCAGCATAACCGGCCAACGCCGTTGCGGCACCGCTTTCGGTCTCGAAGAACGCATCCAGATCTTCATGGGTGATACGCCCGGCAGGTCCAGTACCACGAATGCGCCGCAGATCTACGCCCGCATCGCGCGCGCGCAGCCGAACCGATGGCGTAGCCAGAGGCTTCTCACCTTCTGCTCGCACGGGGCCAGCGCCCGCAAAAGCGCGAGCGAAAGCTTCACGCTTGGGTGCTGTCGGCTTTGGCGGAACGGGCGTCTGCAACAAGACCGGCACTTCCGGAGTCTGCGACTTTGGCGCTTCAGCGGCTATCGGAGTATGCGCAGGCTCTTCTGCCTTCACTTCCTCGCTCGCACCGGAAGCGCCTTCAATTTCAAGCCGAACCAGTTCGGAACCGACGGCGATTTTTTCACCAACTTCGCCGTTGATCGCGATGACTTTGCCCGCACGCGACGATGGGATTTCCACTGTTGCCTTGTCAGTCATGACAGCAGCCAGAAGATCATCCTCGCGAATGATATCGCCAACCTTCACATGCCATTCGACAAGTTCGGCCTCGGCAACGCCTTCACCGACATCGGGGAGTTTGATTGTAAAATGAGCCATGTTGTCTCCCCTCACGCTTCCATGATCGACACGAGTGCGCGACCGACACGATCAGGACCGGGGAAATAAGCCCATTCCTGCGCATGTGGATAAGGCGTGTCCCAACCCGTCACGCGAATGACAGGCGCTTCGAGGTGATAGAAGCAGTCGCGCTGTACGAGCGCGGCCAGTTCTGCACCATAGCCGCAGGTCAGAGTTGCTTCATGCACGATGACGCAACGGCCCGTCTTGCGCACCGAAGCCATGATGGTTTCGGTATCGAGCGGCAAAAGCGTGCGCAGATCGATAATCTCGGCATCGACGCCGGTTTCTTCGGCTGCGGCCAGCGCGACATGCACCATGGTGCCATAGGCCAGAACCGTCACGGCGCTGCCTTCGCGGCGGATAGCGGCTTTGCCGAGCGGTACTGTGTAATAGCCTTCCGGCACTTCGCCCAGATCGTGCTTCTTCCACGATGTGACCGGCTTGTCATGATGGCCGTCGAAGGGACCGTTATAAAGCCGCTTCGGCTCAAACATGATCACCGGATCGGGATCTTCAATGGCGGCAAGCAGCAGGCCCTTGGCGTCCGCTGGCGTGGACGGCATCACCGTTTTCAAGCCGGACACATGGGTGAAAAGCGCTTCCGGGCTTTGGCTGTGCGTTTGCCCGCCATAGATGCCGCCGCCGGATGGCATGCGGATCACGATGGGGCATGTGAACTCGCCCGCCGAACGATAGCGCAGACGAGCAGCTTCGGAGACAATCTGGTCATAGGCCGGATAGACATAATCGGCGAACTGCACTTCAATGCAGGGGCGCAAGCCGTAAGCGGCCATGCCGATTGCGGTGCCAACAATGCCAAGCTCGCTGATTGGCGCATCGAAACAGCGCTCTTTGCCGTACTTCTTCTGCAAACCGGCGGTGCAGCGAAACACGCCGCCGAAGTAACCGACATCCTCACCGAACACGACCACATTCTTATCGCGCTCCATGGCAATGTCGTGGGCGTTCTGGATCGCCTCGATCATTGTCATTCTGGGCATAGTCATCTTGGTCATGGATCAGAACCCCGCTTCCTGACGCTGGCGAACAAGATGCGGCGGCGTTTCTGCGTAAACATCCTCGAACATGTCACGCATGGACGGCTTGCGCCCGTCATGCAGGGTGCCGATGGCTTCCGCCTCGCGCTGTGCGCTGACGACAAGGTCCATCACTTCCGCTTCCGCCTGTTTGTGACGATCTTCCGACCAGACGCCGCGCAGGATCAGATAATTCTTCAACCGCAAGACCGGATCGCCAAGCGGCCACGCATCGCTTTCCGCCTTGGGGCGATAGGCAGAGGGATCATCCGAAGTGGAATGCCCGCCAGCGCGATAGGTCACATATTCGATGATCGTTGGACCGAGATTGCGCCGTGCGCGCTCGACCGCCCATTTTGCCACGGCGTGAACGGCCAGATAATCATTGCCGTCTACGCGCAGCGACGGAATGCCGAAGCCGTGCCCGCGTGCCGCGAAAGTGCCGGAGCCGCCCCGCGCAATGCCCTGGAATGTCGAGATCGCCCACTGGTTGTTGACGATATTCATCACCACAGGCGCCTTGTAGGTCGAGGCGAACACGAGCGCGGCGTGAAAATCACTTTCAGCAGTCGAGCCGTCACCGATCCATGCAGCTGCAATCTTTGTGTCGTGGCTGATCGCCGAGGCCATCGCCCAGCCCACAGCCTGCGTATATTGCGTCGCAAGGTTGCCGGAAATCGTGAAAAAGCCGTGCTCTTTCGAGGAATACATCACCGGGAGCTGGCGGCCTTTAAGCGGGTCCTGCTCATTGGAGAAAATCTGGTTCATCATGGTGACAAGCGGATAATCATCGGCGATCAGAAGCCCTGCCTGCCGATAGGTCGGGAAGTTCATGTCGCCCTTGCGCAGCGCCTTTCTGAAAGCGCAGCTCACCGCCTCTTCACCCAGATGCTGCATGTAGAACGACGTCTTGCCCTGCCGTTGCGCCATCATCATGCGCGCATCATAGGCGCGCAGGATCATCATGTGGCGCAGACCATCTTTCAGCTCCTCGTCGGTAAGCGTTCCGGCCCACGGACCGACCGCCTCGCCTTCGCGGTTCAGTACGCGAATGATGCTGAAAGCGAGATCGCGCATCGCTTCGGGCTTTTCGTCTATTTCCGGTCTTCTGACACTGCCAGCACGAGGGATTTTTACATGGGAGAAATCCGGCGCATCGCCGGGCCGCCATTCCGGTTCAGGAACATGCAGGGATAGTACGACATCGTCGCTCATGCGGGCATACCTCGCAATGGGCCAAGCAACTGGCCTGGCAAAACTGGCATTGAATGTCGAACGGGTGGAATTCTGTTTGGTTCCGGCGAACAGGCTTCTTCGAAATCCGGTTTCCGGATGGCCTTTCAAACTCAGATTGACCGCATTCCTCCCATGCGACGTGAAGCCGGTTTTCCTCCTCCGATTTCACTGCCATTCAGGGTGATACGGCTCTCAAAATAAAGCAAGATTATTTTTCATGGCCTCGAGCGGTGAACTTAGAGTTCAGTTCTCCCGCTCGAAAATACGGCGCTTCGGGAGGTCAGTGAAATAAGTGTATTTCCATGTTTTATATGGGATTTGATATGGAATGTTTATCCTGCCATAGACGCAATATTCTTACGTATTGTTGACGATAACGTCAGTACCGTTTAGTACTATTTCGAGTGAATTGAGCATTATAGAAAAATGCATGAGGCACTTTGTCCACTGCGCCGTCATGGCCAAACCGGCAGAAAAGCCGCCGGATAACACCTTGATTCTGGCGAACACAAAAAACCGCGCTTGAAACAAGCGCGGTTCAATTTTGTCGAACTGTCGAATGGCTTAGCGAATGGCCTTGCCGTCATCGTCAAAACGATGCGTCTTGTCCGCTTCCGGCGTGACGAAGATAATGTCGTCTTCCGTATAGTGGTGCTCGCCGAACAGGCGAACAGTGATGAGCCCTGCCCCTTCGGTTTCCACATAAAGGATGGTATCGGCACCGAGATGTTCGGCGTGGATGACCTTGCCCTTCCATTTGCCGCTTTCACGGCTGACGCCGAGATGTTCCGGGCGAATGCCGATGATCGTCGCACCCGTTTCGCCGATACGGTCGGCATCGACGAAATTCATCTGCGGTGAACCGATAAAGCCTGCCACGAACAGATTGTCAGGCTTGTTATAGAGCTCCATCGGCGAACCGATCTGTTCGATACGACCTGCATTCAGCACCACGATACGGTCGGCAAGCGTCATTGCCTCCACCTGATCATGGGTGACATAGATCATCGTTGCCTTCAGCTCCCGATGCAGCTTGGCAATTTCCAAGCGCGTCTGCACGCGAAGCGCGGCATCGAGATTGGACAAGGGCTCGTCGAACAGGAACAGTTCCGGATCACGCACAAGCGCGCGACCGATGGCGACGCGCTGGCGCTGCCCCCCCGACAGTTCCGCCGGACGCCTTGCCAGATAAGGATCAAGCGACAGCATGGATGACGCGCGCGTAACGCGGCTTTCAATCTGCTCCTTCGGCGCGCCAGACTGTTTCAGACCAAGGCCCATATTGTCCTTCACCGTCAGATGCGGATAAAGCGCATAAGACTGGAACACCATCGCAATGCCGCGCTTTGACGGCGGCGTGACGGTCACATCCTTGTCGTTGATCAGCACCTGACCCGAAGACACATCCTCCAGACCGGCAATCGAGCGCAGCAGCGTGGACTTACCGCAACCGGAAGGCCCCACGAAAATGATGAACTCGCCGTCGCGAACTTCCAGATTGATATCCTTCAGAACAGCCTGCGAACCATAGCTCTTATTAATAGACTTGAGTAACAGCGATCCCACAGTCAAAAATCCCTTACAGTTTTATCGGCTGGCCAAGACGCACGCTTTCATCAGCGGCGAGGCAAATACGCAGCGATTGCAGCGCATCGTCCATGTGGCGGTTGAGATCGATATCGTCGCGAATGGCTTTCAGCATGTAAGCCTGTTCGCGTTCGCACAATTCCTGATGGCCGGGCTCGTCGGACATGGACAGATCCGTATCAGGCTTCAGGAATTTCCCGTCAGCCCCGCGTTCAGCGCGATGGATGCGGATGGTCGAGGTTTTAGTGTGCGCGTCCACATCGTCGGACTTGGTGACAGCCTCGTTCATGACGATGGAAACGCAGCCATTTGGTGAGATGACATCCTTCACGAAGAAGGCCGTTTCGGACATCATCGGACCCCAGCCCGCTTCGTACCAGCCAATCGTGCCATCATCGAACAACACCTGCAAATGGCCGTAATTATACATATCCGGCTTGATTTCATTGGAAAGACGCAGGCCCATGCCGCGCACTTCCACCGGCTTGGCGTCGGTGATCTGGCACATCACATCCACATAATGCACACCGCAATCGACAATCGGCGACGTGGTGTTCATCAGGTTCTTATGCGTTTCCCAGGTCGCGCCGCTGGACTGTTGATTGAGGTTCATACGGAAAACGTAAGGACCGCCGAGCTGGCGCGCTTCCGAGATCAGCCGCATCCAGGATGGATGGTGGCGCAGGATATAGCCAATGACGAGCTTGCGTCCGTTGGCCCGTGCACAATCGATGACGCGTCGTGCATCTTCCACGGTCGTTGCAAGCGGCTTTTCAACAAAGACATGCGCGCCCTGCTCCATCGCGGCCACGGCATAATCGGCATGGCTTTCCGAATAGGTGGCGATGCACGCCATATCCGGTTTCAGCTCGGCCAAGGCGTCGTGAAAGGATGGATGAATTTCATAACCGGCAAGTTCATCCGGCACGGCAACCTTGGTCCGGTTGACCAGACCGACGATTTCGAAACCCGGATTGCGATGATAGGCCAGCGCATGGCTGCGGCCCATATTGCCGAGACCTGCCGAGAGCACGCGTACCGGGGCGATTGGGGCCGGGGCGCTTGTTGTATCTGAACTCATTTGACAGCTCCGGCTGTGATGCCGCGGATCAGTTGCCGCGAGAAAATGACGTAGAGGACGAGGATCGGGAACATGGCCAGCGAAAGCGCCGACAGAACCGCATTCCAGTTGGTGACGAACTGGCCGATGAACAGCTGCGAACCCAGTGTCACCGTCTTGGTGGCTTCGCTCGGTGCGAGGATCAGCGGGAACCAGAGATCGTTCCAGATCGGGATCATGGTGAAGACGGCAACCGTTGCCATAGCGGGACGGATCAGCGGCAGCACCAGCTTGAAGAAGATCGCATATTCCGACATGCCGTCTATTCGCCCGGCATTTTTCAAATCGTCAGACACGGTTCGCATGAATTCGGACAGGATGAAGATCGCAAGCGGCAATCCTTGGGCCGTATAGACGAGGATCAACGACGTCAGACTATTGACTAGCCCCACCGCGACCATGCCCTGCAACAATGCAACTGTGCCAAGACGGATCGGGATCATGATGCCGATGGCGAGATAAAGCCCCATCAGCGTGTTGCCCTTGAAGCGATATTCCGACAGGGCAAAGGCTGCCATCGCGCCAAACAGGATGACGAAGAAGATGCTCGCCACCGTGACGATGGCGCTGTTCTGGAAGTAGGTCAGGAACGAGCCCTGCTTCAACACCGTCTCATAGCCGATGAGGCTGAAGCTCTCCGGTGTCGGGAACTGCAGCGGTGTGCGGAAAATCGCATTGCGGTCCTTGAAGGAATTGATCAGCGTCAGCGCCACCGGAAACACGGCGACAAGCATATAGATGATCAGTGCCGCATGAACGAATGTTGTGCGAAGGGGCGAAGTGCGTGCTTTCGACATGATTTCTCGCTCCTCAGAACTGATAGCGGCGCATGCGACGCTGGATGCCGAACAGATAGAGCGACACACCGGCGAGGATGATAAGGAACATCACGGCAGCGATGGTCGCGCCCATGGACGGATTGCCAAGCTGAAGCTGGAAGCCAAAGAAGGTGCGGTACAGGAAGGTGCCCAGAATATCGGTCGCCTTGTCCGGTCCCGCAAGCGCACCCTGCATCGAATAGACAAGGTCGAACGCGTTAAAATTGGCTACGAAGGTCATGACCGAGATCAGGCCAATCGACGGCAGGATAAGCGGCAGCTTGATCTTCCAGAACTGGCTCCAGCCGGTAATGCCGTCGCATTCGGCAGCTTCGATAATCTCATCGGGAATGTTGAGCAGCGCCGCATAGATCAGCATCATCGGAATACCGATAAACTGCCAGACCGAGACGAGTGATACGGTTACCAGTGCGGTTTCGGCCTTGCCGAGCCATGGTCCAAAGGCCCATTTCATGCCCACCAGATCCATCATCCACGGCGCGACGCCCCAGATCGGTGACAGGATCAGCTTCCAGATAAAGCCGACGATCACGAAGGACAAAAGCGTCGGCAGGAAGATTGCGGTACGGTAGAAGGCGGCAAAACGCAGTCTCGGCAGCGACAGCATGGCCGCCAGCAAAATGCCGATCGGGTTTTGAACCAACATGTGAATGCAGAAGAATATAACATTGTTTTTCAACGCATTCCAGAAATCACGCGACCAGTTTACGTCGCCGAAAAGCGTCTGGAAATTGGCGAAGCCGACAAAGACGCGCTGCCCGTCAACGACATTGAAAAACGCTTGCCGTAATGTCTCGATCAGCGGCAGCACCATGACGGCGGTGTAAACCAGCACGCAAGGCAGCAGAAACACAAGAATGTGCCACCGCCTCGGGCGTTTTTGCTCAATGATTGGCAGGTCGGCAGACTGGCTCATCAACACTCGCTGTTCTTCGGCTTATGCGGTTCTTACGAACTTTCTATCGCCTTGAGACTGACACGGATCGCGCATCGCGCGAAAGAAAAACTGTCCGGTAGGTCTGTTCGGCATCGAAAATGCACACGGGCGGCCTTGCTATGCGCAAAACCGCCCGTGAATGATCATATTTACTTGGCTGGCTTGTACCAGCTGTCGAGGCCGTCCTGCAGCTTCTTGGCGGCATCTTCCGGCGTTACAGTGCCGTTGATGACGTTAGCCGACTGAACCCAGGTTTCGTTTTCCAGGTTCGGCGTACCGCGCGACAGAATCTGGTAGGTCGAACGGATCGTCGGCTTGCACTTTTCGCGCCAGGACACGAATTCCTGCGCCAGCGGATCGGACATCTTCACAGCCGTCGAATTCAGGCTGAAGAAGCCCGGCAGCGCGTTTGCGTAGATTTCGGCAAATTCCGGCGAAGCGACCCAGTTGAGGAACACCTTGGCCTGTTCGGCATTCTTGCTCGAAGCATTGAGGCCGAGACCGATATCGTTGTGGTCCGAGATGTAGCAGCTGTCGCCTGCATTCTTCACCGGCGGCGGGAATGCGCCCATCTTGAACTGCGCCTGCGTGTTGAACAGGCCGATTTCCCACGAACCTGCCGGATAGATCGCGGCGCGACCCAGCGTGAAGAGGTTCTGGCTGTCCGGATAGGTCTGTGCTTCGAAGCCGTCGCCCAGATAATCCTTCCACTTGGCGAGAACCTTGAACGGCTCAACCCACTGCGGATCGGTCAGCTTTTCCGTACCGGCGATGAGCGCCTTGCGGCCTTCCTCACCCTTCCAATAGGTCGGGCCGATATTCTGGTAGCCCATGGTTGCGGCTTCCCACATATCCTTGGTGCCCATGGCCATCGGGATATAGGTGCCGTCAGCCTTGATCTTGTCGAGCATCGCGAAGAACTCGGCTTCGGTTGCCGGCGCCTTCAGGCCAAGCTTGTCAAAGGCTTCCTGATTATAGATGAAGCCGTGAATAACCGAAGCCATCGGCACGCAGAAAGCCTTCTTGCCGTCGTCGGTGGTCCAGGCGGACTTGGCGACGTCGGAGAAGTTCTTCATGCCTTCGAGATCGGTAAGATCGGCAAGCTTGCCCTTGTTGAACAGTTCCAGCGAGGTGTCGAACGGACGGCAAGAAATGAGATCGCCACCCGAACCAGCATCCAGCTTGGCATTGAGAGCGGCGTTATATTCCGTCGGCGCACTTGGCGCAAAATTGATCTTGATGCCCGGATTCTTGGCTTCAAAGGCTGGAATGATCTTTTCCTGCCAGATCTGCAGATCGTCGTTACGCCAGCTTTCAACCGTCAGCGTGACGTCCTGAGCCAATGCGGCAGAACCCGACGCCAGCAGCGTCGAACCCAGCAGCATGAATTTCAAGGTATTGCGAACCATTTGACCTTCTCCCGTTTTTTTGAACGCAGACGCACAAAAGAGGCGAGATACGCCTGTCCATTGCGATACACCACGTTAATGACGACGGCTCATCACGGTACGGGATAAATGCCGGCTCCGCCGGTCTTTGTTCCATCCCATTTCCGCGCGACCCTCGCCTGTTAACAACCTTTGGCGACCCCTGGCGGCATTGCGCTCCCCTTTGATTGAATTTAATGCCAAAAACGTACCAATTGTCCAGCGAAGTTTACGAAATTCTCGCATAAAAATTGGATGCAAGATAATTTACCTTATTTTATCAACACATTAATCAATTTTTCTCGTCTTTGATGAATCTGCTTGGTTAATGGTATTTTTTTGGTATCTTCAAGTTGGAGGTATCTTCATGGCAGAGTATTTCATTGGCGTGGACGGCGGCGGCACAGGATGCCGCGCTGTGGTGGCAGACAGCAGCGGTGCGATTCTCGGAACGGGACGCAGCGGGTCGGCCAATATTGTCACCGATCCGCAGACTTCGCTCGTCAATGTACGCGCAGCCATCGACAATGCCTTCGCCGACGCAGGACTGGACCAGAGCCATTACGGCGAAAGCCATGCGGTGCTCGGACTTGCCGGTGGCAATGTCCAGGGTGCAGGGCTGCCAATTGAGCAAGGCCTCCCCTTTGCCCATTCCAATGTCGAGTTCGACGGGTTGATCGCATTGCAGGGTGCACTTGGCGATCAGGACGGGATTGTCGCCATTCTTGGCACCGGAACGGCCTATATCGTCCGCCAGCAGGAGCGGATTCATTCGGTCGGCGGCTGGGGATTTCCGCTCAGCGATCTTGGCAGCGGTGCGCGGCTTGGCCAAAGTCTGTTGCAGGAATGCCTGCTGGTGCATGATGGCATTCACTCCCGCAGCCGTCTAACAACAGACGTGCTCGACGAGTTCGGTAATAATCCCGACAATCTGGTTGAATTCGCCTGGACGGCGAAGCCCGGCGATTTCGGCAAATATGCTCCACGTATTTTCCAGTATGCTGCCAATGGCGACGAAACTGCGCGCATGCTTCTGGAGCGTTCCGCTGGCTATGTCAGTGAAACGCTGGATATGTTGATCGCACAAGGTGCGGAGCGGATCAGTCTGTTGGGCGGCATGGCGCCACTTTATGTGGAATGGCTTCCTGCAAGCCATCAGAAGCTCATTGTCCAACCGGCTGCCGACGCCTTGACCGGAGCTTTGCAGCTCGCGCTCAAGCGCTATGGCCACAAGATGGATGAGGCGCGTGTATGAGTGGTAATTTCGGCGCCTTCCTACCCAAAAATCTTCAGGGCACCGCGCCCTCTTCAGGCGCGGGACCGCTCTATATGCAGTTACGCCAGTCGCTGGAAGCAGCGATTCGCGCCGGACATCTGGCCGATGGAGAAGCACTTCCGCCCGAACGTGACATTGCCGAATATGCCAATATCAGCCGGGTGACCGTGCGCAAGGCAGTGGATGATCTCGTCAAATCGGGACTTCTGGTGCGCCGTCATGGTTCCGGTACTTTCGTTGTTCGCCCCAGCGAGCGCGTGCAGCAGTCGCTTTCCATGCTGACGTCTTTTACCGAAGACATGGCGCGGCGCGGCATTGCCACCCAATCCAAATGGCTGGAACGCGGTCTCTATTATCCCTCGCCAGAGGAAATGATGAAGCTTGGCGTTTCATCCGAAACCCGTGTTGCCCGGCTTGGCCGCTTGCGCATGGCAAGTGATCTGCCGCTGGCTATCGAACGCGCCACCTTGTCGAGTGAAGTTCTGCCGGACCCGAATGCTGTGCAAGGCTCGCTCTATGCTGAACTCGGTCGGACCGGCTTTCGCCCGGTGCGCGCTGTGCAGCGCATATCCGCCTGCAACATCAAAGATCCCGATGCGCGTATTCTTGGTGTCACGACCGGCGATGCGGGATTGTCTATCGAGCGTATTTCCTATCTCGCATCAGGCCGCGCGGTGGAATTCACCAAATCGCTTTATCGTGGCGACGCCTATGATTTCGTGGCGGAACTTTCGATACCATCGGCCTAAGGTCAACATCAGTCGATAAAGAAAACGGCCCGTTTCCGGGCCGTTTTCTTTTCTCTAATGATGCTTCGTGCCTTGCCGCGCCAGATCTGCAGTCGGATCGGCTGCAAGACGCTTGCGGGCCCGATCATCCATCAGTTCGTACCACATAGCGTTGAGCACAGCGAAAGCTGCGGCGAGCGGCAGGCCCAGAAGCCAGGAAAAATACCACATATTGCTTTCCTTTCTTGGATTGAAAGGCGCGGACGGACAAAGCCGTCCGCAGCCAAATCAATAAGCGTGGTTGCTCTCGTCCTCGATCATTTCCTTTTCCACCTTGCCCCACAGCACTCTGTAGACCCAGGAGGTGTAGGCAACGATGATCGGTAGGAAGATCAGGGTCACGACCAGCATGATGAACAGTGTCATATGGCTGGAAGACGAATCCCAAACTGTCAGGCTTGCCCGAGGATCGAGCGAAGACGGCAGAATGAACGGGAACATCGAGACACCGACCGACGAGATGATGCCGAAGATCGTGAGCTTGCCGAGCAGAAGCGGTGCAACTTCACGACCGCCACGCAGTGTGAGAAACACCGCAATCGCGCCCAGAATGCCAAGTGCCGGAGCAATCAGCAGGATTGGATAGTTCACATAGTTGCTGAACCATGCGCTATGATCCAGTTCCACAGTCTTGCGCAGCGGATTGGACGGCCCATCGGTGACGATAGCGCTCGTAATTCGGTAACCCGAGACCCAGAACCAGCTGGCAACGCCCGCCAGAGCATAGAGAACGAGCGTCAGAAGTGCAGCGATGCTACCATAACGCCGTGCTCTCTGCTGAATTTCTCCCGATGTCTTCAGGACCAGCCAGGAGGCCCCATGCATGGAAAGCATGGTGACCGACAACACGCCACAAATAAGAGCAAACGGGTTGAGCAGGCCGAAGAACGTACCTTCATAGAAGATCTGCAGATCATCGGCGAGCCGGAAAGGAACGCCCTGCAACACGTTACCAACGGCAACGCCGAAGATTAGCGCCGGTACAAAGCCGCCGATGAACAAGGCAATATCCCAACCCCGACGCCAAGCCCTGCCCTCACGCTTCGAGCGGTATTTGAAACCGACCGGGCGCAGAATGAGGGCAAAGAGAATGACAAACATCGCCAGATAGAAACCGGAGAAGGACACGGCATAAAGCGGTGGCCAGGCGGCGAAAATCGCGCCGCCGCCAAGAACCAGCCAAACCTGATTGCCTTCCCAGACCGGGCCGATCGTGTTGATGATAACGCGGCGTTCCACATCCGTTTTGCCGACGAGCGGCATCAGGATATCTACGCCCAGATCAAACCCGTCCATCGCGGCAAAGCCGATCAGCAGCACGCCGAGCAGTACCCACCAGATGATGCGAAGGGTTTCATAGTCCAACAATTCGCTGAGTATCATGGTCCTTACTCCGCAGGCGCAATGCTGGCAGGTGCAAGCATGGCTTCAGGTTTGCTGTCGGGTTCCGGTCCAGCTTTGATCGCGCGTATCATCAGGCCCATTTCGATGATGAACAGGACCGTATAGATCGCGACAAAGCCAATGATGGTGAGCAGAACCGTCGATGCGCCGAGATTGGAGACACCGACCGCTGTCGGGAGAATACCCTCGATAATCCAGGGCTGACGTCCGAATTCAGCGACAATCCAGCCCATTTCTGCGGCAATCCATGGCAGCGGAATTGCAAAGACCGCCATTTTGAGCAGGAAGCGATGCTGATCCAGCTTGCGCCGCGCCGACAGGACAAAGAACGTTCCGGTCAGCAGGATCAGGAAGAACCCGATGGCCACCATGATGCGGAATGCCCAGAACAACGGAAGGACGCCCGGAACGGTGTCATTCGCGGCTTTGGCAATCTGTTCGTCAGTAGCATTGCGCGGATCGTCCACATAGCGCTTCAGAAGGAGCGCGTAGCCCAGCCATTGGCTGTTATCGGCGAAAACGTCCTTCACATCCTGCGGTACAGCGCCCGTATCGCCAGCGGCGCGAATTTTCTGCAACGCATCATAGGCGACAATACCGTTGCGGATATGATTCTCCGCATTCTCGACCAGATCGTTGATGCCCTGGATCGGCGTGGTCAGCGAACGTGTGCCGATCAGACCCATGACCCACGGAATATGCACGGCGAAGTGGGTTTCGCGTGCCTCCTGGTTTGGGAAGCCGAAGACTGTAAACGAGGCTGGCGCAGGCTCTGTTTCCCACATCGCTTCGATAGCAGCGATCTTCATCTTCTGGTGTTCATTGGCCAGATAGCCGCTTTCATCGCCAAGAACGACAACCGAAAGCGAAGCGGCCAGACCGAAGGAAGCAGCAACCGTCATCGAACGCTTGGCGAGTTCGACCGAGCGGCCTTTCAGCAGATACCAGGCGGAAACGCCCAGAACGAAGATCGAGGCCGTTGCGTAACCTGCAGAAACCGTGTGTACGAATTTTGCCTGCGCGACTGGGTTCATCAGAACCGCGAAGAAATCGGTGATTTCCATGCGCATGGTTTCAGGGTTGAACGCCGATCCGACCGGGTTCTGCATCCAGCCATTGGCGATGAGAATCCACAGAGCGGAAAAATTCGAACCTGCCGCAACCGCATAGGTCGCGATCAGGTGGCCGACTTTGGAAAGACGGTCCCAACCGAAGAAGAACAAACCAACAAAGGTCGCCTCAAGGAAGAAGGCCATCAGGCCCTCAATGGCGAGCGGGGCGCCGAAAATATCGCCCACATAATGGCTGTAATAGCTCCAGTTCATACCGAACTGGAATTCCATCACAATACCCGTCGCGACACCAATCGCGAAGTTGATGCCAAACAGAGTACCCCAGAATTTCGTCATCTGTCGCCAGATGAGTCGCCCCGTCATCACATAAACGGTTTCCATGATGGCCAGCAGCACGGAAAGACCCAACGTCAGAGGTACGAAGAGGAAGTGATAAAGTGCCGTGATTGCAAACTGCAATCGCGACAGGGAGACAATATCGAGTTCCATCTTTTTCAGCCGGAAATCCCCGGCCCTCCTAGAGCATTCGCGACCGGAAAATTCCCCGGCATCGCAGAATGCGACCAAAACGAGTTAGTATTGCACGTCGCATAAATTGGCAGACGCGACGCGCCTTCATGTAACGGACCGTCATGACATCGTCCGTTTGAAACGACGACGGCATAAAACCGCCAGTCGATTCCATTCTCTAGTGTTGGCAAAGCCCCTAATAGATGGACCTTCGCCCGCCCGACTTACCTCATAGTATTGAGTATCTCACCGAAGCGCTGGTCACTCATGCACACAGACTCAACTAGAGCGCCTTGATTTAAAACAATGATCCGGTCGCAAATCCGCGCTTCGCGCTGGATATGTGTTGCAACCAGTAGCGTGTGTCCGCCCGCCTGCGCCCGCAGTCGATTCAGCACGTCTTCAGCGGTTGTCGCGTCCAGTCCTTCGGTCGGTTCATCGAGAAGCCACAAGGACGATTCGCTCAGGAAAAGGCGGGCCAGAGCCAGACGTCGCGCTTGCCCGCCGGACAATCCCAGGCCGCCCTCGCCCAGCATCGTGTCGAGGCTTGCTGGCAGCGTCTCGACGAAGTCTGCAAGACCGGCTGTGCGCAAAGCCTGCATCAGCGTTGTGTCGTCTGCATTCGGCTTGGCCAGTCGCAGATTGTCGCGAAGGCTGTCCTGAAACAGTTCCGTGCGCTGGGTCAGCAAACTACTGGCCAGCGCTTCTGCGCTGCCACTTGTCGCCGCGATTTCGCCTGCGAGCACGTTGAAGAGTGTCGATTTGCCAGCGCCGCTGGTTCCGACAATGGCGACACGCTCGCCCGTTTCGACGGTCAGGTTGATCGCCTTCAAGGCATCGACGACCGCGTCTTCATGGCGGACAGAGAGATTACGAAGCTCCACAGCCACGCCATCCGGCGGCGGGGGCAGACTGGCTATCACTGCATCGTCGCGCAATTGCGGCCCAACGCGACGCGCAGCCAGAATGGTGCGCCCCAGTTCCATCGCGCCGCGCCGCAGCGCTGCAAATGGTTCCATTGCGCCGAGAATAACCAGCATCGCCAAGGCGGCGACCGGAGCGCCGATTGTCCCGGACTGAACAAGCCAGCCAGCGCCGATCAGGCCGCCAGCCAGAAGTGCGGCATGCGCCACACCGAAACCCGCACCGGTTCGGATCTCAACGCGATTGAGGGTGCGGTCAGCCGCAGCCACATAACCATCTGCCCGGATGAGAGCATCATTTTGCGCCTGCATCCGCCCAGCCATGAGCAATTCCGTCTGGCCCGCAACCAGATCGACCGTGCGGGCGCGCAGTGCTTCCGTGCCCTTGGCGCGCCTGCGCATCGGCATTTCCGAACGCCGCGCAGCCAATAGAGGCAGGCTCAAGCCGACGATCAGAAGCACAAGTGCAACGGCAAGCCCGAACAACGGATGCATCAGTGCCAGCGCAAGACCTGCCACCAATGCGGTTGCAAGTGCAGCACCTATCGGCACGACGACACGCAGATAAAGCGAATCCAGCGCATCGATATCCGCAGTCAGACGGAATAGAAGCCGTGCCGGTCGCTTTAAAAGTGCATTGGCTGCGGCGGGTTTTGCCCAACTGCGAAACAGCTTTTCGCGCAATGCCGCCAGAATGGCGAGCGTTGTATCATGGGTGACAAGACGTTCGAGATAACGTGCACCCGTCCGCACAATTGCCAGGAACCGGATACCCGCTGCCGGTGCAAAGACATCGAACACAATAGCTGTAGCTACACTCAAGCCTGCAATGGCCGTTGCCGTGATAAACCAGCCAGAGAGGCCGAGCAGCGCGATACCAGCCAGAACAGTGACCGTCGCGGCTGCAATGCCAGCATAAAGAGCAGCACCGTTGGTTCTAAAAAACAGGCGCAGGATTGGGCGGAGTGCTTGCAGACCGTTCATTCGGCTGCCCTCCTCTGCCAAACCGGATCACTATCCTGACAAGAGTCCAAGCGTATGATGCGGTCCATCCTGCACGCCAGTCCCTCATCATGGGTGGCGACAATCAGGGTCTTGCCCTTGGCCAGCCGCAACAGGCTGTCGGCAATATGCCTGGCTGTCTCACTGTCGAGATGAGCCGTCGGCTCGTCGGCAAGGATAATATCGGCCTTGGGATCGACCGCGATGCGAGCCAGCGCGAGCCGCAAGGCTTCCCCGCCCGAAAGCCCGGCCCCGTTTTCACCGATAACACCGTTGCCGGTGATGCCCGCGACATGTGTCAGCGCCATATCATCAATGATGGTCGCGATCGGTCTGGCCGAAGCTTCACGTCCGAGCGTGATATTATGACGTGCGGAGCCTGCAAAAATATGCGGCTTTTGCCCCACCCAGCTCATACGCTGGCGCAAGACCGTCGCATTTTCGGGCATCAAGCTCGTGCCACCGATCCGTATTGCGCCTGTTTGCGGCGCTGCCAGTCCGGCGATCAACGCCAGAATGGTGGACTTGCCATAACCGCTCGGCGCAAGCAGCGCGACATGCTCCCCCGCCTCGATTGTCAGGTTGAAATCTGTCAAAACCGAAGGACCTACCGGATATTGAAAACCGATATCGTGCAATTGAACGGAGGGGTCCGTTTCCTCCGGTTCGCGTGCCGTGACGCTGCTGCTGCCGACAACCGGCATGGAATGACGGCTGAGCTTTTCCAGCGCATCAACGGCGGCTTCGCCGGATGCACGGTCATGCCAGACGGCGGAAAGGTCGCGCAGCGGTTCAAAGAAGGCGGGCGACAGAAGAAGGATAAACAAGCCTTCGCCGAGCGTCAGCTGGTGTCCCCAAGCGCCAAACTGCAAGGTGCCAAGCAAGTGAAAGCCGATATAAACGGCCACCATGGCTACGCCAAGTGCTGCAAAAAGCTCCAGTACGGCGGAAGACAGGAATGCAATTCGCAGAACTTTCATTGTTTTCGTGCGCAGGGTCTCAGCATTATCACGCAGCCGCGTGGCGGTCGCATCCACGGCGTGAAAACTGCGGATCGTCGTCAGTCCGCGCAGGCGGTCGAGCAGAAAACCATTCATGCCGCCGAGCGCTATAAGCTGCTTTTCGCTGGCGGCTTTCGCACGCCAGCCAATGAGCGCCATGAAAATCGGTATCAGAGGCGCTGCAACCAGCAAAACCAGTGCTGCCGCCCATGAAAACCAGAAGACGGCCAGCAGGATCGCCAGTGGCACCAGCATGACCCGAATGCGCACCGGCAGGAAACGCGACAGATAGGGCACAACCATTTCCGCCTGTTCGGCGAGAATGCTCGCTGCCTCGCCCGACGATGGCCGGGCTGTGTCGAGCGGAGAACGGTTGGAAAATGCTGCGAAAGCCCGTTCGCGCAAGGCCGTCAGTTCGGCGCGGGCGGCATCGAATGCCTTGGCCGCGCCAGCACCGTCGATCAGACTGCGCAGGCAACCCAGCAAGAATATGCCAAGCGCTGCATAATAAATTCTGTTGTCGAAACCCGTATCGGCGAGACATCCGATGGCATAGGCAATCAGCCCTGCCTGCGGCAGCCACAGAAGTGCTGCCAGTGCCTGAAGATTTGCCCCCCGCCGAAGCATGGCCGGAACTGGCCGACGCTCAGAACGACGCCTGGAAGGACTGGAGCGGCGTTTGCTGCCTGTCGCCTTTCCGTCGTCTGGCGTCAGATTTTCCGCCAGTTGCTCCGTTTGGGGGACATCAGATGTCAATCTCGCTTAGGCTCCTTCTTGGCCGATGTTCGTCCGCGTCCCAAAGCCACGATCCTGTCGGTGGTTTCGAGGAAACGGGTTACCTTGGCACCGAGCGCCAGCAGGCTAGTCAGACGGTCCGTATCGAGCTTCTTGACGTCGTCGTACCAGTTGGTCAGCCGCTCGATCAGGCTGTACATGTCTTTCATGCGCTCCTGCGCATAACGGTCACCGTCGTCCTGCGGCGCTTCCATCAGCACTTCGCGCAGAACGGACAAGGTCGGATCAATCTCGCGCTTCTTGCGCTCTTCAGCGAGCGTGCGCAGGATCTGCCAGACATCATCCGGCGTCGTGAAGAAATCGCGACGGTCGCCGGGAATGTGCTTCAGAAGCACAAGGTTCCAGCCCTGCAGTTCGCGTATGCCCATGGAGACATTCGAGCGTGACACGCCAAGCGCGTCGACGATCTCGTCGGCGCACATGGGTTGAGGCGACAGATAAAGCAGCGCGTATATCTGCCCCACTGTGCGGTTGATGCCCCAACGGCTGCCCATCTCTCCAAAGTGGAGCACGAACGACTGAACGATTGGCGACAATTCCAAAATTCTCTCTCCCGTATTTTCTGAACTTTCAGAAATTACTGAAATCCAGATAATCTAAATGATGAAAACCTTCAATCCGCCTGACCGTCGATGCGTCGCATCCGGACAATTGGCCGCAGCCCACAGCACTCCTCCAAATGCCACCGGCCGCTCCTTCCGGACCCAACAGGCCGCAGGCAATACGCTTCAGATTCGGGAAAGAGCGAATATCGTGGCCGAACAAGAGGATATGAGTCTTTAAGCGAATCCGAAAAAGCTCAGTCCGTTCGTCCGAAAAACGATGACGGCCCCTTCTGAAAGAAGCCGCTGATTTTCCCCGTTCTGCACTGCGGAAAAGCCTAAAACGCCCCTTCCGCACCCTCAAGCATGATGTCTGCCGGCCTCAATCGGGGTCGGAAGATGAAGGCAGCTCCTTGCTGTCCTGCGTCGTGTCGCGATGGATCACGGCGCGGCTGAGCAGCATGAGCGTCACCGGCGTTGTGATGACCACAAAGACGGTAATCAATACTTCATGCAGAATCGGCTTCGATTGCAAGATGGAGAAAAATATGATCGAAGCGATCAAGATTCCTCCAGCCCCAAAAGAAGAGCCGATTGTCGGCGCGTGGATGCGTTCATAAAAGGTTTTGAAACGCACAAGGCCAATGCATCCGACGAGAGTCAGGAAAGCACCGGCGACGAGAAAAAACGAAATGAGGATAGCGGCCCAAAGCGGGATTTCGGCTGCATGGATCATTCGATCACCTCCCCGCGCATCAGGAATTTGGCGAGCGCGACGGTGGCGACAAAGCCCAGCAGCGCGATGATCAGCGCCGCTTCAAAATAGATATCGCTGCCGGTGCGGATACCAAAGGTAATCAGCAGCAGCAGCGCATTGAGATAAAGTGCGTCGGTGGCGAGCACGCGGTCCTGCGCCCGCGGGCCAATAAGCAGACGATAGACGGCGCAGCCCATGGCGGCGATCAGCATCAATTGCGCGGCGAGCAGAGACCAGAAGATGATAACGGCACTCATGCGGATTTCTCCTTCTCGACGACGTCTCCTGCCCCGAAAATCGTAATCAGCGGCTTCTCGTATTTCTGCTTGATCAGATCACGCCAGACCTGCGCCTCCTCAAGGTCGAGCACGTGAATGGTCAGTTCGCGGCGCGCGCTGTGATGATCCACCCAGGCTGTGCCGGGTGTCGCCGTCACCACGCAGGCGAGAACCGCCAGCGCCGTGCGATTTTCAAGCTCCAGCGGGATAACCACGAAACCGGGGCGGCGCTTTCTTCCAGACAGAATGATACGCGCCACTGTGATGTTCGAACTGAGAATATCGAGGCTGAAGGTGACGAAAAGCCGGAGCATCATCGGGATCGAGCGAAGGTGATTTTTCTGCGGTTCGAGCGCCGTCATGAACTGGCCGGCGAACAGCGCAATCACCACGCCGAGGATGAGCTGAGCACGGGTGAAACCATTCAGCAGCAGCCAAAACAGAAGCAGTGACGCGAACAGAAGCGGATATGGCAGGATTTTTCTCATTCTACCTCCGCCGCTTGCGAGCCCGTAGCCGTGGCCGCTTCGTGCTCAACCTTGGGAGCCTTAAGAACACTGTCGATATAATCGGACGGATGGTGCAGCGAACGCGCCGTTTCGTCCAGATAGCGCATGGCGGGACCGGCAGCGATTGTCAGCGCAAGACACAGCGCCAGCAGCCCTGCAATCGGCACCACTTCACGCACCAGAACACGCGGCACATTGCCCTCGAGCGACGCCCAGAAGGTGCGGATGCCCGTACGCGTCATGGCGATGAGTGCCGAAAGACCTGACAGCAGGATCAGCGCAATCAACGCCCAGCTTGCCGGGCTGACCGGCATGGCCAGCTGCGGCGCCGTTCCATCCCCGTTGAATACCGCGGCAAGGATCAGGAACTTGGCGATGAAGCCAGAGAACGGCGGCAAGCCGATCAGCAGAATGGCGCAGATCGCGAAGAAAGTGCCGAGGATGGCAAGAGTGGCAGGCAGCACCGCGCCAACCTCCTCTTCCTCTTCTTCCTCCTCGTCGTCGCCATAGGCTTCCATCGTCACCGCGAGAACGTTGGCGGCAGCATCCTGTCCGCGCTCGACGAGCTCGATCAACAGAAAGAATGCGGCAATCGTCAGCGTGGAACTCACCATATAGAACAATGCTGCTCCGGCCATCGCCGTATTACCGCTGCCGATGGCAGCCAAGAGCGTGCCGGAGGAAACGAGAATGCTGTAGCTTGCAAGCCTGCCCATAGCCTGCGACGCGACCACGCCAATCAGGCCGAAGGCGAGCGTGATCATGCCACCGAAATAGAGCCAGTCATTGCCGAAGCCGTAGGACGAGCCAGCGCCAATGCCGAACATCAGCGGCGACAGGCGCAACAGCACATAAATGCCGACCTTGCTCATGATCGCGAAGATCGCGGCGACGGGCGCTGCCGCCGCCGTATAGGTCGGCGCAAGCCAGAAGTTGAGCGGCCACATGCCCGCTTTTATCAGAAACGCGACACCCAGTACCGCAGCACCTGCTTCAAGGAGCATGCGGTCTTCAGGCGCAACCTGCGTAATCCTCTGCGCGAGATCAGCCATATTCAGCGTGCCGGTGACACCATAGATCAGGCTCACGCCGATCAGGAACAGCGACGACGCTACCAGATTGACCGCGATGTAATGAAGACCTGCCTTAACGCGCGCCGGACCGGAACCGTACAGCGCCAGACCATAGGATGCGGCGAGCATGACCTCGAAGAAGACGAACAGGTTGAACAGATCGCCGGTCAGGAATGCGCCGTTCAGCCCCATCAGCAAGAGCTGGAAGATCGTATGGAAATGCGGGCTGGCCTTGTGCCAATGCGCCAGCGCGAAGCTGAGCGCGGCCATGCCGAGCAGGCTTGCCAGAAGCAGCATCATCGCCGCCAGCCTGTCGAGCACCAGCACAATGCCAAACGGGGCAGGCCAGTTGCCGATAAGATAGACGATTGCTTCCGGCGCTTTTTCGCTCGCCATGCCCACAAGCGTGCAGGCAATGCCGATCAGGCCGAGCGTGGACAGCGAATTGATCGTCATCTTCAGCTTGCGGCTGCGCTCGTCGATCAACAGCAGAACCGCCGCCGTTACCAGTGGCAGAAGGATCGGAGCAACGATGAGGTGTGATTTCCAATCCATCATCAATTCTCCTTGCCGTCGACATGGTCGGTGCGTGTCAGACCGCGCGAGGCGAGCAGCACGACAAGGAAAAGCGCCGTCATGGCGAAGCCGATAACGATTGCCGTCAGCACAAGCGCCTGCGGCACCGGATCGGTATATTGAGCCGCCTGCACGTCAACGCCGGAACCCAGAACCGGCGGCGCGTTGGAACGCAGCCGTCCCATCGAAAAGATGAACAGATTAACCGCATAAGAGATCAGCGACAGGCCGATCGCCACCTGGAACGTGCGCGGGCGCAACACCAGCCAGACGCCGGACGCCATCAGCACACCGATTGCGAGAGCAAGAACCAGCTCCATCAGTTCTCCTCCTTCGCAGTCGCTGCGGCGAGCTTCTCGACGCGATGTTTACGGATCGATTGGTGCGCCAGTGCAATCAGGACGATAACGGTTGCACCCACAACGAGCGTGAAAACGCCGAAATCGAACAGCAAGGCGCTTGCCATCGGCATTTTTCCGACATGTGGTATCTCCACATATTGGAAGAATGTGGTCAGGAACGGATAGCCGAACAACCACGCGCCTGAGCCGGTTGCCGCAGCGCTCAGCAAGCCGATGCCGATCCAGCGCAGCGGCAGAATGCGCAGCCTGTCTTCAACCCAACGCGTTCCGGCAGCCAGATATTGCAGGATGAAGGCAATCGCCAGCGCAACACCGGCCGCAAAACCGCCGCCCGGCAGATCATGCCCACGCAGGAACAGATGCACGGCCAGAACAATGATCACCGGGAACAGCCACTGCATGATAACCGACGGCACGGCCAGGTAATCGTTCAGCGTTTCACCCGCCTTGCGATCCGGCATGGCTTCATCATAGGCGTCCTGAATCTTCTGCTGCGCAGTCGAGCCGGTGGAATCCGGTGCGGGACGGAAACGACGCAGCAGTGCGAAGACAGTCAGGCCAACAATGCCGAGAACGGCAATTTCACCGAACGTATCGAAGGCGCGGAAATCAACCAGAATGACATTCACGACATTCTTGCCGCCGCCGCCCGAATAGGCGTTCTGCAGGAAATAGTCGCCAATGCTGTTGGGCGACGGGCGCGTCATCATCGCATAGGCAATAACCGAAACGCCGACGCCACTGGCAACCGCCAGCAAAAGATCGCGATAGCGGCGGATGCGTGGGCCGATCTTCACCGGAATGGGATCCGGATCTTCCCAACGCTTGGGCAGCCAGCGCAGGCCAAGCAACAACAGAACTGTGGTGACGATTTCCACCAGAAGCTGCGTCACCGCAAGGTCGGGTGCAGACAGCCAGACGAAGGTGATGCAGGTGATGAGCCCTGCCCCTCCAAGCAGTATCAGCGCGGCCAGACGGTGATACTTGGCCTGATAGGCTGCACCAACCGCACAGGCGCAACCCAGCGCCCAGAGACCCGCGAAAATCGGATCGACCGGCTGCGCGCCCAAAGTGCCGGAGCGCAAGCTGCCCTCGATCAACGGCCACCCGGCAACCACAACGGCCACCGCAACAATGATGCGCAACTGCGGCTGCAAGCGACGCGTGCTCAGGAAATTTTCGGCCTTACGCGCCCAGTTCCACGACAGTGTCACCAGAACACGCTCGAAAATACGCTGGCCTTGCAGATGACGGAAGAGTGGCGGACCATCCTCGCTGGTGGCCAGATAGTTTTTCAGGAGCCAATGCAGCAACACGCCGCCGATCATCGCGATGATACTCATCGTTAGCGGCAGATTGAAACCATGCCAGACCGAGAGGCTGTATTCCGGTGTCGCATCGCCCAGTACGGAGCGAACAGCCGAATGCAGGAATGGACCAATCGACAACCCGGGAACGATACCGATCAAAAGGCAGAGCATCACCAGAAGCTCGATGGGACGACGCATCCAGTGCGGCGGCTCATGCGGCTCGTGCGGCAGATCGTGCGGCGGCGGCCCGAAGAACGTCGAGTAGATGAAACGGATCGAATAGGCCACCGTGAAAATACTGGCGAGCGTCGCCACATAGGGCGTGATCGTATCGAGCCAAGATGCGAGATGCGTTTCGACCGCCTCGGCAAAGAACATTTCCTTGGAAATGAAGCCGTTCAGCAGCGGGACGCCAGCCATGGCCGCACTCGCCACCATGGCAAGTGTCGCCGTATAGGGCATTAATCGGAACAAACCGCTCAGGCGGCGCATATCGCGTGTGCCCGTTTCGTGGTCGATAATGCCCGCCGCCATGAAAAGCGACGCCTTGAAGATGGCATGGTTGACCATGTGGAAGATCGCAGCCACCGCAGCAAGCGGGCTTCCAAGGCTCAAAAGCGCGGTGATAAGGCCAAGATTGCTGATCGTGGAATAAGCGAGCAGCCCTTTGAGATCCTGCTGGAACACGGCGAAGAAACTTGCCAGCAAAAGGGTTATCAGGCCCGCCGAGCCCAGTATCCAGAACCATTCCTCAGTTCCGGCGAGCACCGGCCACAGACGGGCAAGCAGAAACACACCTGCCTTCACCATGGTTGCCGAATGGAGATAGGCCGAAACAGGTGTCGGCGCTGCCATCGCGTTCGGCAGCCAGAAATGGAACGGAAACTGCGCGCTTTTGGTGAAAGCAGCAAGCAGGATCAAAACAAGCGCAACCGTATAAAGCGGATGGGTGCGAACCTCGTTGCCCGCTGTGAGCACCACATCGAGATCATAGCTGCCCACGATATGGCCGAGCAGCAGCATACCGGCGAGCAGACAGAAGCCGCCAATACCCGTAACCGTCAGCGCCATACGCGCGCCATCGCGTGCACTGGCATTGTGATACCAGTAGCCGATGAGCAGGAACGAGAAGATGCTCGTCAGTTCCCAGAAGACGGCAAGCAGAATGATATTGCCGGACAGAACGACGCCGAGCATCGAGCCCATAAACGACAATAGGAAAGAGAAGAAACGCGGCACCGGATCGTCCGGAGACATGTAATAGCGCGCATAAATCACGACCAGAAGGCCAATGCCGGTGATCAGCATGGCGAACAGCCAGGCGAAACCATCCATGCGTAGCGTTACATTGAGTCCATAGGCGGGTAGCCATTCAACTGTGCCGCGCAGAACCTTTCCGTCCGAGACAATCGGATAAAGGCTGGCTGTAAGAATGAAGGCGACGAGAGCGATGGCTGCCGTAAACCAAGCGGAACCGCTTCGGTCGGCGCCCCTGAAAAGACCCGTGATGACGCTGCCAATAAAAGGAAGAAGGACAAGCAGGAAAAGCATTCTGCCGTCCATCGTCATGCGCCCAAGGCCTCCAATCCGCTCTTACGTTTTATAATCACACACATCTCGTCCGAAAGCTGTTCACACTTTTCGGGATGCGCTCCATTTTGTCTTAATTTCCGGGCGCAAAACCGTCAGGCATTTGCTGGAAACATAGGGTCAACTGATCCGGCGCATGCGCAGCTCAGGCAAGCAGCAACTGAAATGCTCCGGTCAGATGTTGTGAGGAATCATATATTCCAATGTCGTTATTATGACCGGGCCGCCAATATATTGGCAATAGCTTTCGATTGTTTATATGGGACAAATCAGAGGCTTATCGCAATTTTCTGACTTTTTTACCGTTGAAGGCGATGCGAATCTCTTTCTTTCGCCGCGAGCCTGCCCCTACAACCTTACCTTGAAGGGCAAGTTGCCACGAAAATCTTACAGGCGAATGACCAATCGAAGGTGTGCCATCTGAAAGATTCTTTTTAGGTTCAGCCTTCGAGCAGCGCGTCCACGAGCTTGGCCACCTGAACGCGGATATCCGGAACAGCGGTCGACTCCCAGAAAACGCCTTTTGTGACCGGACCAATTGCGAAGAAGGAGCCTGACGGCTCGCCGCGCGCGTTGATCAACTGGAAATCCCTGGTCACATCCAGACCGAGATCGAGCGCATCTGGCTTGCCCAGCCCATGCTCCATCAAGCCGAGCAGTGCCGGATTACGCGTTGTCGAGAACCGTGCATTACCGCCACGGCAATCAATAATTGTTGCGATTTTCAGCTTGTGAAACAAACCGGTATGACGTTCGCGATAGCGGATCGTCATATCCCCCTCGTTTTCCTGCACTGAAAGAAGCCGCCCGGCAGCAATCTCAAGCTGTCCTGAAGCGCGCGCCGCATCGATGCGATCAGCGACGGCAGGCGCCATACGGTGGCGATGTGTGTCCCACCAGGGACGCAGATGGCGCAAAAAACTCTCGCGTTGCGCCACCGGTAGCCGCGTCCATATATGCTGGGTGTGCGGCCGCAACGCATCCATAACCGCACGCCAGTTCGAACCGGAGCTTTCGGCTTCCTGCATCAGCGAACGAACGCGACGCAGCAGGCCGACAATGCCGGAAGCGACAAACAGTGAATCGGTATCGACCTTGAAAGGCTCCACAGGAACGTGACGCGCAGGCACCAGTCCACGCCTTGATATTGCGTGTATCGGTCCCCGATGGCCACGATCGAGCAACGACAATACGCTATCGACCATGGACAGTCCGGTCCCGAAGATCGCGACCGGCACATCCGCTGGAATGTCGAAATAGCCTTTGCTGGACCAGTATTCAGCGACATTCGCGCCGGAAACGGCGATTGCCGTTTCATTGCCCGACGCGACAATGACCGCGTCTGCCGAAACAACTTCGCCCGAATCCGCGACAACCGCAGGCCTGCCGCCTTCCAGACGGACATCGACAACCTCGCGTGGGTCGACAACCAGTCTCGCTGAAGCGCCAGTGCGATAGTCTTCCACAAGCTCGTTCAGATAATCGCGATAGAGCCTGCGTGGCGCAAAAGACTGCGGCTGCCACTCATTGGCGATTGGCGCGCTTGCAGCTATTTGCCGAGCTTGGAGCCAGTTCAGGAAATGATCGGGGCTGCTCGGAAACGCGCTCATATTGTTTGCGCGAACATTGAGAAGATGGCTGGGGTTTTCCGTGGAATAAGCGATTCCCCTGCCAATCTGGCCCGACCGTTCGAAAATACGAACCATCGTGTCGCGCGAACGCTCCAGCAACTGCGCCGCAAGAATGACGCCGCTCGCGCCGCCGCCGATAATGACAAAAGACTTCAAACTATCGTGACCTATCCCTGTTCGCGATGGTTTTGCCCTTTGAACGGCTCCCATCGTCCTTCCCAAAATCACACTAATTTAATAAGATTCCAACATCGTACCCAAGATGTAAACCCCGCTTTCGCAGGGAAATTTCCCGAAGCGCCCAAGCTCCTCCCCGCTTTATCTGGCCAATATGGAAACAATGGCGGCTTCACAATCCCTATTTGTTGACAGTGTGTCGCTGAAAAACGGGCTGGCGTTGAAGGGTTTTACCCCAATATCTTGGGGCACGACATGAATGTAACTTCTGGACATTCTGCATCAATTGATGCGTCAGGAAGTTCACAATCTACAGCAACATCAGGATTAGACGAATGAACAACAGCCATCTCGCATCCATCAAGAAGCGTCGCACCCAGTATGCTCTCGGCAAGAACCTCCCGCTTACCAAGGAACAGGTTGCAGAACTGGTCCGCGAAGCCGTCAAGCATACGCCTTCGTCGTTCAACTCCCAGAGCTCGCGTGCAGTCGTCCTGTTTGGCGCTGAAAGCGACAAGCTGTGGAACATCGCCAAGGAAGAACTGCGTAAGATCGTTCCTGCCGATGCCTTTGCACAGTCGGAAGCCAAGCTCGACAGCTTTGCAGCCGGTGCAGGCACGGTTCTGTTCTTTGAAGACCAGAACGTCGTGAAGGGCCTTCAGGAAAAGTTCGCACTTTATGCCGACAACTTCCCTGTCTGGTCGGAACAGTCTGGCGGTATGGCTCAGCATTCGGTCTGGACCGCCCTCTCCGACGCTGGTATCGGCGCGAGCCTGCAGCACTACAACCCGCTGATCGACACAGAAGTCGCCAAGACCTGGGATATTCCGTCGTCGTGGAAGCTTCGCGCGCAGATGCCGTTCGGCTCCAACGAACAGCCTTTCGGCGAAAAAGCCTTCATGGATGATGGCGATCGCTTCAAGGTATTCGGCTGATCCCGGATTTCAGAATATGAGACAGGGCCGGAGATTTTCTCCGGCCTTTTCTTTTTTGCGGGCACAATAGTGCCGGATCGACGCACTCTATATTGTGAACCTTCCCCAAATAGGAATCTAATGGCGCAGCGCCAGAGCGAGTCGTGAACATCCGGCTGCTCGGAAGATGAGGCGCATTTTCTATGCATGGTCCGGCCCAAACGATGGCCGAGACCGAAGGGGAAATTGCATGACCACCGGAATCCTGTCCATCAATCACCGCCTCCATGGCAATACCGCCTCCAGAACGAGCCTCAAAACCGGCTTTGCACAGCGTCTGTTGCGCAGCACAATTCCTGCCGCGCTGGCCTTTGGCCTGTTGCTGTCGGCAGCGCCGAAAGCAGTGCAAGCCGCCACGCCAGCCGATACGCTTGTCATCGCCATGGGTATTGATGACGTCATTTCGCTCGATCCCGCGGAGATTTTCGAAATCACCACGTCGGAAGTGCTCACCAGCACCTATGAGCGTCTCGTGACGACGGACACCAAGGATCCAACCAAGATCATCCCGCAGATTGCCGAAAGCTGGACGTTCTCGGACGATGGCCGCTCGATCACTTTCAAGATTCGCAAAGGCCTGAAATTCGCCTCCGGCAATCCGTTGACGGCACAGGACGCAGCCTATTCGCTGCAACGCGCGATCAAGCTCGACAAGAGCCCGGCATTCATTCTGAGCCAGTTCGGCCTGACGCGCGACAATGCGGACCAGAACATCGTAGCTCCTGATGACGAAACGCTGATCTTCACGACTGGAAAAGCGTTTGCGCCGAGCTTCGTTTTGAACTGCCTGACCTCCAGCGTTGCGTCCATCGTGGACAGCAAGCTGGTCAAGGAGCACGAGCAGAAAGCGGAAAAGACCGATGCTTATCCTTACGATACCGACTTCGGCTATGAATGGCTGAAGACCGGTTATGCCGGATCCGGCCCATTTGCGTTGAAGCAGTGGCGCGCCAATGAAGTGCTGCTTCTCGAACGCAACGAAAATTATGCCGACGCCAAGCCCGCTATGAAGCGGGTCATCTATCGTCACGTGAAGGAAGGCAGTTCGCAGCGTCTGCTCTTGCAGGCAGGCGATATCGATATTGCACGCAACCTTGAACCCGGCGATCTGGAAACGCTGAGCAAGGACGACAAGTATCACGTACTCGCGGCTCCGAAGGGACGCGTCTATTATCTCGTTGCAAACCAGAATGTACCGGAACTGGCCAAGCCGGAAGTGCGCCAGGCAATCAAATATCTCATCGATTACAACACCATCGAATCCCAGCTCATCAAGGGCATTGGCCGCACACATCAATCCTTCCTGCCAACTGGCATGTTCGGCGCGGTGGATGACAAGCCTTTCACCTATGACGTCGACAAGGCCAAGGAACTACTGGCCAAAGCCGGATTGAAAGACGGCTTCAAGGTAACGCTTGATGTCCGCAACACGCAGCCCGGCGTCGGCATTGCGGAAAACATCCAGCAGACCATGCGCAAGGCCGGTATCGATGTGGAAATTCTGCAAGGCGACGGCAAGCTGACCACGACCAAGGTGCGTGCACGCAAGCATCAGCTCGCACTCGGCATCTGGGGTCCGGATTATTGGGACCCGCATACCAATGCTGTGACCTTCACCAACAATCCGAATAATGGTGAAGATGTATCCATGCGTACCAATGCCTGGCAGGCGCATTGGGAGATTCCGGAACTGACGGCTGAAACCATGGCGGCTGCCGAGGAGCGCGACACGGCCAAGCGCGAGGCTATGTATCACGATCTTCAGAAGAAGTTTCAGGAGACCAGCCCGTTCGCGATCCTCTATCAGCAGATCGAAACGGCTGTGACCGGCGCAAATGTGCATGGTTTCAACATGGTTGCCGACGCCAACTACGTTCAGACGGTGACCAAGGACTAATCAAAAAGACCGGGCATCCAGCGATGCCCGGTCTTCTCTTTTAAACCACTGCGATTTGTTATTTCTGATCGTCGAAACTGAATGGCGGCAATTGCACAAGCGCTGACTTCAGTGCTTCGGACCAGCTTTCCGATACCGTCTGGTAATAGGGATCCGTTGCCTCAAAGCGCCGCTGCATGCCCGTCTTGAGGCTGTCGGTTTCGTAAATCTGCATGTCCAGCGGAAGCCCGACAGAGAGATTGGCCTTCAGCGTGGAATCGAAAGAGACGAGCAGCAACTTCACTGCTTCCTCGAAGCTCATATCCTGCTGATAGGCGCGCACCAGAATGGGCTTGCCATATTTGTTCTCACCGATCTGGAAGAACGGCGTATCGACCGAGCTTTCGATGAAATTGCCTTCCGGATAGATATAGAACAGGCGCGGCTGGCCGCCCTTGATTTGTCCACCCAGAATGAAGGAAGCACCGAATGCATCGGCCGCCTTCTGGCCACCGGTCGCGGAATTCTGGATCACTTCCTTGACCGTATCACCGATCAGCCGCGCGACCTGAAACATGGAGGGTGCATCGAATACCGACGGGTGGCGGTCGGCAGGCGCCTTCATCCGCTCTTCGAGAAGGCTGGCGACGGATTGGGTCGTGGCAAGATTGCCAGCCGAGAGCAGGACGATGACGCGGTCGCCGGGCTTCGACCAGCTCCGCATCTTGGAAAATGTGGAAATATTATCGAGCCCCGCATTCGTCCGGGTATCGGACATGAACACAAGGCCACGATCAGTTTTCATTCCAACGCAATAGGTCATCGGCAGTATCCGGCAGGCATTATCATCGTTCTTGTCCGATCACTGCCCTACATTGATGTGAACCGCAAGGGTTTCAGCCGTTCCACCAAGCCGAACGCCCGAAATTGGAGCTGCATCGCGATAATCGAGCCCCGTCGCCAGACGCACATAGCGGTCATTCGGGCAAATATTGTTGGCCGCATCGAATCCGACCCAGCCGAGCCCATCGATATGCGCTTCGGCCCAGGCATGACTTGCAGTCTGGTCTTCCACGCCCTCCATCATGAGATAGCCGGAGACATAACGCGCCGGAATGCCGAGGAGCCGCGCAGCCGACAGGAAGATGTGGCTGTGGTCCTGACAAACCCCTTTGCCCGCGCCGAGCGCCGTTTCCGCATCAGTGAAAACGCTGGTCGTGCCGGGCACATAGGCGACAGAACCATGGACGCGGTTCATCAGATCGTGAAGCAGCGCAAGCCGCTCCTGCCCGGTTGAAAGTTCACCCGCCAGCGCGCGAATGCCCTCACCCGGCAGGGTCAATTCGGTTTCGCGCTCAAACAGCCACAATGGCGCATAGCCATAGACAGGCCCGAGCACGCCGACGCGGTCTTCCACTTCGACACTGCCGCTGGCGGTAATGATGATCTCGCTGATATTGCGATGGTGCTGCACCAGATCGGTCTTGTTGCCAAAACCATCGACATAAGAGACTTCCGGCTCGCCGCCCTCGATCTTCAGCTCCCAGTGCTTCACCACCTGTCCCGGCACGGTTGGCGGCCGCAAACGCAAACGCTGCACCGCATAGGGCACCGGATGTTCATAAGCGTAATGCGAAACGTGCCGGATATTAAGATGCAAGCGAGGACCTCAATAGAAATTATAGGTTTCAGCGATCTCGTTGCCGAGCCGGTTGTTGCACTTGATGAAGTCCGTCAGGAATTCGTGCAGCCCCACATCGAAGATTGCACTTATGTCCTGATTTTGCAGTGTCGAAAAGATTTTCTCCCCTGTTTCATGACAGGTGGCATCATTGCCATAGTCCTTGGACAGAAAATCCAGATGCTCGTTGATGCTACGATAGCAATAATTCAGCGAGCGCGGCATGCGCCCGTTCAGGATCAGGTAATCCGCGACATGCGCCGGGCGATAATCGCCGTCATAAACCCAGCGATAGGAGCGATGCGCCGAAACAGAGCGCAGGATCGACTCCCACTGATAATTATCAAGTGTCGTGCCGACATAGGAAATGGCCGGCAGAAGCACATAATATTTTACGTCGAGAATGCGCGCCGTATTGTCGGCGCGCTCTATAAAGGTGCCCAGGCCCGCAAAATCGAAAATCTCGTTGCGCAGCATGGTGCCGTGAAAAGCACCGCGGATCAGTGCCGTCTCGCGCTTGATCTGGTCGAGTAGCGGCGGCAGGTCGCTTTCCTTCAAAGGCTTGCTCAGCGACTTCTTCAACAGCATCCACGCTTCGTTGACGCTTTCCCATGCTTCGCGCGTCAGCGCGGTGCGCACCATACGTCCATTGGAACGCGCCGTCTCAAAACACGACATCACGCTTGATGGATTACTGGTGTCCCGCAGCAGGAAATCGGCGACATTCGCAGCATTGTAAGCATCATATTTGGCGGAAAAGGCCTGACTCGCGCCCGCCGACACCACCACGGAAGACCATTCCTCCGGGGCATCGGACGTTTTGGTCAGCGCCATGCGCAATCCGGCATCCACCAGGCGAGCCATGTTTTCTGCCCGCTCAATGTAGCGGAACATCCAGAAAAGCCCGTTTGCCGTGCGGCCTAAAAGCATGAAATCATTCCCCTTGTTGAGCCTTGGAGCATAATCCGACCGGAGTGAAACGAGGATCGATAAGATTACGCTCAAAATAGAAGGGCTTAGAGCGCCGATCTGATTCAATCAGATCGAAAAGCGCTCCAGCGGCTCCGTCCTCGCGCTCCGGTCTTGATGCCGGTTTCAGCGCTTACAAAATCACAGTGGACCAAGTTCTAGTCGTCTAGAACCCAGGTATCCTTGGTGCCGCCGCCCTGGCTGGAATTCACCACCAGCGATCCTTCCTTCAACGCTACGCGGGTCAAGCCGCCGGGCGTGATGCGGATGCGATCGGAAACCAGCACGAATGGACGAAGATCGACATGGCGCGGTGCCAGACCCTTTTCGGTAAAGATCGGGGTCGTGGAAAGCGCCAGCGTCGGCTGTGCGATATAGTTGCGCGGACGGGCCTTGAGCTTCTTCGAAAAGGCTTCCCGTTCCGCCTTGGTGGAAGCAGGCCCGACCAGCATGCCGTAACCGCCAGAACCATGCACCTCCTTGACGACGAGATCGGCAAGATTGTCGAGCACATAGGCCAGACTGTCCGGCTCCGAACAGCGCCATGTCGGCACGTTTTCGAGGATCGCCTTGCGACCAGTATAGAACTCGATGATTTCCGGCATGTAGGAATAGATTGCCTTGTCGTCGGCAATGCCTGTGCCCGGCGCGTTGGCGATGGTGATATTGCCTGCGCGGTAGACATCCATGATGCCCGCAACACCCAGCGTCGAATCCGGACGGAAAGTCAGCGGGTCGAGATAAGCGTCGTCCACACGGCGGTAAAGCACGTCGATGGCGCGATAGCCCTGCGTCGTACGCATGGCAACACGTCCATCGACCACCCGCAGATCGCTTCCTTCCACCAGCTCGACACCCATCTGGTCAGCGAGAAATGCATGTTCGAAATAGGCGGAATTATAAATGCCGGGCGTCAGCACCGCGACGGTCGGCACGCCCTGTGTGCCGGGAGGTGCGACACTGGCCAGCGACTGGCGCAGCAATTGCGGATAATTCTCGACCGGACGCACCTTCACATTCTGGAACAGCTCCGGGAAAAGCTGCATCATCGTCTCGCGATTTTCCAGCATGTAAGAAACGCCGGACGGCGTGCGGGCATTATCCTCCAGCACGTAGAACTGGTTTTCGGCCGTGCGCACGATATCGACGCCGATGATGTGCGTATAGACATTGCCGGGTGGACGAAAACCAATCATCTCGGGCAGGAATGCCTCATTCTTGGTAATCAGCTCCTTGGGAATACGCCCTGCCCTGATGATTTCCTGCCGATGATAAATATCGTCAAGAAAAGCATTGAGCGCCATGACGCGCTGTTCGATGCCTTGCGAAAGACGACGCCATTCCTGACCGGAAATAATACGCGGGATGATATCAAAGGGAATAAGCCGCTCGGCGGCTTCCTGATCGCCATAGACCGCAAAGGTAATGCCGGTCTTGCGAAAGACGCTTTCGGCATCATGAGATTTCTGCAAAAGCTTGCCAGAATCCTGGCCGTCGAGCCACTGTTTGAGAAATTCGTAAGGTGGGCGGACATTCCCGCCATGGTTGAGCATTTCGTCAAATGGCTTCACTTAATACCCCTTTTTCCGCTATTATTCAGCGCGGTTTCGGGGAAAAGCAAGCGTTGAAATCATATAAAAGTGCAAAGCAGGGTTGCGCAATTCGTCGTGATGACAACGGACGAAAGGCAATGTAGAATCCCGACCAAATTGGGAATCGCTGTACCGTTTTTCCTAGCTGGGACGGTGCGCTTTAACGACAGCAGGGTCCGTTTCAATGCGGCCCGCACCGATCAAATCCAAACAATACGGGATAGCTGGAAAGACCGCCTGCAAGGTCATTGCGATGGATGCGGGCTTGCCCGGCAGGTTCAAAATGAAACTCTTGCCGCGACTGCCAGCCGTCTGACGCGAAAGAATGGCCGTCGGTGTCTGTTCCAGACTGACGCGGCGCATCAACTCGCCAAAACCCGGCAATTCCTTATGCAGCACAACCTGCATGGCTTCCGTTGTCTCATCACGTGGGCTTGGCCCCGTGCCGCCAGTGGTCAGGATCAGATCGCAAGCCTCATCATCGCAAAGCGCAATCAGCGTATCGCGTACCGACGCCATTCCGTCGGGAATGACGCGCTTCACCGTTTCATAAGGCGTGACGATTGCGCTCTTCAGCCATGCTTCGATGGCAGGACCGCTCAGATCCTCATATTCGCCGCGACTTGCACGATCAGAAACGGTAACAACGCCGATTTTCAAGGTCTTATCCTCATATCCGGTAAGCCGGAACGCTTATAACGCCCGGTCTTGATAATGTGAAGGCCACCTATCAGTTTAGGTTCATCGCGGTTGAATCAAGTTAGTGCTCTAACATTTTGTTTTTACGCGCATCTTCTCGCAAAACCGTTTCACACTTCTCACCTTGTGCTCTATCATCGCCGCTTATGCGTATATTGCTTGTCGAAGACAATCTGACCCTCGCGAGCTGGCTTGCCAAAAGCCTGCAACAGTCGAATTACAACGTCGATACGGTGCACGATGCCGCCGATGCTGAGCAGGCTTTGGCTTTCACCGAGTATAATCTCGTCATCCTCGATCTGGGCCTGCCGGACAAGACCGGGCTGGACGTGCTGGAGCAGATACGCAGTCGCGGCAATGAAGTGCCGGTCATCATCCTGACCGCCAATGCGAGCCTCGATGGCCGTATTCGCGGGCTGGACGCCGGAGCAGACGATTATCTGGCAAAGCCTTTTGAATTAAGCGAGCTGGAAGCACGTATCCGCGCGCATCTGCGCCGCGCGAGCCAGCGTACAGCGCCTGTCGTCACCTGTGGTTTTCTGCGCTTCGACACCAATACGCGGCTGTTTTCAGTCGGGGATGATGCTCT
This sequence comes from Ochrobactrum sp. 19YEA23, assembly GCF_029909865.1. Lineage (NCBI taxonomy): Bacteria > Pseudomonadati > Pseudomonadota > Alphaproteobacteria > Hyphomicrobiales > Brucellaceae > Ochrobactrum > Ochrobactrum sp. 19YEA23. The sequence goes on along the minus strand of NZ_JASAMQ010000003.1, from coordinate 458,476 downwards.
ACCGCTTGCCCCCAAGGAACATGCGGTGCTGGAACAGCTTCTGCGCCGTATCGGGACCACCGTCAGCAAGGCGACACTGGTTCAAGGCATCTATGATTTTGACAGCGAGACGGACGAGAACGCCATCGAAATCTACATTCATCGTCTGCGAAAGAAACTCGAAGGCAGTAAGGCGGAGATCGTGACGTTACGCGGCCTCGGCTATCTTCTGCGCGACGCGGGCTGACATGGCCCGGCTTTTCTCCCGACTGTCCCAAAGTCTTCGCGCCCAGCTCGTCTCGTGGATTGTCGTGCCGCTGATCGTTGTCGCGGCCCTCAATCTCTGGACGGCGTGGCGCTCCTCGGAAAATATCGCAGGCATCGTCTCCGACCGGATGCTGACAGCCTCTGCCCGCGCAATCGGCGAAGCGACAGCAGCGTCACACGACGCCATCGATGCAGTCATACCGCCGGTCGCCTTGGAAATGTTTTCAACCGGCTACGGCGATCGCGTCTATTATCGTGTCGAAACCTCGGACGGTCGCCTGCTGGCCGGTTATCCCGATTTGCCGCAGCCTGCGACAATAGCCAATTTTGATCCGCAGCATTACCTGGGAACCTATCGTGACCGCGAATTGCGGCTCGTGGTTCTGCGCCATCCTGTTGCCGCTTCCGCGAACTTACCGCAATCAATCGATGTTATCGTCGGTGTGACCATGGCCGGTTATGATGCCATGCAGCGCGATCTCTGGCTGCATTCGGTGTGGCAACAATCCCTGCTCATCATCGCAGCGGGCGCTTTATCCCTGCTGGGGCTACGTTTCGTGTTGCGCCCGCTCATCAGGCTGCGCAACGAAGTGCGCAATCGCAAATCGGAACTCGAAGCGTTCGATCCTGAGACGGTCCAGACGGAATTGCGACCCCTCGTTACCGCGCTCAACCAGTATATGGAGCGGGTACGCAAACAGATGTCCGCACAGCGCCGGTTTATCCAGAATGCCGCGCACCAGCTTCGCACGCCGATTGCAACGCTGACCACACAGGCAAGTTTTGCCGTGCGCACGACCAGTGAGAATGAACGGAACGAAGTCCTCACCAGTCTCAAAAATACGGCGATGCAGCTATCCCGCCTCGCCGCGCAATTGCTGACACTGTCGCGTGCCGAACCCGGAAGCAGGCGGCCCCGCGCTGATCGTATCGATCTGGCCGAAGCTGGAAAACAGGTGCTGGAAAGCCTCGCCGGAAAGGCCTTCGACCGCAACATCGATCTCGGCTTCGATCTGAAAACGGCAAATGCCGCTGTCTCTGGCGATGGCACGATGCTGCGCGAAATGATCGTCAATCTGGTGGACAATGCCCTCTCTTACACACCGCAAGGCGGCATGGTGACCTTGAGCATCGACAGTCAGGATAGCCGGGTTCGTATCACGGTTGAAGATAACGGTCCCGGAATTGCCGTTGCAGAACGCGAACATGTTTTCGAACGCTTCTACCGCGTGCCGGGAACGCTTGCCGAAGGAAGCGGTCTCGGCCTTGCCATCGTGCGGGAAGTTGCCGATGCGGCGGATGGCGACGTCCAGCTTCTCGAAACAAAAGGCGGCGGGCTAACGGTCATTGTGACCTTGCCCGCCGCCTGATTTAAGAGCATTTCCAGCAAAAGTGCGAAGCGGTTTTGCGTAGGATAATGCGTGAAAACCAACGGATAGAGAGGTTCCGACGGAACCGCTCTATCAATTCTCAGCTTTCGTTATCAGCTGCCCTGTTCGGACAAAGCCTGCGGACGCCACTTGACGAGATGATTTTCGATCAGCGTGATGATGTATTCAACCACCAGAGCCAGCACGGCCAGAATGACCATGGCGGAGAAAACGCCATTGGCATTGAACGAGCCCTGAGCCGTCGAGATCATCAGGCCAACGCCCTTCTTGGCGCCCAGAAACTCACCCACCACCGCACCGACAAGCGCGAAGCCGAAGCTGACATGCAAGCTCGCCAGAATCCAGCTCATGGCCGATGGGATGATGACCGAGCGGGTGATCTGCGACGGCGAAGCGCCGAGAATCTGCGCATTGGCAATCAAGGCGCGATCAGCTTCACGGACACCCTGGAACGCATTGGCGAAGACCACGAAGAACACCATGACCACGGCAAGCGCGACCTTGGAGGCCATGCCGAGACCAAGCGCGATGATGAAGATCGAGCCGAGAACAACACGCGGGATCGAGTTGGCGATCTTGATATAAATCGAAAACACATCGGCCAGAAACTTGTTACGACCGAGAATGATGCCGCAGATGACGCCGCCCACAGCACCGATGAGGAAGCCAAGCACGGTTTCTTCAAGCGTTACGATGATCTGCTCGGAAAGCGGACCCTGCGATGTGCCTTCTGTGATCCAGATCCATATCTGGTCGGCAATGCCCGACGGGCTGGCAAAGAAGAACGGATCGATAAAGCCCGTGCGTGCGCCCAGTTCCCAGCCGCCAAGGACTGCAAACAGAATGGCGAGGCGAACGAGAATAACGACGGCGCGACGCTGGCGCGACTTGGCGCGGAAGGTCGCTTCCGTGCGGGCGAGTTCCGCAGCGCTTCCATTGGCCTGAGCGCCCGCGGGAGAAGCAAGAGTTTGTGCAGTCATGTCGGTTCCTCCCGGTTTTATTTGCCGCTTGCCAGCGCGCGCTGCTGGCCGATCTGCACTTCTTCACGCAGGTCGTCCCAGATCACTTTTGCGATTTCGACGAATTTGTCGTCGTAGCGAATGTCTTCCATGACACGCGGGCGGGGAATGTCGATGTTGTAAACGCTCTTGACCGTGGCTGGTCCGGCAGTCAGCACGTAAACCTTGTCGGCAAGAGCGATGGCTTCTTCGAGGTCGTGGGTGACAAAAATCACCGAAGCGCCGGATTGCTGCCAGAGATCGAGCAATTCGGCCTGCATCAGCGTACGGGTCTGGATGTCGAGCGCGCTGAACGGCTCGTCCATGAGCAGGATTTTCGGCTCATTGATGAAGGTCTGGGCCAGCGCCACGCGCTTGCGCATACCGCCAGAAAGCTGGTGCGGGTAGTGCTTTTCAAAGCGTGCAAGGCCAACGCGGGCAATCCAGCTGCGCGCCTTTTCATAGGCTTCTTCCTTGCCCAAGCCGCGATAGCGTGGACCCGCGCTCACATTGTCGATGACATTGAGCCATGGAAACAGCGCATCCGCCTGAAACACAAAGCCGATATCGGGGCTGATACCCTCGATGGGCTGCCCCATCAGGCGCACTTCACCGGCGCTTGGCTTGGCGAGACCGGTCACGAGATTGAGCGTTGTGGACTTGCCGCAGCCGGTCGGACCGACGACGCAGGCAAACTCGCCCTTGCCGACATGCATGGTGAAATCGCGCAGCGCCGTCATCATCTTGCCGTCGGGCGTGACAAAGCGACGGGTAACATTGTTGAGTTCGATTGCGGGCGCGCCATTACCGGCTTCGTCGCGCGCAATGGTTTTCGGGGCTTCCATCAGCATAGGTTCCTCGCGGATGTGCGGCACCGCTCGCGCGCAATGTTTAATATCGCGCGCCTGCAATGCTGTTGAATGTGGTTGGGTCGGCGGGGCTGACGTTCATTTGCGAACGCCAGCCGGGGGCCCGCTTACTTCGCGGCGTCGAGCGTCGCGTTGGCCTTGTCGACGAATTCCGTCGTGTAGGTCTTCGACAGGTCGATCTGCTTTTCCTGCAACGGCTTCTTGAAGGTTGCGAGCACCTTCAGAACCGTTTCCGGACCATCCTTCGGCATGCGGCCATCGGGCGTATACTGCGCCTTGCCTTCAGCCAAGCCCTTCACATAAAGGTCCTTGTCGCCGACATAGTAGTCCTTCGGCATTTGCTCGGCGATTTCTTCGGCGCTGTGCGAAGCGATGTAACGCATGGTTTTGACCAGAGCATTGGTCAGCTTCTGCGCATCTTCCTTATGGGTTTCAAGCCATGCCGACTGCACATAGAAGGACGCAGCCGGGTAAGGTCCGCCAAGCGCTTCGGCGGTCTTTTCCGGCGTACGCATATCAACCAGAACCTTGGCTTCGCCGGTCTTGAGCATGGTGGCAATCGTCGGTTCGGTGGTCATACCGGCCTGAATAGCGTCCTGCTTGATGGCTGCGATGAAGGTATTGCCTGCGCCGACCGGCAGCAGCGTGTAATCGCCCTGCTTCAGCCCGTTGCGCACTGCCAGATACTGCGTCAGGAAGTCTGTGGAAGAGCCAAGGCCCGTCACGCCCAGCGTGTGGCCCTTGAAATCGGCTGGCGACTTGATCTGGTCGGCATATTTGGTCGAAACCAGTTCCACTTCGCCCGGCGCCTGGCTGAACTGTACGATGGACTGAATGAACTTGCCCTTCGACTGAAGGTCGATGGTGTGGTCGTAGAAGCCGACCACGGCCTGCGCGGCTCCGGCAAGCAGTTCGTTCTCGGCATCCACGCCTGCGCGACTGTTGATCAGCTCGACGTCGAGGCCTTCATCCTTGAAGTAACCAAGCTTTTCGGTCAGTACAGCCGGCAGATAAATCTGCTTTTCCATACCGCCGACGATAACCGTCAGTTTTTCGGCATGCGCAGCACCGGCGCCTAGCACCATGACGCCGCTCAAAAGCGCAGCGCGCCAAACAAGCCGAAGCGAATTCGTTGAAATTTTCATATAGGCTCCTCCAAGGAATGCTTCAGTCCGGCAAAAGCCGAACCCTCCTCCTGATATGCAGCCGATTCCTCTAATCGGTGAAGAATGGTTACAGCAGCCAAGCTTTCAATCAGCTTTCAATAAACTTGCAGCCTATTTTATGGCTCTGGAATAAAGCGACAACCTCTATAGGCCGCAACACACGCTGTTTTGAAACAATAGTTGCTTGACGCAGCAGCCAAACCACTATCATCGTCATTTTTAGTATCGCCATTCTTTCGGCCTCTTGCGGCAACCTATTGAAATCATGATCATCAAGCGCAACGATCTCATTTTTGCGGTACGCACTACCGCCGCATCGCTGATCGCGCTTTATATCGCCTTCCTGATGAATATGGACGACCCGAAATGGGCCGCCATGACAGTATGGATCGTCGCTCAAAGCAGCCGCGCAATGAGCGTTTCCAAGAGCATCTACCGATTGATGGGCACGGCAATCGGCGTTGTTGTCGCCGTATTGCTCACGGCAATCTTCATCCAGACGCCAACCTTGTTTCTGCTGGTGCTTGCAAGCTGGATCGGCCTTTGCACTGCGCTTTCGACAGGCTTGCGCAACTTTCGCTCCTATGGCGCGGTACTCGCTGGCTATACGGCGGCCATCGTTGCCATCGACTCGCTGTCCGATCCGGACAATGTGTTTGAAATCGCCATGTCGCGATTGATCTACATCGCGCTGGGCATCGTCACCGAAGCAATCATCACCTGGCTGTTCAGTACCGACAATCCCTTCGAGGAGGCCCGCGCGCAGCTTGGAAAATTCATGCGGCAGACGACAAAACTCTGCGCTGAAATGCTCGGCGGAGAAGCCGGAACCGGCGCGCTCCAAACCGCCTATCGCAACGCCATCGCCTTCGATACGGCCATTGAATACAAAGCCGCGAGTTCCGTTACTGTCCGACGCAGCGTCGGCTATCTCCGTCAGGCCATGGTCGTCACGTTGCAGCAGGCATCGGCAGTCCGCGCCATATTGGAAATGCCGCCGCAAACCACCCGTGACGATCCTTTGCTGCTGGAGGCAAGAGACGCCATGGCGCGGATCGCGGATGGTGACGAAAGCGTCGATCTGGAAGCCCTGCGCGAAAAGATCATCCGCACGGCGGAAGAAGAAACCGCCAGCAATGCCGATCTCGCATCCGGACGGCTGATGTTCTTGTACCGCCTGCGAAGTATGCTCGGCTTTCAGGAGCAGGCTTTGGCCATTGAGGCCGAACTCGACACGACCCACCCAAAAGCCAACCGTGTTCGCCTTTCTTATCACGTTGATCACACGGCAGCGGTGATCAACGGCATTCGCGCATTCGTGGCCCTCACCGCCGCTTCTGCAATCTGGATTTTCACCGCGTGGCCGTCAGGGGCCGGTTTCGTCATTGTCGTTGGTGTGGTCAACGCCCTTTTCGCAACCAGACCAAACCCGGTTGCCAGCGGCACGGAATTTCTGAAAGGTTCCGCCATCGCCGCGGTCGTGGCGGCGATCATGAATTTTGGTGTTTTGCCAGTCATATGGGGGTTCCTGCCCTTCACTATTGTCATTGCGCCCGTGCTGATCTGCGCCGGGCTCGCCATGCGCAATCCATCGACAATTGCCAAAGGATCGGCATTCGCAATCTTTTTCTGGGATTTGATCGGACCTGATAATTTCACGCGGCCCGACGCCACTTCATTTCTGAATGGCGTGATCGCACTCCTTCTCGGCATCGGCATTGGAACGCTTGTATTCTCGCTGCTCATCCCGCCAAACACCCATGCCGCACAGCGCCGCATGAAACGCGCCATGCGCGACAGTCTGAAGAAGATCGGTTCCGCACCGCGCTCAATCACCATCGAAGCATGGATCAGCCAAAGCGCGGACCGTATCTCGCGTCTATTGGTGACGGAGACTTCGGCTGCTTCTACCGAGGCACATCAGGATTTACGCGGCATGCTGGCCGTGTTGAACCTCGGCTCGGCAGCGTTAGAACTTGCGCAGTTGACCGACCATCCGGTGCCGGATGTGCGCATGGCGGTACAGGACATGCTGCGGACATTGGCTGCTTTCGACCCTGCAACGCTGATCAAAACCACCAAGGCCGGTGCAACGCGCATTCTGGCCGTATCAGAGACCGCAGGCAGCGCTGAGAAAGACCGGTTGTTGCACGCGGCGGCACTCATGCAAGCCATGGCCATGACGACCGAGGCAAATACCGTCTTCCTGCGCTGATCACCTTCCCGTGACAGCAGGCTTGAGTAAGCGATGGATAATTAATTGAAACAATACTTATTTTCGTAATAAATATTCCAAAAAACACAAATATTTTACAAGACGTAAACGATTGGCGGCTAGGGTTTCCGGTTATATGCTATAGTTAGCCATAGCAGATTGGTAAGTTTCCGAACACTGACTTGCGTGGGCCGCTCCCACGGGTCGCATAGCGGAATGCATGGAATGCCTTTTTCGAGGGACTATTACTTCGGACGGTTCAAGGCCGATGAGCTGGCAAGGTTGCAGCAAGCCTATATCCAGACTTGCACGGCCATCGGCTGTTGTCCGGTTACCTCTCCCCTGAAGGACGAACTGGTTCGTGAAATCATCCAGATTTACGAGTGCGGCGTCTTTCAACCGGAAAAGATCGCCGAACTCATGAAGCAGATCGAAAGCGTCAAGCATCGTGCGGATGCTGCCCCGACGCTCGATCAATTTGCCGTCATACGGTCCAAGACCGCCTAGGCTCCGTTTACGCCCCGGCGGTCTGATACTTTGGCTGCCTATTCCGCCGCATCCGCCAGATAGCCGAATTGCAGCACGTTTTGCGGAGCCGTTACGCCCGGCAACAGGCGTTCGTCGTCAACCGGCTCGCCAAGCTGCGTCGTCACCGGGATGACCCCCGCCCAGATTGGCAGCGCATAATCCGCCTCATCATCCTTCGGCGGACCGGAGCGAACCTTGGCCGACGCCTCGTTCAGCTCCAGCTCCAAAAGCATGGTCGCTTTTAGTTCCTTTGCCATCATCGGGCGCAGCCCTTCCCAGCGATCTGGAAACAGTCCATTCACGAAATTACGCAAATGCCGTTCCTTCGCCGCGACATCCGTAATCTTCTTCGCAGTGCCAAAAGCCATCACGGAACGATAGTTACAGGAATGGTGAAAGGCAGAGCGCGCCAGAACCAGCCCGTCCAATGTCGCGAAGCTGACGCAGACTTCTGCTTCTTCGCAGGCTTCCAGCATGCGGCTAGCGGATGAACCGTGCCAGTAAATGAAATTGCCTTCGCGCCATACCAGCGTCGGTGACACATAGGGCGTGCCATTGAAAACATAGGCCACATGGGCGAGCGGCTGCGCATCGATGATTGCATGCACGCTGTTCGCATCATAATGGCCGCGATCATGCAGGCGTTTCATTCTGGTTCTGTCTGTGGGGGCATTCATCATGCTGGTCGTTCCCGTCTGCATTTGGACTTTCAATACATGCAAAATGCCGCCATAGTGGTATGTTGAAAATAGCCACTTAAAAGATATAGAACCATGCCACTTATCGCATCGATACCGGAGTTCGGCATTGACCGGACGAGCGATACCCCGCTCGCGGTGCAGCTGGCCGAACAGATAAGGCAGGCTGTTCTGACCGGAAGGCTGAAGCCTGAAAGCCGCCTTCCATCAACACGCGCCTTCGCAGAAGAATTGGGCGTGTCTCGCGCCACGGCGCTGGCAGCCTACGACCAGTTGATCGCCGAGGGGTATCTGGAGGGCAAGCATGGTTCAGGCACACGCATAGCCGCTCAATTGCCGGAAGTGACACTGAAAACTGGGCCAACCGGCACTTTCAAAACAGCAAAAACCGTAACCAAGACAGCGCGTGTCCCGCAGCCTTTCCAGCAAGGCGTGTTCGACAGCGATCATTTTTCCCATGCGGAATGGGGCAAGCTGCTTGGGCGCATCTGGCGCAACCCTGACGCCAGCCTGCTGAACGGGCACGATCCTTTCGGCTATTTGCCGCTGCGCGCCGCCCTCGCCCGCCATCTGCACGAATGGCGCGGCATGGCTGTTGACCCCGCGCAAATTCTGATTACTGGCGGCAGCACCGACGCGTTTTCTCTGCTCCGTGAAGCCATGTTCGCACCGGGCGACAAAATCTGGATGGAAGAACCGGGCTATTCTCCCGCCCGAAACATTCTTGGCGGTCAGGGAATTGACGTCGTCTCGGTGCCCGTCGACGGCAATGGTCTGGAGGTGACCGCGGGACGGCACGCCGCCATGCATGCGCGTGCGGCATTTGTAACGCCTGCCCGCCATCATCCGACAGGTGTCACCATGCCACTGGCCCGGCGCCTCGATCTCATCGCTTGGGCACGCGAGAGCGACGCATTCATCATCGAAGACGATTATGACAGCGAGCACCGCTATATCGGCCAGCCGCTTCCGGCCTTGATGTCGCTTGATCGCGACCGCATTCTCTATATCGGCAGTTTCTCGAAAGTGTTTTCGCCCGTCTTGCGGCTCGGCTTCCTGATTGTGCCTCCACAACTGACGGACAAGTTTCGCACACTTCGACAAGAGCTTTTACCGCCGCCATCGCTTCTCGCGCAACCCGCGCTGGCTCAGTTCATCGAAACCGGCGCCTTCGCCCAGCATATCCGGAGGATGCGCCGCCTCTACGCCTCACGTCGCAACAAGCTCATCGCGGCATTGTCTCCCGGTGAACCGGCACTTTTCAGGATCGAAGCGCCGCCTGCGGGCCTGACCCTGCTGTTGGCGCTTTCCGACAACCAAAATGATGTGGCGCTTGCAGAAAAACTCGCAGATGCCGGGATCAACGTTCAACCGCTCTCACCGCTCTACAGGTTTTTCCAACCCCGACAAGGGCTTATCCTCGGTTTCTCAGGTTTTGATGAAGCCCATCTGGAGAAATCTGCAACAGCATTGATAAAAATCCTCGAAAGCTCAATTTGAACCGCGTGCGTTAGCACTTTCGTAAACTTTGGATTCAGTTTTTGCCGCTACTCTAAACAAAGCAATGACTCGGAAGAGCGTTGCAGCCCATTTGTTTTGAGTACGGGTGCCCATGCGTTCTTCGCCTTCGCGTTCTTTGGTCGTGTCTGCCATTGCGCTCGCTTGCGCCGCCCTGTCGGGCTGCACATCGAGTTCCGGCATCGACAGCATCATGCTCCAGCCGAAACCCTCGGCGGAGATGACCAGTTCTGTTGTGAGGCCGGTTCCGCCCGCAGCCGTAACCGAAACGGCAAGCGCGCCGCGCGCGCAGCCTCTCCCGCCGCAAGAAGAAGTGCTCGCCTGGGCGGGACCTGTTCCCGATGGCGGACCGTTCAAGGTACAGCCGCCTGCACCCGTTGCGCCCCAACCGCGCGCACCTTTGCAGGAACGGCCCGTCGCGCAGATACCAGCCCCTGTTCCCCAGGTGCCGACACCGCAGGCAGCAGCGCCGCGCATGCCTGCACCACAGGTTGCGGCCTATCCGGCAGTGCGTCTCGAACCACAAGCCCGCTCGGCACAGGACCGCTCCAGAATTTACAGCCACCGCTTCCGTGATGCCAAGCCGATCAATTTTGGTCGCGCATCGCCGCGCAAGCTCGCTGTTCACGGCGTTGACGTCTCGCGCTGGCAGGGCGATATCGACTGGCCGAAACTGCGCACGCAAGGCGCGAACTTCGCCTATATCAAGGCGACCGATGGCGGTGATCATCTCGACCCGATGTTCCGCAAGAACTGGCGAGAGGCCAAGGAAGCCGGGATCAAGCGCGGGGCTTATCACTTCTTCTACTGGTGCCGCGTTGCCAGCGAGCAGGCCGATTGGTTCATCCGCAATGTACCAAAAGATCCCGATGCACTGCCGCCGGTGATCGATGTGGAATGGAACGGCGATTCCGCCTGCCGTCGTCGCCCGTCGCCGCAACAGGTGCGCGAGAAGATGCAGGTTTTCATGGACAAGCTGGAGCGTCATTACGGCAAGCGCCCGGTCATCTACACCGCTCCGGATTTCTATGACGACAATCTGAAAGGCGCTTTCACCAACTACCCGTTCTGGCTGCGCGCTGTCGCCCAGCACCCATCCAAGGTGTATCCGGGCCGCCCATGGCTGTTCTGGCAATATTCGGGATCGGGTCTGTCTCAGGGCGTGAGCAACAAGATCGACCTGAACGTGTTCCATGGTTCGGAAGCAGAATGGCATCGCTGGCTCGATCGCGTCGGCAGCTGAGTTCGCTTCATCCCAAACAAAAACCCCGGAACTTCCATTCCGGGGTTTTCTTTATTCACAGGCAATCACTTCTTGCCGATATTTTCCAGATCATAAGGCGTTGACTGGTAGATTTCATTGATCCAGTTGCCGAACAGGAGATGCGCGTGGCCGCGCCAACGGTTTTGCGGCGGGCGCGTGGCATCGTCTTCCGGGAAATAATTCGCAGGCACCTTCGTTTCTGGCTCGCCTTGGATATCGCGGAAATATTCATCAGCCAGCGACGTGGTGTCATATTCGACATGGTTGAACATGTGCAGCGCCCGATGGTTTGGGTCTTCCAGCAGACACAGGCCTGATTCAGCACTATCAACGAGAACATTCAGGCCGCTATTGTGTGGAATGTCTTCCTTGCGCACTTCGGTCCAGCGCGAAACCGGAATGGTGAAATCGTCCGAGAAGCCGCGCAGATAGGGCGATGCCGGCGCAAGATTCTGCTGGCTGTAGACGCCCGATGCCTTGGCCGGCAATTCATACTTGCCCATGCCATGGAAATGATGGACGGCGGCCTGCGCAGACCAGCAGATGTTCAGCGAGCGATGCACATGGGTCAGTGTCCAGTCGAAAACGCGTTGCAACTCATCCCAATAGGTGACGTCTTCAAAATCCAACCGTTCCACTGGCGCACCGGTGATCACGAAGCCATCGAAGCGCTCATCACGCACATCTTCCCACGGACGGTAGAAAGAAAGCATGTGATCGGCGGAGGTATGGCGTGCGACGTGATTGGTAATGCGCACGAGTGTCAGCTCCACCTGAAGCGGCGTCGCGCCCAGCAGGCGTGCAATCTGCGTTTCGGTGGTCGCCTTGTTCGGCATCAGATTGAGCAGGCCGATGCGCAGGGGCCGTATGTCCTGACGCACGGCATCCGCCTCGCGCATGACCATAACGCCCTCGGCCTGGAGAACACTGGTTGCTGGCAGATCGTCAGGAATTTTTATCGGCATGATCGCGTCGGTCCCTAATTCTGTCAGGTAGACGCGAGTGGCTTTATCCGCATAGTTGCCGGTTTGGCCACATCCTCCCTTGTCAGGGAGTACCACCTTGCCCGGAGCGGCAGGTTGGCGTTGGGCGTCTCCCCAACTCTTGATGTATTCGCACTTCTACTCAAACGCGGACGTTATGGCAATAGCTTTACGCGCAAGCGATGCTGGCTGGAACAAATGTCCGCTTTCTGCGTTGTTCGAAGTGCCCGCATACTGTCTCAGGCTATCGTTTCGGTTTGAGGGCAACAGGGAGGGAGAAAATGAGCAACATTATATTCTGGACAGGAATCTTGCTTCTGCCGGTTCTGGTGGGAACAGCATTCGCCTATCTGCGCCATTATCATCACGAAGACGACTTCTGATTTAAAATCAGAAGCCGCCTGACGCTCTGGTTTCATGCGCTTTCGCGCGTGCCCCTTATTGCGTCGCTGAAACCAGCGAGAAAGCCACGCCTTTCGGATCGAGACACTGGATGATCCACTCGCCATTCGGCACTTCGGTCGGCCCGAATGTAACCGTGCCACCCTGCGATTTGACACGTTCAGCAGCGGCGTTCGTTCCATCCACCATGAAGTAAAAGCCCCAGCCATTGGGCACATTTGGCGGGGCTGTCATGATGCCGCCCGCGTCTGCACCGTTTATGCTGAAGATCTTGTATTTGCCCATGGCTCCCATATCGAAGTCGCGAGAGAGCTTCCAGCCGAACACTTTCTCATAAAAACCAAAGACTTCTTCGCCGTTCTTGGCATAAAGCTCATGCCAACCGGGGTGGCCCACCTTGCGCGAACCAAAATCGGCTGGTGGTTCAGGCGGGTCTTTCGGCTCGAAGAGCGCAAAGACGGAACCCTGCGGGTCTGACACGATGGCAAACCGCCCGACGGTTGGAATGTCATAGCCCGGTTGCAGGATTTTGCCGCCTGCGGCGGTAACCTTCTCGGACATAGCATCCACATCGGCCACGCCGATATAGCCGAGCCAGCCGGGTTTTGCGCCACAATCTCCACTGGGCATATCGGAAAGCGCCATCATACCGGCAACGGCGCAGCCCGGCGCTTCAAGAAGGGTATAATTTACACCGGGGACGCCCGAGTCTTTCGTATTCCAGCCGACGACGTTGCCGTAAAACTTCGCGGCCTCGGCGGCATCTTCAGTCATGAGTTCGTACCAGACGAACGGTGATGCTCCGTCTTTCATTGTCATTCCTCCCAGAATTTGAATTCAGCGTTCAGCTGCAACAGCTGTGCTTTGCCGCTGGCGCAGCATATTCATCGTGGCGTTTCACGAAATGCATGGTGCTATTTTCGTTACGCCCTTTCGGTGCCCGGTCGAGGATCATCAGCGTGCTGATCCACTCCTCGATACCGCGCGCATAGCTGGAATATGTGTGGTAGATCATGCCGTCATCAGCCTTGATGAAGGCGCTCATGCCGGGCAGTTCATCATGCGCCTGCTCTGGCGCCAGCCTGTCGAAATTGTAGAAAACGCGCCCTTCTTCGATCTCGGCCTTGTCGAACGACACATGGAAATCAAAGTTGAAATCGCCTCCATAGGACGACACCCATGGAAAATGCCAGCCCATGCGCCGCTTATAGTCTTCCAGCTTTGCAAGAGGCCCACGCGAGACAGCGACAAGCGTGACATCGTGATTGTTGAGATGCGCCAGCGCGCCGTCGAGATTATCGGCCAGGAAAGAACAGCCAACGCAGCCCTGCTCCCATTCCGGCCCGAACATGAAGTGATAGACAACCAGCTGACTGCGCCCGTCAAAAAGCTCAGCCAGCGTCCGACGCCCGGTCGGGGTGTCGAAGACATAGTCTTTTTCCACCTTGACCCAAGGCAATGCCTGTCTTTCCTGATTGACGCGATCGCGAAGATGCGTCGCTTCCTTTTCTCTGGCCAAAAGCGCGCGACGCGCCTCAAGCCAGACTTCGCGGGATACGACTTCATTCATGATGCAAGTCCTCCTCCGCCCCCCGGATTGTAAAACGCCCAGTTTATATCGGGATATTTGCTTGACGATTTACATTGATATCAATATTAATGGATCATGTCAAACGCCGCCGAAGTACCTTTTGAAACAACCCTTTTGGTCAGAGATACCTGCCTCTGCCTGCATGTCCAGCGTGCAGCTCGCGCGCTTGCGCGGCGTTTCGACGAGGCTCTTCGTCCGGTTGGCATGACAAACGGGCAGTTCTCCCTGATGATGTCACTCAACCGGCCAGCGCCACCGCCGATGAAACCGGTGGCTGAATTGCTGGCAATGGATCAGACCACCCTCACCGCAGCGCTGAAGCCCCTGCAAAGACAGGGTTGGGTGGAAATACTGGTCAATCCCGCCGACCGCCGCGAGCGCCTGCTGCAACTGACACCGGATGGCAAGGCGGCCTTGGCTGCCGCGGTTCCTATCTGGACCTCAACCCATGCGGAAATCGAAAAGAATCTCTCGCACGGTAATGGCGACCAAATCCGGCGCGATTTGATGGCGCTCTCGTTCTAGAGCCTAACAACCTTGTCTAATCAGATATTCTGCATGCTAGAGCCTAACAACCTTGTCTAATCAGATATTCTGCATGAATTCGTGCAGCACGACGGCCTGATTGTGTTCCTCGTCCTTTGCGCCGTAGAGCAATGTCAGCGGCACATCACCGGCCTTTGCAACCAGTGCTTTGAGGTCCGGCAACCTATCTTGCAGTTCGGCAAGATAGCGTTTTTGAAACTCGCCCCACTTCGCCGAATCATGATTGAACCATTTGCGAAGCTCCGTGGACGGGGCGATATCTTTTGCCCAGAGATCAATAGCGGCTTTCTCTTTGGTCATGCCGCGCGGCCAAACGCGATCAACCAGAACCCGATAGCCATCATCGCTTGATGGCGCTTCATAAATTCGTTTGAGGCGAATGTCGGTCATATTGAAATCTCCGCATCGTCGCTACCACCCGCTGTTCTAGCGTAGCTGCGCGGAATAGGCGACAACAGAAGCGCCGCGCGAGGGCGCAGCGCTTCGGTCTTTCGCAAGGTTACGCGGCTTTACCGAGAATACCGTGCGGATCGAGAACGAACTTTTTTGCTACGCCCTGATCGAAGCTCTCATAACCAGCCGCCGCGTCTTCAAGCGAAATGACTTCCGCGTTGACGATTTCAGCAATATTCAGACGCCCGTGCAGGATCGCCTGCATCAACTGCCGGTTATATTTCAGAACCGGCGTTTGACCGGTATGGAACGACTGCGCCTTGGCCCAGCCGAGCGCAAAGCGAAGCGACAGGCTGCCTTGCTTGGCCGCACCGTCCACCGCGCCCGGATCTTCCGTCACGTAGAGCCCCGGAATACCAACGGAGCCAGCAGGGCGCGTGATTTCCATCATCTGGTTCAGCACGACCGCTGGCTGTTCCCCCCCGCTATGGCCTCTGGCCTCGAAGCCCACAGCGTCAATGGCGCTATCCACTTCGTTGCTGCCGGTAACTTCCGCGATCATGTCGCCGAGACGGTCGCTGGCGGAAAGGTCAATCGGCTCGAAACCCACCTTGCGTGCATGTTCCAGACGTTCTTTGTTGAAATCTCCAACCATCACGACAGCTGCGCCAAGAATTCGCGCCGAGGCTGCGGCGGCCAGCCCGACTGGTCCGGCCCCGGCCACATAGACCACCGAGCCAACACCAACACCCGCCTTGACCGCGCCGTGAAAGCCGGTCGGCAGAATATCCGACAGCATGGTCAGATCGCGGATCTTCTCCATAGCCCGATCACGATCGGGGAATTTCAGCAGATTGAAATCGGCGTAAGGCACCATGACGTAACGGGCCTGCCCGCCGATCCAGCCACCCATATCGACATAGCCATAGGCGCCGCCAGCACGCGACGGATTGACGGTCAGGCAGACGCCTGTGTCCTGCTCCTTGCAGCAGCGGCAACGGCCGCAGGCGACGTTGAACGGCACCGACACGATGTCGCCGACCTCGAGCATCTCGACATCGGAACCCTTCTCAATGATCTCGCCAGTAATTTCATGGCCAAGCACAAGCCCCGGCATCGCGGTCGTGCGTCCGCGCACCATATGCTGGTCCGATCCGCATATATTGGTTGAGATGACTTTCAGAATGACACCGTGACCCAGTTTCCTCCCATCGGGTGCAGACAGCACCGGATCTTCGATGTCACGCACTTCGACTTTTCCGGGTCGCATATAGACGACGCCACGGTTCCTGCTCATGTCTACCTCCTCCAGGTTGGACAACAAACGAAGATGTCAGAAAGTGAAAACGTAACGGCGAAGGGAGCAAGGCTCAGTCTCAATCGCGACACGTCTCATTCAATTTGCACGCCGAAAGCACGCTTGGCACATGGAGCTGAAACAGCCGTCATAATTGCGGGTGATGATGATTGAACACTGTATATATTAGCAAAGCAACTTGACTCTGGGTTGTGCGCAAGCTTCACATGGCGCAGATTCTTTCCGCTCTGTCAGGGGACATTGACCGGGCACCGAAATCGCAAGGAGAGGCAAATGCTTAACGGTTTCAAACGGCAGCAGGGTCGTGCGCTTTGGGCACAGATTTTCCTGACGCTGGCTGCAATCACCGGTTTGACCGCAGGGCTTGCCATTGCGCCCGCTCCTTCGAACGCCGCTGAAACGCGTCGTATCGAAATCACCGAAGATAGCGATTATTTCGGCTTCGACCTGCGCACCCAGAAGAACGTGACGCTGGACCAGTGCAAGAGCACCTGCCTCGGTGACAATGCCTGCCGCGCCTTCACCTATAATCCGAAGGTCAAGTGGTGCTTCCTCAAGACGGATTTCAACAAGCTCAATCCTTCGGTTGGCTCCATAGCCGGTAAGGTTGTATCGGGCGCAACCAAGGATACAGCGAAAGCCGACATCGGCGCGCCGCCAGCTGTTACATTCTTCGCTGACAATCTTGTCGATGAATCCCGCCGTTTCCGCACGGCTATTTTAGCTACGGATAGTAACGAAGGCCTCAGCACGCTGAAGGCCGAAGCTGCCTCCGCTCTCGCCAATAGCGACCCGCGCACGGCGATGGAAAAGTTTGCTGCCGCAGCCGGCGCTTCGCCTGACGACAGCACGCTCTGGACCGGGTTGGCTCTCGCCACTTTGGCAACGGAACCTTCCAACAGCGAAGAGACGGCCAAATTCCAGCGCGACGCGACATCCGCAGCCTGGAACGGTTATCAGACCTCGCGCAGCAAGGCCGCGCGTGCCGACGCACTGAATGCGATGGCACAGGCGCTCGACCGTCGCGAATTGTCCCGGCCCGCCCTTCAGGCCTATGATGCGAGCCTCAATATCGTCAATTCGGCTTCCGTTCGCGCCGCCTATGAAGACCTAAAGGCGCGCAAGGGTTTCCGCATCGTCGACCACAGTGTCGATAACGACAATGCATCGCCACGTATCTGCGCGCAGTTTTCCGAAGAACTGGTCAAGAGCGACACCGACTATTCCAGCTTCGTGACATTGGACAGCGCCGCACCCAAGGCTATTGAAGCCAAGGATCGCCAGATCTGCGTCGAAGGTCTGGAACATGGCCGCACCTATAGCGTGACATTCCGCGCCGGATTGCCTGCCGCCATCGGTGAAACGCTGCCAGCACCGGTAACCCTGTCCGTCTATGTGCAGGACCGTGCTCCATCGGTGCGCTTTACCGGCGACAGCTTTGTACTGCCTGCCAAGGCGCGTCGCGGCATTCCAATGGTCAGCGTCAATATGAGCGCAGCCAAGGTAAAGCTCTATCGCATCGGCGACCGTTCCTTGACGCAGCTTCTGTCCGGCTACCAGTTTTTGCGCCAGCTCGACGGCTATGATGTCAGCACAATTTCCGACCAGATGGGCGCACCCGTCTGGAAAGGCCAAATCGACACCGCTGCCGCAGAGCTGAACAAGGAAGTCACCACCAGTTTCCCCATCGATGAAGCACTGCCACAGCGAAAACCGGGCGTCTATGTGCTGACCGCAGAGCCAATCAAGGCGAGCGGCGAGAGCTATGACACCAAGGCGACCCAATGGTTCGTCGTGTCGGATATCGGGCTTTCGACCTATACCGGTCAGGACGGCATCAATGTCTTTGCGCGTTCGCTCGAAACAGCGGAACCGCTTTCCGGCGTCAAGCTGACATTGCTGGCTCGCAACAACGAAGTGTTGGGCGAAGCGACAACCGATAGCGATGGTCGTGCCACCTTTACCGCAGGTCTCACCCGCGGCTCCGACGGCATGGTTCCTGCCGTGCTGATGGCCAATCAAGGTGAAGATGATTTTGTCTTCCTCGATATGGCGCGTGCAGGCTTCGACCTTTCCGATCGCGGCGTCTCCGGGCGCGCAGCGCCCAAGGCGCTCGACGTTTATGCCTGGACCGAACGCGGCATCTATCGTGCAGGCGAAGTGGTTCATGCCGCAGCGCTCGCCCGGGATGATGCGTCGCTGGCCGTCGACAACCTGCCGCTGACTTTCATCTTCACACGCCCGGACGGCGTGGAGGATCGTCGCCTTGTGTCGGATAGCAGCAAGGCTGGCGGGCATTCCGTCGACCTGACATTGGCCGCCAATGCCATGCGCGGCACTTGGAGCCTGAATATCTATACCGACCCCAAGCAACCGGCGGTCGCCTCGCAGATGTTCCTGGTTGAAGATTTCGTGCCGGACCGCATTGAGTTCGACCTGACATCGGACAAGCCCGAAATCGCCAGCGGTGAAGCTGCCAATGTAACCGTCGATGGCCGCTTCCTCTATGGCGCGCCCGCGGCTGGATTGGCGCTGGAAGGTGAAGTCACGCTTTCGACCAAGCGCGACTGGGACCGTTTCAAAGGCTATTATTTTGGTCTTGCCGATGAAGGTCAGGGCGAAGCCACCCGCCTGCCGCTGGATCAGTTGCCCAAGGTTGGCGACGATGGCAAGGCGACCTTCCCGGTCGTGATCGATGACCTGCCATCCACCACCCGTCTTATCAACGCAGCTGTCACTGTTCGCATGCGCGAAAGCGGCGGTCGCGCCGTGGAACGCAAGCTCGACCTTGCCGTTCGTCCGCAAGGATCGATGATCGGCATCAGGCCGGATTTCTCCGGTGACGAAGTTCCGCAAGGCGGCACTGCAAAATTCAGTTTCATCGCTTCGGATGCCAACGGCAATCGCACGAACCTTGACGGTGCGGTCTGGTCGCTGGTTAAGGTCGAGCGCAATTATCAATGGTATCGCAGCGGCAATAGCTGGAACTACGAGCCGGTCACCTTCACCAAGTCGGTTGCTACCGGCAAGATCGACCTCAAGGCCGATGCGGAAGCCAGCATCACCCAGCCGGTCGACTGGGGTCGCTATCGCCTTGAAATCGAGACGGGCGACGCTTCCGGTCCGGCTTCAAGCTACGAATTCGACGCGGGCTGGTATGTGGCCGCGACCTCAACGGAAACGCCGGATGGCCTCGAAATCGCGCTCGACAAAGATCATTACGCAGCCGGTGAAACCGCGAAGCTGAAGATCAGCCCGCGTTTTGCCGGTGAGCTGCTGATCACCATCGGCGCTGAAAAACTGCTGACGACAATCAGCGAGAGCGTATCGGCTGACGGTGCGACCATCGACATTCCAGTCGGCGAAAACTGGGGCGCTGGCGCTTACGTCACCGCAACGCTTTTCCGCCCAGGCAGCGCGCAGGAAAGCCGCATGCCCGCCCGCGCCATCGGCCTCAAATGGCTGAAGGTCGATCCCGCCGACAAACAACTGGCCGTCAAGCTGACGCCGCCGGAGAAAATCACCCCGCGTGGCACGCTTTCGGTTCCTGTTTCGGTAGAAAATGCAGGCGGCGAGCAGGCCTATGTCATGGTTGCCGCTGTCGATGTCGGCATACTAAACCTGACACGTTATCAGGCTCCGAATCCGGAAAACTGGTTCTTCGGCCAGCGCCAGCTCGGCCTTGAACTGCGCGACATGTATGGACGCCTTATCGATGGTTCGCTGGGCACCACCGGCAAGCTGCGCACCGGCGGTGACGGCGGCAACATGGCTGCGGAAGGCAGCCCGCCGACCGAGAAGCTGGTTGCGCTCTTCTCTGGCCCTGTCGAACTCGATAGCGATGGCAAGGCAACCGTTGATTTCGATATTCCGCAGTTCAACGGAACCGCCCGTGTCATGGCCGTGGCCTGGACAAACAAGGCCGTGGGCCACGCTTCCAGCGATGTGATCGTGCGCGATCCGGTTGTCATTACAGCTGGCCTGCCGCGCTTCATGGCGCCGGGAGATCAGGCGACACTGCGCCTCGATATCGCCAACACGGACGCGCCTGACGGAAATTATCGTCTGAGCGTCGAAACGAGCGACAATCTCGGCACGGAGATCGGCTCTTATCCTGACACGCTCGCGCTTGCCGGTGGCAAACGCCAGTCTGTCGCCGTGCCGCTCAACGCGCAGAAGACGGGACAGGGCAATATTACGATCCGGCTCGACAACGACGCCGGACTATCCATCGAACAGAACCTGTCATTACCGGTCCGCCCGGTTGATCTGCCCGTGACGACACGTCAGGTGGTCAGTCTCCCCGCCAATGGCGGCAGCCTCAAGATCGATGGCGGCCTGCTGTCGGAAAGCCTGCTCGACGGTGCTTTTGTCAGCGTTGGCATCACCCGAAGTGCGGCATTTGATGTGCCGTCACTTTTGATGGCGCTCGACCGCTATCCATATGGTTGCGCCGAGCAGACGACCAGCCGAGCTTTGCCCTTGCTTTACTTGAGCGAAATGGCGGCAGGCTCCGAAGCAAGTGCTGGTCATGGCGATCAGGATGAACTGAAGAAGCGCGTACAGGACGCAATCTATCGCGTGCTTAGCTATCAGTCCTCGTCCGGCTCGTTCGGCCTGTGGGGACCCGGTTCCGGCGATCTGTGGCTCGACGCCTATGTCACCGACTTCCTCACCCGTGCCCGCGAAAAAGGCTATGTGGTGCCGCAGGAAGCCCTGCTCTCGGCGCTTTCCAATCTGCAAAACGCGCTCGGCTATACCACCGACGCCAAGGATCGCGGCAGCGAAATCGCCTATTCGCTCTATGTGCTGGCGCGCAACAAGAAGGCTTCGGTCGGCGACCTGCGTTATTACGCGGATACGCAGCTCGATAACTTTACAAGCCCGATGGCAATCGCCCAGCTGGCCGCAGGGCTGGCGCTTTACGGCGACCAGCAGCGTTCGGACCGGGTGTTTAATGTCGCGCTCGACCGCGCAAGCACCAACACGGCATTCGACTATAATCGCTCCGATTATGGTTCGCGGTTGCGTGATGGTGCGGCCATGCTGGCACTGGCCGCAGAAAGCAAGCCTGCACCGAAAGTGCTGCCTTCGCTCGTCACGCTTGTCGGTTATGAACGCGACCGTGCAAAATATCTCAGCACACAGGATCAGGCATGGATGCTGCTCGCAGCCCGTGGTCTCAAGGAGAACAATGCCGGGATCAATCTCGACATCAACGGCGCCGCCCATGAGGGCGCTTTCTCCGAACGGGTCAACGGCAATGCGCTTGAAGCTCAGCCGCTTGTCGTGACGAACCGGGGCAGCGATGCCGTGGATGCCGTGGTGACAGCCGTTGCGCCGCCCGCACAATCGCTGCCCGCCGGTGGCGAAGGCTTCAACATCGAGCGCGCTTATTACACGCTCGATGGGCAGGAAGCCAATATCACGGGCATCAGCCAGAACGAGCGTTTCGTCGTGGTGCTGAAGATCGACGATCTGCAACAATGGCAATCGCGCCTGCTGGTCACCGATCTTCTGCCAGCCGGTCTCGAAATCGACAATCCGGGTCTGGTTTCGAGTGCCGATCTCGGCAATTTCCCATGGCTCGAAAGCACCGAGGCAGCGCATCTCGAATTCCGCGATGATCGTTTCGTCGCAGCATTCGACCGTTCGGCAGGCGAGAAAAAACAGATCGTGCTTGCTTATGTGGTGCGTGCGGTGACACCTGGGCTTTACACCCATCCGGCAGCCACTGTCGAAGACATGTATCGTCCGCAGTATTCTGCCCGCACTTCGACCGGAATGATGGAGGTTGCTGCGCCGTAACCTTTTCCGGTGAGGCCACGATCAACACATGAAACGGCGATGGAAAATAGCGATTGGCGGTGCCGCAATTCTCGGCATCGCCGCTCTTGCGACGGTCGGCCTTAACTGGCTTGACCGCGCTTTTCCTCCTCCCTTGCCTGAACGTCTGACCATATCCACGGAAGTGATGGATCGCGACGGCGAACTGTTGCGCGCCTATGCGACACCGGACGGCTATTGGCGTCTCAACACGCGCATTGAAGATGTCGATCCGAAATTCGTGAAAATGCTCATCGCCTATGAGGATAAGCGTTTCTACGATCACAGCGGTATCGATCTATGGGCCTTGGCGCGTGCAGCGGTACAGCTTGCCGGCAATCAGCGTATCGTGTCCGGCGGCTCCACCCTCTCCATGCAGCTTGCCCGGCTGATTGAGCCACGCGAAAGTCGCAGCTTCGGCTCCAAATTCCGCCAGCTCGCCCGTGCGGTGCAGATCGAGCGCCGTCTGAGCAAGGACCAGATATTGGAGCGCTATCTGACACTTGCCCCTTATGGCGGCAATCTGGAAGGCGTGCGCTCGGCATCGCTCGCCTATTTCGGCAAGGAGCCGCTGCGGCTCAACACATCGGAAGCCGCAATGCTGGTCGCCCTGCCGCAATTGCCGGAACGTCGTCGCCCGGACCGCGCCGCCAGCACAGCACGCATGGCACGTGATCGCGTTTTGACACGGATGGTTCAGGCCGATGTCCTGACCATCGACGAAGCCGAACGCGGCAAGCGCGAGGCCATGTCCGCAACCCGTCATGCCTTGCCAGCACTTGCCGCTCACTTTGCTGATCTGGCGCTGAAGAAAGCGCCGACGGAAGCTCGTCACACACTGACGCTGAAGAAATCCGTCCAGCGCGGGCTTGAAGCTTCTGCCCGAGAAGCAGCATCAAAACTGGGACCGAAAGTGTCGGTGGCCATGGTGCTGGCCGATAGCCGCAACGGCAATATTCTCGGCGAAGTCGGATCGGCGAATTATTTCGATGGCAGACGACAGGGCTGGATCGACATGACCCGCGCCGTGCGCTCACCCGGATCGACGCTCAAGCCATTCATTTATGGGCTTGCCTTCGAACAGGGCATGATCGCGCAGGAAACCATTATCGAAGACCGCCCGCAGGACTTTGCCGGTTATCGTCCGCGCAATTTCGACATGAGCTATCAGGGCGATGTGAGCATCCGACAAGCGCTGCAAATGTCGCTGAATGTCCCCACTGTCAGCCTGTTGGACGCCATTGGCCCTGCGCGATTGACCACGCGGTTCCGGCAGGCGGGCATCAATCTGCAACTGCCGAAGAACGAGCCGCCCGGTCTCGCCATCGGGCTTGGTGGTGCTGGTATCAGCCTGCGCGATCTGGTGCAGCTTTATACGGGGCTTGCTAATGGTGGGCGCGGTGCAGCCCTGCGTGACGGAACCGAAACGGCAGAGCCGAAGCAACCGTCCGGCCTCATTCTCACCGAACAGGCGTCATGGCAGATCGGAGATATTCTGGCTGGCGTCGTGCCACCACAGGGCGCGCCACGCCGTGGCCTCGCCTACAAGACCGGAACATCCTATGGTTATCGCGATGCGTGGTCGGTCGGCTATGACGGACGTTACGTTCTCGGCGTCTGGGTCGGTCGCGCTGATGGCGGCTCCGTGCCGGGGCTTGCCGGTTATGCATCTGCCGCGCCGATCCTGTTCGATGCATTCGTCAAGTCGGGCGTGGTTTCGGTGCCACTGCCGCGCGCGCCAGCCGGAGCATTCCGAACAGCACGCGCCGATCTGCCGGTAACGCAAACGCGTTTTTCATCCGCCAGCGATTCGCTCCCGGTGTTGAAGGCGTCCACGGAACCCGCGCCGCGCATTATCTTTCCGCCGGATGGCGCACATGTGGATTTGAAGGCGCTAACTGAAACCGCCTCGCCGCTCGTGCTAAAATTGCAGGGTGGCCGCGCACCATTCCGCTGGCTCGCCAACGGCAAGCCCGTGGCAGAACCGGAGCGCCGCCGCACTGCCACATGGCAACCGGACGGCACCGGCTATTCGACCCTGACCGTCATCGACGCCGCAGGCCGTGCGGCAAGCGTCAAGATTTTCGTCGAGTAACTTCTATTGCGCCGCTTCCGAGATGGGCTCGTTCGTCACGACTTTCTTCTCCAGCGACATGACTTTCAGATTGCCGGAAAACAATATGCCGGTGATCGGCAGAACCGGGTCGGCAGGCAAATTATCCTGACGGACACTGTCCTTCGGAACATGCAGCTTATGCTCCACATCGCTATCCGCACCAGAAAGCGTAAGCGCCACATTGCCCCGCGCATCGAGCAGACTGGCACCATAGAGAAACTCGAAGCTGAGCATTGAGGCGAGGAACTTGTACGTCCCGTCACGCACACCGCCCTTCATCATCGCGGCACGGTGCAACTCATCGCCAATACGAATATCAAGCGGCGACGTGCGTGGATCACAGACATAGCCAACCGCCAGCAACTGGCCGTTATCGACTTCAAAGCGCATTCGGTCAGTGCCAAGGTCAATTGCCGAAATCGAAAAACGACGATTGCTATATTCCACCGGCGTCCGTCCCAACCGCTTGCATAGCTGCACACCGCTCAAGGCGCGTGCATTGGCGAAGTGGTAGGGATCGATGGCAAAGGGCAGCGCCTTTGGCCGATGGGGCATTGAAAGCGCTGGTTCCAGCACATCGGCAATCAGATTGGCAACGATGGTTGTACTGATGGGACGCGAATAGTGACCCTGATCGAGATAGAAAGACGGATTGGTCACGGCATCGCGGCCATATTGCTGCATCAACATGCGCGAAACATCGGCGCAGATCGTGCCATACCATTGTGAGATGTAATTGATGCCCGCGTCGATGGACGGAACCGAGTTCAGGAACGACCCGTTGCGCGCGCCGAAAACAAGCGTTGCGATCCGCAGATTTGGATTGCGCTCCAGCGCGTAGCGAATGATACCTTCATAGAACCGCGCCCAGTGGCGGAAGGGTCTACGCTCGTCGCCATAAACGAAAGCATCATTGATCGCATATTCGATCAGCAGCAATTCGCAGTCTTCCAGCTGCTCGAAAATCTTCAGCTGGTAGAGGCCGAAGGCGCTCGTCGTACCGCCAACCGCGAGGTCGGCCATAATGTCCAGCTCTACCCCGCGACGCGCCATGGTCGAAAGCAGGGTCGGCAGATAGCCGGGTAGCATGACGGTGTTGGAACCGCCAATGATTACAGTCTTGAGTTTCATTTCGTCACCGTTGCGGCCTGACCTGCCGGGGTCAGAGCCCCGCAACGCCAGACGCCGTAAGTTCCCTCGTCCCAATCGAAATAATAAGCGGCCGCGATCTGGCCGCTATCCATCATCTGACGGAAGCGTTCCCGCGCCTTCTCCACCAGTTGCTGGCGATTATTGTCATCTGCCGGGCAGGCTTTGGATTTGTTGGCAAAGCCCCATTCGGTAATCCAGCATGGCTTTCCATCGGCACCGCCGCAGAAAGAAAGCGCCTTCTCGACGTGCTTTGCGCGCGCGGCGCGCGTCCCGCTGCTGCCCGGATAGATGTGAATACCGTAGCCGTCAGCCACCGCATCGAGACCATGTTTTTTCAGAAGACCAGTGAAGGCTTCCGGATCGACCGTATCGATCCCGCGCCGATCCGCATCCGCAAAGGGGATGTCCGATAGCCCCGCTGAAACCACCTTGGCGTTTGCATTGAGCTTGGTCTTCGCCAGTTCGGCACGAACGGCGCGCAGCAGTTCAACATATTTCTCCGCGCCCTTCTCCACGATGGGAAGTTCTTCCATTACACTCAACGAGCGAGCAGTCTTGGTCTTTTCGCTCGGCAAAATAGCCAGATCACCATTATAGGCACCCCAGTTGATTTCATTGCCGGTTTCGACGCCGATCAGCTTCACGCCAAGCGCATCGATCTTTTGAAGCGCATCACCAATCGCTGTCTGGAAACGTTTCGGATCAATGTCCGATAGCCGGTACATGTCCCAGATCCGGCCTCGCCCCGAACGGGGCTTGGTGCCTTCAGGATAAAAATCCACATTGTTCAGCGAGACTTCGAGCAGCACGGCCAGCTTCTTTTCATGCGCAAGCCGCACCGCATCGATGCTCTGGTCGATAGGCCGCGTCAGCGACAGCCGCACGGCGACCACACCATTCTTCACCATCTGGTCGAAGATCCGTTCGCGCTCTGCGGCGGGCAACCAGGCCATATTGACCCGGTTGACGCCGAAACGCGTATCGGCAAGAGCACTGTTCGGCATTATGCCAAGCAGGACAACACCCAAAAGCGCTGCGATTGCCCGTTTCCTGCCCCCGGTGCTCATGACCGTCCGTTTCATCGTATGCCGATATCCTTTAGCGCGCCGTTGAAGTTGGCTTCGCATTCCGAATAGCGATTGATGGCGGCGGGCACATCGATCTTCGAAAGGAAGTCGCGCAGAAAAGCCTTCTTCTGCGGTTCGCGGTTCCAGACGCTGGCATCGATATGCGGAAAGCCGACAAAGCCCAACATTTCGCGCATACGGTCATCAACGGCGATCATCAGCCCTGGAATGCCGGACTGCATGCCGATAATCGTGCCGTGGAAACGACGGCTTAGGCCGAAATCCTGACTGGAAATCCAGCTGCGCCATTTGTGCGTATCAAAAAACACCAGCAGCTCGTTCTTGCGCTGCCATTTTTCCATATGCTTGTACTCGACAGGAGCAGTGATGCGGCTTGCCGCCTGATCATAGGCTTCGGAGTGGTCTTCACCGGCCATGTTCATATTGTAAACGATCACTTCGTCCTGAAGGACATAGCTTGCGACACTGTCCTTTTCGAGCAGTGCATGCGCGTCCACAATCGTATCGGCAACACTGCCCAGATAGCCGCCGAAGGAGATCTTCTGCGCGTCGGCCAGGCTTGGATCGGCAAGGCGGCTCAGCGAACGTTTCATCTGATCCGGCGCGTAATAGAGCGACGGACAGCCAGTCGGGCGGACATATTTCATGCCCGCGTCCTTGAGGAATTCCGCCGTGAAATGCCCGCGCGTCAGAAAGAAGCTTTCCTTGCGACGCAGAATTTCAAGGAAGCGGCGTGTGCCTTCCGGCAGTTCTTCCTTCAGATTTTCCTTCTTCTGGATGCCGATACCCATGACGACAATCGGCATGTTCAGCTTTTCGAAGACGAAGGATTCGGTCGTTGCCGCATAGCCCGGGCGCAAAAGATTGGCCGAGGCGAACAGGCACAGATCGAAGCTCTCATTGAGCTTCGCATAGGTGTCCGGCGAATTGAGGCTGTTGGCCAGATGCCAGAACGGAACATAAGTCACGTCGTGGCCGCGCACGGCGTTGGCGGCACCTTCGCCGATCAGATAATTGCCCGTATTGGCAATCTTCTTGACCTGATCGATCACATCCTTCTTCGTGCGGATGGGTTCGAAATAGGGACGATGCTTCACGCTCGCCCCGGAAACGCTTTCGACGGTCCGCATCAAATATGACGGGATGCCGGTAATCATTATGCGCATGATGATCCATCTTCGCTGGAGTTATGAGACGGCTTCTAGTGGATTGAATTTGACGTTTGAATCCCGGCTGACACGTATGCTGTTTCAAACGTCAAATTCGAAAAATCCACTAGATACATATACTTGCTAGTGGTCTTTTGATTCCGACATTTGCTCAGCGCTTGAACCGAGGGATGCAAATGTTGGAATCAGACCACTAGGATCGGGAGTTATCCAATGCCGATTTCTGAAAGAGCGCTTCGGAAATTGCGTTCGCGGTCCGAATATTTTTCGATCACGTCGGGGATGTTCATCGCCGCAATATGATCGCTCACGAATGCGCGCCGGTCGTTGGCTGCGTTGAGATCGCGGGCGTCGATCTTTGGCAAACCGGAGAAATTCAGCATTTCACGCATGCGATCATCGACGGCCACCATCAGGCTCGGCACACCGGCCTGCATGGAAATGACATTGCCGTGGAAGCGGCGACCGAAGGAGAAATCCATGGTAGAGCACCAGGCGCGCCACTGATTGGTGTCGAGAAAAGCGTGAACGCTTATCTTCTTCTTGAGATCGCCGGAGCCTTTATAGGTGAGCGGCCCGACTAGCTCGCCCGTCGTTGAATCGTAGGCGCGGCCATTGGTGTCAGGCTCCAGCTGCATGTCGAAATGCAAAAGCTCATCCTGCACGACATAGGCCGAGCGTCCGTCATCGGAGCTGAGCGCATTCATGTCGCCGATGGTTTCCAGTTCCGCACCCATATAGCCGGTAAAGACGGTACGGCCCTCGCCCACCTTCACATCCGGCAGGCGGCTGATCGCCTTGCGCATATTATCTGGACGGAAATAGAGCGAGGGGCAGCCAACCGGGCGGACATAGGAAAAGCCCTGATCGCGCAGGTAACCGGCAGCGTTTTCACCACGCGTGAGGAAATAATGCTCGCGGGACTTGAGCACGTCCAGAAGCTTCTTCGTGCCCGCCGGCAGACCATCTTCACCTTCGATGTCCGGGCGGTTCTGAATGCCGATGCCCAGCATCACCACCGGCATGTCCAGCTTCGACAAGACCAGAGCTTCCGCATCCGCAGACAGGCCCTTGCGCAGAAGATTGGCGCAGGTGAAGACGCAGATGTCGAATTCCTTGTTGATCTCTTCCAGACCCGCACCATTATTGACGCAGTTATAGAGATGCCAGAACGGAATATGCTTTGCTGATGGCAGAAGGGCAGTCATTGCGCCCTCGCCGATCAGATAATTACCCGTATTACTGATGTTCTTCAGTTCCTGGATAAAGTTTTCCTTGGATTCCGGTACGCGTTGCTTTTCCGAATAATAAACCTGGGATTTTTCCGCGCGCTGGATAAGGCGGGTCAAATGGCTCGGGATGCCAGTGACGAGAATTCGTGGGTTGGCTGGGCGGCTCATAGGTCGACCTTTCTGGTATAATCAGGCAACTGCGCGGCCGGGGAGAACGGCAATCGCGCTGGCATCGTCTGCAACATCCGGCTGGGAAGGCCGGGATTTCGGATAGACAGGGCTGATTTCATTGGCCCAATCCGTGAAGTCGGAAAATGCCGCGCTCCATGTGCGATGCGCTGCGGAGGCAAGAGCGCCTTCAGCCGTCCGCATCAGGGCGTCATTGTCCTGCGCAAGAATGGTCAGGATGCGCGTCATGTCGGCGACGATCTGCGCATCATTGCCATTGCGGATCAGGATGCCGTCGCGACCATGATTGATGAGTTCATCAACCGCACCAACCGCTGTTGCCACCGGCACACAGCCAAGCTGCTGCGCTTCGGCAATCATCAATGGCGCGCCTTCCCAACGAGAAGGCATCAGAAGCACATCGGCCCATGCAAGATGGTTCGCAATGTCCTTGCCGTCGAAGACCGGAGGCGACACACGAACGCCCGCCTCTTGCAGCTTCGTCATCCAGGACGCGCTCGGATCATCGGAGAGGATTTCTCCACCAATCGCCTGCGCGTCGAAGGAAATGCCCTGCTCTCTCAGCTTCATGATCGCATCATGCAGCCGGTCGATGCCTTTCTGGCGGTCGAGGCGGCCCATATAGAGGATGCGCATTGGTCGCCCCTTGCGGCCTTCCTTGCGGGCAGCCGTCACCTGCGCGCGCTGCTTCGCATCGATGGAGAAGCTCGCACCATTTGGCACCGAGAAGACTTTCTCGAACGGTACGCCAAAACTGTGCAGATAGATTTTCAGCTGATCCGAACAGGTGAGAAACGCATCATAGGCATGTTCGAAAGCGATGGCCGCATAGGGTTGTCCAGCCTGACGGCGAAAGACCGTTTCGTCCACCACATGGAGATAGCAGGCCGTGCGCGTTCCTTCGGATCGCAGCTTGCCCATCAGCGGATGCGCCGCCATGACGTGGTTGTTCACGACCAGATCGAAGCCCGAAAGCTGACCGCGCAGAATGCTCCAGTCGAGCGGATGATCTTCCGTGATGAAGTCCTGCCCGAGGAAGCGATTTGTATCGCCCCAGGCCGGAATACCGTCTTTCCAAAAATGAAGATAATCGAAGGACTGGTCGAACTCGTCCAGCACGTCCATACGTTCATTGCCGAGAACAAAGAGGTGGGTTTCAAAGCCCTGATTCTTCAGTTCGCGACCTGCGGCATAGGCCACCTTTTCGGCACCGCCAAACGATGCATTCGGCACCAGAACGGCGGCCGTCTTCTTCTTCGCGGGATTATGTGCGAGCGGCAGGACAGGCCCACCACCAAGCTCATCGCGCAGCACCTGATACATTTCAGACAAAGCGGGCAAGCGGCGCGGACGCCACGTCCAGCGCATAGCCGCACTCTGCTTCAGCGGGCTTGTGGCGATCGACGTGACCAGATTGAGCATGGATTGCTCCGGTCGCGACAAGGCGCGACGCTGGCGCACCCGCGGAAAAGGAAAGCGCACTTTCATGCGAGCCGATGTGGGCCACAATTGCTGCGTGCCAAGCGACGCGAACCAATTGAGCGCATCGTTTTCGATGATCTCGCGGATCAGCCGGGTCGAAACGAAAATCAGATCGGCATGTGGCTGCCGTGTGCCGGACGGCATGATTTCGGTATCGATCCGCCGCTCGTTTTCAACATTCGTCAGTTCCACGAAAACGATGTTGGCCTGCTCGGAGAGCTTTTCCAGTCGCGACAGAATGTTCGGAAACAGACGCGACCGCGCCAGCAGTTTCAGCGTTTCGGTGTTGGATGAAGCGAGAAAGGGCGGGAAATGGAAATTGTCGGGTTCCGACACACTGCCCCAGAACGCCCGGATCGCATCGTCAAACTTGAGATCGGTCGCGCCAAGGCTCGGATCGGTGAAGAGACTGACTGTCCCCTCGCCCGCGCGAATGACGCCGTAACGTGGGCATTCCTCATGCTCGAAGCCGACCAATGTCGGGCGACGGAACAGCGCCTTGTGCCGCTTGCGCAGAAAGTTGATCGAACCGGAACGGTCACGATTGGCTTCCTTGAAGCGACTTTCGGCACGCAGACGATATTCGAAGCCGGTGTCATGGCACGGCGTCCCGACAAAGCCTGCTTCAATGGCCGAAAGCCAGAATTCCCAGTCTTCAAAACCGTTCTGGCGGTCATCATCGAAGCGGACACCGCTGCGGAATACATCCGCAGAAATCATCGAGCCGGTATCGCAAATATTGTCCGTGATACAGTGGATGAGCCGCGAATAGCTGTCGCCATAATGGGCGCGCCAGTTAACCGAGAACGTGTCGATATTCGTGTAGACCCAGCCCGCATTGGAAGCGAGCAGCTTACGGTAAAGCGTATCGATGGTATGCGGCTGCACACGGTTGTCGGCATCGACAAAGTAGACCGCTTTAACGTCAGGCATCTCTTCGAGAATATAATCGACAGCGCGGTTACGCGCGCCACCGGGCCCTGCATTTTCACCAAAGATCACATGGATATTCGGATGGGCCGCGGAATAGAGCGCCAGACTGTCAAACACTTCGCGGCGCGGATCGCCGTCCACCGACACCACGATCTGCGTGCGGAACACAGTTTGTGATGTGAGGATCGATTCCAGCGCTTCAAGCGCCAGCGCCGCATGGCCGTAGAGCGGCATGGCGACGACGATCAAATCCTTCGATCTATCGTACATTCGCAGCCTCTTTCAGCACCTCTTGGGCGGGACTGGCTTCAACGTGCTTGACCAGACGGAAGTTGAACACCTTCAGCCATGAGAAATCGACAGACCCACCGGCGGCCCTGCTCAAAACGACCAGATCCATCGTGCGGTCGATTGGCTCTTCGAGCATGAAGTTGATGTCGATGGGGCGATTGGGCGCCACTTCCGACCAGCCGCTGAACAGGACCTGCGAACGCCGTTGATCCATGGAAGCAAGCGCGCCGATTTCTTCCTGCGCATCGGACGCCAGATTGACGAGCAGCAGACCGACGGCGCAGGGCTGGCCTTCCGGATGGTCTATCACAGCACGGGCGGAAATCCGCACGGTTCCCGGCGCAACCACACGTCGGATAGCAGCAGCGGTGATACCCTCTTCAAGCGGGTGGCAACCGATGGCGTCTTCATGTTCCAGAAAACGCACCGTCGGGAAATCCGGTGTGAGCGGCGTCACCGACACATTGGAGACATTGCGCAACAGCTCGATCGGCAGACGATAATCGTCCACCTTGCGACCATTGATCATCGAGGTCGGCACAATGGCATTCGGCAGCGATGCCGGACGCACACCCGGCAGGCCGGTAAAGATTCTCAACGCCAGCGGGCGCATGTCGAGATCGGCATGCGGAATGCGCGCACGCGCGGCATAGCGCTCATTGGCGATCACATTGCCCAAAGACAATTCCGGCGGCACGCCGCCCGTCGCCGATATGCGCAGACGCAAGGTGCGATGGCTGCCGTCACAGGCTTTCGGGAGCGAGAAGAAGTTCCACTCCGAATGCAGCGTGCCATAAGGTACCAGCCATTCGGCAATGCCCTCGCCGTTTTCGAGATAATCCAGCGTGACGATCAGCTGACCGTTGCGGTTGGCGGGCAGATCGCGGAAATGCAGCGCGAAACCGGACACGGCATAGCTTGAAACCGGAAAAAGCTGCTCGATTTCAGATTCGCGCAGCAGGCGCGCAAAACCTTCGTCCTTTGGATCCACCAGAGGCGCGTGACTGAATATCTCAGTCGATGAATCCCAGTTGCGGGCGTGAAAGGCGTCTTCGATGGCGCGATAATTTTCGAACATCGTTTCGCGTTCGCGGCGCAACATGGCAAGCTCCGCATGCACCTTGCTGACATGCCCGACAAGGCGGTCCAGACTGCTTTCCAGCAACTGTGTCACCAGCATGGGCACGGTTTCCGGCCCAGCCTCGTCAACGCGCACGACCGGCACTTCCGGTATGGTGCGCATGCGATAAAGCTGCTGCAGTATGGCGTTCAGTTCGTGCGCGCCTTCATCGGAAGCGGCAACCGCAATGAGCGGAAATGTATTCGCCAGACGCAGACGCTTGCCGTCGCCTTCAACGAAAGCAGTCACGTCGCCCAGAGAAGTCGCTTCCAGCGCTTCACGATCACGCATCGAAGCAATGGCATAGCGGCGGTTCTTCCGCCCCGAGATCGCAGGAAGTGGTGTGCTCAACATAATCGTCCATTGTCTGATGGCCGATTGGGAGGTTCGGCCTACAAGTACAATGAGAAAATACAGACCATGTATTGTCAACAGTGATATAGCGTCAACTATATGATAATATTGCGTATAATTGGAAATGGTTTAATTCAAAATTTGAAACAATATGCAGATATATTCACTATACCTCGTAAACACGCAGAATTGCGGGCTATTATATTATAATACAGGCACTTGAATGCCCGATTGTCGCCACATACTGCTCATCGGACATTCAATACTGCATCGATCAACGTTTTTTGCTGACGTAAACATTCCGACAACCGAAAGCGATTTTCGATGGTTCGGCGCGCTGCCGCCCGCATCGGGAGGCAGGCATCGGGGTCGGCGAGAACGTCCAGCACCGTTTGAGCCAGCACATCTGTGTCATAAAATGGAACAAGCAGGCCGTTCTGACCGGCGCGGATCACCTCGCGCACCGGCGGCGTGTCGGACCCGACGATCAGTGCGCCGCACGCCATTGCTTCGATCACCGACCACGACAGCACGAACGGATAGGTCAGATAGATATGCGCCGTCGATATCTGGTAGAGCTTGCGCAGATCGGCATGCGGGATGGAACCCAGAAACACCACCCTGTCGGGCGGCAGATCATGATCGCGCAACAGATGCTCCCGCCACGATCCGCCACCGGGAGGTGGCGTGCCATAGCTGACCCCGTCTCCCCCGACGAAGACGAATATGGCATCCTTGTTCTGGCGGATGACTTTCGCCGCCGCTTCCAGCGCCTGCGGGAAACCCCGATACGGTTCGAGATCACGCGACACAAAGGTGATCACGCGCGATTCTCCAGCCTTCAAAACACGACCGTCCGGCAGCTGCAAAGATGCGTGACGGTCAGGATAGAAAAGCTTGGTGTCGACACCCTCATGCACGACGGCGATGCGATTCTGCGCCACTTTCGGATAAAGGCTCTTCTGCCAGTGCGTGGGGCTGAAACCGCCATCCATGCTTTCGAGCGTCACGAGCTGCGCCATGTTTCTAAGCCGCAGCCGCTTACGCATCTCCACATCAGGCTTGTCATCGGGCGCAAAGCCGACATCCGCACCATGCGCCCGATAGAAAAATTCGCAGTAGCCAAGCGCCGGCGTCGAGGGCAGCACGTCCTTGACGAACATCATGCTGCCCCAGCCGATATGACCTATGACTATGTCCGGCGGTTGACCGTGCCGCGCCATCGATTCAAGCGTTTCGGCGACACGATAACCGATCCGGGTATGATGATCCGGAACCTCGAGATATCTGGCCATCGCACCATCGGTGCGAGGACCAGATTCAACTCTGTGGCGAATGACGCGGACCGCAGGGAGGCGACGGTCCACCGTCTCGCAAATCAGGCTTACATCATGTCCGCTTTCAGCCAGATGCCCGGCCAGAGCAGCGAACTGACCAAATCCACGTCTGTGCACAAAAGCTATATGCATGTCACAAAACGTGTAGGTTTTTTGGTCGATATTCGTCGATCAACATCAAATGCCATACCGTGCGGCGTTGCCCCACAGCAATTCCAGTCTGTGTAAAGTCTGGTATGCGATTTCGAGATTTCTAAGATCATCGTCATCACGAGCAAGGATATGATGATAGTCCCTGCTGGCGTTTTTCAGGTTCAGGCAAAGGCGTTCACCCTTGTCTGTCAGACGAATGCGTGCAGACCGTTTGTCTCGCTGCGAGGCAACACGATCAACATAACCGCCATCGGTAAGCTGCTTTAAATAATAGGAAATGTTGGACCCGACATAGTGCCCGCGATCCAGTAGTTCACCCACAGTGAGCTCGACATCGCCAATCGCCATCAGAACAAGCG
The DNA here is from genome assembly GCF_029909865.1 of Ochrobactrum sp. 19YEA23. Classification (NCBI taxonomy): domain Bacteria; kingdom Pseudomonadati; phylum Pseudomonadota; class Alphaproteobacteria; order Hyphomicrobiales; family Brucellaceae; genus Ochrobactrum; species Ochrobactrum sp. 19YEA23. The sequence goes on along the minus strand of NZ_JASAMQ010000003.1, from coordinate 423,549 downwards.
TCTGTGCCGGGCCAATGTCCTCTACCCCCAACTTGGTAAGCTCCGTCTTCAGGAGGCTCACAAAGCGGCGGTTCACTCTTTCAATCATCCGGGCCAGTTCGAAATGAGTAATTACGACTGTATGCACCGGGTTTCTGCGTTCCTGTTTCTCGGCGGTTACTTCAGGAAAATCAACGGATGAATATCCGTCAATTGATGTTTCGACTTCCACTCCCTCGTGCAGAAGTTTTTGCATCTTTTACTCTCCATTTTCAATTTTACTTCAAATTTTGAAGAAATTTTCAATTAGATTTTCTTGTCTCCTTTCGCATTTCCCCGCCGTAATAACTTTTTTCCGTCACATTCTAAGCGGTATTACTTGAATAATACTGATAGATGGGTGACTCTCTTTAGGGATATCCACGACCTGTGACCATACCAAGGCAGACCGCGCATGAACGATACTGGCCAAAAGAACCTAAATGGCAAGAGCTCCGTCGGCAAAAAAGCCGCCGACGAAGTGGGAGTTTCGCCGAAAAGCCTCATTTACAGGGCTCGGCGCGTCTTCCTCTCGGGGCTGCTTTACGCCGTGCTTTTGAGCGCCTGTATCAATTTGCTACAACTCACCGTACCACTCTACATGTTGCAGGTTCACGACCGCGTCCTGAACAGTCGCAGTCTCGACACGCTGACCATGCTGACGATTCTCGCCATCGGTGCCATGGTCGTTTTCGGTGTTCTGGAGTTCATCCGGGCGCTGTCGTTTCAAGCCATGGGCACCGCTCTGGTGCGTCGTCTCAACCTGGCCGTGTTGACGGCCGCCATCCAGGCTTCGGTCGATCAAGGTCTCCCGAAAGCGACGCAAACCCTGCGCGACCTCACAGAGTTGCGCAATTTTCTGACCTCCCCCGCCATCAATGCACCTCTTGATGCGGCGTGGTCGCCAATCTTCCTCGGCGTGCTGTTTTTGCTGCATCCGATGCTCGGCGTCATCGGCGTCATAGCCGTCGTTATTCTGGTCGCCTGCGGCCTGCTCACTGATCTCCTGACGCGCAATCTCATTCAGGAAGCCAATCAGGCCAATGTTGAAGCGGTGGCCAAAATCGGCAGCAGCCTGCGTCATGCGGAAGTCATCGAAGCCATGGGCATGTTGCCCGCTCTCGCCCGTCGCTGGCGCACCATGCAGATGCAGGCGCTCGAAGTTCTCGACCTCGGCGGCACCCGCGTCAAAGCGCTGTCGTCGATTGCGCGCACGGCACGTTTCATCATCCAGATCGCTTCACTCGGCATCGGTACGCTGCTCGCCATGCAGCAGGAAATAACCCCCGGCGCCATGATTGCCACCAGTATCATTATCGGTCGACTGCTGATGCCTTTCGACCGCATTGTCGAGAACTGGCGTCAATGGGTCAGCGCCATAGCAAGCTGGAAGCGCGTTCAGTCGCTGCTGTCCGAAAACCTTGCCGTGCGCCAGACTATGCCAACCCCACGCCCCAATGGCGATCTGGTGATCGACAAGCTGATTTATGCCGCACCCGGCGTTGAGGTTCCGATCATCAAGGGCATTTCGTTTTCGATTTCGCCCGGCGAAGTGCTGGGGGTGGTCGGCCCTTCAGCGGCTGGTAAATCCACGCTGGCGCGCCTGCTCATCGGTATCGTCAAACCCACTGCGGGCGGCGTCTTTCTAGACGGCAACAATGTCTATCTCTGGGAGCGTGGCTCATTCGGCGAGATCGCGGGCTATCTCCCGCAGTCGGTCTCGCTTCTAGATGGCACCATCAAGGACAACATTGCGCGCATGGGCGACAGCGACCCGCACCGCGTACTGGAAGCAGCTCGCCTTGCCGACGTGCATGAAATGATCGGGCGCATGCCGCTCGGTTACGACACGCCGGTTGGCGACGGACGACTGACGCTTTCGGGCGGCCAGCGCCAGCGCATCGGCCTGGCGCGCTGCCTCTATAATCGCCCGCGCCTCATCGTGCTCGATGAACCCAATTCCAATCTCGACGCCATCGGCGAACGCGCCCTGATGCGCGCCATTGAACACGCGCGCGATGATGGCGCTATCGTCATCATGATCGCACATCGCCCGACTATCATGCAGGTCGCCGACAAACTGCTCGTGCTTGAAAACGGTCGTATCACACAATTCGGCCCGCGCACCGACGTCGTGGCGTCGCTGACGCCCGGCAACAATAATCCGCAGGCAGGAGCCGTGAACTCATGACCGGAAAATCCGTCATTCCCCGCCGCGTTTCGAATCTGCTCGCGCCGCGTGCAGAATCATCCGACCACAAGGCGCTCACCCGCTTCGGCAGCGTCAAACCCGAATGGGCCTATGATCTCGAACGCGAGGATAACCAGTCTCCGCTGCGCGATCTCATCATCGCCGGTATGGCGACGATTGGTGTCGCCTTTGGTGGTTTCTTCGCCTGGGCCTATTCTGCCGAACTTGGCAGTGCCGCCGTTGCCAATGGAACCGTCATCGTCGATTCGAAGCGCAAGACGATCAGCCATCTGGAAGGCGGAATTCTCGACCGACTGCTGGTTCAGGAAGGCGATCTGGTCAAGGTCGGCCAGCCGCTCTTGCGTCTCGACGCCACCAAAGCGCGCTCGCAACTGCAATCGCTGGAAAGCCGCCGGATTGGTCTCATCGCCAAGCTGGCGCGCCTGAGAGCGGAACAAGCGGGCGAGCACGAAATCACCTTCCCGGAGAGATTCGAGGAAGGCGGCGAGAACGCGAAAAATGCCATTCGCGCCGAACAGATATTCTTCGAAAAGCGGCTAACGCAAAAGCGAAGCAAGATCGACATTCAACAGAAAACCATCGAACAATATACCGAGCAGGCCAAGGCATCGACAGCACAGATCGCTGCGACCGACCGCCAGATCGCTTTGATTGAAGAGCAGCGCAAGGCCATCGCCAGCCTTGTGGAAAAGGGATTCGCACAGAAGTCAAAGCTGACCGAAATCGAGACACGGTTAAGCCAGCTTGCGGGCGACCGTGGCGAATATACCGGCGACAAGGCCAAGGCCGAACAAGCCAAGGCTGGCGCGGAATTCGCCCTCTCCGGCATAGAGAGCGATCTGCAATCGGAAATCGCCGGTGAGATCACAACCAGTCAGGTCGAACTCTCGGACGCAGAAGAGCAGATCATCGCTGCGAAGGATGTGATGCGTCGCGTTGAAGTGCTTGCTCCGCAGGAAGGCATCGTTGCCAATATTCGCCTGCGCACACCGGGCGGTGTCATCTCGCCTGCCGAAGCGATTATGGATATCGTCCCTGAGAACGAGCCTCTTCTGGTGGAAATGAAAGTCAGCCCTAACGATATCGACAGCGTTGCAGTTGGTTCAAAAGCACAGATCAAACTGACTGCTTATAATCAGCGTTCCATGGCGCCATTTGACGGCAAATTGACCTACATTGCCGCTGATCAAACCATCGATGACAAAACCAACTCGGCTTATTTCGTGGCGCGTGCAGAAATCAATCCGGATTCACTGGCTGCCAATCCGACAGCCCGCATGTATCCGGGCATGCCTGCGGAAGTCATCATCGTGCATAAGGAACGTCGCGCAATCGACTATATCGTGTCGCCGATCACCGACAGTCTAAACCGCGCCTTCCGTGAAGATTAAAACTTACGCGTTCCAAGTTTCAAACCCCTCCAAGCAAGATGTTCCAAAATGGAATGGTTTGGACTTGTCCCGTGACAAATCCCTGATTGAGAACGTTTCGAAGCCAGACCGCCAACCCTCGGAGAACTGTATTCCACAGTATTCCTCATAGACATTTCAGATTTTCTGTTTTTTGCGACGCTGCGCATTAGAAACAATGTGCGGCGTCATCGCTTTGAAAAATAGACATTTTCTTGACAATTCCGTGACGTTTCAAATTTTGAAGCAATTTACTCTCAAATATAATCCAAATACAAATTATTATTGATACAAAAGTAATTTTAAAAGAAATTCACAATTGTGGAATATAAATCTTTCGTAATAAATTGTTACACGGCATTATTGTAATTATACCATTTTCCGATGTTGTATTTATCAAAGATAAGTATCAGACTACTACGAGCATAATGGTCGGAGCATTCCGGCTTGTGAAACCCAACGGAACACAAGGAGAAGCAGATGGCCACTCTAGAAGGCGGCGCCTACGACGACGTGTTGTTCGGCTCCCGCTTTGACGATTTCATCCGTGCCCATGGCGGCGATGATCTCGTCTTCGGAGGGGATGGCAATGACACCATCTTCGGCGGGAATGGCAGCGACATTCTTTTTGGCGGCACAGGTAATGACATCCTGTTCGGCGAGAATGGCAATGACATTCTTTACGGCAATGAAGGAAACGACATTCTGAGCGGCGGCAATGGCAGCGACGTGCTGTATGGCGGCAATGGAGATGACATTCTCCAGGGCGGCAACGGCGATGACCTGCTTTATGGCGGCGCTCACAATGACATTCTGTATGGCGGCAATGGCAACGACATCCTCGATGGCGGCGCCGGCGACGACGTGCTCATTGGTGGTAACGGGAGCGATACGTTCCTGTTCAACGGTGGCGGCGGAAACGACGTCATTCTCGACTTCAATCCGGGCGAGGACATCCTTCAGATCCAGAAAGGTATCAATGGTCTCGATATTTCGTCCGCGGACGATCTTGCCGATCGCGTCACGCAGGTTGGTGGCAATGTCGTTGTCGATCTCGGCAATGGCGACACCGTTACCCTCGTGAACACCAATGCTGACGACATCCAATCGCATCCTGACCAGTACTTCACTGTTCACTGATTGATCCAATAATGGCGTGCCCGGCAGCCTCCCGCCGGGCACGTTTTGATTTTGAAGCCTATTCCGAAAAGTGGTTGCCAGTTTTCGGATCAGAATGCGGGCTCCTCGTTGATTTTCCTGCATCCGATAAGAATGAAAGGGTATTCGCATTGAACCTCGACCATTCGGCGGAGATTGCAATCGGCACCGGGGCAAATGATATCGGCAGAACCGCCGATATCAGGGAAAGTAAACCCGAGAATCTCTCCATTTGCCGCCTTTGTGCCGATGTTGTCGTGATCGCCTGGGACATTCCAAGCCCGGCACGCCAGTCGACTAAATGTGCGCTTGAGATGCCTGTCCAACCGGTGCCACTGCTGAGCGTCGGCATTCCGCTGGAAAGTGGCGGCACGCGAATGTTCTGGGCTATGCGCACAGGCAGCGAGCCTGTTGAATTCGCTCTGTCTGCGGGCTCTCTCGGCCCCACGGTTCAGTCCATTCTCTACCCGGCCAACGAGCTTGCATCCTTTGATAGCGAGCGCGTCCTGTCAGACCTGACCCTGCCGGGGCACATCAAGCTGCTTTCGACCATTCTCACGACGTGGCGCAGCGCGTTTCGCCTGTCGCGCAATCAAACTTTTGCAGCCCTCGTTCGCAACCTCACGCTGGCGCTGACGCCGGAACCGCGCGAAATCCAGAACTGCGGCCAGCCTGTTGGCGGGCATCATCTGCTGGAAACCGCTGTCGATCCGATGCTCGGCGAAATCTCCGCCATCTATGGCGTGAGCAATGGTAGCGTCATCGTTATCCCGCCGCGCTTCACTGTCGGCCAGCAATCGCACAAGGCATGGCAGCCCTGCCATCTTCTGGTTGAATCTCCACAAGCCCTGCCATCATCATTTCTGTTCGTCCTGACCGGACAGAAAGGCGTTGCGATCCGTAAATTATCCGATGGTCCCTCGGAACCGATGGATTTCGGCAAATGGTGGACCAAATGGCAAGGCAATGCCGATCTGCGCGAATTTCTGGTCAGCGAACTCGCCAAACTTGGCCAAAGTGGCCCGGCTGTAGCCATCGACCTGCAAAGCCGTTCTCCTCTTCCTTTGCGCCAGATCACACAATCCGCAAGCCATAACCCGGCGGCGGAAATCGACCTTGCTCTTGCACTGGATAACGGGCTGATCGTCGGCGGCTGGTATCACGATCCATCGGCGATGCTGGGCGACATCGAATATCTGCCTGCCAATGGCAGCGCTATTTCACTGAAAGCCCATTTCCACAAATTCCCCGGCAAGATCGCCAAACGGGAAGATGCCCCACAGGCCGATGTGACGGGGTTCGTCGCCTGGCTGCCTGCTGCCAAGAACCTTGGTCCGCTTTTGCAGCCGCGTTTCCAGATGCGGTTTACGTCCGGCGCAACCGCACCCTTGGTCCCTGCCCCGCAACCGTTCGAGCCCGCGGAGCAGCGCAAGCGCATCTTGCGCGCCGTGCCGCCGCAGCACGCACGCCCGAAAGTGTTTGAGACCATTCTCGCTCCCGCGCTGACCGAAGTGGAAAAGAAGCTGGGCGCGACCGTGCGCATTGCGGAAACCAAGGATTTTGGCACCACGCCCGCCAACCCGGTCGCGTCAATCGTCATCCCGCTTTATCGCAATCTGGATTTCCTGCGCTTCCAGTTTTCGTCACTGGCAACCGATCCCTGGATCGTCGCCAATGCAGAACTCATTTTCGTTCTCGATTCGCCGGAAATACACGACGATACCGAGCATATGCTGGGTGGCCTGCATATATTGCACGACCTGCCATTCCGCCTTGTCATCATGAACCGCAATGGCGGTTATGCTCGCGCCTGCAATGCCGGTGCGAGCGTGGCGACGGGTACGGCCATTGTGATGTTGAATTCCGATGTCGTGCCGGAAAAGCACGGCTGGCTGCAAGACCTGCTGCAACCGCTCTTCGATAACAAGCGGCTCGGCGCTATCGGCCCCCGACTTCTGTTTGAAGACGGCTCGCTCCAGCACGCAGGCCTCTATTTCGCCCGTGATCGCCACGGCGTCTGGCTCAACCATCATTACTACAAGGGCATGCCCGGCAGCTATGCGCCTGCCCTTGTCGGACGCGATGTGCCCGGCATTACTGGTGCCTGCCTTATAACGCGCAAGGATATCTTCGATCTCGTCGGTGGATATACTGAAGACTATATCATCGGCGACTATGAAGACAGTGATCTTTGCCTGAAAATACGCCAGCTTGGCTTTCAGGTTTATTACGATCCGGCCGTCGCGCTCTATCATTTCGAGCGCCGCTCGATCCGCCGCAGCGCTGATTATATGCGCGGCCTCGCCAGCCAATATAATTCCTGGATGCACACCCAGCGCTGGGATGAAGACATCACCGACTTGATGGCTCCGCCAGAGGACGACACGCAGACCGCGCCGTCGTCCAATGTGATCGTTGCCAAATATGAAAGGAGCGTCGCTTGACCGACGTGGTAGCGCTGAAACAGCCTGAAACCAAACTTCCAATTCCCGAAGAACAGATCGGCTGGCTGACACGCGCCGTCTTGAAGAACCGCTTCCTGCCCTCGCCTGACCCCAACAGCGTGTTTGTGGGCGACGGCGATTTCCGGGCTGTGGGTGCAGAGTTTCTCGGTCACTTCATCCGCAAAGGTGGTCTCAAGCCCGATGCGCGCGTTCTCGATATCGGATCAGGCATCGGACGCATGGCTGTGCCGCTGACGCAATATCTCGATCCGGCCAAAGGGCGTTATGCGGGTATTGATCCGGTAGCGGGCGGCACGAACTGGTGCCGTCAGCACATCAGCGCGCTTTATCCAAACTTCCAGTTCCAGCATATTGATATCGCACACGCGCTCTATAATCCGCGTGGCGCTGTCGACGGGCATCACCTTGTCCTGCCGTTTCCGGACAAGAGTATCGATTTCGTTATCATGACGTCAGTGGTGACGCATCTCGCCGCTGACGAAGTCAAAGTCTATCTGCGGGAGATCGCCCGTGTGCTGGCGCCCGGCGGCAAACTGTTCATGACGGCTTTTGTTGTCGACGACATTGCTGCGCGCGACCGCCATGGCAAGCGAGACCCACGCCTCAGTTTCGAACGCAGCGGTGCAGGCCCGTGCTGGTACGTGCCGGAACTTCCACCACTCGCGGCAGTCGGCTTTGAGAATGGCTTTCTGGATCGAGCTCTGGCGGGTGTCGGCCTGACACTGGAACTGAAGTCATTCGGCCACTGGCGTGGGATCGCATCCGACCATTATCAGGATCTGTTCATCGCGACACGCGGAGGCGCTGCCTGATGGCCCAACGCGTGCTCGTCGCCGCTCATAATCATCCCTCGCTGCATCCCGGCGGGACGGAAATCTTCGCCCATGACCTGTTTCGCGCCTATCAGCGTGCGGGTTGCGAAGCATTGTTTCTGGGAGCCACCAACAAGGTTCACCGTCAGGAACGCCCGGGAACGAGCTTTCAGAGCATCGGCAATGGCGGTGATGAAATCTTGCTCTGGTCTGGTCATTTCGACCGGTTCAACATGAGCCAGGTCGATCTCTACGGTATCGTGCCGGACATTGTGGAACTGCTGAAGGATTTTCGACCGGATGTGGTGCATCTTCACCACCTTCTGCTGCTCGGCGCAGAATTTCCGCATATTGTTCGACGCACATTACCGAATTGCCGTATCGTCCTGACATTGCACGACTATTACCCGATCTGTCACCACGACGGCCTGATGGTGCGTACGACGGGCAAGGAACTTTGTTACGGTGCCAGCCCGGATCGCTGCCATGCCTGTTTCAAGGACATCGCGCTCGACAAATTCGTGCTGCGCGAACGCCACATCAAGTCGCTGTTGACCGCCGTTGATGCCTTCGTATCCCCGAGTGAATTCCTCAAGCAACGTTATGTTGACTGGGGTCTGTCGGAAAATTTGATCAGTGTCATCCCAAACGGCCAACCGGAACGTCCTGCGATCAACACCCCACGTCGCGAACGAACCAAACCTGTGTTCGGTTATTTCGGCAATCTGAACCCATGGAAGGGTGCGCCTGTTCTGCTCCGGGCAGCGCAGCAGCTGATCAACGAAAGCTTCGATTTCGAATTGCGCGTGCATGGCGCGGCACCGTTTCAAAGCGAGAGTTTTGTCAGCGAAATCGACCAGCTCTTCGCTGAAACAGCCCCTTTCGTGCAACGGCGTGGCGCTTATCGGCGTGAAGATATCGCGAAACTGATCCGCACCGTCGATTGCGCCATCATGCCGTCGATCTGGTGGGAAAATGCGCCCCTCGTCATTCAGGAAGCACAGGGACAGGATTGCCCGGTCATCTGTTCCAATATCGGCGGCATGGCTGAAATGATTACGGACGGCGTAAACGGCCTGACCGTTCCGCCCAATGATCCGCAGGCGCTGGCGGAAGCCATGCGCCGCATGGCGGAAAACCCGGAGCTGCGTCAGTCACTCAGCGACAATGCACGCCATCCGGACACCATCGACACGACGGCTTCGCACTATCTCGATCTGATCGGGACATTGCGTACGGCCCGTGTCGAGGCAGCATAAGAGGTAGATCATGAACATCGCGACCAAAGTTCCAACCGAAGGGGCAGCAAAACCGGCAGCAGCACAGGCTGCATCCGCCGCACCTCAGAGGACCGAAGCCATGAAAGGACGCGTTGACGCCATCGAGGAAGGCCGCCTTTACGGCTGGGCGTTCGATCCCGGAGCGCCCACCGAACGGCTTTTGATCCGCGTTCTGCTCGATGATAAGCCCATCGCGGAAGCACCGGCGGACAAGGAACGTCCCGACCTGAAACGCAACGGCATTGGCGACGGCCTGCATGCTTTCGAAGTGATGCTGCCACAATTTGCAGCCGCCCGCGCCGGTGAGCTTGTTGTCGTCGCAGCCAATGCGGCAGGCAATGAGCAGAAACTGCGTGTGCCGAAACCCGACGAACAGGCCGCTGAAGCGCTCATTGCAGCGCCGATGACCCGCATTCTGGATAAGCTCGACATGTTGATGGCCGCGCAACGCCAGTTGCAGGTTAATCAGCGTTCGCTGCAGCGCGTGGCTCCGGTGCTCGACAGTTCAGGCAATGCTGCGCCCGCCGAAATGGGAGACATCGCCGCCTCGGTCGATGGCCTGCGTACCGATTTGCATCAGCGCATGACCGAACTCGACGTGCATATCATGCGTATGGATGGTGTGGTCGCAGGGCTTGAAAAACGCATGGACGACGTGCGCAAACGCGCCGGTGGCGATGTGAAGCTGCTGTTCATGCTGATGTACGTTATGGCGGGCTTTGTCGCAGGCGCCATCCTGACCCTTTTCGTGATGCGCTGAGGGGAAACCCATGACGCAAGACGAAAGACCCGCCACGCAGCAACCGGCAGCAAAACCTGCCCGACCATCGGAACGCCCGCCCATGATGATGGAAGGCGAGATGGTTGTCGGCTGTGTGATCGAGGAAACGCTTTTGCTTGTGCTCGGCATCGGCAATGCGAGCGGCGATCAGGTCACGGCCTTTCTGAATGGCGATCCGGCGCTCAGCGTCAAGGTGAACCTCGTCACCTGGCCGCTGAAAGAGCCGTCGCCTGCTGGAACCCATGGCTTCGTGGCCATTGTGCCAACTGGCATCTTGCGCCGGGGCATCCTCAAGACGGTGATGTTCCAGCATAAGGCCAAGGTGGCGCGCTATAATTTCGCCTCGCGCGCCGCACCTGTCGCCGATTTCGTCGCCATGATCGGCGATCTTGCCGGGCCAAGCCTGCCAACCGTCATCGATGAACTGGTGGAAGGGCTGATCTCCGGTCCTATTGGGCGCAAGAAGCTTGCTGCGATCACCGTTTTACTGCAGGTCGGAGCGCGCTCCGATGGCTGTATCGAATTGATTGGCGGTAGCGACGAAGGCGAAATTTTCGTTCAGGGCTGGGCGCAGGATTTGACGCCCGCCGTCACACGACTTCTCATCAGCGGTAAAAACTCTTCGCTGGCAGAATGTTCGATCAGCGTTTTCGCGCGCCCCGATCTCAACGATCAGGCGTCGGGTTTTGCCGGTTTGCTGCTCGCCAATGAGCTGGTGGAACCGAACGATATTGAGCGGCTTCTGTTTCGCGGACGACGCGGCTGGCGCTTCACGGAAGTCTATGATCGCAGGCTGCTGGCCGGATCGCGTGAGACGCCGGGACACATTCGCGCCATCCTGCCGCGCGTGCGCAGTTCGACAGATATTCTGCTCCGGCTACGCTCGGCGGCCAATCGTTTCGACGGCGGCGAGACTGTCTCTGGCCTGCCCTTCCCGGTGCGGCTTGGCATCGACAACGTGTTCCGCGTCGAGGGCAGCGGCATTCTGGTTTCTGGTTGGCTGCTCGACCCCGACAGCCATGTGGAAAGCGTCAAGCTGCGCCGCCATCGCGGCGAGATACAGGTCGACGGCACCTGGACCCGTTACGACCGTCCAGATGTCACTCGCGAGTTCGACAATCAACCGCCCTTCAATGCCGGTCTCGACCCCAATCGTCACGCGCATGGTTTCGTGGCCTTTGCGCCAGAGCTTGCTGGCGATAGCACATCACCGTTTTATATCGAGCTTGCCATCAGCGATGGACGCCGCGCCTTTCATCCACTGACGCCGACCCGTGTCACGTCACGCGATGCGATTGTCCGGCAGATACGCGCAACCGACCCCAATGCCTGGGCGCTGCGCCACATTGTCGATCAGCAGCTGGTTCCGCTGCTGAGCGGGGTCAGCCGTCCGGCGCCGGAAGTGTTCGGCGTCGTCGATCTTGGCCCGTTCGAAGATGCGGTAAACCACGCTGCCAATCTGGCGATCATCATCGGTGTCGATGAACGCGTGGAAGAGATCGAGCCTCTGCTGGCGCTGCTCGCACTTGATCCGGAAACCCGCATCGCGCCGATTGTCGTTGCAGCCGCGACGGAAATCATCGACCGCATCGGAGTACAGGTTCGAAGGCTTGCAGACTTCTATCGCCTGCGCATCCGCCTCGTTTCAGCCAGCGGTTCGGAAGACCTTTACGATGCGCTGGAAGTGGGCGCGCGCGCCGTAACAACCGACAAGGTGGTCTTTCTGGCAGGCTCGCTTTTGCCACGGCGTGCAGGCTGGCTGAACAAGCTCGTCACGGCTTATGATGCACATCACGACTGCGTTCTTTCGCCAACACTCGTTTACGAAGACGACTCCATACGCTGGGCCGGAACCTGGGTTGCCGGGCCGCAATCAGATCGAGCCCTCATCAGCCGCTATGCCGGTTATCCGATGGATTCCGTTTCCGGCATGTCACTCACAGAAGTCGCCACAGCCACCTTCGAATGCTGCATTCTGCCGCGTGATGCACTGTTTTCAGTCGGCGGCTTCACGCGCGGCTATCTCGGCACGCATGAAAAAGGCCTCGATCTTGGCTTGAAACTGAAACAGTCCGGCTTGCGCTCCTACTGGCTGCCATCGGCGCAGATGCTCGGTTCCGACGATGTGTCAGTCACTGACAGAGCATCAACCATCGCATTGATCGAGCGAATCGACCGTCAGGTCTTTGATGCTCGCTGGTCGAATATTCTTTCTGGCAGGCGCAGCGCACAGATTGAGGAACCCGCATGAGCGATAAACTCCGCGTTCTGGTCATCTCGCACGCCCACCCGTCGATCTCGCTCGGTGGGGGTGAAATCGCATCCTATAATCTGCATAAGGGTTTGAATGCCATTCCCGGCGTGCAATCGGTCTATCTGGCCCGCGCCGGACACCCGATCCCACGCCACGGCACCACGGCATTGATGAGCATGCGCCGCGCCAGCGATGAAATCCTGTTTCACGCCGACGAGTATGATCACTTCTATCTGTCGAACAAGAACACAGACGAAATCCGTCGCGATCTATTGCGTTTCGTGCGCGATTTCGATCCGGATATCGTGCATTTCCATCATGTGATGGGGCTCGGACTGGAAACGCTTTATGCAATCCGCGAGGCCCTGCCAGATCGCATCATTCTGGTCACGTTCCACGAATTCCTGTCGATCTGTAACAATGACGGCCAGATGGTGAAAGCCGGAACCTCGAAGCTTTGCAACGAGGCCTCGCCCATTGATTGCCACGCTTGCTTTCCGCAGGTTCCGCCAGCACGGTTCCTCAAGCGTGAGCGCTTTGTGCGCGGGATGCTGGAGCTGGCCGATGCCTTCATCTCGCCAAGCCAATTTCTGGCAAACCGCTATCACGAATGGGGGCTGAGCCCCGACAAGATGGCTGTCATCGAGAACGGCATCGCCATTCGCGAGGTTACGCCGCCGCGCGAACTGACCGGCCCGAACCCGCGCCGCAGCCGCTTTGCCTTTTTCGGCCAGATTAATCCGTTCAAGGGCATCGATGTACTGGTGGATGCGGTATCGCGTGTTCCAGAACAGGTGTGGGGTGAAGATTCCCGCCTGATGATTTTCGGAGGCAATCTGGAAAAGCAGCCGCCTGCCTTTCAGGAGCGGATGCAGAAACTGATCGAAGAAGCCGGTCCTCGCGTGCGTTTTTATGGTGCTTACCAGAATGCGGAAATGCCGCGTCTCATGCAGTCGGTAGACTGGGTGGTGATGCCGTCGATCTGGTGGGAAAACTCGCCCATCGTCATTCAGGAAGCCTTGCATCACCGCCGCCCGGTCATCTGCTCCAATATTGGCGGCATGGCCGAGAAAATCCGCGATGGTGAAGACGGGCTGCATTTCCGCGTCCGCAGCGCTGAAGATCTCGCCGACCGTTTCACAGAAGTTCTAAGCGAACCGAGCATCTGGGATCGACTTCACAATTCCATCCGTCGTCCTGTACACTATGTTGATTGCGCCAAAGAGCATCTCGACCTTTATAATCGACTGCGTGAGGCGAAGCCTCGCAAACCGAAGCCGGCAGTGAGTGAAACTGTCCTCTCTCAGGCAAGCTGAGCCTGGCTTACCTGAACTAAAACTAAAGGAAAACCGAATGGCCCGTGCCCCCCGCGCCCTCGTGATGATTCCCGCTGGAGAAGTGTATGACCACGACAATGTGCGCTGGTATCGTCACACCGACGTGCAGGGCAGCATCAATCACTATCACAATATTGGCGATGCCTTCGTATTCGAGTCATCGCTCAAGCTGATGAACTATGAAAAGGCGTCCGAGCTTCCCATAACCGCTTATTCGCCGGAAAAGATCGACCAGCTGCGCGAGGATTATGACTATGTCATTCTGCGCGGGTCGAACTATGTGAACAAGGACATGAACTGGCGCGAGAGCATTGCCGTTATGCAACGGCTGAAACTGCCGGTCATCGCGTTTGGCATCGGCGCGCAGGCCCCCTCCAAGGGCGCGCTGGAACTTTCAGAAGAAACCAAAGCCGTACTACGCATCATCGCGGATTCGACCGTCTCCATTGGCGTGCGCGGCGCATATACGGCGCAGGTGCTGAACGATATCGGCATTCACAATGTGCGCATCATCGGCTGCCCCACGGCTTTCCGCCGCAACAACCAGCATTTGCGCATCAAGCTGCCGCCACTCGACAGTGTCCAGAAGGTTGGCGTCACGGTGCGCCGTGAGGTTTCGCCCGCCTATGCGCAGGACATTGAACAATATCTCACCCGCCACCGCGATCTCATCAAGACAATGGCGCGGCGCTTCGATGTCACGCTGATGGCCCAAGGCGAGATCGACGAGAAAAAGATGGTGTTCGGCACGCCCGAGCAGAAGGAAGAGGCCATCGCCGCACTGAAAGGCCATCGCTGGACCGCCGACTGGTACTTCGACGAAGAAATCGAAAAACTCTACCGCAACAGGATGTTCTATTCCGATGTTGTGGCCGATTATGAAAACCTAGTACGCCAGCAACAGTTGGTGCTTGGCTATCGCCTGCACGGCAATCTGATGGCGCTCGCCAATGGCGTGCCGTCGATCTATTTCACCTATGACAGCCGCACGGCCGAATTTGCCGAGACTTACAAGATTCCGAGCTATGACGTTTTCAGCGACAAGCCGTTCCGTCTGGAAGATTACTGGGATCAGTCGCTATTCGACAAATACAACCGTGCATGGTTTGAAACCTATGCGGAGATGAAGCAGTTCCTTGATGAAAACGGCATCGACAACAAGATGACCGATACCGGCCTGCCCGTAGAAACGCTCAAAGTCGCCTGATCCTTGATTATTTCGAGCGTCTCACCTTCACTACCGACGGTTTGGGACCGTCGGCGGCGATGGGCTTGTCCTTCTGCTCTTCGGCAAGTAGCGACCATGCGGCAATGAACATGGCGGCAATCAACGGCCCGATAACGAAGCCATTGATGCCAACGAGCGAAATGCCGCCAACCGTCGATATCAGCACCACATAATCCGGCATGCGCGTGCCCTTGCCGACCAGCGGAGGGCGCAGCAGATTATCCACGAGGCCGATAATCAGCGTTCCGATCAGCACGAGAATGACGCCCTTGCCCCAATCGCCGCTGACGAAGAACCACACGGCGGCTGGCACCCAGACCAGCGCCGCACCGACTGCTGGCAGCATGGAGAAGAAGGTCATCATCACGCCCCACAACAGGGCGGCTTCGATGCCCAATAGCCAGAAAGCGACGCCGCCAATAGCGCCCTGAATGATTGCGATGATGATGTTGCCCTTGACCGTCGCGCGGATGACAGCGGTAAATTTTTCCAGAAACTGGCGCGTATAGTCGTCGCTCAGCGGAATGGCCTGCCGGATTCTGCGTCCAAGGTCCGCACCGTCTCGGAACAAGAAGAACAGCAGATAGAGCATGATGCCAAAACCGATGAAAAATTGCAGCGTGTTCTGGCCAAAGCTAACGAGACGACCGGCGAAAAGCTGACTGCCTTGCAGAATTGTCGCTGAAATACGCGAACGCCATTCGGCGAAACTGCCAAGCTCGAAACGTTTGAGCCAGTCTTCCAGCGAATCTGGCAGCACGGATAGGATGCTGGTGATGTAGCTGTTGAGGTCGAATTCGCGACTGCTCAGCCGTTGGTACAGAGAGTTTCCTTCCTGAACCAGCGAGCTGAAAATGATCAGCACCGGAATGATGACCAGACAAATACACATCAGCACCGACAGAAAGGCTGCAAAATTGCGCCGTCCGCGCAAAAGCCGCACGAGATACTGCTGAACGGGATAGAAGATGACGGCAAGAATGATCGCCCAAAGGACCGCTGTGTAATAAGGGATAAGCAGCCAGGCGAAGGCGATCGTGACGAGCGCCAGAAGAATATAGAAACTTGCGCGCTGGACGGACATATTCACTCACCGACATTGTCTTGGGAGTCGACCCTGCCCAAAATCTGCTTTTTATTCAATAGCGTATTTCCGGCAGGGCCATGAGAAGCCATGCCGAAAACAGGTAAGAACAAGAACATGCGGCCCTATTGAAATGTCAGGCTGCGGCCCGGATGGAAGATGAAGCCGCTTGCGGCAAAACACGTGCAATGGCGCTGAGAAGATCACTTTTCGACACGACGCCAACCACAAATCTGTTCTCGTCCACGATCACGGCCACATGGGTAAGACCATCCGTCAGGACTGGAAGCAAGCTTAATGCGGCATCATCCGGCCCAGCCGTAATGGCCGGGATCACATGATCTTTCAGGCTTTCGCCCGGCTGAATCAATTCGCGCAAACCCACCATGCCGGTGAGCCGTCCATCAGAACCCGTCACTGGCAAGGTCAGGATACGATGGCGCAACAGCAGATTGCGGGCCTGATCGGCGGAATCGTCTTCGCCAATGCTGATAACATCGCGCGACATGATATCGGCACAGGTCAGATCGCCATGAGCGCGGATCGATGCCTGCAACTCAACCTGTCGCAACAACCGGCCAAGATCATTGCGGTCGATGTCGAAGCTCTCGTCCAGCGTGTTCAGCGCCTCGTCGATATCCTCTTCGCGGATGCCTGCCCGAACGGAGGGCGGCAAGTCCTTCGTTGCGTGCATGCTCACCGGCGCGGCGGCCACATTATGCGGATACTTCCGACGGGAGAGCTTGTGGAACAGGATACCCAGCCCCACCAGCAGACAGGAATTGAAACCGACCGGCACGAGCGGGAACCACAGCCCCCAGCTTGCGACCGCCTGACCACCCAGCACAGCCGTCAGAGCAGCAGCGCCGCCCGGCGGGTGGAGACTGCGGGTGACCGACATGGCTGCGATTGCCAGTGAAACGCCAAGACCGATGGCGAGCGCCGGGTCGCTGACATAGCGAGCGACGATCACACCCACCAGCGCAGAAATCGTATTGCCACCGATGATCGACCATGGTTGCGCCAGCGGACTGTTCGGCACCGCAAACAGCAGCACAGCCGATGCGCCGATAGGTGCAACGATCAACGGAAGATGCGGGCCGTTGCCCAGCAGAAAACCCGAGACGAAACCGGTGAGAGCGATGCCAACCAGCGCACCAATGCAGGCAATGGCGCGCTCGCGCAGCGTTGCGCCCGCAAGCATCGGATTAAACAGCCGGAATCGCGACGCAGGCGACCCGTTATGGTCAGGAGATTTATGTCGGGTCATGTCACACTACAGCCAGAGGCGGCCTGTCTATTCCGAGCTTTCCCGGGAACTGCAACAGATCCCGCTTCCATGAGCGTGAGTATCCTGTCTCCGGCATATGCGAACAAGAAAGCAAATCCGTATGTATCGGAGGGGAAAAGAAAATTCTTCCGCTATTGAAAGCTTAACAAGAATATCGGTCTCACCAGCATTTCCGTTCCCAATAGCATAAGCCCGACGAGAAACCAGAGGCGAAACCGTTCCGGGCTTATTTTCTGACGAAAAACCTGTCCAAGCCCCATGCCTGCCAGCGCAGGCAGGACGGCAGCGAGCGAAATGAGAAGAATATCGCCGCTATAAGCCTGACGGGACGAAAGCCCGATGGCGAGTGCAATGGTCGATATCGTGAAGGACAACCCCAATGCCTGCACCAGATCGTCTTTCTTCAGCCCAAGTGCCTGCAGATAGGGAACGGCGGGGATGACAAACACGCCTGTCGCACCGGCGATCAAGCCGGTCAGGAGACCAATCAGCGGCGACAGCCAGACCTCATGCTGCGACGCGACATGCCACTGCCGGGCGAGCAGGGTATACCCAGCATATACGACAAGACATGCACCAAGCATCGCGGTGGTCAGGCTCGTCTCGCCACCGACCAGCATGAACGTGCCGATCCATGTTCCGGCGATGATTGCCAGCATCATGGCCCAAAGGCGCAGAGCCAGCGCACGAAAACTCGGCCCGGCCAGAAGCTGCCAGACATTCGTGATGAATGACGGAACAATAAGCAGGCTTGCTGCTGTCAGCGGTGAAATCAACGCCCCCAACACGCCCATGGCAACAGTTGGCAATCCCATGCCGGTCAGGCCTTTGACAAAGCCCGCGCCAAGGAAAGTGAGGGTGATCGTAACGATAAGTGCGGCTGATTGGGTCATGCTTTCGCTATAAAGAAATCCTCATTTTGCGAAATGCGGAAGTTCCATATTGTGCCTTCGGCTTTACCGAAGGCACAATATGGGCGATAAACAAGCATGCGTTTCGACCTTACAGACCTTCGCCTTTTCATCGCCGTTGCCGACGCCGGAAGCATTACGCACGGCGCATCGGAAGTGGGGCTCGCCCTGCCCTCGGCAAGCGAACGCTTGCGCGACATGGAAACCATCGGCGAGGTCAAGCTTCTCGAACGCGGCAGACGTGGCGTCACGCTCACTGCGGCAGGCGAAGCGCTTGCGCATCATGCGCGCCTCGTGCTCCGCCAGATGACTGACATGCATGCCGATCTCATCACCCATGCCAAGGGCATGCGCTCCACTGTGCGCGTTGCGGCCAACACGGCATCCGTGACCGAATACCTCCCGGCACGACTTGCCCGGTTCATGGCGGATAATCCGCAGATCGATGTTGAGCTGAAAGAACGACAGAGTGCGGAAATCGCACGGTCCGTTTCCGGCGGCTTTGTCGAGATCGGCATCCTGTCGGATGCTGTCGATACCACCGGGTTGGTTCTCCTCCCCTTCACCACAGACAGGCTGGTCCTCATTGCCGGGCAGCAGCACCCACTTGCCGGCAGAAAATCGGCATGCCTTGCTGATATCCTCCATGAACCGTTCATCGGGCTCTATTCAGGCGCACTTTACGATCACATCGAATCCCACGCGGCACGCCTTGGTGTCAAGCTGAAGACGCGCACACGTTTGCGCACTTTCGAGAGCATCTGCCCGATGGTGGCCGCAGGCGTCGGTCTGGCGATCATTCCGGAACTGGTCGCGCATCGCATGATGACAACAATCGGCATCGTGCCAATACCGCTGACGGATGCATGGGCCACACGGCATTTGTCGCTTTGTATGCGCTCACTGGATGAGCTGACCTCTTCGGCGCGCGCGCTGATCGAGCACCTGTTGGCAGAGCGCTCATTGGACAGTGAAATTTTTCCCACGATTCAATCTTAACTGGAACGCTCTAGAAAACTTGCGAAGCCCTATCCTCTTGGCTATCACACGGCATCGAAGAACGTGTCGTTTGGAAGCCGATGGCCACGCAGGACAAAGCAATCATCAGGACGGTTGGCGTCTCCGTCAGTTTTGACGGCGCGATGGCTTTGAATTCGGTCGATGCCTCGGTTGAGGCCGGACGCATAACCGTCATTTGCGGAGCCAATGGTTCGGGCAAAAGCACACTGTTGCGAAGCATGGCGCGCCTTCAGACACCAACAAGCGGTCAGGTTTTGTTCGACGGTGAAGACATCAACCGCCTGAAACGAATTGATCTGGCCCGCAAGATTGCCGTGCTGGGACAAATGCCAGAGGTTCCCTCTGGCCTGACCGTGGAAGAGCTGGTCGAAAACGGACGTCATCCGCATCGCGGCCTGTTTTCCCGCCTCGGCGATCATGACCGACAGACAATTGAACGCGCCATCACGCAAACGGGCCTGCATGCCCTGCGTCATCGTCAGGTGGCTTCTCTCTCCGGCGGCGAACGCCAACGCGCCTGGGTGGCGTTGGCTCTCGCCCAGGAACCGTCCGTCCTGTTTCTCGATGAGCCGACAAATTTTCTCGACATTCGCCATCAGGCTGAACTGCTGACGTTACTCAAGCAGTTGAACCGCAATCACGGCCTGACCATCGTCGCCGTTCTGCACGATCTCAATCAGGTGCTGGAACTGGCCGACGATGTTATTCTGATGCGCAAAGGCCGGTTGATGGCCTCCGGTAGTCCCGAAAGCGTTTTCACAACAAAGCGTCTTAGGGAAGCCTTCGACTTCGACATCGAGGTGACAGCGCATCCGGTTTTGCCGATCCCGTTCTGCATGCCCCGCTGGGTCAATGATCCAACGGTTCAGCCATCCGCCGAACATGAGCGGAACGCGGAATGACTGCGCAGCCTCTGGCATCGAACCAGACAAAAACGGCGACCTTCACTGTAGGCATTGTTGTTCTGGCAATCCTGCTGCTGGTCGCGCTGACAACTGCCGAACTTGTCATAGGTAGCGGCAATGTCACCTTACAGGATGTCTTGCAGTCACCATCGCGCCCGCAATCCCTCGCGCAGATCATCATCGAGACCATTCGCCTGCCCCGCGCAATCGCAGCCATACTGGTCGGCGCAGCGCTTGCTGCCGCAGGCACGGTGATGCAGACCATTTTGCGCAATCCACTTGCAGCACCGGACATTCTCGCAGTCACCAGCGGCGCACAACTGGCGCTGGTTGTTTCCAGCCTGCTGTTGCCTTTTGCCTTTCCGGGCTTTCTTGCCACGATCATCGGCGGTGCGCTTGGCGGAACAATATGCCTGCTGGTTGGCGGCGGTTTGCGAGCACAAGCGGTTCGGCTCGCGCTGGCCGGTGTGGCGGTGTCGCTTTCCTTTTCGGCGCTCTCTTCCGCCATTATCTTGATTGCCGATGATCGCGCATCCGGCATCATTCTCTGGTCGTCCGGCATGCTGGAGCAGACTGGCTGGAACAAGGTTGCAACACTCGCACCCTTGATCCTGGGTGCTATCCTGCTGCTTGTCGCCCTCGCCCGCCAGTTCGACGTCATGGCGCTCGGCAGTGATATGGCGGCAAGCCTTGGGCTGGGCAAGGCGACGGCCCTGATCGGCCTTCTGGCAACAATCGTGCTATCCGGCGCTGCTGTCACCATCGCCGGGCCCATCGGCTTCATTGGTCTGGCAGTGCCCAATTTGCTGCGCGCCACCGGCATGGTTCGGCACAATGTGCTTTTGCCCGCCGCTTGCCTGTGGGGAGCTGTCGCGCTGCTTTCAGCCGACCTTGCCGCACAGTGGCTGAGTAGCGCAGGCACACTCATCCCGACAGGCATTCTGGCTGCCTGCTTTGCAGCACCGGCGCTGATCTTCGTATTGCGGCGCATGAAGACTGACGCAGCAGCCAACGCCACACAGATTCAGGGTAAAACCATATTCCGACGGCCGACGGTGCTTTATGCGAGCCTCGGCGCTCTTCTGATCGCGACTCTTGTTGCCGGGCTACTCTTCGGCGATGGCATCGCCGGACGCGACATCGACTGGCAGGCGGTAGAGGCGTTGCGCGCACCGCGCGTATTGATTGCCATGGGCGCAGGCGCTTTGCTCGCAGTGGCTGGATTGTTGTTGCAGTCCGTAACGCGCAATCCGCTATCCGGCCCCGAGACATTAGGTCTTGCACAAGGCGCAGCACTCGCAAGTCTCGTCGCGCTGCTCGGCGGCATCATTCCCGGAAGCACACTCTTTGCTCTCTTTTCGGCAGGCGGTGCTTGCCTTGTGGTTGTGCTGTTGAGCCTGCTCGGTAAAAACCTGTCGCCGACACGCACAGCGCTGACCGGACTTGCCGTCGCGGCCAGCCTTTCGGCATTAAGCACAATCGTGGTGATTGAAGCAAAGCTTCAGGTTGCAGAAGCGCTTGCCTGGCTCGCGGGCTCCACGCATGGGCGCGATTGGCAGGACGTGACAGCGCTGGCCCCCTGGCTTTTGCTGATCGCCGTTTCCATGGCATTCGCCAAACGCCTCGACATTCTGGCGCTTGGTCGGGATGCCGCTGAATCGCTCGGCGTCAACACTGCAATCACCCGCTTGTGGATGCTGCTGCTTGCCGCCCTTTCCGTGGCAGGCGCGGTGTCCGCTGTCGGTGCGATTGGCTTCGTGGGGTTGATTGCGCCACATGCAGCGCGCCTTTGTTGCGGCGCGCGCTACAGGCATTTGCTGCCAGTGACGGCGCTGATCGGCGCAGTGCTAACAGTTCTGGCCGATATGCTGGGCCGGGCGATCTTGGCGCCGCAGGAAATTCCGGCAGGGATTGTGACGGCGTTTATCGGCACGCCGCTCTTCATCATGCTCATGCGCAAACAATCGCGCTAATTGCCAATTCGGCAAGAGATTCTCGATGAGAAGCGCCAGACGCGAGGGAACGCCCAAACGCTTCTCAGCGAGTTTGGACGGCGCTAACCGTCCAATTTCACGGCCAGAATTACCGAGCGGCCATCACGCCAGCAATAAGACCGGTCGCTGCGGTAATCAGAAGATACTGATTATCGACTTTGACCCATTGCTGGCCCCGACCCGGCGCGCGAAGGCCATAACGCTTGTAATCCTTGACTTCGCTATGGCGCGACCCGCTTAAACGCTGCCCCTTCGACCAACCCTTCTTGGCTGGCTGCTTCTTCGCTTGCGACTGATGAACAGCTGGCTTGCGCTGCGGCTGGTTGTCACGAGCCTGCGCCAATGGCGCGCCAATGAACGACAGAGCAACAGCTGCGAGTAGGATCTTCTTGAACATAAAATTCTCCTTTCGTGATGAACTCACGCTACCCAACCCGCGATGAACAATAAATGAATGAAAGGCACAATAATCATTAAATAAAATCAATGTTATTATTGATGAATATTGGAGATATTTTATCTTAAAAGATCTATAACGATAGATAATAGAATACAGTTTTATTCATATATATTATTTTATTTCCAAAAACGAAAAAAATCGAAATGAAAATATAAGAAAATCCACTCAAACATCGTTTGCACGACTGCCACTGATATCCGAAACTGCACACACACAAAATCTCAACCGTTTTTAACGGTGCAGCAGAAACAAACTTACGGGAACAATGGCGGAGGGGGTGGGATTCGAACCCACGGTACAGTCTCCTGCACGCCGGTTTTCAAGACCGGTGCCTTAAACCGCTCGGCCACCCCTCCAAGTGATTGTTATGATTTCTTTTCCTGAGACAGGAAAAGCTGCAAATCAGTGATTTGCCCATCAGTCACTCAATGGGTGACTTCTTAGCAGCTTTTATCGCCGCGTCAACTTGATCGAAGCGGTTCTGTATGAACTCTCAGGAGGACAGCTCTGCGCCCAGATAACAAAAAAGGCCGGGGCGAAAACGCACCGACCTTCCTGATCCATCGCTTTCCTACCAGTGCCAGTACATCCGTGGTCAAAAGCATCAAACGATGGCGGCAATAGCGAGCAACAGACGCGTCCAGCGCTCTTAAGCTATGCCGATGAAAGCGATATAGGTGGCCAATGTGTTCAAAACAAGTCCACGGTGCAAAATTATGTCTATGACAGCATTGAACACCATCACGGCTCAGTCCCCGCATCGTAGAAGCGGCGCAATTCCAGATAGGCCACAACGATAAGAGCGCCAATCCCATAGGCAAGAACATCGAGCCAGTCAGGCGTAGCGCCAAGAATGATGCGCAAAGCGCGGTTCGCAATTTGAACATCGTAGAGCTTGGCCAGATATTGCCCGAACTCAACGAAAACGCCGACGAGAAATGCGACGGTAGCCAACATGAATCGGTTGCCGTCAATAACAGTGCGGAGAACCGCATAGACGAAAATGACAGCGACCACATCCCCCGCGAAGCTTCTTATCCAGCCCAGTCCAGCGCCGAGCGTTGCCAACGCAGACAACGATACAAAAATAATGAACGCCGCTATGAGCGCACCAAGAGAAAATCTGAAATGCAATTTCCAATCCCATTGCTCTTCTATGAAGATATCGACAAACTAAATTGCCTATACATGCCGGATTCATTTACACATATTTCCATAATCAGAACATTCATCTGATTCCTTAGATCATATTATTTTCTTTTATTTCACCACTACAGAAACATTCCGTTACATTACGGTCCAAAACTGGCCCTTCTATTGCTCTATCCAATTTCCGCTAAGATCAACGAGGATATCAGATATGAAGCAATTCATTGCAGCAGCCATCGCCTTTTCTTTTCTCGGCACACCGACAGCTTTTGCTGCGCAGGGCGTGCTGCCGCTGAAGCAGGAACAGAAGGGAAAGGACAAAAAGCCCGCAGCAACCAAGAAGGCCGCCCCCAAGGCCCAGAACAAAGGCGCTGACAAGAAGAACGTTCCGCACAAATAATCGCGTGCTCAAGGCAAGCGCAATCAGGATTCACAAGGATTGTCGCGGCCCTGCACAATTTCCTACCTCCGCCAGAGTGGATAACACTCGGCGCACTCAATATAACAGCGGCCGGCGACAAATCGCCGGCTGAAAGCAATTCTGCCCCTTTCAACCTGCCTGTTATGTCTAAGGCCCCGCGTAAGTCGGCTCAAAACTCACCCCTGCAGCCATCAGAAATGCGTGACAACTGCATTTTCTTGGCATTTGGCGAATTCCATCAAAATTATAACTGTTCTAGGGTTGCTCTCATCGTTAATGAGACGTAAACTTGAGTTAAGTTGTCACCTAAAAGGGAAGCTATGAGTCTGGAATCCGTAAAGGCGTTTTTCGCTGACAAGGCACCCGAAGTCGAAGTCATCGAATTGCCAACCAGCACCGCCACTGTAGCCCTGGCTGCAGAAGCGCATGGTGTGGAGCCGGGCCAGATCGCGAAGACGCTTTCTTTCTCGACCAAGGACCAGACAATTCTCATTGTCACACGCGGTGACGCGCGCATCGATAATCGGAAATTCAAGGATCACTTCGGCACCAAGCCGCGCATGCTGGATGCCGAAACCGTTCTCGCCGAGACCAGCCACCCGGTTGGCGGTGTATGCCCCTTCGGCTTGCCGAGCGCGCTTCCAGTCTATTGCGATATCTCGCTGAAAGCTTACGAGGAAGTGGTGCCAGCAGCCGGTGCAACCAATAGCGCGGTTCGTATCGCGCCAGACAGAATGGCGACTTTGGTCACTGCGGAATGGATCGATGTCTGCCAGTAAAACTCAAACCGGGCACGGGAGGGCTCGCTATGGGAAAAAATACGACTCGTTTTTTCCACTTTAAATATGGGAAAAGACTTTCTATATATTAAGAACGATTCTAAACTGGATCATCAAGGAAATCCGGCTTCCATCAAAACGCCATGAGCGGAGAGTTTTCTCAACATGGCCGATTTGGAACTGAAGCCGGAACTTCAGACCAGATCATAGAGCCGGAATATAAGAGCGAGGGCATTTTCCGACCTGACTTGGTCGGGTTAGAAAATGCTCTGGGACGTGCTGAAAGGAACTCTCATGCGCCTTACTCGCCAGACGAATTATGCCGTTCGGATACTGATGTATTGTGCCGCGAATGAAGGCAAGCTGAGCCGCATTCCGGAAATCGCTCGCGCTTATAGCGTTTCGGAGCTTTTTCTCTTCAAGATTCTGCAGCCACTCGTGGAAAACGGGCTGGTTGAAACCGTGCGTGGCCGCAATGGCGGTGTGCGTCTCGGCCGTGCAGCCAACGATATCAGCCTGTTCGATGTCGTGCGCGTCACCGAAGAAAACTTCGCCATGGCGGAATGCTTCGAGAACGATGCGACCGAGTGCCCACTGGTTGACAGCTGCGCCCTGAACTCAGCCCTGCGTGAAGCGCTGAACGCATTCTTTGGTGTGTTGATGAAGTACAGCATTTCAGACCTCGTAAAGGCCCGTCCGAATGTGCGCGCACTGCTGGGTCTCGATGAAATGGAAGAACAGCGCGTCGCGAGCTAAGCTCATCAGATAGCGTAAATCAAAAGGTCCGGTGAAAACCGGACCTTTTTTAATGTGTCTGCTTTTATTCGGCAGCGGCGCGATAAGCCGATTGCGGCAATACGAAGGGCACGCCGCGTGCGGGAGGCACCCCTACCCGTAGCGCGCATTCATACACTCGCTCCAGCCGTTCATCGGTCAGCGCTTCTTGCGGTGTGCCAATTGTATCGAGCCTGCCCTGACACATGACCGCAATCCGGTCGGCAAACATGGCGGTCAGATTGAGATCATGCAGAATGGCGATCACCCCGCCGCCTTCAGCGGCAAAATCCCGCGCGATTTCCATCACGACAATCTGGTGTCTGATATCGAGGCTTGAAATCGGCTCATCGAGAAAGAGATAGCGCGCGGAGCCGTCAACGACCGGCTTCCAGACCTGGCACAACACGCGGGCAAGTTGCACCCGTTGCTGTTCGCCGCCGGAAAGCTCCTGATAAAGCCTGCCGCCGAAGCCGCCAAGGTCCACCCGCTGCAAGGCGAGATCGGGCAAGCCGCTCTCAAGATCGCGTGGCAAACCGCTGTAACCGCCAGTCAAACCGATTCCGACGATCTCACGCACAGTGAAAGGAAAAGACAAGGCGCTGGCCTGCGGAAGCACCGCACGACGGGCCGCCATTTCCCATGGCTTGAAATCCGCGAATAACCGCCCGTCCAGAAGTGCCTCGCCCGTAAAAGGCACATCACCCGACAATGCGCGTAAGAGCGTCGTCTTGCCCGATCCGTTCGGGCCGACGATTGCGGTGATTTCACCGGCGCGCGCCGTGAAATCGATATTCTCGATGATCGACTTGCCCGAGAGACGAACACTGAGTGACTTGGTTTCAATCATGACGCCCTCACAGATCAAGAAGGCCGCGCTGACGCAGCAATATCCAGAGGAAGAATGGCGCACCGCACATGGCGGTAATAATGCCGATGGGCAGTTCCGCCGGTGCAACGATGGTACGGCTGACTGCATCGGCAAGCAGAAGCAGAATAGCGCCCAGCAGTGCTGACGCGGGCAGAAGATAGCGGTGATCCGGGCCGATGCTGAGACGCAGCAGGTGCGGAACCACGATACCGATAAAGCCGATACCACCGGCGACAGCCACCGTCGCACCGGTGGCCGCAGCAACGGTGACGATGGCGACATTCTTGATGCGCTGTACCTGAATGCCAAGATGCCCGGCGGCGGCTTCGCCCAATGCAAGCGCGTTGAGACCACGCGCCAGCATCGGAGCAGCAATCAGCACCACGGCGATGATCGGCCCGGCTGCGACGATCTTGCTCCAGGTCGCACCTGCAAGCGAGCCAAGTCCCCAGAAAGTGAGATCCCGCAACTGACGGTCATCAGCCATATAGACAAGAACGCCGGTTGCAGCTCCCGCCAGCGCGCCAAGTGCTATACCTGCCAAAAGCATGGTGGCAACTGAAGTGCGCCCGCGCCGCGTCGCAACCCGGTATAGCAACAAGGTCGTGGCAAGGCCGCCGAAGAAGGCCGCCAAAGGTAGCGCATAGATGCCCAGAACTGCGATAACCGGCGCCAGAACACTGCCGCCGAGCACAATCATCGACACGGCACCAAGACTGGCGCCCGACGCGACGCCCACAAGACCGGGATCGGCCAGCGGATTGCGGAACAACCCCTGCATGACGGCACCGGACACGGCAAGCCCCGCACCGATCAGCATACCGAGGATGATACGCGGTAGGCGGATTTCCATGATGATCAGGTGATCACGCTGGAAGGTCTCCGCCCCCTCGCCGCTCATAAATCCACGCAGCAGCGTGAGAATGGATGCATCCGAAGCGCCAGCCGTGAGGCTGAACAGAGCTGTGAGGCATAGCGCAACGCCGAGTGCGGCCAGAACGACGCGGGCGCGTTGCGTGCGATCCCCGGCCTTCTCGGTTGCACCAGTGTTTTTCCGACTGTCTCCGGCTCGATGACGCATGGTGAAGGGCTCTCCGCCTGCCACACGACCTTGGCTGGTCATTTGCTTATTCCTCATGTCGGATGCCTGATCCGATTATTGTCCGGCTGGCGTGTCGTAGAGTTTCGCCGACAGTTCACGAATGGCAGCCCCGGTACGCGGGCCGAAGCCCAGCAGATAAAGCGCATCCATGGCGACGACATTTTTGGCGCGCCCGGCAGGTGTGCTGGCAATCGCTGGATTCTTCAAAAGGTCAGCCGGGCCGACACCATCGCCGCCGGTGTTCATCATCAAGATCATATCCGGTGCAGCCTTGCCGATGGCTTCGTCGGTCAGCTGCTTGTAACCCGGATATTCGGTAATGACGTTCACACCACCTGCAAGCTTGATCATGCCGTCAGCGGCCGTACCGGTTCCAGACGCCATCAGGCGTCCGCCAGCACCGTTCAAGACGAACAACACGCGCTTGCGTTGTTCGTGGGCAGCAGCGGCCTTTTCGGCAGCCTGAAGATCACCGGCAATGCTATCCGCCAGCACCTTGGCCTTGTCTTCAAGACCGAGCGCCTTGCCGACAGCCTCGATCTTCGCGATGACGCTTTCACCGCTATAATCTTCCGGCACGATAACCATCGGCACGGAGGCTTTCTTCAAAACCTCCAGCGTGTCCTGCGGACCGCTGCCCTGAATGAGCAGAATGCCCGTCGGATTGACCGACAGCACCCCCTCCGGTGCAAGCTGACGCATATAACCTACATCCGGCAGGGCTTCAGCCGCCGCCGGATAGGTGCTGGTCTGATCGCGTGCGACAAGCATCTTTTCCGCGCCAAGCGCATAGACGATCTCCGTCAGCGGTCCACCGACAGAGACAATGCGTGATGTATCGGCAAACCGTTCGACGGTATCCGCACCGGCAATGCCGGTACCGATTGACCAAGCCATAGCGGCGACAGTGGCAACGCGCGTAAAACGTGCTGAAATGACAGACATGATGCGCGTCCTATGCAGCGGTCGACCGGGGAAGACGCGGCAGATTTTCGGCAATCATGCGCCAGTCGGCCAGTTCCGCCTCGCCTTCATGACGCTCGCCGAAGAACTGAATAATCAGTTCGCCATTGGCATCATAAGCTTCCAGCGACGTGACGTGACCGTCCTTGGTCGGCTTACGCACGACCCACGCATCGGCGATATGATCGATACGAAGATGCATGTGGAAGGTCAGATCGAGAACATTGAGCCACGGGCCCATCATCTTGATCTCATGGATCGGCCCGGTGTGGATCTGGATACAACCGCGATTGCCGACAAAGCACATAATCGGCAACTGCTGCTGAACAGCATGATTCATCATGGCTTCCACGGATGAAAGATCAACGCGCCACGCGAAATCCTGTCCGGCAAGATGCACGGCCTGATGGCGATCCACGCCAAAATCCTTCAACAGCCCCATGAACTGGTGCACATCAGTCAAAGCGCTCCAGCGTTCGCGGAAGGCATCGGTATCGACAAGCGCAACATTGGCCTTTGCACCTTTCGGCGCGATCGCAGTCGTTTCGATAGAACCCGACTGATCATCGAGCAGAAGTTCGGTGACAAGCGCCTCATAGGCATCAACATCGGATGCCGGACGCAGATGGATTTTGTGCACCGCTTCACCGGACGCATCGAAGAACTGGAGGCTGCGACGCACTTCTTCACCGTCCTTCTTACGAACGGCAAAACCATGCACCCAATGCTTTGGGAAAATACGCAGGTCGATCTGCTTTCCAAGCACGATTGACGCATGTGGGCCCCAAACGGCTTTTTCAAATGGTCCGATCTTTTCATGCACGACGCTTTCATTGCGCGTCAGCGCCATAACTTCGCCGAGGCTCGAAGCGCGCTTGAGCAAGGTCTCGACATCTGCGCGAATGCGGCGGGCCGAGATGGCGGCATCATCGTCGAGACCACAATGGGCAGCAACGAAATCGGCTTCAGAAATACCGAGGCTTTGTGCGAAATCGCGTTCGCGCGCCTTCGGGTTGTCCGCCCGTGCCTGGAGAATCTGCTCTGGGGAGGGCTTGGAATATTGCGTCATGAGAGTCGTGCCTACTTGTTCAAAATGAGCTTGCCTTGGCGGGTAATCTTGAGGCGATAGAGCGATCCGCCGTGCTCTATCCCTACCTCGCGGGAGCCGTCGAAAAGTTCGCGGCTACCATAAGTCTTGATCTGCGCTTCCTTGAGGGTCGCGCGAATCGTCGGCGCGGCGCGTTCACCGGTGTTATCGATCGCCGGACCGTCGATCATGCGGTTGGCAGAACGGTCGGCGGCGTGCCCGCGGGGCAAACGCACTTGCATGTCTATATGAATACGCCTGTTCATTTTCCTGCCTGCCTTTGACTTAAAAGCTTCGCTGGGAAGCCACGTTTTTCACAAAACGATATCCGTCTGTTAGTGACGAAATTGATTTGTTGACATCGTTAGTCATGTTTACTAATCACTGCATTACTGGATTAATCGAGTCAAGTTTAAATCTCGCCCTTCCAGCGCAAGCCACGAAGAATTCGTCTTCGCCAGCCAGCAGAGCAGCCTCCATATTGGAAGCATTCTAAACAATTGAATTCTTAGGCTTTCCTGCCGATTCTCAGGTCGGCGGGAGCACACTTGCGCAGAGGAAATACAGCAATGCGGGCGACTGGTGGGGTACACAAGCGTTCATTCCTGGCGAGCAGCGGGCTCGCCGTAATTCTTGTCGCGATGGCATCGCAGTCACTCGCGCAGGAACAGAAAGCAGCCGAGAGCGAAAGCGACGTCAAGCTGAAGACGATCACCATCAAGGGCGATGGTGCAAAGGGCGATGCGACCTACAATACGCCCGCCGCAGTCAGCACCGTTTCCAGTGAAGAGCTGCGCCGTAATGGCGATGTGAAGCTGGACGATGTGCTGCGCGACAAGCCGGGCGTTTTCACCCGCGTGAACGGCTCCCAGCCGGGTGTTGCCGTCAATATTCGCGGCTTTGAAGGTTCCGGACGCGTTAACATGATGGTTGACGGCGTTCGTCAGAACTTCCGCTTCACCGGCCACGAGGCACAGGGCTTCACCTATGTCGATCCGAACCTTCTCGCCGATATCGACATTTCACGCGGCGCAGTGACCGGCACCGGCGGCGGCGCGCTTGCCGGCAGCGTCAATTTCCGCACGCTCGGCGTGGACGATATCGTCCGTCAGGGCCAGCAATATGGTGTCCTCGGACGCGCCTCCTGGGGCAGCAACGGCGTCGGCTTCTCTGAAATGCTGGCCGCTGGTGCACGCGTCAATTCGATGGGCGTTGCCGCTGCCATCAGCCGCCGCGATTCCAAGAACTACAAGGATGGCGATGGCGTCGAACAGTCGGATACCGGACAGGAACTGACTTCGGGTCTCGTCAAGACCGAATTTGGTTTCGGCGAAGATCACAAGCTGTCGCTTGGCGGTGTTTTCTACAACAACGACTTTGGCGCCAATTCCTATGACCAGAACGTCAAGAACAAGACGTTCACGGCGAATTACAGCTACAACCCGTCGGATAACGACCTGATCGACTTGCATGTCAACGCTTACTACAACCGCCTCGACATGACCTATTACAACAGCCTGTCCACGGGCCTTCCGGGCAGCGCGACAGGCCGTGGCATCACCGATAAGGGCTATGGTTTCGACATCTCGAACACATCGCGCTTCAGTGTCGGCGAAGTCGGCGTCAAGTGGAACTACGGCGTCGAATATTTCCGCGACAATATTTCGGGCGACAATTCCGGCGTCAATCCAGTCGACGGACGCAGCAGCAACGGCGCAGTCTTCTCCGAGACCACCTTCAGCTACGGCATTGTCGACCTGATCGCCGGCCTGCGCTACGACTTCTTCAAAACGTCGGGCAGCGCCGACACTGGACTGGCCGGCTTCGGCGAAAACGGCGTCTATGACGTCGATATTTCCAAGCAGCGTCTCGACCCAAAAATCACGCTGGCAATCAACGCGACCGACTGGTTGCAGCCATACGTGACCTATTCCCAGAGCATGCGTTCGCCAACGCTTCAGGAAACCATGTTGGGCGGCAACCATCCCGGCTCGACAAGCGTCAGCTTCCTGCCGAATCCGACCCTTTCGCCTGAAACCCAGAAGGGTTGGGAAATCGGCGTCAACCTCAAGAAAGACGATCTGTTTCTTGCCGGAGACTCGCTGCGCCTGAAGGCCGATTATTACGACATGGATGTCGAGGACTACATCACGTCCACGTTCAACCCGACCTATCGCAAGTACCAGTTCGTCAATGTCGACGGCACTTCGCAGGTGCGCGGCTTCGAACTCGAAGCGATGTATGACGCAGGCATGGCCTTCGGCGGCATTACATATACCCACTCGAAGTCGGATCTTCCGGCGCAGACCCCAGGTCTCGGCGCAGGTCAGTACATGCCGGATGATGTCTTCTCGGTTAGCGGCGGTGCACGTTTCCTCGAACGCAAGCTGACGGTTGGCGGTCGCTACTCCTATGTTTCTGGCGGCGATACCGTCGGTTACACCGGCGTTACCCAGTCCGACAGCTATGGCCTCGTGGATGTGTTCGCCAACTACAAGTTCACCGACAACGTGGACCTGACGCTGAAGGTCAACAACCTGTTCGACAAGAGCTACACGCCATTCCTGAGCACGTCGGGCTCCGGTCAAGGACGTACGTTCCTCGTGGCGACACAGTTCCAGTTCTGATCCGAGGCAAGTGCCCCGGACATGATCTAACCGTCGCATCTTTGAAGGCTGGCCAACCTCTGACCGCGGCTGCGGCCTTCTGATCCCGAGATGTGACGCGGCGCGTGCGGCCCTACCACCGCACGCGCCGGAAATACGATTTCAGGTTTCTGGCCATGCCGACCAGAAAACCCGCTATAGTCGATCAAAAGCCAGTCCAAACCCAATGGAAAAGGATGAGCCATGTTCATAGCCATGAATCGCTTCAAGGTCCGCATCGGCAGCGAAGCCGATTTCGAAGCCGTCTGGAAAAACCGCGATTCCACGCTTTCCGAGCTTCCGGGCTTCGAAACGTTCCACCTGCTGCGCGGCGCGACCAGTGAAGAGGAAGGCTATACGCTGTATGCTTCCCATACGGTCTGGCGCAGCCGTGACGATTTCACCTTCTGGACCAAGTCCGAACAGTTCCGCGATGCGCACCGCAATGCCGGAACCAATAAGCCGCTTTATCTCGGACCACCGCAGTTTGAAGGCTTCAGCGCCGTCGAAGGCGCATAAGTCACTGTCTCGCCCACCTTTTCCACAAGGTGCGGCGAAATGGCACAGTTTCTGTCGGTGACGCTTTCACATCGTTGCCGACGAAGCATTTAAACACCCAATTCATGTGTAAACATGGGTAGTTAACTCATATTTAGAATGATTCTAAGTAATTGTTTTTTAGAACATTTCAAAAACATAGAATTTGACAGATACCCTGCTCCCCAGCCATAACCTGACCTAGTTTGGTGAGTTTAATAGACCGCCTAAATAGACCTTTAATGTTCGGGCCTTTAACCCTTGCAATTGGAGGAACCATTGTCCGGTTCATCTTGGCCTCGCGCCACCAGTAAAATAACGCTGCGCGTTTCCAGCAGCCGTCTTGAAGTAGAAGTACCGGGCAATCAGGTAAACTTCCTCCATTTTTCGCATTCCGCGTCAGGTTTTTACTGCCGGAATGGCATGGGAGTATCCGTCTCATGCTAGTTTGCAGCTGTAACGTCATTACAGATAAAGATATCGAGGCAGTTGTGATCGAACTTCTCGATCAGGATTGCTGGCAGCTTATCGTTCCCGGCACCGTCTATAACGCCATGTCCAAGCGCGGCCGCTGCTGCGGCTGCTTCCCAAACGTCGTAGAAACGATCATAAGGGTGACTGAAGAGTATCATCTTCGTCACAACCAAATGGACGAAAACGTCATCCAGTTCATGGATCGTGTACGTTCTCTACGCGACAAATTCGGGAGTTCATGGAATGAAAGGCGAACCAAAGGTCATCGAGCGGCTTAACGAGGCTCTGTTTCTTGAGCTCGGCGCCGTCAACCAGTATTGGCTGCACTACCGCCTGCTGAACGACTGGGGTTTCACGCGTCTTGCCAAGAAAGAGCGTGAAGAATCCATCGAAGAAATGCATCACGCTGACAAGATCATCGACCGCATCATCTTCCTCGAAGGTCACCCAAACCTGCAGACTCTCGCACCGCTGCGCATCGGCCAGAACGTCAAGGAAGTTCTGGAAGCCGATCTTGCCGGTGAGTATGATGCCCGCGCTTCCTACAAGAAGTCGCGCGAAATCTGCGATGAGCTCGGCGACTACGTTTCCAAGCAGCTTTTTGACGAGCTTCTGGCAGACGAAGAAGGCCACATCGACTTCCTCGAAACCCAGCTCGACCTGCTGGCGAAAATCGGTGAAGAGCGCTACGGCCAGCTGAACGCAGCTCCTGCGGACGCAGCCGAATAAGCCTGTTTTTCCAGGTACTCCGAAGCCGGGACCTCCAGTCCCGGCTTTTTTATTGCCGCCATGCGGCAACCACGCCCGGCATCCAAGCTTTACCTTGGCCCCTTTGTCGTGGTATTGCGCGCGCAATTTCCGAAATTTGCAAGGTTCCCCCAATGAGCGCACCGCGCGTCAGTTTCGTTTCACTTGGCTGCCCGAAGGCGCTGGTCGATTCCGAACGCATCATCACCAGCCTCCGCTCGGAAGGCTATGAAATCTCCCGTAAACATGACGGCGCCGATCTGGTAATCGTCAATACATGCGGCTTCCTCGATTCCGCACGCGATGAGTCACTTGAAGCCATCGGCCTCGCACTCAACGAAAATGGCAAGGTGATTGTTACCGGTTGCCTCGGCGCGGAACCGGACGTCATTCGCGAACGTCACCCGAACGTGCTCGCCATCACCGGCCCTCAGGCCTATGAAAGCGTGATGAGCGCCGTGCACGAAGCCGCCCCGCCAGCACATGATCCGTTTGTTGATCTGGTGCCGCCGCAGGGCGTGAAGCTCACGCCGCGCCACTACGCCTATCTAAAAATTTCCGAGGGCTGCTCCAACCGCTGTTCTTTCTGCATCATTCCGGCGCTGCGTGGCGATCTCGTCTCGCGCCCGATCGATCAGGTGCTGCGCGAAGCCGAAAAGCTGGTGACAGCCGGTGTCAAGGAAATCCTCGTCATTTCGCAGGATACAAGCGCCTACGGCCTCGACATTAAATATCAGGAAGCCATGTGGCAGGACCGCACCGTCCGCACCAAGTTCCTTGATCTGTCGCGCGAACTGGGTGACATGGGCGTCTGGGTGCGTATGCATTATGTCTACCCCTACCCGCATGTCGATGAGGTCATTCCGTTGATGGCGGAAGGCAAAATCCTGCCTTACCTCGATATTCCGTTCCAGCATGCTTCGCCTGCCGTTCTGAAAAACATGCGCCGCCCGGCGCATCAGGAAAAGACCTCGCGCCGCATTCAGGCATGGCGCGAAACCTGCCCGGATCTGGCCGTCCGCTCGACTTTCATCGTCGGCTATCCCGGTGAAACCGAAGAAGATTTCCAGCTGCTGCTCGACTGGCTCGATGAAGCCAAGATCGAACGCGCTGGCTGCTTCAAATATGAGCCAGTCAAGGGCGCAAAGGCCAATGATCTCGGCCTCGAACAGGTGCCGGAAGAAATCAAGGAATCGCGCTGGCATCGTTTCATGGCCAAGCAGCAGCAGATTTCCACCAATCTTCTCAAGAAGAAGGTCGGCAAGCGCCTGCCCGTCATTATTGATGAGGCGAATGGCACAATCGCCAAGGGTCGCACCCGCTATGACGCGCCGGAAATCGACGGCAGCGTGCATATCCAGTCGCGTCGCCCGCTACGTGTTGGCGATATCGTTACCGTGAAAGTCGAGGCGAGCGACGCCTACGATCTGCACGGCATCGCCGTCTGATGGCGGCTTCGGCAGCCATTGCCATCCGAAAAACAACATCGGCAGATGTGGCGGCTATCGTCGCCATGCTTGCCGATGATGCGCTTGGCGCAAAGCGCGAAGACGCCAGCCTGCCATTGCGCGACGAATACCGGAACGCCTTTGCTGCCATCGACACCGACCCGAACCAGTTTCTGGCTGTGGTCGAGCAAGACGGGCGCATTATCGGCTGCATGCAATTGAGCTTCATTCCGGGCCTGTCCCGCATGGGCCAATGGCGGGGCCAGATTGAAAGCGTGCGTATAGCCAGCGATATTCGCGGCGGGGGCATTGGCCGCCAGATGATCGAATGGGCTGTTGAGAAATGCCGCGAACGGGGCTGCGGGTTGGTGCAGCTTACGACCGACAAATCCCGCTCCGATGCACTGCGCTTTTATCAGTCGCTCGGTTTCACAGACAGCCATGAAGGCCTTAAACTATCGCTTTAAGAAAGCCGTACAGTCATCGTTGTTTAAAACAAAAAAGGGCGCCCGAAGCGCCCTTCCTTTTGCCTGTTTACAAGTCTTATTGCGGCAGCTTGTCGTCCACGCCTGCGACGTAGAAGTTCATGCCGAGCAAGGTCTTGTCGTCAGCATGTTCGCCAGCCTTGAGCCATTCCGAACCGTCCTGCTTCTTGATCGGACCCGTAAACGGCTTCAACTCACCGGACTTGATCTTGGCCACGGTTTCCTCGGCCATTTTCTTCACGTCGTCCGGCATGTTGGTGAACGGAGCCATCTTGACGAGGCCTTCATGCATGCCCCACCAGATATCCTGGCTCTTCCAGGTGCCATCGAGAACAGCCTTGGCGCGGTCGATATAATATGGACCCCATTCGTCAATGGTGGCGCTCAGCTGCGTCTTTGGCGCAAACTTGATCATGTCCGAAGCCTGACCAAAAGCCTTGATACCGCGTTCGGCTGCAACCTGAATGGCGGCAGTGGAATCGGTGTGCTGGGTCAGAATATCTACGCCCTGATCGATCAGGGCCTTGGCGGCATCGGCTTCCTTACCTGGATCGAACCACGAATTCGCCCAGATGACCTTGACCTTGAAATCCGGATTGATCGACTGCGCACCCAGCATGAATGCGTTGATGCCCTGCACCACTTCCGGCACCGGCACGGAGGCAATATAGCCTGCTACGCCCTTGGTGGAGAGCTTTGCAGCGATCTGCCCCTGAACATACCGGCCTTCATAGAAACGCGCATTATAGACCGAGACATTGTCGGCGGTCTTATAACCGGTAGCGTGCTCGAATTTCACCTTGGGGAACTTCTTGGCGACCTTGATCGTCGGGTCCATGTAACCGAACGAGGTCGTGAAGATCAGCGTGTTACCGGCGCGTGCCAGACGTTCGATGGAGCGCTCGGCATCAGCACCTTCCGGCACGTTTTCGAGATAGGTGGTTTCAACCTTGTCGCCCAGTGCCTCAACCAGTTCCTTGCGCGCCTGATCGTGCTGATAGGTCCAGCCGAAATCGCCCGGAGGTCCGATATAGATGAAGCCGATCTTCAGTTTTTCTTCCGCATGCGCCGCGCCGCCGAGCATAAAGCTCGCAGCTGTAGCGAAGGCCATAAGCGTCTTTTTCATGTTCCCTGCACTCCTTGTTGACACCCAATATTCAAAACAAAAGCTGTTGGGAGCGGCTTTCGTTTAACCCCTATCTGTCCGGTACGAACGGCTTGCCGAGCGATGCGGGCGTATTCATCATCGTCAGGCGCTTGTTGCGCGAGATGATCACCAGCACCACGATGGTCGCGATATAAGGCAAGGCCGACAGCAACTGCGACGGCATGCCAAATCCAAGCGCCTGCGCATGCAGCTGGCCGATGGTGACCGCACCGAAAAGATATGCTCCGATCAGCACCCGCCATGGCCGCCACGAGGCGAAAACGACGAGCGCGAGTGCGATCCAGCCACGACCGGCCGTCATATTTTCCACCCATTGCGGCACATAGACGAGCGAGAGCTGCGCGCCTGCAAGACCCGCGCAGGCTCCACCGAACAGCACTGCCAGATAGCGTGTGCGCACCACATGCACGCCAAGCGCATGGGCGGAACCGTGGCTGTCGCCAATAGCACGCAAGGTGAGACCCGCGCGTGTGCGGAACAGGAACCACGTCACGCCTGCAACCAGCAGAAGCGAGAAATAGAAGATTGGGTCCTGCCCGAACAGGAACCGGCCGACCAGAGGAATATCCGTGAGATACGGAATATAGATCGCGTCCAGCCGCACGCCCGGAATACCGACAAAGCTTTCACCCAGCATGGCCGAAGCACCGATACCCAGAATGGTTAGTGCAAGACCGGTCGCCACCTGATTGGTGACAAGTGTGAGTGTCAGGAAGCCGAAAATGGCCGAAAACAAGGTTCCAACGGCAATACCCGCCAGAAGGCCGAGCCATGCCGAGCCGGTAAGCTGCGCTGCGGCAAAGCCGGAAACAGCGCCCATCAGCATCATGCCTTCAACGCCGAGATTGAGTACGCCGGAACGCTCCACCACCAGTTCGCCGATGGCTGCGATCAGCAGCGGCGTTGCGGCGGTGGCAATTGTGAGAAGAATGGCCTGGGTCAGTTCCATCGGATCAGGCCTTTCCCGCTTTGCGCGTGCTGACAAGGCGAATGCGGTAGAGAATGAGCGTATCACAGGCGAGCACGAAGAACAGGATCATCCCCTGAAACACGCGGGCCGATTTTTCTGAAATGCCAATGGCGACCTGCGCCGCCTCGCCGCCGAGATAGGACAGCGCCAGCACAAGCCCCGCTGCAATAGCTCCGAGTGGATTGAGACGCCCCAGAAACGCGACGATGATCGCAGTGAAACCATAGCCCGGTGAAATCACCGGACGAAGCTGCCCGATAGCACCGGATGTTTCCGCAATACCGGCAAGCCCGGCCAGCGCGCCCGAAACGGCGAAGACAAAGAAAACCAGCTTGCCCGAGCTGAAACCCGCAAAGCGCCCGGCGCGTGGGCTCTGGCCAATAACCTTGACCTCAAAGCCCTTCAGCGTGTGCTTGAGCATAAACCAGACCAGCACAGCTGCAATCAACGCCAGAACAAAACCCCAATGTGCACGGCCCGATTCACTCCAGATTTCCGGCAGAATAGCGCTTTCATTGAACTGGCGCGTTTCCGGGAAGTTGTAGCCTTCCGGGTTACGCCACGGTCCGCGCACCAGCCAGTCGAGAAAGAGCTGCGCCACATAGACCAGCATCAGGCTGGTGAGAATCTCGTTCGTGTTGAAGCGCACCTTGAGGAAGGCCGGAACCGAGGCATAGGCCGCGCCACCCACCATGCCCATCAACATCATCAGCGGCAGAACAATCCATGACTGGAAGTCGGGAAACAGCACCGGCAAAATGGAACCAGCGACGGCCCCCATGATGAACTGCCCTTCGGCACCAATATTCCAGTTGTTCGACAGGAAGCAGACGCACAGGCCCACCGCGATCAGGATCAGCGGCGCAGCCTTGACCAGCAATTCATGCCACGACCAGATATCGAACAAAGGTTCGACGAAGAACACATACAGCGCGTTGAAAGGGTCTTTGCCCATCAAGGCGAAGGCGAGCCCGCCGAAAATGAAAGTAAGCGCCAAAGCCAGCAAGGGCGACAAGGCGCTGAAAAGTCTCGACGGCTGGGGGCGTTTGACGAGTTCGATCCGCATCAGGCTGCCCCCGCCTCTGCTTCACCGGAAATGCCGCCCATCAGCAGGCCGATCTTTTCAAGGGTCAGTTCAGCAACAGGCATAGGCTCGGAAAGCTGACCATGATTCATAACGGAGATCCGGTCACTGATTTCAAAGAGTTCATCGAGATCCTGGCTGATGACGAGAACGGCGGAACCGGAACGCGCCAAATCCACAAGAGCCTGTCGTATGTGAGCTGCGGCGCCCGCATCGACGCCCCATGTCGGCTGGTTGACCACCATGACTGATGGAGACCGGTCGAGTTCGCGACCGATGATGAATTTCTGCAAATTGCCGCCAGACAATGCAGAAGCTGGCGGGTTTTCTGCGCTTTTGCGCACATCCATGCGCTCGATGATACGCCGGGCGGCGGAATGCAACGCGCTTTCAGCTATCAGTTTCAGCGCACCACCGCGCAAGAAGGCTTTCGCATCGGTCCTGTATCGCGACAGGAACAGATTATCGGTCAGCGGCAGTGAAGGCACTGCACCATGGCCGAGCCGCTCTTCCGGCACGAAGGCGGCACCCATCATGCGGCGTTCGCTGATGCCGAGCCTGCCCGCATCCTTGCCGCGAATGCGCACGGTCGACGCCGCCGATTGCAGCACCTCTCCAGAGATGGCTTCGAAGAATTCACCCTGCCCGTTGCCTGCAACGCCAGCAATGCCGACGACCTCGCCTGCCGCCACCGAAAGCGAGATATTCTTCAGCGCCGTGGAAAACGGTCCGCGTGGCGGC
Source organism: Ochrobactrum sp. 19YEA23 (assembly GCF_029909865.1). Classification (NCBI taxonomy): domain Bacteria; kingdom Pseudomonadati; phylum Pseudomonadota; class Alphaproteobacteria; order Hyphomicrobiales; family Brucellaceae; genus Ochrobactrum; species Ochrobactrum sp. 19YEA23. The sequence goes on along the minus strand of NZ_JASAMQ010000003.1, from coordinate 383,485 downwards.
TGCGACAGTGATTTGATTTCAAACAGCGCCTCGGCCCGTGTCGCAGGAGCATCCATCGGGCTGCGCGCCACGACTTTGATATCATTGCCAACCATCATGCGGGCAAGCGATGCCGCCGTTTCCTTGCGCGGATCGCAATGACCGACCACCTTGCCGTGGCGCAACACAGTTGCGCGGTCGCAGAGGCGCTTCACCTCTTCCAGACGGTGGCTGATATAGAGGATGGATTTGCCTTCAGCCTTCAGCCGCTCCAGCGTTTCAAACAGGCGGTCGGCTTCCTGCGGCGTCAGAACCGACGTCGGTTCATCCAGAATGATCAGGTCGGGTTCCTGCAGCAGACAACGTACGATTTCGATGCGCTGGCGCTCACCGACCGAAAGGTCGCCGACATGGGCCTGCGGATCGACCGGCAGACCATAGGTCTTGCCGACTTCACCCGCGCGCCTCGCCACATCCGACAAGGGTAGCGAATGGTCGAGTGAAAGAGCGATATTTTCCGCGGCAGTCAGCGAGTCGAACAGCGAAAAGTGCTGGAAAACCATTCCGATGCCGAGTTTTCTTGCGGCGGCAGGTTCACCAATGACGACGCTCTCGCCCTTCCAGACGATTTCGCCTTCGAGCGGCTGGAGAGCACCGAACAGCATCTTGACGAAAGTGGATTTTCCGGCGCCGTTTTCACCCAGCAGCGCGTGAATTTCACCCTTGGCAATGGTGAGATCAACCCCATCGCAAGCTCTGAGCTGCCCAAATACTTTCGTGAGCCGGCGGACATCCAGAAGAGGCCGGTCGGATAAATTGGCTGACATTATTCCCCAAATGTATTTTTGATTGACCTTAGCAGCAATTTTGCACTTGAAAAGAGCAAAAGCAGGCTCTGCCTAACATATGCACACCGGCGATAGTTAGCCGTTCAGTCACATTGCAAAAACAAGGTCAATCAGAGGTCATTACGGGAGTAAAATGCTGGTTCCTGTGGTCTTGCGCGCTTCCAGTTCCTCATGCGCCTGGCGGGCATCCTTCAGCGCATAAGTCTGATTGATTTCGATCTTCACCGCACCACTGCCCACAACGTCGAAAAGTTCGGCTGCGGTCTTTTCAAGATCAGGACGCTTGGCAACATAGTTGAACAGCGTCGGGCGGGTTGCAAAAAGCGAACCCTTCTGCGCCAGCAAACCGAGGTCGAAAGGCGGAATAACGCCCGACGACTGACCGAAACAGGCGAACATGCCAAGCGGCTTGAGCACATCCAGCGATCCCATATAGGTATCGCGACCAACAGAGTCGTAGACGACGTCCACGCCTTCGCCATTGGTCAGTTCGCGCACCTTTTCGGCAAAATTTTCCGTGCGATAATTGATGACATGGTCATAGCCATGCTTCTTCGCGAGCGCGATCTTTTCTGCCGATCCCGCTGTGCCAATAACCGTTGCGCCAAGATGCTTGGCCCACTGCCCTGCGATCAGGCCGACACCGCCAGCCGCAGCATGGAAAAGGATCGTCTGGCCGGCTTCAACGCGGAACGTGCGGCGCAGCAAATATTGCGCGGTCATGCCCTTCAGCATCATGGAGGCGGCAGTCTTGAGATCGATACTGTCCGGCACGATTACCAGACGGTCGGCAGGCAGAATGCGCTCGTCGGCATAGGAGCCAGGCGTTGCCACATAAGCGACGCGATCACCGATTTTCACATTTGCAACACCGGCGCCAATGGCAATAACCGTGCCTGCGCCTTCATTGCCGGGCGTAAACGGCATTTGTGCCGCCTTGTAGAGACCCGTGCGGAAATAAACGTCGATGAAATTAAGTCCAACAGCCTCGTGACGAACCTTCGCTTCGCCCGGCCCCGGCTCACCAATTTCAATCTGCTCATAGTTCAGAACTTCCGGCCCGCCGGTCTGATGAACGCGAATGGCATTGATCATCATACGTCTCCGCTCTTTTTTGCAGCTGCAGCTTTCTCGGCCTCAATAACGGCGGCTGTGCGCCCAAGACCCGGGAAGAACTGCATGATTGCGCCTATGAAATAGATATAGAGCCCGGTGACGGAAATGCCCACGCGAACCCACAGCGGCGCATCCAGCGTGTAGTAAAGCGCGATAGCACCGAAGGCGCACCAGAGCAGAAACACTGTGAGATTGATCGGACGCAACCGAACAACGCGCACCGGATGCAGGAAGTTGATCGGCAGGAAGGACAGGATCGCCGATGCGACCACTGTGCCGAACGCCACCCACTCGCCCGGTCTGACGATGAACAAGGTGAAGACCACCATGTTCCAGACCACCGGGAAGCCCTTGAAGAAGTTCTCCTTCGTCTTCATGCCTGTATCGGCATAATAGATCGCGCTCGATACGACGATGATCGCGCCGGATATGAAGGAGAGGTTCGTTCCCATGAAGCCGCTTTGATAGAGCGCAAAGGCGGGGATCAGAACATAGGTGACATAGTCGATGATATTGTCGAGCAGTTCACCCGACCAGTTGGGCAGAACATATTTGACTTCGAGCTTGCGCGCGATTGGGCCGTCGATGCCATCCACGAACAGCGCCAGGCCAAGCCACCACCACATCGCGGTATATCGCCCGTCGCTTGCGGCGACGATGGACAGAAATGCCAGAAAAGACCCGGATGCCGTCAACAAATGGACGGAAAACGCCTTGGCTTGTGGCGCGGTGACTTTCTTGGCTTTGAGTTTTCCGGTCAGTCTGGTTTTCACGCTGTCCGCCATTCCGTTTTGTCGCCGCGCAATTTCCGCAGAAGATACAGCGATATTATTTCAATCTCATCCGGGGCGTGTACACCAAACAAACTGACACCCCAACCGTTCTGTTGGATCGCAAAGCGATCTATCCCAGAAAAGCCGTGTTCTTGCTGGAAGCTTTCCCCGAATAAGCGCCAAAGAGCAAGTAAGGCATGAGGCAAATCAGCCTTAATTCCACGGAAGAATGGCCTTTGCCGGCATTTCGGTCTAAGTGCTGCTTAAGAACGGCACGGAAGAATCATCTTCATAGCTGCATTTCCGGCCTGCACTTCTGGTCGACACGTCCCGACGAAGGATGAAGCGAAATGAACGATCTGGTTGCGAACAAGCCGATGACTGACATCGTGATCAGTGGCGGCGGCCCTGCCGGCATGATGGCGGCGCTGGCGCTTGGCGCGAAAGGCTATCGCACCGTTCTTCTCGGTCCCGAAACGGATAAGGGCGACCGCCGTACCACCGCACTGATGATGCCCGCCATCCGTTTTCTTGAACAGATTGGCGTCTGGCCGTCCATCGAGCCTGAAGCAGCCCCCCTTGCCTCCATGCGCATTGTCGATGCGACGCAGCGCCTTGTCCGCAGCCCCACCGTCACATTCCGGGCCGGTGAAATCGACGAGGACGCTTTCGGCTATAATATTCCAAACGCTGTGCTTAACGCGAAACTGGCGGAAGCTGTTGCCGGAAGCGCCAATATCGAGCGCAATACGGCTTCGGCTATCGAATATCGTCCCAATGGCGATCATGTAACGGTGACATTGACAGGCGGCGATACGCTTCATGCCCGCCTGCTGGTTGCCGCAGACGGACGCAATTCCGGCGCGCGGGAAGCCGCAGGCATCCGTGCACGGCGCTGGAACTACCCGCAGACAGCCGTTGTCTTGTCCTTCGCCCATACGATCGGCCACGAAAACATTTCTACAGAGTTCCATACCGAGCATGGCCCGTTCACGCAGGTTCCGCTGAAAGGCAAGCGTTCAAGCCTTGTCTGGGTGGTGAACCCGGAACGCGCCGAAGCCCTCCTCGCGCTGGACGATCAGGCTCTTGCCGCGCAGGTCGAAGAAATGATGCAGTCAATGCTCGGCCAGATAGAAATCGATGTGCGCCCGCAGGCTTGGCCGCTGTCCGGTCTGGTGCCGAGCGCATTTGCGGCGAAACGGACCATCCTGATCGGCGAAGCAGCCCATGTTTTCCCACCCATCGGTGCTCAGGGGCTTAATCTCGGTACGCGGGACGTGGAAACACTGGTCAAAGCGATTGAGAGCGATCCTGTCGATCCGGGCTCGGATCGCGTGATCCGTGCTTACGACCGGGCGCGTCGTCCAGATATTCTGGCCCGTACCGGCTCGGTCGATGCACTCAACCGCTCGCTTCTTTCGCCCATGCTGCCCGCGCAGATTGCGCGCGGCGTCGGGCTGGAAATGCTGCGCTCCTTTGCGCCATTGCGCTCGTTCTTCATGCGGGAAGGCCTGCGTCCGGGCAGTGGTTTCACCCATTTTCTCCCAAAACTCCCCAAGCTGGCAGACCGTCAACGCGACACGGCCCGCAAATAACAGCTTCCTTTCAAAAACTTCATGTTTCACGCCCGCTTTAATTTGGCGGGCGGTGAACTACATAACGTCTCATGGGTATGACACAGATAAAACACGCGAAGTTCCAAATCGGTCAGGTTGTGAAACACCGGCTGTTCCCGTTCAGGGGCGTTATCTTCGACGTGGATCCTGAATTTGCAAATACGGAAGAATGGTATGAGTCGATACCTGAAGATGCACGTCCTCAGCGCGACCAACCCTTCTATCATCTCTTCGCGGAAAACGCGGAATCCGAATATGTGGCCTATGTGTCCGAGCAAAATCTGCTGCCCGATATGAGCGGCGAACCTTTGCGTCATCCGCAGATCGACGAGATTTTCGACCGGCTCGACAATGGCACCTACCGCGTGAAATCGCAGCACGCGAATTGAATTCGCTTCGCTTCTTAAAGTGATGGTTCAAAGAAAAAGGGCGCTGAAAGCGCCCTTTTTGTCATTACCACGGTTCTGCTGATTAGTTGGCAGCGCCTTTGGCCTTGTCCTGCTCAGCCTTCATCTTGGCTTCGAAATCTTTTTGCTTCTTCTGGACGGCGTCCTGAAGTTCCTTCTGGCGGTCTTCCAGTTCCGACTGCTTCAGAGCCGGGCCGGTGAGAGCCTGCGAGAAGCCAGTGAGAGCGACCGGGATCGGGTTCGGCTTGTTCTGATAATTGACAGAGGTCAGCGTCAGCTTGCTGCCCTTCTGAAGAGCCTTGATCAGATCGTCATTCAGCGGTGCTTCAGCAATGCAGCGATCCGGGAAGCAGATGCCGTATTCAAGCTTTACCGCTTTGTTGTTGTCGATCTGCATGCCAACGCCAGCCGGAATGAGGCGGCCAATCGGCACGGTGACCTGGAAGATCTTGCGATTGATCTTGCCCTTGATCTCGATGAGGTTAACGGCCGTCAGCAACTGGCCGGAATCCGCAGTGACAATGTTCTGCGTGTTGCAGATGTCGTTGTCTTCCTGCTTCGAGCAGACCTTGAACCAACCCTGCGGCGGCTGCTGGGCCGATGCAGGCATCGTTGCGGAGGCAAGCAAGGCGAACGCGCCAGCGATGGCCGATGTGGCAGCGATTGTCTTCGTGCTGGACATGATCAACAGGTTCCTTTCAACGCTCTGATCTTTAGTTCCCGTATTCTGGCTTAGTCAGCGATAGACCGTCACTGGTTTGAAAATGCGGCAACAGCGTGACCTTAAGGACTCTCCATCCTATTCCGGGGCGGTGTTACAACGACTACGAACACGAATCCAGACCAGTTTCCATTTGGAATGCTCCGAATCTCGCAAAATCACCATTTTCATTTGTACTGTCACGTTGGGAACACGCCCAAAATGCCCATATATTGCAGGATCATGGTAATTTCGCCCAACGAATCAATGCTATTTCGTATTTCCTTAAAAACAAGCGCATCACGCTTACTTACAACGGACGAATGAAGTTGAACGGATTGATCGCTCATTTGCGCAGAAAATTCCTGCCGACAATTTCTCAGGGGCTCAAATTGGGGCTTCTGGCGGCTTTCGCGGTCTCGACGACGGGAATCGCCCTACGCACGGCACAGGCTGAAACAGCAACGACGCCAGATTATGCACTTTCCATGCATGGGGACGTGGCGCTTCCTGCCGACTTTACGCATTTTCCCTATACCAACCCCGATGCGCCGAAGGGCGGCAATCTCACCATGGGCGTTGTCGGCACTTTCGACAGCCTCAATCCCTTTGTGCTGAAAAGTATGCGCACGACTGCGCGCGGGCTGTTCACTGATGGAGACTTCGGCAGTCTGGTCTACGAGCCCCTGATGCAGCGTTCGCGTGATGAACCGTTTACGCTTTATCCCCTGCTTGCGGAGAAAATCGCGATTGATGCGGCGCGGACATGGGTGGAGTTCACCCTTGATCCCCGGGCGAAATGGTCGGACGGACAACCGGTAACGGTGGATGATATTATCTTCACCTATCAAATTCTCACCGAAAAGGGCCGCCCTCCTTTCAACAACCGCATGAGTCGCATCGACAAGATCGAGAAGACTGGCGAACGTTCGGTACGCTTCACCTTCAACGACAAGTCGGATCGCGAGTTTCCGATGCTGATCGCATCGCTGATGCCAGTTCTTCCGAAACACGCAATCGACCCTGCGACATTCGGCAATTCCACACTCAAGCCGCCGGTCGGCAGCGGACCCTATCTGGTTTCCGGCGTACAGCCCGGCCAGCGCATCATCTACAAGCGCAACCCGGACTATTGGGGCAAGGATATTCCATCGAAGCGCGGCACCGACAATGTCGACACGCTGACCATCGAATATTATCGCAACGAAACCTCGCTGTTCGAATCCTTCAAAAAGGGGCTGCTCGACGTTTTCATCGAGGGTAATCCGACGCGCTGGGAAAGATCCTATGATTTTCCGGCCGTACAGCAAGGACGTGTCATCAAGGAGAGTTTCGAAAAGGGCACGCCAGCAAACATGCTGGGTTTCGTGTTCAACACCCGTCGTCCGATCTTCGGCGATCGCCGCGTGCGTCAGGCGCTGGGTTTGCTTTTCGACTTCGAATGGGCGAACCGCAATCTTTTCGCCAGCCAGTACAAGCGCACCCAGAGCTTCTGGGAAGGTTCGGAACTATCCTCGGTCGGAAAACCCGCTGATGCGCGCGAAAAGGAGCTTCTGGCCCCTTATCCAGATGCGGTGCGTGAAGACGTAATGAACGGCACGTGGCATGTCCCCGTCACCGACGGTAGCGGCCATGACCGTGCGCCCGCCAAACAGGCTTATGATCTGTTGATGGAAGCTGGCTTTCAGTTTCACAACGGACTGGCCGTCGATTCCACAGGGAAACCGCTGCAATTTGAAATCATGACGCGCTCTGCGGATGAAGAAAAGATCGGGCTAGCCTACAAGCGCAATCTCGCCCGTCTTGGTATCACCGTGGAAATCCGCACCGCCGACGATGCTCAGTATCAGCAGCGGCTCCAGACCTTCGATTACGACATGATCCTCGGCGCTCTTGCCAGTTCGCTGTCGCCTGGCAACGAGCAATGGATGCGCTGGGGTGCCGCCTCGCGCGATGCGCAGGGCAGCTTCAACTATCCCGGCGTGGCTGATCCCGCAGTTGATGCGATGATCGATGCGCTGCTGGCAGCACGCACCCGTGCCGATTTTGTCAGCGCCGTGCGTGCACTCGACCGCATACTGCTATCGGGCGATTATTATATTCCTCTCTACCATCTGCCTTACCAGTGGGTTGCGCGGTGGGACCGGATCGGCCATCCGGAGAAAACTTCGCTTTATGGCTATCAGCTGCCGACCTGGTGGCGTGCCCAGCCTTAAGTTCTCTTTCATAAGACCGTAATTCGCCCTAAATCCACTTCCAATATTATGCAATATCGATGCGGGAGGCACAGCCTCCCGCAACCACACGGAGCATCCCCATGAGCGAAAACACGAGTGAAAAGAAAATCACCATCGACGTTGTGTCCGATGTTGTCTGCCCATGGTGCTTTCTCGGGCGCAAGCGACTTGAAAATGCACTCGCCATGCTACCCGAAGTGGAAGCGGAAATTCGCTGGCGTCCGTTTCAGCTCGACCCTACGCTGCCGCCGCAAGGCAAGGACCGCGACGTCTATATGCGCGAGAAATTCGGCAACGGTTCGAAAATCGACGACATTCACAAGCAACTGACCGAGTTGGGTGATGAAAACGGGATTGTGTTCGATTTCGAAGCAATCACCCGTGCACCCAACACGCTTGATGCGCATCGTGTTATCCACTGGGCGGCCCAGGCCGCGCCAGACACGCAGAACAAGCTCGTCGGCACGCTGTTCTCGCTCTATTTCGAACAGGGACAGGATATTGGCGACCATGAAGTGCTGGTCGATGCTGCGGCAAGCGTCGGCATGGATGCAGCCGTTGTCGCCCGTCTGCTGGAAAGCGACGCTGACAAGGCGACGATCCGCGAGGAAATCGACACCGCCAGCCGTATCGGCGTACGCGGCGTTCCCTGCTTCATCATCGATCAGAAATATGCCGTCATGGGCGCACAGACCGCCGATGTTCTGGCCGACGCCATCCGCCAGACAGCGGAAGGCTTTGAGCCGGGGATTTCCGAAGATCGCTAGTCTGATTATGGCGGCGGGTTAACCCGCCGCGATTTTCGCCAGCTGTGTCATGATGACAGCCGAGCCGTTGAGGCGTTTTTCCGGCGTTGCCCAATCGCGAATGAACACGATGCTTTGATCCGGCCTGATCTTGGCCATAGAACCCTGCTCGCCGATCATCTTCACCAGACCGACCGGGTTGTTGAACGTCGCATGACGGAACTGGATGACGACGCCCTTCGGGCCCGCATCCAGCTTTTCGACATTGGCGCGACGGCAAAGCGCCTTGATATAGACGATCTTGAGCAGGTGCTGCACTTCTTCCGGCATTGGACCGAAGCGGTCGATGAGTTCTGCGCCGAATGCATCAATATCCTGCGGCTCTTCCAGATCGGCAAGGCGGCGATAAAGACCGAGGCGCAATTGCAGGTCCGGCACATAGGCTTCAGGGATCATAACCGCCGTGCCAATGGCGATCTGCGGCGACCACTGACTGTCTTCCACTTCGCCGGAACCCTTGAGCGTCGCAACAGCTTCTTCCAGCATCTGCTGGTAAAGCTCGAAGCCGACTTCCTTGATATGGCCCGACTGTTCCTCGCCCAACAAGTTACCCGCGCCGCGAATATCCATATCGTGGCTGGCAAGCTGGAAGCCCGCGCCAAGCGTATCCAGCGATTGCAGTACTTTCAGGCGACGTTCCGCCATCTGCGTCAGCATCTTGCCCGCTGGCAGCGTGAAGAGTGCGAATGCGCGCTGCTTGGAGCGCCCGACACGACCGCGCAGCTGATAAAGCTGCGCCAGACCGAACATATCGGCGCGATGCACGATCATCGTATTCGCGGTCGGAATATCGAGGCCGGATTCCACGATGGTTGTGGAAAGCAGCACATCGTACTGACCGTCATAGAAGGCGTTCATGATGTCGTCGAGCACGCCCGGTGCCATCTGACCATGCGCGACGGCGACTTTAAGCTCCGGCACATGCTCTTTCAGGAATTCTTCAATGTCGCCCAGATCGGAAATACGCGGGCAGACATAGAAGCTCTGACCACCGCGATAGCGTTCGCGCAGCAGCGTTTCGCGAATGACGAGCGGATCGAACGGTGAAACGAAGGTGCGCACCGCCATGCGATCCACTGGCGGCGTGGTGATGAGCGAGAGTTCGCGCACGCCGGTCAGCGCAAGCTGCAAGGTACGCGGGATTGGCGTTGCCGACAGGGTCAGCACATGCACATCGGATTTCAGATCCTTGAGCCTTTCCTTGTGCTTGACGCCGAAATGCTGCTCCTCATCGATGATGAGCAGGCCGAGATTCTTGAACTTGATCGAATTGCCGAGTAGCGCGTGGGTACCGACGACAATATCGACGGTGCCCTCTTCCAGACCTTTCTTGGTCGCGGCCAGTTCCTTGGTTCCAACCAGCCGCGAAGCATGGGCGACGGTGATCGGCAGTCCATGAAAGCGCTTGGAGAAAGTCTTGAAATGCTGGCGTGACAAAAGCGTTGTCGGCACAACCACCGCGACCTGCACACCATTGAGCGCCGCGATGAAGGCAGCGCGCAGCGCCACTTCCGTCTTGCCGAAACCGACATCGCCGCAAATCAGGCGATCCATCGGCTTGCCCGCCGCCAGATCGTCTGCCACAGCCTCGATGGCCGTCATCTGGTCTTCAGTCTCGTCATAGGGGAAGCGCGCAGAGAATTCCGCATAAAGCCCATCCGGCGGCGTCATCACCGGCGCGCCACGCATCTGGCGCTCGGCTGCGATCTGGATCAGATGGCCCGCAATCTCAAGCAGTCGTTTCTTGAGCTTGGCCTTGCGCATCTGCCATGCGCCACCGCCAAGCTTGTCGAGAACCGCGTCGGAACCTTCCGACCCATAGCGCGAGAGAAGCTCGATATTTTCGACTGGCAGGAACAGCCGGTCATCGCCCGCATAATGAAGTTCAAGACAATCATGTGGCGCGCCCGCTGCGGTGATGGTCTTGAGGCCGATGAAACGACCGATACCGTGATCGACATGGACGACAATATCGCCAGCCGTCAGCGAAGCCACTTCCGAGATGAAGTCCTGATCGCGCTTGCGACGCTTGGACCGGCGGATAAGACGGTCGCCGAGAATATCCTGTTCGGCAACGACGGCAAGATCACCGGCATCGAAGCCGCTTTCAACGGCCAGAACCGCCGCGGTGACCTTGTCGCGAGACAGCGCCTTGACGGTTGAAAGCCGGTCAACCGTCTCGATCTTTTCCAGCCCGTGCTCGTCAAGAACCTGCAGCAAACGGTCGAGCGAGCCTTCCGTCCAGGCAGCAACCAGCACTTTTTTGCCGGAGGCTCGGAGATCAGCAATGTGCTTCACCGCTGCCTCAAACAGGTTCACATCAGTTGCTGCACGCTCCTCGGCAAAGTTGCGGCCCTTATGCGCATCGGCATGAACAATGGTGCGGTTTGATACTTCCGGCGCGCCAAAGGGTGTGAGGTCAATGCGAAGCCCGCTTGCCTGCACCGCATCCTCGACCGCCTGCGGCGTGAGATAGAGCGTTTCCGGCTTGACCGGCTTATAGGGCACGGCATCGCTGCCGGCTTCCTTGCCTTCAGCCTGACGCAGCCGGGCCTCGTAGTGATCCACCACCATGGTGTGGCGCTCTGTCAGCGCTTCATGCACCAGATGGTCGAACACCACCGGCATGCCGCCCGCATGATCGAAAACCGTTTCCAGATGGTCGTAAAACAGTGGCAGCCAGTGTTCCATACCGGCAAAGCGACGGCCTTCACTGATCGCCTGATAAAGCGCATCGTCACGCTGCGGTGCGCCGAACATTGCCACGTAATTCTTGCGGAAACGGCTGATCATGTCGGCTGAGAGCGTGATTTCGCTCATCGGCTGCAGCACGAATTCCTTGCGTGTGCCGGTCGTGCGCTGCGAAGCAGGATCGAAAGCACGGATCGTTTCCAGCGTATCGCCGAAGAAATCGAGGCGCAGAGGTTCTTCTGCACCCGGCGCGTAGAGATCGAGAATACCGCCACGCACGGCAAATTCACCAATATCGCGCACGGTCGACACACGCTCGAAGCCATTGCGCTCCAGCCGTGAAGCGAGCTCGTTCATGTCGAGCTGATTGCCCGGACGAGCCGAAATCACCTGTTCGGCGATTGCCGCCTGTGGCGGCAATTTTTGCAGCACGGCATTGGCCGTCGTGAGCACGATAGCCGGATGCGGTGTTTTCTTGAGCGCCGCCAGCGCGCCAAGCGCGGTCAGTCTGCGCGCCGATGCGTCGGCCCCGGGCGAAACGCGATCATAGGGCAAGCAGTCCCATGCGGGCAGATGCAGCACCGGCAGATCCGGCGCAACAAAGCCCAACACCTGCTCCAGATCGGCAATGCGCTGCCCGTCGCGCACGATATACATGATGGGCCCGCGTTCGCCGATCTCATCCACCAGACGCGCGAGACAGAACGCCTCGAAGCCATCGGCAACACCATCAATGACGATGTGGCGTCCAGCTTTCGTATCCGTATTGGGCTTGAGACCAAATTTGCTGAAAACGGGCATGGATTTTTTAAAACTCTATGCGGTCACGGAAAGCGACGATATCGCGGAAAAGCGGTGTATCATGTTCTGCCGGGATTGGGCTTTCACCCGTCACCCATTTAAGAAGATCGCGGTCCAGCACTTCCAGAATCTGTTCGAACTCATCGAGCTGCGGATCGGTAAAGCCGACCATATACTCATCCGCATATTGGCCGAGAATCAAATCCATCTCGCGCATGCCGCGATGCCAGGCGCGAAACAAAAGCTTGCGACGCCGTACATCCAGATTTCCCGCCGCAAGTGTGCTGCCAGTCATGTCGGAACTGCTCCATTTATCAAAATCGCTGCCGGTATATAGCATCTGGGACCGAACAGGGAACCTGTTTATGAGACAAGAACAAAAAGAGCACGAAAAGATGATGGCACAGGCTTGCACCTGACAGCGAAGCAGTTAATGCTCGCCGCCATGCGCCCATCCATGCTCGATCCGTTTTTCGCTTCCGTCCGTTCGCTTTCCGGCATTGGCCCGAAAGTTGCGGTTTTGCTTGGTAAACTTCTGGGCACAGATGTGCCCGGCGCGGAACCGAAAGTCGGCCAGCTTCTGTTCCTGCCGCCAAACAGCGTCATAGACCGGCGCAACCGTCCCGGCATTGCGCTTGCGCAGGAAGGCGCCATTGTCACGCTGGAAGTGGTGGTCGATCAGCACCAGCCCGCGCCGCCCGGCAGAGGAAATGTCCCGCATCGTGTCTTCGCCCACGACGACACCGGCGAGATTGCGCTAACTTTCTTTCATGCGCAATTGCCATGGCTGCACAAGATGCTGCCTGAAGGCGAAACCGTCATCGTGTCCGGCAAGGTGGAATGGTTCAACGGGCGCGCCTCCATGGTGCATCCGGATTATATTGCGAGCCTCGAAGATGCCGCCAATCTGCCGATGGTCGAGCCGGTCTATCCGCTGACGGCTGGCCTCTCGCCAAAAACACTGGGGCGAGCCGTCAAGGAAGCGCTGACACGCGTTCCCCCTCTACCGGAATGGATAGACGGCCCCTTATTGGCGCGCGAGCGTTTTCCAGGCTTCCAGGATGCACTCCACACTTTGCACCAGCCGGAAGATCCGTCCGACATTGCGCTTGAAGGCATCACGCGGCGCAGGCTGGCTTATGATGAATTCCTGGCCGGTCAGCTTGCCCTTGCCCTCGTGCGTGCCAAGACGCGTCGATTGTCGGGCCGTCCGCTGGAAGGCACGGGCCGCATCGTAACCGAGATCATGCGCCACCTGCCCTATAGCTTGACCAAGGGACAGGATCAGGCCGTTCGCGAAATCATCGCGGACCTTAAATCACCCGAGCGCATGTTGCGGCTTTTGCAGGGCGATGTCGGCTCCGGCAAAACGGTGGTGGGTCTGCTGTCTATGGCACATGCCGCAGAATCCGGCGGTCAATCCGCCCTGATGGCCCCAACCGAAGTGCTCGCTCGCCAGCATTTTGCGACCATTGCACCGCTCGCCGAAAAAGCCGGGTTGAAAGCCGCACTGCTGACGGGCCGCGAGAAAGGTCGCGACCGGAACGCCGTGCTGGAAGGTTTGAAGAGCGGCGAGGTCAATATCGTCATCGGCACCCACGCGCTGTTTCAGGAAAAGGTCGAGTATCACGACCTCGTTCTGGTCATCATCGACGAGCAGCACCGTTTCGGTGTGCATCAGCGCCTGATGCTGACGGCAAAGGGCTCGGCCCCAGATATGCTGGTGATGACGGCAACGCCAATCCCGCGCACGCTGGTTCTGACCGCTTTCGGCGACATGGACGTGTCCAAGCTGACCGAAAAGCCCGCCGGGCGCCAGCCCATCACCACGGCAATCCTGCCAATGGAGCGCATGGGCGAATTGGTGGAGCGCATCCGTAAAGCGGTGCAAGAAGGCCAGAAGATCTACTGGATCTGCCCGCTGGTTGAAGAATCCGAAGTCGTTGAACTGACATCGGCGGAAGAGCGTTTCGAAAGCCTCAAATCCGTCTTCGGCGACCGGATTGGCCTTATTCATGGCCGTATGAACGGCGCTGAAAAAGATGAAGCCATGCGCGCTTTCAAGCAGGGCGAAACGCGGCTTTTGGTTGCCACCACTGTCATTGAAGTCGGTGTGGACGTGCCCGACGCGACCATCATCGTGATCGAACACGCCGAACGGTTCGGCCTGTCGCAGTTGCATCAGTTGCGCGGGCGCGTGGGGCGCGGCGACAAGCCATCGACCTGCCTCCTGCTCTACAAGGGGCCGCTGGGCGAAATCGGTCAGGCGCGACTGAAGGTCATGCGCGAGACGGAAGACGGTTTCCGCATCGCCGAAGAAGATCTGAAACTGCGCGGCGAAGGCGAGTTGCTCGGCACGCGCCAATCCGGCACGCCGGGCTTCCGTCTGGCATCCATCGAAGCACATGGCGATCTGCTGGAAATCGCCCGCAAGGACGCCCGATATGTTTTGACCAGCGATCCCGATCTGGAATCCGAACGGGGAAAGGCACTGCGCGTGCTTCTCTATCTCTTCGGACGCGATGAGGCGATAAGGCTGCTGAGAGCTGGATAGCAAAATGGCCGCTCTCGCGGCCACTTCGATTAACTTATAGAGAAAACCCTATAATAGACTGATTTTATTCAACCGTGACCGACTTTGCCAGATTGCGCGGCTGATCGACGTCTGTGCCCATCAGGACAGCGGTGTGATAGGCCAGCATCTGGATTGGCAGCGCATAGACCAGCGGCGTGATGAATTCCGGCACGTCCGGCAGGACGATGGTCGCCATCGTATCGACGCTGGCGCTTTCCGCGCCCTTCTTATCGGTGATCAGGATGATACGACCGCCACGGGCCGCCACTTCCTGCATGTTGGAGACTGTCTTTTCATAAAGACGGTCGGACGGTGCAATGACGATGACCGGCATGGCTTCGTCAATCAGGGCGATAGGCCCATGCTTCAACTCGCCAGCGGCATAGCCTTCGGCGTGAATATAGGAGATTTCCTTGAGCTTCAGCGCGCCTTCCATCGCCAGCGGGAAGGATGTGCCACGCCCCAAATAGAGGACGTGATTGACCTTAGCCAGCTCATGGCAAATGTCTGCTATTTGGTCTTCCAGCTTCAGCACCTGATTGAGGAAACGCGGCGCTTCGGAAAGCTGGCGCACCAGTTCCTGCTCCCGCGCATCGTCAATCGCGCCACGCGCCTTGGCGGCAGCGATGGCGAGCGACGCCATGGCCGAAAGCTGACACGTGAAGGCTTTGGTGGAGGCAACGCCAATTTCCGGCCCTGCAAGCGTCGGAAACACTGCATCGGATTCACGCGCAATGGTCGAACCAGTGACATTGACGACAGCGGCAATCTTCAAGCCTTGCGACTTGCAATAACGCAGCGAAGCCAGCGTATCCGCCGTTTCGCCGGACTGCGAAACAAACATCGCCAATGAATCCTTCGACAGCGGCATTTCGCGATAGCGGAATTCCGATGCGATATCGCTGTCCACAGGCAGACGGGCAATCTGTTCAAACCAGTATTTGCCGACCGATGCAGCATAGAATGCCGTGCCGCAAGCCGAGATCGTCAGACGATCCACCTTGCTGAAATCGACGCCAACAGCTTCCTGGCGCACCTTGCCGGTGGTGAAATCGAGATAATTGGCCAGCGTGTGCGAGATCACTTCCGGCTGCTCAAACATCTCCTTCTGCATGAAGTGACGATGATTGCCCTTGGAAACGAGCATATTGGCGGTCTGCGTCTTCTGGATCGTGCGCTCGACCTGATTGTTGCTTTCGTCATAAATGGTGACGCCCTTGCGGGTGAGCACGGCCCAGTCACCATCTTCCAGATAGGCGATGGTATCCGTAAAGGGCGACAGCGCAATCGCGTCGGAACCGAGAAACATTTCGCCATCGCCATAGCCAACGGCGAGCGGCGGCCCCTGACGGGCGCCAATGAGCAGTTCTTCATCGCCTTCAAACAGGAATGCCAGTGCGAAAGCACCATGCAGCAGCGGCAGGCAATCACGGACGGCTTCAATCGGCGATTTGCCCTTATCCAGCTCACGCGTCACGAGATGCGCAACGGCTTCCGTATCGGTTTCGGTCTGGAATTTGCGGCCTTCAGCTTCGAGCATGGCGCGCAGTTCGGCAAAATTTTCGATAATGCCGTTGTGCACTACTGCAAGGCGCTCGGTGATATGCGGATGCGCATTGCGCTCTACCGGCTTGCCATGCGTTGCCCAGCGTGTATGACCGATGCCGATCACACCGGGAAGCGGTTCACCGGCCAGACGCTTTTCCAGATTGACCAGCTTGCCTTCGGCACGGCGACGGTCGAGCTTGCCGCCCTGCAAAGTGGCGATACCGGCGGAATCGTAACCGCGATATTCCAGTCGTTTCAGAGCATCGACCAGAAGCGGCGCGACTTCATCCTTGCCGATAATACCGATAATTCCACACATGCATCTGCTCCAGATCTGGGTCGCTTGCTTTTGCCAGCCGGTTTAAAGAATCTAAAGCGGAACGGCAAGTTAAGCCATCCTCGCTCAGGTCGTCAGATAGTTGATTTACTTCGATGAGGTTTTAGCCGCTTTGATGGCAGCATACTTCTCCCGCAGGATCTTTCCCCTACCTTCTTTCGTTTCCTGCCGTGCGCGACCGAAGGCCAGCGCATCAGCGGGAACATTGTCGGTGATTGTGCTGCCGGATGCGATATAGGCGTTGTCGCCGATTTCTACGGGTGCGACCAGCGAAGAATTAGAGCCGATAAAGGCGTTTTCGCCGATGATCGTCTTATACTTGTTGTAACCGTCATAATTGCAGGTGATCGTCCCTGCCCCAATATTGCTGGATGCGCCGACTGTCGCATCGCCGATATAGGTCAGGTGATTGATCTTGGCGCCCTTGCGCACATCGGCATTCTTCACTTCGCAGAAATTGCCGACCTTGGTTTTCTCGCCAAGCTTCGCACCCGGACGCAGACGCGCGAAAGGCCCGATTTCGGCATCGGGACCAACATTCGCGCCTTCCATATGCGAGAAGGAATGAATGAGCGCACCCGACGCAATATGCACGCCGGAACCGAAAAACACATTGGGCTCGATGATCACATCGGCTTCCACCAGCGTGTCGTGGCTGAAAAACACCGTTTCCGGCGCAATCAGCGTCACACCGGCCAGCATCATCTCGCGGCGCTTGCGGTTCTGCCAGATGGCCTCGGCTTCCGCGAGTTCTGCGCGGTTGTTGATGCCGATGACATTATCGACCGGCACTTCGATCGCCGTTACGTTCAAGCCCTTGTCATGTGCAATGGCCACGATATCAGTGAGGTAATATTCGCCCTTGGCGTTATCATTGCCAACGGCATCCAGCAGTGCCAAGGCCTCGCGACCGCGCACGGCCATCAAGCCCCCATTGCAGAAGCCGATCTGCTTCTGGGCGTCAGTTGCTTCCTTCTCCTCGACAATAGCGACCAGTTGGTCGCCGTCTTCGATCAGGCGACCATAGCCATGCGGACTTGCCGGGCGGAAGCCTATCACCACGATATCCGCGCCATCGGCCAGACGCGCACGGGCAGCCTGAAGCGACTGCGCCTCAATCAGCGGTGTATCGCCAAACACAACCAGCAGATCATCATAACCATTGGCAATCGCATCACGCGCAGCCAGCACGGCATGGGCCGTACCGAGACGTTCCGTCTGTTCGAATGCCGAAACCGGACCTGCAATTTTCTCGACCGCGCCGCGCACATCTTCCGCACCGCGTCCGACGACCAGCGCGACATCACTCTTGCCTGTTCCCTGCACCGCTTTGACAACATGACAGACCAACGGCAACCCCGCGACCGCATGCAACACTTTCGGCAAGCTGGATTTCATGCGCGTGCCTTCGCCGGCAGCAAGCACGATGGAAAGGCAAGTACGATCTGTCATGACATTGTCCAGAAATACGAGGTGTTCATCCGCTTTATCACGAAAGCGTATAAGGAAGCTTACGGGTTTAGCCAAGCCGCCCGAGGACCGGGAACGTCTCCAGCAGCCAGAATGAGAAGGATTGCATGCCGCCGGTCAGGAACAGGACGCCTGCAACAACCAGAAGCGCGCCCATTGCCTTTTCCACCTTGCCGAGATGCACGCGGAAGCGGGACAGGAAACGCATGAAGGCCCCGGAAAAGAGTGCGGCGATCAAAAACGGAATGCCGAGCCCCAGTGAATAGACTGCGAGCAGCAGCGCTCCCTCACCCACTGTGCTGCTGCCGCCAGCCAATGTCAGGATTGGTCCGAGAACCGGGCCGATACATGGCGTCCAGCCAAAGGCGAAGGCCAGCCCCATGACATAGGCGCCAAGCGGCGAAGCCGGGGCATTGCGCGCCTGAAAGCGCGCCTCGCGCGACAGGAAAGACAGGCGCAGCAGCCCCAGGAAATTGAGGCCCATCAGGATGATGACAGCACCGGCGACAATGGCGATCTCCTGCTGCCATGCGCGCAGGAATGCGCCGATGGACGATGCGCCAGCGCCAAGCGCCACGAAAACCGTGGTGAAGCCGAGCACGAAGCAGATTGCGGCAAAGGCGAGCGAGCGACGCGCGGAAGGCTCCGCCGTAACACGGGCAGCCTTGTCGGCGCGAAAATCCTCGACGCTCACGCCAGCCATGTAACAAAGGTAAGGCGGCACCAGCGGCAAAACGCAGGGCGATAAAAAGGACAGGGCACCCGCACCAGCCGCTGTCATGTAGGAAACATCGAGCACGATAACCTCATTCGTTCGTCAAATTGCCTGCTGCCCCGGCTATCCGAAGGCTTATATAGACCAAGTTGTGATTACCATTGAATATTTTCAATGGAACATCTCGTTAGATCACAAGTTTGCCCTAAATCAGGATCATTCCGCGCCTTAATATAAATTATTTGATTGCTCCAACGGAACGATGCACCGATGAGCTTGATTGATGATGATGCACCTTCCATCCAGACAACAGTATCGCCCGGACCTTTTGGCTGGGTGAGACGATACCAGCACTTTCTGTTTCCGGTGGCGGGCATCGCCATCGCACTGTTGGCGATTTATGTTCTGGAGACAATGCTCCAGCACACGTCGCGGTCGGAAACGCTTGCGGCGCTGCATAGCATTTCCTGGACGACACTCGCGCTCGCGGTTTTCTTTACGGTGCTAAGCTATGCGGCTGTCGCCCTTTACGACGTCGTCGCAGTTGATACCATCGCGCCAAACCAGATACCCCGCCGCATCGCTGCCGTCGCCGGTGCTGCGGGCTATGCGATTTCCAATGCGCTTGGCTTTTCGCTTCTGACCGGCGGTGCTCTGCGATACCGCATTTATGCCGCTGAAGGCGTCAGCCTTGCGGATATCGGCAAGATTGTCGGGACATCGTGGTTTGCGATCTGGTTCGCGCTGATCATCATGGTCGGCGCTGCACTCCTCATCGACCCGCAGGACGTACCGTGGCTGTCCACGATCGATTCGCGCATTGATATCATTGCTGGTGTCGTCATCCTCGGCGGTATTGGCTGGCTGATCTACTGGCTGTCGCATGGCGAGCGTAGCGTCAAAATAGGCTCATTCAGCCTCCGCCTTCCCAATTCCAAAGGCGCGCTGATCCAGATCTGTGCCGGGCTGGTCGATGTCGGCGCCGCTGCGGCCACGCTCTACGTCCTCATGCCTTCCGACGCAGTGCCAAGCTTTGCCGTCTTTGCGCTGGTTTATGTGATCGCCATTGTTCTGGGCATTGCCAGCCACGCGCCCGGCGGCCTCGGCGCTTTTGAAGCGACCATCGTCGCCGGATTGGGCCTTGGAGGAAAACCTGACGCCATTGCCGCCCTGCTCGCATATCGTATCATTTACACGGTCATGCCGCTGGTCGTCGCTACCGCCGGTATTCTCGTCTGGGAAGCCATGCGGCGGCGGCATATGCTTGGCAAACAGGCGGCCTTCGCCAAACGTCTGTTCGAGCCACTGGTGCCGAGCCTCTCCGCCGGTATCATCTTTCTCGGCGGCATCATCCTGCTGATTTCGGGCGCAACGCCCAATTTGCGTTATCGCGTCGAACTTTTGTCCGACATCGTGCCGGAATTCCTGATGGAAATGTCGCATCTGGCGGCAAGCCTTGTCGGCGTCGCGCTGCTTATCGTTGCGCGCGGCCTTTCCAAACGGTTGGAACGCGCGTGGGTGGCAGCCATGGCGCTTCTGCTGAGCGGTGCAGTGTTTTCGCTCGCCAAGGGCCTCGATTGGGAAGAAGCTGTCATTCTCTGCATCTTTGCTGCAACGCTCTGGAGCTTTCGCGATTCCTTCTATCGCCGCCCCATATCCGGGCCCTTCGAGCTAAGCTGGAACTGGATCACCACTGTCGGCACGACCGTGCTCGTTTCCACATGGCTGGGCTTCTTCGTCTATCGCCATGTCGAATATTCAAGCGATCTGTGGTGGGATTTTGCGTGGAGCGGCAATGCGCCCCGCTTCCTGCGAGCAACCGTGCTGGTCTTTGCACTGGTCGCAGCTGTCGGCCTGCATTCAATCATCAACCGCAACAGTCACCGCAGGCGCAAGGTCGATTACTCGATCCCGGAAGCCGTGCCAAATCTGGTGGCTGAATGCCCGCACACGGATGCCGCGCTGGCCATGCTGGGCGACAAGCAGTTCCTGATGGCGCCGGATAACAGCGCATTTATCATGTATGCGCAGTCCGGAGGCAGCCTAATCGCGCTCGGCGAGCCGATCGGCAACCCTGATACCGGCAAGGAAGCGGCATGGTCGTTTCATGCGCTTGCCGACAAACTGGCGGTTCGTACTGTTTTCTACGGCGTTGGCCCGCAAAGCCTGCCGCTGTTTCTGGATATGGGGTTGGTCGCGCTGAAACTCGGCGAAGTCGCCCGCGTCAACCTCACGGACTTTTCGCTCGACGGGCCCCGCCGCCAGCCATTCCGCTATGCCGACCGCAAGATCGACAAGGACGGCTTCACCTTCGAAATTATTCCCGCTGCCGAAGTTGCGCCGCTCATTCCGCGTCTGCGTGAAATTTCCGATGCCTGGCTCGATTTCAAGTCCGGCAGCGAAAAAGGCTTCTCTCTAGGCTATTTCGACGACGACTATATGAAGCGCTTCGACGTCGCCGTGCTGAAACATGAAGGCGAAATCGTTGCTTTCGCCAATTTGTGGCGTGGCGCAGACAAGCACGAAATCACCGTGGACCTAATGCGTTATATGCCCAATGTGCATAAACTGCTGATGGACGCGCTTTTCGCCAAGCTTTTGATGCACAGCAAGGCAGAAGGCTACAAATGGTTCAATCTCGGTGCGGCCCCGCTTTCCGGCTTGAGCGGAAGCAGGCTCGCCTCGCGCTGGAACCGGCTCGGCTCTTTCATTTATAAGCGTGGTGCCGATCTCTATCATTTCGACGGATTGAAAGCCTTCAAGGAAAAATTCGATCCTGTCTGGACCCCGCATTATATGGTCTGCCCCGGCGGACTGGAAACACCACGCGCCCTGCTCGATGCGACAACCCTGATTAATGGCAGCCCATTGGAGTTCATCCGTAAATGAAGAAAGAACGTGTTCTCTTTACCGTGGTCGGGCTCGTGCTGCTTGGAGCGGCGGGCGTTTACGGATCGCTGCACACTGGCAAGATCGCCCGCATGTGGACCAAACTCACAGGTTCTGAAGAGCCGGTCATTCATGCGAGCGCCGAACGGCTGTCGAACATTCCGGTCTATATGCCAAACGGCGACCCGGTCGGGCTTACGATCCTGCTCAGCGACGAGGCAGGCATCGGCGAGAAGGAACGCGCCTATACGGATGCGCTGCTGGCCAAGAACATGATCGTTCTGCCGGTTGAACTCGGCCCATGGCGCGCTTCGCTCGATAAGGAAGACGGCGAGTGCAACTATCTCGACTCCGATTTCGAGGCCATTGCCAAGGAAGCGCTGCGCGGACTTGATCTCGATGTCTATTTCCATCCGGTGCTGACCGGCATCGGCCAGGGCGCAACCATCGCCTATGCCGCAGCCTCTGATTCACCCGATGCGACCATTGCGGGCGCTGTCTCGCTCGACCCTGTTCCGGCCAAGACACGCCTGCCCTCCTGTACGGAAAAGGCAGCAGCGACGAAGACACCGGATGGCGCCTTCACCTATGCCTATGATGCCGAGATACCAGCACCTGCGCTGGTGATGAGCCCTCCCGGAGGCGAAACCAACAATCCGGTCGAGGCACGGCAAAAGAACATCGCCGTTCTCCAGAGCGGGAAGGATTTCCCGACGCGCATGAAAATGGCGGTGGATAATATCGTCGCCATGGCCGATCAGGACGCCAAGAACGAGGCCCTGCCTATCGTCGATCTTCCCGCCAAGGGCGGCAATGCCGATATGGTCGCTGTGTTCTATTCCGGTGACGGCGGCTGGCGCGATCTCGACAAGTCCATCGGCGAATGGCTGCAAGCCCATGGCGTGCATGTCATCGGCGTTGATTCGCTGCGTTATTTCTGGTCGGAACGCACGCCGGAAGAAATCGCCAAGGACACGACGGCCATGATCAAGAAGGCCGACCCGACCGGCAAATTGCCGGTTGCCGTGCTCGGCTATTCCTTCGGGGCCGACACATTCCCCTTCGCGTGGAAATATCTCGATCCATCCATTCAGGACCGCACCAGAATGATCGGCCTGCTTGGCGTCGAAACCACAACGACCTTCCAGGTTTCCATCGAAGGCTGGCTTGGCATGGATGGTGACAAGGATGTCGTTCCGGCGATTTCCAGCATTCCGCTCGACCGCGTTGTCTGCGTCTATGGCGAAGAAGAAGAGGACACCGCCTGCACGGCAAAAGAGCTGAAGGGCATGGAAGTCATGAAACTGGCTGGTGGCCATCACTTTGATGAAAACTACGAGCCAATTGCAGCCGCCTTGCTCGACAAAATGCGCGCTCGCGCCGGTTTGCCTCCGCGCCCGTCAAGCTGACGGGCTGGATTGTCAAAATTGCTAACCCTTTATCGCGCCTGACGGATTTTGCGCGCCTAGCGCGCGCTGAACCGCCACGCGGGCGGACGCCAGATCGGGCATGACCCAGTTGGGCTCACCGCCCAGAAACTTGTCGAGGAAGGCTATGGCATAGCCCGGCATATCGGCCACGTTTTCCCGATAAGACCACCAGGTCCGCAGATCGTCCGCACAGGCGTCGATATCCTGTGCCACGCCGAATTCCTGCTCCTGCACAGCAGCAATCGCGCATATGCAGTAGTTGGTGTAGAGAAAGCCCTCTGGCCAGAAGGCGATAATGTCGTGCTGCGGCGTGCTCTCACCCTCGGTTGCCTTGGGGATCGATAGCGCTCTGGCAGGCGAAAGGCGGATCAATTCACGCAGAACCAGACCGGCGGCAAAGGTGATGAAATCCTTGCGGTCCACCTTGGCATAACGCTTGTTCTGCTCAACCAGCTCAACCCAGTTCAGAAAAGCTTCCGTCAGTTTCTGCTCGTCGATATCGTAATCGACCCCATAAACATCGTGGAGAAGGCTGGCGTGTTTGCGAAACGTCGCCCTGAACCAGCGCAACTGCCGCAAGCGGCGTCGCAAGTCCGGCATCGATGCCATCTGGTTCTTCAAAAGCAAATCCATATTCCACGCCTCCAACGCCGACAGACCATATGCGAAACCACTACAGTTGTCAGCTTATCCTTCCATCGATATTCGCCTCATAATTATACATATTGACATTTAAGAAAACAAATGTTCTGTGAAGAGACGGGGACTGGAGGCGCCTGAAGACGCATCAAGCCTCCGGTGGAGGAGGAGAAAATGGCTATCTGGCAATGGGCTTTACTGGCTTTGGCTCTTTTATGGGGAGTCCAGTCGCTGGGCGTCTGGTTTCAGATGCGCCATTACTCCGACGTGCTGAAAGGCGTCACATCCCGCTACTCTGACGGATTCGTCGGTGCGGGCCATGTGCGCGGGCGCTTCGGCAAAGGCGTCATTGTCATGATTGTGGTCGACCGCGACCTGAAAGTCCGCCGTTTCCTGGAAATGAGCGGGCGAACCGTGTTTGCGAAATTCAAGCGGCAGGAAGCGTATGAGGGCATGTCGCTCAACGCCTTGCGGCGCGAACAGGAAGCGCTCGAAAAATCGCCCGTCAACACTGCTGCAAAGCAGGCGATGGACCAGATCGACCGCATCAGGGAACAATCCGACGGCACGTCTCTCGAAGGACTGAAACTGACTCACGCCTGAGAGCGTGACCAATCTGGAAGTGATTAAAAACAAACACATAGAGCACTTCCAATGTCCTGGCGGGTGGAAATGCTTAAGGGGTATCGCCCGACGAGGACGGGCGTCGAGGAGGAGAAATGTCTATAGCTGCAATGCTGGCGCAAGGCGCCGATACGACCTTACAATCCTTGCATGTGGCCAGCCAGATGGCAGCCAATATGGCAACGGACGCGGTGTTTCACGGCAAGGTTGCCGTCGAACACGGCAGCCATAACCTTGTGCAGCTTGCACAGGCGACTGGCGCGGACAATCTGACTGTCGATCAGTTCAAGGAACGTCTGCAACACGTCACGCAGGAAGAACAGCTGGGCTGGCTTGCCTCTATCGGCAAGCACTTCATCGGCATCTTCCAGAAGGGCGGCGAAGTGTTTTCCGGTTTTGTGACCGGCATCATTCCGACGCTGGTGGTTCTGATGACCGCCTTCTACGCAATCACCGAACTGGTTGGCGAAAAGCGCGTGCATGGTCTTGCACAGGGCGCGGGCCGCATCGCGCTGACCCGCTATACGGTTCTGCCGGTTCTGTCGGTGTTCTTCCTGACCAACCCGATGGCCTATACCTTCGGTTCGTTCCTTGAGGAAAAGCATAAGCCTGCCTTCTACGACGCGGCAGTGTCCTATGTGCATCCGCCGCTTGGCCTGTTCCCGCATATCAATCCCGGCGAATATTTCGTCTGGGGCGGTGTGCTCGTGGCTCTGCTTGAGCTGGAAAAGAAGGGTGCCGTGCCCAATGGATATCACATCAATGTGGCCATCTGGTACGCCCTCGTCGGCCTCGTCGTGATCCTGCTCAAGGGCATGCTCACCGAACGCATCACCGCCATCATGGCGCGCCGTCAGGGCGTCGAGCTCTAAGGCGCGCGGGAGGACATCATGGCCAAGACCTACAAGTCAGTCAAAATTTCTCACGGCTCCGGTGGTTGGGGCGGCCCGCTCGTCATTCAGCCGACCGAGCAGCGCAACAAAATCGTATCCGTGACCGGCGGCGGCATTCATCCGCTCGCCAAGCAGATCGCCGAAATGACCGGTGGCGAAGCCGTAGACGGTTTCCGCGCGCCGCCCATCGAAAGCGAAATGGCCGTTGTGGTGGTCGATTGCGGCGGCACCGCACGTTGCGGCGTCTATCCGCGCAAGCGCATCCCGACCGTCAACCTGACGCCCGTCGGCCAATCGGGCCCACTGGCGCAGTTCATCACCGAAGACATTTATGTCTCTGGCGTGAAATCAGAAAATGTTGTTCCTGCCGATGGCTCCGAGGCTCCGGCCGCCGCTGTTTCCATTGGAGCTGCAGCTGCCAAGGACGAAGAAAAACCGGCAGCACCTGTTGATACGTCGAACGATGGCGGCCTTGTCGGCTTTATCAGCCGCATTGGTCGCGCCATGGGTCGTGTCGTCGGCATTTTCTTCAATGCCGGTCGCCGCACCATCGATCAGGTGATCCGCAACGTTCTGCCATTCATGGCGTTCGTGACGATGCTGATCGGTCTCATCCTTTACACCGGCATCGGCGATATTCTTGCCCAGCCAATGGGACCGCTCGCCAACAACATCGTCGGCCTGCTCGTTCTGTCGGCCATCTGCGGCCTGCCATTCCTGTCTCCGATTCTCGGACCGGGCGCGGTCATCGCGCAGGTGGTGGGTGTGGCAATCATCGGCCCGCAAATTGCCAATGGCACCATCGCTCCGGCAATGGCCCTGCCCGCGCTCTTCGCCTACAACACGCAAGTCGGTTGCGACTTCGTGCCGGTGGGTCTGGCGCTCGGTGAAGCCAAGCCGAAGACTATTGAAATCGGCGTGCCTGCGATCCTGATCAGCCGCCAGATCATGGGCCCTGTTTCGGTGCTCATCGCCTGGCTCGTCAGCCTCGCCGTGCTTTGACGCAAACGGGCTCGCCGTTTTGATGCGGCGAGCCGTTCCTCCCAATATTCGACATCCTCATCTCCCCATTTACTGGAGGGTGTCGTTTTAGTGAAATTGAAAAGGACTGCCGCCATGGCGATACATCTCAAGACACGGATCACCGCAATCGGACCCGAAGTGGCGGATCTCGCCGAAGGCGGCGTTCTGATCCTGTTTGCCGAGGGCTCCCCGCCCGAGCTGGCGGAAGTTTCGGTGATGCACGCTGTCGAAGACGGCCCGCAGGAATCCGCACCGCCGGTTGGCGCGCTTATCGCCATTGGCGACCTGACGGCACGCATCACGGCTGTCGGAACAAGCGCCTGGCAGAAAGTGCGTGACATCGGTCACGTGGTGATATCGTTCACCGGCGCCGACTCGACCGATCGCCCGGGCGAAATCTGTGCCAGCGAAGTTGATGGCGCCGCTCTGGTTGCCGTGCTGCGCGAAGGACATACGATCGTCATCAGCGACTGATCTCAAGAAGCATTCATGATCCAAGGCTCTCAAATGGAACGCTCCACCATCGTCCGGGTGCATGAAGGGCTGCATGCGCGCCCCGCAACCCGTTTCGTCAAGCTCGCCAAGGGGTTCGAGTGTAATATCGAGATCGCAAAGAGCGGCAAAAGCGTGAGCGCGAAAAGCTCCGTCAAACTCATGCTGCTCGGCGTAAAGGAAAATGACGAAGTTACCGTACGCGCCGAAGGAGCCGACGCAATCGAGGCGCTTGAAGCGCTGATCGGCTATCTCGAAAACCCGCGTGCCGGGCTTGAGGAAAGCGAAGGCGCGGCTGTGGCCGTGGCAACAGAAGCTGCTCCCGTCATTGTCGCGCCGGTTGCAAGTGTTGCAAACGTTGCGATTACATCGTTGCCGGAAGGGCAGATCAAAGGCGTTGCCGCCAGCGAAGGTCTTTCGCTTGGTGAGGCATTTCCATTTTTCCCTGCCGAAATCACGCCGGGAACCGGCAAGTTGGCAGCAGACGAAATCGGACCGGAAATCAGCCGTTACGAGGCCGCTGTCGCGACCGTTCAGGCGCGGATGGAACATTCGCTCGCGCGCGGTGATCTCGCCGAAAGTGATCGCGGCATCGTTGCCGCTTTGAAGGACATTGCCTCCGACGACAGCCTGCGGGACGAAGCGCTCGCGCTCATTCGCGGTGGCATGGATGCCGTTTCCGCGACGCTCGGTGCCGCCTCGACGGTCGCCCAGCAATTTGCAAGCCTCGACGATCCCTATCTGAATGCCCGCGCTGATGACGTGCATGCGATCAGCCGCCAGATATGCCTCGCCTTGCTCGGCCAGGAAGACCTCAACCTCGACGGACTGCCGGATGGTGCCATTCTGATTGCCGAAGACATTGGCGCGTGGGATCTGGCGCGCGCACCGTTGAAGCGCATTCGCGGCGTGGTTTGCGGCCATGGCGGTGCGACCTCGCATGTCGCCATCATTGCACGCACGCACGGAATCCCGGCGGTGCTTGGGCTTGGCGACGCCGTTCACACGTTGAAGACAGCACGCAAGGTCGCCGTTGACGGCAGTGCCGGTATTGTTCATCACGACCCGGATGCGACCGTTCTGGCTGATATTGAAAACCGCATTGCAAAGGCCACGGAAGAACAGCGTGCACTGGACAAGTATCGTGATTACACCCCACGCCGCACCGATGGCGTGACGATTGAAGTTGCTGCCAATCTTGGCGCTTTGGAGGAAATCGAGGCCGCCCAGACGGCGGGCGCGATGGGCGTCGGCCTTTTCCGCACCGAACTTCTGTTCATGAAGCATATCCATTTGCCGTCTGAAGACATGCAGATGGAAACCTATGCGGCGCTTCTGCGGGCTTTTGCACCACAGTCCGTCATTGTCCGCACGCTCGACATCGGCGGTGACAAGCCCGTCGCTGGCATCGAGTTTCCGGAAGAGGAAAACCCGTTCCTCGGCTGGCGCGGCATCCGCATGTGCCTAGACCGCCCGGAGGTGTTCAAGCCGCAATTACGCGCCCTGCTTCGCGCTGCCGTGCATGGCAATCTGAAAGTCATGTTGCCGATGGTTTCCGATATTGGGGAAATCCGGGCGACAAGGGTGCTGATCGCCGAATGCGAACGCGAGTTGGCAGCGGAAGGCAAGTCATATGGCACGTTTGAACTGGGCGTGATGATCGAAACACCGGCAGCGGTTTTTGCCGCCGATCAACTGGCCAAGGAATCCGCGTTCTTCTCCATCGGCACCAACGATCTGACGCAATATGTGATGGCGGCAGACCGGCTCAACCCGACGGTGGCAAAGCTGAACGACGTGCATCATCCAGCCGTGATGGCGGCCATCGAAATGACCGCAAAAGCGGCCACCTCGGCGGGCATCATGGTGGGCATGTGTGGTGAAGCGGCAGGCAAGCCGGATCTGATTCCGGAATTTCTCCGCATGGGACTGACCGAGCTCAGCATGAGCCCGGCTTCCATTCCCCGCGCCAAGAAGATCATCGCCGACCTGTTCGGCGAATTAAGGTAGATGAGCAATCAGCGTCGCGAAGAGGGTTTCGAGCTTCTTCGCGTCGCGGGTCTCTGCCGCATCCACCAGCCGCTCATAACGTGCTTCCAGCACCATGAACACGCTTTCCAGCGGATCGATATCGGCGAGGTCCGCAGGCTTTACAGTCGCAAGCCCGCAGGACAGACAAGCGGCGGCGAGCCCGATCACTTCCGCCTTGCGCAGATTTTCCGGATCGCATGAGGCTTCCGACGACATCGAGCGAACAGGCTTTTCGTCCAGAGATTCCAGAAACAGCGCGGTCAGCGCCTGCGCAACCGTTTCCGTATCGCGCAGAACGTCTGCGTGTTTGCGCAGCAGACGCCCGTGGATCACGGAAAAAACCGCTTCGTGGATAAGTGCATTTTCGAGTCCGTAACGGCGCATCGTTCCCTTGAGGAAATAATACATATCGCTACGGAAACCGCGTGCGCCTTCCGCGCCGGTGCCAAAATAGAAGAAAAGGCTGCGCATCTGCGGCGCACCATGATGTTTGGCCGGTTCGGACGAGATGAACGAAATCGAGATTGCTTCGGCAGCGGTCAGCGCCGTATCCATCACACCTGCGGCATGGCCCAGAAGTGTTTCCGGTGCAGGCAGGCTGTTTTCGGGCGCACGCGCAGTTTGCCGGGCGCGCCTGATCACATACCGCACGTCGCGCAGACGGTCTTTCAGACTGACAGCGATTTCATCAGAAAGTGTGCGCAGCATGACCGATCCATTCCTCCCTGCGAGGTCAACAATCGTATCTTAACCGATACAAAAGAAGTATTGTTTTCCTCGTCCCGGAAAAGCAATAGGTTCCATATCACAAAGACGCAAACTGTAAGAATTTTGGGGAATCGATTTGAAAAAGACCGCCAAGGGGAAACGCAGCGCAGCTGAAACCAACGACCTTCTGGTAGGATCCGAAGGCGTTGCAGCGGAAAACCGCACCAGCCGCCTGAGAACCCGTGCGGCGTGGATGTATTACGTCGAGC
The DNA here is from genome assembly GCF_029909865.1 of Ochrobactrum sp. 19YEA23. Classification (NCBI taxonomy): domain Bacteria; kingdom Pseudomonadati; phylum Pseudomonadota; class Alphaproteobacteria; order Hyphomicrobiales; family Brucellaceae; genus Ochrobactrum; species Ochrobactrum sp. 19YEA23. Next base: position 353,868 of record NZ_JASAMQ010000003.1, on the reverse strand, counting down.
AGATGACCCAGAGCGATATTGCCGATGCGCTGGGTGTCGGCCGCGTAACCATCGTGCGTCTCCTCGCCGATGCCCGGGCCCGCAACGAGGTGAAGATCACCATCGAAGGCAAGCTTTCCGCATTGACCGCGCTGGAAGCCGCACTTGAAAAGGCATTCGGGCTGGAACAGGCCATTGTCGCGCCCCTGTCTTCTGCCGAGACCGACCCGATTCCCCCGATCAGTGCTGCGACAGGCGCCTATCTGTCAGAAAAAATCCAGCATGGCATGCGCATTGGCGTCGGCTGGGGTCGCACCTTGTCCAGCACCTTGCAGCATATCGGCTCGCGCCCGGTCAATGATCTGAAGGTCATTTCGCTATTGGGCGGCATTGTGCAGCCACGACGCTCCAACCCTCCGGAGTTTGCCTGGCAGTTCGCGCAGATGTTCCAGGGCGAAGGCTACCTTATCCCAGCGCCTGCCCTTGTGGACAGCAAAGAGACCCGCACCGCGCTTATCGAGCGCTGCGGCCTCAATACGGTTCTGGACATGGCCGAAGATCTCGACATGGTGCTTCTCAGCATCGGCGGCATCGAAACAGCCAGCAGCACGTCGTACCGCGTGGGGCTCGTGGATGACCACCAAAAGCTGTCACTGCTCGCCAATGGCGCTGTCGGTGACGTTCTGTTCCACTTCTACGATGCCGATGGCCGTATCGTCGACGATCCTGTCCACGAACGCGTCATGTCCGCCAGTATCGAAAGCTTGCAGAATGCACAGCAACGCATCCTGACATCCGGCGGCAAGGAAAAGATTGAAGCGCTACTCGGCGCGATGAAGCTTCTGCGTCCCACGGTTTTCATCACCGACGAGGAAAGTGCTGCCGAAATGCTTCGTCGCATCGGTCATTCTGTTTTGAACTGAAGCGCGAAATACAGATAATACAAACAGATAGAGCGCTTTCGTGACCTTACACGAAAGCGCTCTATCCAATTCGAGAAAGGTCGCCGCGGCGAAATCACTTGCGCAGTTCGGCCTCGATTTCGTCCAGAACCTTGTCCTTGCCGATACCGGTCAGGAAAGCGAGACCCTTGATCACCCGCTTTTCAACTGAGGCAGAAATCGGCGTCGTCGAGACGATAAAATCCACATTGTCAGCCAGAGACGGCACTTCGGTAGCCTTGGCCTGCTGAGCGTTGAAGGTCAGCCCGCGCTTTTTCATTTCTTCGGTGACGGCAGCATTCACAGCGGTGGATGTTGCCACGCCGGTGCCGCAGGCAAAGAGAATCGTTTTCATTTTGGCCATTGTGTTTCCTCCGGTTAACCGAGCGCGGCTTCCACGTCGCCCAACGTGCGCGCTTTCTTCAAATTCTCGAGCGCGTCTTCATTTTGAATCGTCGCCATAACCTGTTGCAAGGTCTCGATCTGCTTGTCCTTGTCATTGATGGCGAGCAGGAAAACAAACCCGACAGGCACTTCCTCTTCCGGATCTTCCATATTGGAGAAGATGACGGGAGATTTCAGCGTAGCGAAAGCGATGCCCGCTTTCAGGACATGCTCAGGATCAGTATGCGGAACGGCGACGTTTTCTTCGCGCTCCAGCGGCAGACCGGTTGGCATGGTCTGTTCCCGCTTCACGACCGCATCCGCATAGCTAGGCTTTACATAGCCCAGCCGTTCCAGCTTTGCCGCCAGAACACGGATGATCTCCTCATTGGTTTTGGCCTCGCTCTGCAGCTCTATCGCTTCAGGGTCGAGAAAAGCCATCAGGCCGTTCGCCATTCCATCCTCCATTTCAGATAGCCGCATACCTTTCCGGTATGCGGCCAGTATTGCTTTTGCGCCTTACCAGTTGTTCTGCTCGGCTGGCTCGTCTTCTGCACCGGCTGCCCGTTCCCAACCATCGGTGTTGCGACGATAAAGAATGAACAGCACTGCGATGACAACTGCGAGAGCCGCAATGCCGACAACGCCCAACCACTGGATTGCGGCGATGATGACATAAGGCACCCACAGGAAGCCGTCGACAACAGAAGTGATCTGCAGCGCGTTTTCCGGCAGTTTAAAGCCGGACGCAACGGCAGCACTCGTGAACAGCGGAGCCAGCGCATTGGCCACATAGAAGCCGATGGCGAGCGTTACCGTACCAACAACAACCATGCGGAACACATTGCCCTTCAACAGCGGCGCAGTCATGGCGACGATGAACGGGATAACCGCAAGATCGGCGAACAGGATGACGCGGTTGCCCGGCAGAATCACCGACAGGATGATCGCGATAGGCACGAGGATCAGCGACGACGAGATTGCAGCCGGGTGACCGATCAGGATTGCCGAATCGAGACCAACCAGCAATTCGCGGTCGCCGGTGCGCTTGCGCACGAATTCCTGTGCGGCGTCAGAAACCGGCAGCAGGCCTTCCATCAGGATTTTGACCATGCGCGGCAGAAGCAGCATCACGGCGGCAAGGGTCATGCCGGTGCCGAGCACCTTGGCCAGCACATGGCCGAAATCGCCTGCATTGTAAAAAGCGATAAGGCCGAGCACGAGACCGATGATCAGGCCCAGAACCACAGGCTCACCGAAGACACCGAAGCGGCGCTCGATGGTTTCGGTGCTGATATGGATTTTGTTGATGCCCGGAATGCGATCCATGATCCAGTTGAGTACGATAGCGATCGGCAGAATCTGTGCCGATGCCAGATGCGGTACCGAAACGCCCGGAACGCCGTAGAACTGCTGCACGGCGCGTGCCGACCAGTCAGCGAACAGAAGCGACAGAGCGGCAACAAGAGCTGCAACGATAATGCCGTAAGCCAGATTGTCTGTCGCGGCGACGACGAGCGAACCGACAAAGGCAAAGTGCCAGAAATTCCACACGTCGACATTGAGCGTGCGGGTCCAGCGCATCAAAAGCAGCACGATATTGACCAGAATGCCGACCGGAATCACCCAGAGACCGACGGACGAACCGAACGCGATGGCGGCAGCCGAAGGCCAGCCCACATCAACGATGTCGCGCTTGATGCCCGTATTGGTAACGATGGCCTGAGCCACCTCGCCGATGGAGGTGAACATCAGCCCCAGCACGAGGTTGATACCAATGAAGGCGACGCCGATAGTGACGGCCGCACGGAAGGCTTTGCCCACCTTTGCGCCAAGAACCACGGCAATAATGAAAATGACGATGGGGAGCAGGACCGTCGCTCCCAACGTATCGATGGCAGATTTCAGGCCGCTTAGAAATGCGTCCATAGTTTTCTCCTCCCCCAGTCATTCCCAACGAATGCCAGGCCGTTCGAACGCTTGTATCAAGTTCCGCACCGCATGCCCCCACAATGATTTTGTTGTGTTGCATTTTGAAACACCGGGCAGAACATTTGTTTTTTATATCAGACCAATGTTTGTTCACAAGCGCTAAAGCACGGTAAGGAATAACAGGTCCGACGAATGTGTTAAATGTACACTCGTATTGACTTGGAAACAAATGTTCATTATCGGGTATAGGAAGAGAGGCGTGAAGGCGCCTGGAGGAACATCAGGAGGAAAAGATGGCGACGAATGTGGCGTTGACGGGCTTGGCACGTGATATGCAGGCGCGTGCGGACAGCGGGCGGCCGATCCGTATCGGGCTGATCGGCTCCGGCGAAATGGGCACCGATATTGTGACGCGCGTGGCTCATATGCCCGGCATCGAGATTGGCGCCATTTCCGAACTGCGCGTTCCAAACGCTTTGAAAGCAGTCGACATCGCCTATCAGGAAGAAGGTCACGGCAGGCAAGTTTCGAACGCCTCCGAACTGACCTCGGCCATGGAAGGCGGCAAGGTCGCCGTTACAGACAATGCCAATCTGATCCTCGAAAATGACCTGATCGATGTTGTGATCGACGCCACTGGCGTTCCCGCTGTCGGCGCGGAAATCGGTCTGCGCGCCATGGAACATGGCAAGCATCTCGTTATGATGAATGTCGAAGCCGACGTCACCATCGGCGCTTACCTCAAGGCTGAGGCCGACCGTCTGGGCGTTACCTATTCGCTCGGCGCTGGCGACGAGCCGTCTTCCTGCATGGAACTGATCGAATTCGTTTCCGCCATGGGGCACCCCATCGTTGCCGCTGGCAAGGGCAAGAACAACCCGCTCAATATCGACGCCATTCCCGATGATTATCTGGAAGAAGCCAAGCGCCGCAACATGAATGTGCGTATGCTGGTTGAGTTCGTCGACGGCTCCAAGACCATGGTTGAAATGGCTGCCATCGCCAATGCTACCGGCCTTGTGCCCGACAAGCCAGGCATGCATGGCCCTGCCGCAACGCTCGACCAGCTCAACAAAACGCTGATTCCGGAAAAGGATGGCGGCGTGCTGTCGAAGGTCGGCGTGGTGGATTATTCCATCGGCAAGGGTGTTGCGCCCGGCGTCTTCGTTGTCGCCGACATGTCGCATCCGCGCATTTCCGAACGTATGGAAGATCTGAAAATGGGCAAGGGCCCATACTTCACCTTCCACCGCCCATATCACCTGACCTCGCTCGAAGTTCCGCTGACCTGCGCCCGCGTCGTTCTTTACGGCAAGCCGGATATGGTGCCGCTGGCCAAGCCCGTTGCCGAAGTCTGCGCTGTCGCCAAGAAGGATATGCAGCCGGGCGAAAAGCTCGATGCCATCGGCGAATATTGCTACCGCGCCTGGATCATGACTTCTGGCGAAGCGCGCACTGCGCATGCCATCCCTTGCGGCCTTCTTCAGGGCGGCAGCGTGACGAAGCCGATCAAAAAGGGCGAACTCATCACCTATGACAATGCAGCCGTCGCGCCGGGTTCGAAGATTGCCGAACTGCGCGCCCGCCAGGACAAGCTCGTTTACGGAGCATAAGGAGCCGCACCATGGTTCAAGCCAGAAAGATTGATGCGCAGGCCGCAGATCGCCACAACCTGCCCTTCGCTTTCCGCACCTATTCTCCGGAACAGCTGAAGGAAGCGCTGCACAAGATGTATCTCATCCGCCGCTTCGAAGAAGGCGCGGAAGAAAGTTACACGCGGGGGTTTATTCACGGCACAATGCACCTGTCCATCGGACAGGAAGCAAGCGCCATGGGTTCCTGCCTGCCGCTAACCGAAGATGACATGATCACCTCGACCCATCGCGGCCATGGTCATTGCATCGCCAAGGGCGCAGATGTGAAGCGCATGTTTGCCGAGTTCTTCGGCAAGGAAACCGGTTATTGCAAGGGCCGCGGCGGCTCCATGCATATTGCTGACGTTTCCAAGGGCAATCTCGGCGCCAATGGCATCGTCGGCGGCGGTATTCCGATTGCAGTCGGTGCAGCCCTTTCCGCCAAGAAGCAGAAGAACAACAAGGTTGTCGTGTCGTTCTTCGGTGATGGCGCCAACAATGAAGGCGCATTCCATGAAGCGCTCAACATGGCTTCCGTCTGGAAGCTGCCGGTCGTTTTCGTCTGCGAAAACAACGGCTATGGGATGTCCACTTCAACCAAGCGTTCAACGGCGGTGGCCAATGTCGCGGACCGTGCCTCGGCCTACAACATGCCGGGCAAGGTCGTGGACGGCAACAACCTCTCGGACGTGGCCGAGGCCATCAACGAGGCGGTGGAACGCGCACGGCGCGGCGAAGGCCCTTCGCTGATCGAGAACAAGACCTACCGACTGCGCGGTCATTCGAAGAGCGACCGCAACCGCTATCGCACCAAGGAAGAGATCGAGGATTGGGCGAATAATCGCGACCCTATCGCGCATTTTGAGGCTGATCTGAAGGCTTATGGCGTGATCGACGACAAGGAGATCGAAGCCATTCGGGCCAATGTCGAGAAGGAAATCGCCGACGCGATTGAATTCGCGAAGAACAGCCCTTCTCCGGACCTCACCAACCTGACCCGCGACGTATATACGGACGAAATCTGATCATGGACACCACAATCCGCGAGTTGAGCTATTCGCAAGCCATTCAGGAAGCCATGGCGATTGCCATGGAGCGCGACGACCGCGTTTTCCTGATGGGCGAGGACATCGGCGTCTATGGCGGCGCGTTTCAGGTTACCGGCGATCTCGTGCATCGCTTTGGTGAAGACCGCGTCATGGACACACCGATTTCCGAACTTGGCGGCGCTGGCGTCGCCGTCGGCGCGGCGCTGACCGGCATGCGCCCGATCTTCGAATTCCAGTTCTCCGATTTCGCTGCACTGGCCATGGAACAGATCGTCAATCAGGCCGCAAAAATTCGCTACATGCTGGGTGGCGCGGTTTCGGTGCCGCTGGTCATGCGCTTTCCCGCCGGTTCCGGCACGGGTGCTGCCGCACAGCACAGCCAGAGCCTCGAAGCCTGGCTTGGCCATGTGCCGGGTCTGAAAGTCTTGCAGCCGTCCACGCCGCATGACGTCAAGGGCATGCTGCTGGCAGCTGTTGAAGACCCAGATCCGGTCATGATTTTCGAGCACAAGCTGCTCTACAAGATGAAGGGCCCAGTGCCGGAAGGCTATTACACCGTGCCAATCGGCAAGGCCGAAGTGGTGCGCGAAGGCCGCGATCTGACCATCGTCGCGACCGCCATCATGGTGCACAAGGCACTGGATGCAGCGGCAGAACTGGCCAAGGAAGGCATCGACGTCGAAGTCATCGATCTGCGCACCGTGCGCCCGATTGACCGCGACACGATCATCAAGAGCGTCAAGAAAACCTCGAAGCTGCTTTGCGTCTATGAAGCGGTGAAAACGCTCGGCATCGGCGCAGAAATCTCGGCCATTGTCGCTGAAAGCGATGCTTTCGATTATCTCGACGCCCCCATCGTGCGTCTTGGTGGCGCAGAAACGCCAATCCCGTACAACCCGGATCTGGAACGCGCGACCGTGCCGCAGGTGCCCGACATCCTCAAGAGCGCCCGCGACCTTGCCAAGGGAGTGCGCTGACCATGGCAGTGGAAGTCATCCTGCCGAAAGTCGACATGGATATGGAGACCGGCCAGATTTCGCGCTGGTACGCCAAGGATGGCGATACCGTCACGAAGGGTCAGCTCCTGTTCGAGATCGAAACGGACAAGGCAGCCATGGAAGTGGACGCCCCGGCCAGCGGCATTCTCGGTGATGTGGCAGCCGCCGAAGGCACTGTTGTGCCAGTCGGTCAGGCCGTTGCCTGGATTTATGAAGAAGGCGAAGAGCGCAAAGCACCACCATCAGTTGGGCTCTCCGCCGATGCGCAGCCTGCGCCCCCGCAGAGCGCGCCAGCACCGGTTCGGGAGGATGCCCTCCAACCTGTCGAACCGGTCGTTTCTGCTTCCCAAGGCGCTACCGCCCAGGAAACAGCCGTGCGTGCAACGCCGCTTGCACGTCGGTTGGCTCGCGAAGCCGGTATTGATCTGGAGGCGATTGCGGGTTCCGGCCCCAAGGGACGCGTGCAGAAAAAGGATGTCGAGGCGAAGATCGGCTCTGCCCCGACTGCTGTCGCAACGGCACAGCCTGCGGCCCCGGTATCGGCTTCGCTGTCCAAGCCTGTGGCGACTTTTTCCGCAGGTTCCGCAGGCCCGCTCAATGCCGTCTGGCTGCGTGAAGGCGAAGCCGGAAAACTGCCGATTGTCCTGATCCACGGCTTCGCCGCCGATCTCAATTCGTGGCGCGGTCTGCTTGCAGGGGCGACACTCGGCCACCCGGTTCTGGCGCTTGACCTTCCCGGTCATGGAGCGTCCACGCGCAGCGTGCCGGACTGCATTGATGCGATTGCTGAAGCTGTTGAAGCCACACTTGCCGCCTTTGGCGTTAATGCCTGCCTGCTCGGCGGCCATTCCTTCGGTGGCGGCGTTGCCGCAACGGTTGCGGCACGCGGCATCGTCGATGTACGCTCGCTGGTGCTGATTTCGTCTGCCGGTCTCGGCCCCGAGATCAACGGCGCCTTCACCAAGGGCCTGATCGCCGCCAAAAGCGAGGCGAGCATTACGCCATGGCTTAAGCTCCTTGTCAGCGACGAAAGCCTGCTTACGCGGCCGTTCATCAATGCCACGGTTGCTCAAGCCGCGGATACTGAATTGCGTGCCGCACAAAACGCCATCGCGGAACGGTTCTTCACGGACAGCACCCAGACCTTCGACGTCCGGTCGGCTATCGCCGGATTGCCAATCCCCGTACGGCTTATCTTCGGTGGAGAAGATCGGGTCATTCCCGTCAGCCATGCGCATGGCCTGCCCGGAAAAGTCGGCGTGCATATCTTCCAGCGTTGCGGACATATGCCGCAAATCGAGGAGCGTGCCGAAGTGCTGCGCATTCTCGCCGAATGCGCCCGCGCCGTTGCCTGAAACAACAAAGCCCCGGTTTAACCGGGGCTTTTTTTATGCATCAGGCGGTGAGCGCCGATAAGGTACGCTCGACCAGCCGCGCCATGGAGCGCGTCGAGCCAAAAGGCCAGATATCACCTCCGAGATGATAAGTATGGCCGGCGCTGACTACCGGCAGGACCGGCCAGATAGCGCTTTCCGTCAATTCCTTTGGCGTCGCTTCATCCAACAGGCAAAGCCGCGTTTCCGAGCTGAGGGACGCAAGCTCTTCCAGCCCAAAGGTCGTAAAGCCAAACGGCTGCACGCCACCATCAACCGCTTCCGAGAAACCAGCCTGCACCAGCGTTTTCATCACTGCCGAATTGGTCGTGAATATTCTCAATCGCGCCACGCCCGGCAATGGCTGCGCAATCACGACAGGCAGCGGGCTGGATCGTTTCGTTCGCGCCGCTGACAAACCATCCTCGAAAGACTGCCATTCGGCCTTGCCTTCCGCCTCGCGCTCCAGAGCGGTTGCAGCGATCGCAAGATTTGATTTCATATCCTGAAACAGATCGGCGCTATTGGATGCGCCGTCGAGCAGCACCGTTGGCGCAATAGCCTTGAGACGCTCGGCAATCGCTTTGTGGCGCAGCGCGGATGTCAGGATCAAGTCCGGCTTCAGCCGCGTCAGCGCTTCGAGGCTCGGCTGTTGCCGCCCACCGACATCGGTCGCATCGGCAAGCCCATCATTCTGGATATTGACCCACTGGCGATAGCCCGCCAGATCGGCGACGCCCAGCGGGCGAATGCCGAGTGAAAGCGCAATTTCAGTTTCCGCCCATTCAAGGGTTACGATCTTGCGCGACGCTTCAGCCCGCACGGAAGACGTAAGGGCGGCCAAAGCCGCCCCCACAAGAAATTCACGTCGTGAGAAACTCACTACCATTTCACACTCGTTGTCGCCACGATGGAGCGGCCCTGCCCGTAATAGCACTGGCTGGTCGAATTACAGCCTGCCACATATTTCTTGTCGCCGAGATTATAGGCATTCACCTGAAGGCGATAGTTGCCAAGATCATAGCGCAGGAAGGCATCAACCAGTGTGTAGGACGGCACGAAGAACGTATTCAGCGTATCGCCAGCGGTCTTGCCGATGCGACGCACACCACCGCCGAGGACGAGATCGCCCTTGAGGCTGTCCGGCAACGGCACGTTATAGCTGACGAACAGTGACTGCTGATCCTTCGGTACCGTGTAAGGCTGTTTGCCAACCTGTGCCGGGGTCTGGCTTTCGCTGACTTCCGGGTCCTGGAAGCTCATGGCAGCCGTCAGGTTCAGGCGATCCCACAATTGCGCGGTGCCTTCCAGCTCGACGCCGCGCACCCGCACTTCGTCCGTCTGGTAATAGACGCCGGAAATACGATTGACGACATTCTGCTGTTCAGCTTCGAAAGCCGAAAGCGTTACGCTGTAATTCGCGCCTTCCGGGGCGTATTTAATGCCCACTTCCTTCAACGTGCCAGTGGTCGGCTTGAGCGGCGTATCCGCCAGCGTCAGCGTCGGCAGGAAGGACGTCGAGTAAAGCGCGTAAGGTACAAAGCCACTGTCGAACACATAGGCTACGCCCGCACGGCCCGTGAACTTTTCCGGGTCCTGCTCGTAGTCGACAGTGCGGCCCGACGAGAGCGTCGTCTGCTCGGAATCAACCTTCACAAAGTCTTTGCGACCGCCAAGCGTCACGCGCAGATTGCCAGCCTCGATCTGATCCTGCACGTAAATGCCGGTCTGATACTGGTTTTGGAGAAGGCGCGTCGTGGCCTTAACGGGCGTCAGCGGCTGATTGAAGGTCGGGTTGAACAAGTCCTGCGACGGACCGGTCGCCGAGCCGGTATAATTGTCGAGACGCTGCCACTGCTGATCGACGCCGACGAGCAAAGTGTGCTCCAGCGGACCTGTATCGAAGCGCGATTCAAGCTGCGTGTCGAAGGCGATGGCATCGAGTTCCGGCTGGGCCAGATAATTGGTGCGCGGCAGCGTTTTGCCGTTCCAGCCACTGGTTGGCAGCACGCCTGCAAAGAGGTTGCGGTAATCGGTCTTCAGATGCGAATAGCGGAAGTTCTGGCGCAGCGTGAACGTATCGTTGAAACGATGCTCGAACTGATAGCCGATATAGCCGATTTCCTTCTTATAGGTCGCGCTGCGCGGATCACCGTCGGTGAAATCGCGCGGAATGCTCTGTCCGGTCGGATTCGGCAGTACGCTGCCATAGGCCGGAACAATCACACCCGCCTGCCCCAGATCATCCTTCAGATAGCCGCCGGAAACGACAAGGCTGGTATCCGCATCCGGACGCCAGGCGAAGCTCGGATTGATGGAAATACGGTTGTTCTTGCCCAGATCATAGGACGTATCGGCATCGCGGATCATGCCGTTCAGGCGATAGGTGAAACGCGGATCGTTGTTGATCGGGCCGGTCAGATCGAAGCCGAATTCCTTGCGCTGAAAACTGCCGCCACGCAGATAGGCTTCATTGGACGCTTCGGCCTGCGGCTGCTTGCTGACCATGTTGACGATGCCGCCGACATTGCTCTGACCGAACAGCGCTGAACTTGGACCACGCAGAACTTCCACGCTTTCGAGCGAATAGGGCTCGACCACAAAGCCCGAATAGCCGCCGGTCTGGTTGGCGATCTGCGGAATGCGGATACCATCCAGATAGAGATCAGCCGGAAAGCCGCGAATGGTATAGTAATCGGAGCGCACATCCGCGCCATAACGCTGACCGTTCACATTAGCGCTGTAAAGCAGCGCTTCACTCACTGACGAAACAGCGCGATCATTCATGTTGTCGCGCGTGACAACGGAGATCGACTGCGGTGTTTCACGGATTGGCGTATCGCTCTTTGTGGCTGCGCGGCTATATTCGGCAATGTAGCCTTTAACCGGGACGCGAGGCCCTTTGTCACCGGAAGTTTGCACTTCGATGGTGTTAAGCTGAATGACGCCCGTATCCTGCGCCATCGCCGGAACCGCAACGGCGCCAAGCGCCACGCTTCCAAGAAGCACGGTTTTGAGCAGCGATCCGGCGTGCCTGCTGTTGTGAATGCGATCTGTGTTGCGCACGGTGTCCCTGCTCGTCTTCAACTCTGTTCTCCTGCCGTTTCCTGCAAAACGGCTACTGCCCGCGGCCCGTCAAAGCAGCGGCTATAGCGATTATTTTTTATTGTTGCGCAAGTCCAGAATTCAGAATAATTCTAATTTACTCACACATATCAATACGTTGCGCGAGCGAATATATTCGGGACTGTTTGGTGAGTCAGGCCAATCTGAGTTGCATTCGGGTCAAAATTCTGCAATTCCATTTAAATATGACAATTTCAGTCAAATTGGGCCAAAATGGAAATCCGCGCGCGACCGAAACACGCCATCGACTATCAGGACATTGCACGCCCGTTGGCGGTGATGCGGCGCGACTATAAGAAAAGCGCTTCGTCCGGTTGGCATAGTCACCGGCGCGGCGAACTTCTCTATAGCAATAGTGGCTATATGACGGCGCAGACAGAAGATGGCGCTTTCATGCTGCCCAGCGGCTATGCCGTGCTTCTGCCGCCCGATGTGCCGCACACTGTCGACATTTATGGCGAAGTGGAAATGCACGCCGTCTTTATCGAAGAATCGGTATTGCGAGAGCACTGGGAGCCGACGCGCGTTCTGAAAGTTTCTCCCCTGTTGGATGCCAGCGTGCAGGCGTTGGCCGAGGAACCGGTGCTTTATGATGAAAACGGACGCGGTCAGCATCTCACAGCACTTATTCTGGATGAGGTTCGCTCTGCGCAAGAGCAGCCCTATGTCGTCTCGCTCCCGACCGACAAGCAACTGCGCAAGCTTTGCCGCAGCCTTCTCGACAATCCGGGTCTCGACCTCACCATCGATGATTGGGCGGATGAAGTCGGTATGAGCCGTCGCACCATGACGCGCAAGTTCCGTCTCCAGACAGGTATGAGCTTTGTCGAATGGCGGCAGCGTCTGCGCGTATCCCATGTGATGCGCAAACGCGCAGAAGGCATGCCGCTTGCTATTGCCAGCGTTGAAGCGGGTTATCAGAGCGTTTCCACTCTGAAAAAGACGATGAAGCGATTGGGCGGCCAATAGTGATATGGCTGACTGGTAGCGCGATTATATCCGCCGTACAGGCAAATTGATTTTAGCTGCCGCGAATAGTCCCCAATGCAAGATCAGACTGAGGCCGTTAAACGATATGGAGAAACGGCATGAGAGTGTCGGTACTTTCTTTAGCTGCGGCACTGGCCGCGTTCGCCTTTAATGCCGAAGCCAATCCCGTTGGCAATCTGCAAGCAACAGTGCAATCAGGACTGGTGCAAAAGGCCGATTACCGCTGTGGTCGCGGCTGGCGCATGACCTATGACGGCGTTTGCGTTCCCGGTTATCGCCGCCCACCACCGCCTCCTCCAGGTTGGGGTTGGGGACCGCCCCCTCCACCACGCTGGGGCTGGGGTCCGCCGCCAAGAGACTGGCGTCGTCATCATTGGCGCGACGAATATCGGGACCGTCCACCGCGTCACAGACCGCGCCCTTACTGGGACTGATTTCAAGCTATTGGATCGGGCGGCCAAGGCCGCCCTTTCCTTTGTCAACGCTTCGCCGATTCTGCTGCACGCCGTATGAGTTCACCGCCAAACCCCATTGATATCGCAGCGAAAATCGTGACTGAAATTTTTTGATTTACGTACCTCATTTTTGCTCCTATGGTTTGTGTAGAGGAGCAGGAATGAAACCCACCGTTCATGATATAGCGCGCACTGCGGGCGTCAGCCTTGCCACGGTTGATCGCGTTTTGAACGACCGTCCAGGCGTCCGCTCCAAAACCCGCGAGCGGGTGACGGACGCCATGAATACGCTTGGCTATGTCCGCGATGTGGGAGCCGCCAATCTGGCGCGCAGCCGACTTTATCAGTTCGACTTCATTGTGCCCGACAATGACAACACTTTCATGCTGAGCCTTCGCGAAGAGATCGTCATTGCGACCGAACGCGCGCTGGCTGAGCGTGTTTCGATCAATCTCATACTGGTCCCCGCATTTGATGAGATTGCGCTAGTCGCCGCTCTTGATGGCAGCGCCCTTCGCAAGCCGGATGGCGTGGCTTTCGTCGCGCTCGACACCGATCCGGTTCGGGCTGCCTGCGACCGGCTGCGCGCAAGCGGTGTGCATGCTGTGACGCTGGTTTCCGATCTCGGCCACTCAACGCGTGAACATTATATCGGCGTGGATAATGCAGCCGCGGGGCGCACTGCGGCCCGTCTTCTCGGTCTTTTTGCAAATGGTACCGAGGGCGTGATTGCTATCTTGACCGGCTCGTTGAAAGTGCGCGATCACCTCGAACGTTTCGATGGTTTCACCTCCGCCATGCGAGGCGACTTTCCCGGGCGCGCCATCCTCCCCGCCCTTGAAGGCCTCGATGAAGATGCGCGGGTGGAGAAACTGGTGCGTACCCTGCTGCGCGAACGCAACGATATTGCGGGCATTTACAGCCTCGGCGCAGGCAATGGCGGCCTGCTTCGCGCACTCGCCAACCACGACGGGAAGCGCCCTCTGGTGATTGCCCATGAGCGCGATGACGCGACCTCGCAGGCGCTTGAACAAGGGTTGGTGCATGGCGTTCTGGCACAGGATGCCGGACATGAAATCCGCAGCGCCATTCGCATCCTGAAAGCCTCAGCAGACCGGCTGCCGATCATTGCGGGGCAGGAACATATTCGTATCGAAATCTTTCTCAAAGATAACCTGCCGCAGTTCTGCTGAACCGCCTGCCATCATGAATTTCCGACAGGAGCTCCCATGTATCTCGGCCTCGATCTTGGAACATCCGGCGTAAAGGCGCTACTGATCGACGACAGCCAGCGGGTTGTCGGTTCAGCGCATGGCGAACTGGACGTATCTCGCCCGCATGCAGGCTGGAGCGAACAGAATCCCTCCCAATGGATCAGCGCCACTGAAACCGCCATCGATGCCTTACGGCGCGCATATCCGAAAGAATTCGCAGCCATCAAAGGCATCGGCCTTTCTGGCCAGATGCATGGCGCAACATTGCTGGACGAGACTGATCAGGTGCTGCGCCCCTGCATCCTCTGGAACGACACGCGGAGCTATCATGAGGCCGCCGAACTTGATGCCGATCCGGCCTTCCGCGCGATCACTGGCAATATCGTCTTTCCGGGCTTCACCGCGCCAAAACTGGTCTGGGTTGCCCGCAATGAACCAGAAACTTTCGCCAAGACGCGCAAGATCCTGTTGCCAAAGGATTATTTGCGCCTCTGGCTAACTGGCGAACATGTATCAGACATGTCGGATTCAGCCGGAACGAGTTGGCTAGACACCGGTGGCCGTCACTGGTCGTCCGAATTGCTTGCAAAGACCGGACTGACCGAAAGCCACATGCCGCGGCTTGCGGAAGGCAGCGACGCCACCGGGCAACTGCGTGCCGAACTGGCGGCGCGTTGGGGTATCGACGGTCGCCCCGTCGTCGCTGGCGGTGCGGGAGACAATGCCGCTTCTGCTTGCGGCATGGGAACGGTGAAGCCCGGCCATGCCTTCGTCTCGCTTGGCACGTCCGGCGTCTTGTTTGCGGCCAATGGCGCCTATCAGCCGAAGCCGGAAAGCGCCGTCCATGCTTTTTGCCACGCGCTGCCCGGCACATGGCACCAGATGGGGGTCATCCTCTCGGCAGCAAGCGCGCTTGACTGGTTCGCGCGCGTCGTTGGCGCGACACCACATGTTCTTGATCAGGAACTGGGCGACACAGTCAAGGCACCCGGTAGCGTGACCTTCCTGCCCTATCTGTCGGGCGAGCGCACGCCTTACAATGACGCGAAAATTCGCGGTAGCTTTAACGGGCTGGAACATGAAACCGACCGAAATGCCATGACACAGGCCGTTCTGGAAGGTGTGTCCTTCGCCATTCGCGACTGTCTCGTTGCGCTCCAATCGGCCGGCACCGAAATCCATTCGCTGATCGCGGTCGGCGGCGGTTCCCGCTCCGCCTACTGGCTGAAATCCATTGCAACAGCGCTGAACACGCCAATTTCCCTGCCGGAAGAAGGCGACTTTGGCGCGGCCTTCGGCGCGGCGCGTCTGGGGCTGATCGCGGCCAGCGGGGCCGATCCGTTTATGATTTGCACGCCACCGCGCACAGCGCGCACTATCGAGCCCGAACAGGCGCTTCTCTCCGCTTATGACGAAGCCTATCAGCGCTATCGCGCGCTCTACCCGGCCCTGCATTCACTGGCTGGCTAGAACTCTATATCGAGACAAAATGGGAGGATGAATATGGGAACCGGATTTTTCGGTGACGTTGAGAAAGTGCGTTTTGAAGGTCCAGACAGCGACAATCCGCTGGCATTTCGTCACTATAATCCTGACGAAATTGTGCTTGGAAAACGCATGGAAGATCACCTGCGTTTCGCGGTTGCCTATTGGCACACATTCGCCTGGGAAGGCGGAGACCCCTTTGGCGGGCGCACCTTTGAACGGCCCTGGTATTCGAACGATATGAAGGCGGCAAAGCTCAAGGCGGATGTGGCCTTCGAGTTCTTCTCCCTGCTTGGCGCGCCGTTCTACTGCTTTCACGACGCCGATGTGCGCCCTGAAGGCAAGAACTTCGCGGAAAACACCAGAAATCTCAATGAAATAGTTGATATTTTTGAGAAAAAGCAGGCCGAGACCGGCATAAATCTGCTCTGGGGAACGGCCAATCTCTTTTCGCATCGCCGCTATATGGCTGGCGCGGCGACCAATCCCGACCCGGAAGCTTTTGCCTTTGCAGCGGCCACGGTCAAGACCTGCATCGACGCAACAATGAGACTTGGCGGCCAGAACTATGTGCTCTGGGGTGGTCGTGAAGGGTACGAAACCCTGCTCAATACCGATCTGTCGCGCGAACTCGACCATATGGGACGTTTCCTCAATCTGGTTGTCGAGTACAAGCACAAGATCGGCTTCAAGGGTACGATACTGATCGAGCCAAAGCCGCAGGAACCAACCAAGCATCAGTATGATTACGATGTGGCGACTGTTTACGGTTTTCTGAAACGCTATGGTCTCGAAAACGAAGTGAAACTGAACATCGAACAGGGTCACGCTATTCTTGCCGGACACTCGTTCGAGCATGAGCTGGCGCTGGCGCGCACGCTCGGTATTCTTGGCTCAATCGACATGAACCGCAATGATTACCAGTCGGGCTGGGACACCGACCAGTTTCCCAACAATGTGCCGGAAATGGCGCTGGCCTATTATCAGGTGCTTCTGGGCGGCGGCTTCAAATCAGGCGGCACCAATTTCGACGCCAAGCTGCGCCGCCAGTCGCTGGACCCGCAAGACTTGCTGATCGGACATATTGGCGGCATGGATTGTTGCGCGCGCGGACTGAAGGCAGCTGCGCACATGCTTGAAGACGGCGCGCTTTCAACGCCGCTGGAAGAACGCTACGCCGGTTGGAACGGCGACTTCGGCAAGAAGCTGCTCGACGACATGTCTCTGGAACAGATAACAGCCGCCGTTGAAGCGCAAGATATCAATCCGCATCCGAAATCCGGTCGTCAGGAATATCTGGAAAACGTGGTCAATCGATACGTCTGACCCGATAGAACCAAACAAACCCCCGCCTTTCCGGCGGGGTTTTGGGTCTAGTTCAACGCCACGCTATGCGGCGTGCGGCAGGCAGCAAAGCGGTCGAGCTTTTGATCGTAAACCGTTGTCTTTATTTGCATCATACCAAGCACGGTATGAAACAGATTGTCATGCGACGATGGTTCAGCAACCGTCTTCTTCAGGCAATCGAGGTCGAGCCCCGTATCCGACGCATATTCCGGCGCAAACCACGTGATGAATGGCACATGGGTCTGCTGCGATGGCGCAATGAAGTAGGGCGCGGCATGGAGATAGAGGCCATCCTCGCCAAGAGACTCGCCATGGTCGGACATGTAGATCATCGACGAAGCGAACTTGTCTTCATGCGCTTTCAGCAGATCGATGACTTCCGACAGGATGTGATCCGTATAGAGGATCGAATTGTCATAGGCATTGACGATCTCTTCATGCGAGCACTTGGCAAAGTCGTTTGAGCGGCAATCAGGCTTGAACTTCGCAAATTCTTCCGGATAGCGGCGGTAATAGGCCGGTCCATGGCTGCCCGTCATATGCAGGACAATGGTGGCGTTGCCGGTAAGGTCGTTCAATTCCTTGCCCAGACTATCGACCAGAATCTGGTCGATACATTCGCCGCCATCGCAATAGCGGGTGTCCTTGGCGTTTTGCAGGTCGATTAGCTTGATACGTTCGGCAACGCCTTTGCTGCCGGTATTGTTTTCATACCATGACACCTGCACGCCCGCATGTTGCAGCACATCCATCAGATTTTCAGAACCACGGAACTTGGTGTTGGAAAACTCTTCTCGCGTGAAAGGCGAGAACATGCAGGGCACCGAAACCGAGGTTTCCGTCCCGCAACTCGTCGTGTCGGTGAACGCAACGACATTGCGCTGCTTCAACTCCGGATTGGTTTCCCGCGAATAACCGTTGAGGCTGAAATTCTGGGCGCGCGCAGTTTCTCCAACGACCACAACCGTCAGCAGCTTTTTGCCGGCTGGAAGCTGCGTAACCTCTTGCTTGGCGTCCAGTCCAAGCGGCTCCATCGGTATGTCCCGGTTCTTGATCGTATGCGCCACATATTGAACCGTGCTGGTTATCGGCGTTCCCGGCATCAGCTTCTGCATGATGTCGGCATCGTGCTCGCGAAACATCGACGAATAGGCTGCATAGTTCGCGCCCAATATGGCAATCGACACCGCGAGGCAGGCGAAGATTATGCCGGTATTCACCGCCACCTTGCCCAGCAAAGGACGATGTCTGATCCGCACCCAGATAATCAGCAAGGACGGCACGACACCGAACAGCAACATGTGCCAGGCGAAGCTCGGCGTCAGCAACGCACCGGACTCGGCCTGCGTGGTCGTCAGCGCGGCCTCGACCACATATTTGTCGATGATCGTCCCGAATGTATCAGTAAAATAGGAACCGCCGGCAGCGATCAGGACAAACAGGATCAGGATCGGCTTGATGACATATTTTGCCGAAAAGATCAGAAGCAGTGCGGTATGCAGCAGCAGAAGTGCGACTGCAATGCCAGCCAGTTTCCACGGCGCATCGGCGTAATAAGCACCAATTGCGTGCCAGAATGAAGCATTGGTGAAGATGAAAACGTAAAGCACCGTCAGAAGGCACAATGGGCCGCTGGCGATTGTGGGACGGAATTTCTGCATGGCGTATGTCTCAAGCGACTCTGTGCGAGACCTGCCGCAAGGCGGGCAGATCAATATGACCAACACGCCTTCGCAAGCGTTTACTTAGAAACATGCAATTAAAATGGTTTTTTCACGGCAGAGGCGGCCGCAACGCGGCCGCTCCACTTAATTTTTCATGTCGATCAGAGATTAACCCAGGCGCCATTTCTCTTTGCCGACCGCACGCAGGCGTCGATAAAGCTCACGCCCAGCAGCCCGTCGTCAACGGTTGGATAAATCACTGCACTGTCAGGTTTTTTGCCTTCGCGATGCGCCTCAATAGCATTGGCCGCTTCGGTATAGATCGTCGCAAAAGCTTCGAGATAGCCTTCCGGATGACCGGCAGGCACACGCGTCACCCGTGCCGCCTCCGGCCCGGCCCCCGCACCGCCGCGCGTGATGAGCCGCTTCTCACCGCCGAATGGCGTAAACCACAGCCGGTTTGGATCTTCCTGCGCCCATTCAATGCCGCCCTTAGTGCCATAAACACGAAGGCGAAGCGCATTTTCGTTACCGGGTGCCACCTGGCTGCACCAGAGCATGCCTTTCGCGCCGCCCGCAAAGCGCAGCATCACATGCGCATTGTCATCAAGACGACGCCCCGCGACAAAACTGTCGAGATCGGCGGCCAGACTATCGAGTGTCAGTCCCGTCACGAAGGAGGCCAGATTGAAGGCATGGGTGCCAATGTCGCCCGTGGCGCCTCCAAGGCCGGATTGGGCCGGATCGGTGCGCCAGACAGCGCCCTTCGCGCCGGTGGCCTCAACAGCTTCCGTCAGCCAGTCCTGCGCATATTCTACCTGCACGACGCGCAGATCGCCCAATTCGCCGCTCTCCACCATGGCGCGGGCCTGCCGCACCATCGGATAACCCGTATAGTTGTGGGTCAGCACAAACAGTGCGCCACTCTCATCCGCAGCCTTTTTCAGCTTTTTGGCATCGGCCAGCGTGGAAGTCAGGGGCTTGTCGCAAATGACATGAATGCCGCGCTTCAGGAACTCTTTCGCGGCTTCGTAGTGAACATGGTTGGGTGTCACGATGGAAACGGCTTCAATGCCATTTTTCAATCGCGCTTCACGGATCGCCATCTCCCGGAAGTCCGAATAGATACGGTCCGACGCTAGTCCCAGTTCATGCCCTGAGGCTTGCGCCTTTTCCGGCGATGAGGAAAGTGCGCCCGCAACCAGTTCGAACCGGTTGTCGAGCCGTGACGCCATGCGGTGCACGCCGCCAATGAAGGCCCCCGCTCCGCCGCCAACCATGCCGAGACGGATGCGCGGCGTTGCAGTTTCCTTGGTTTTGGCTTCAATCGTCATGTATTCCTCATTTCGTCTCAAAGACCCAGCATACGGCGATTGGCAGCATCATCGGTGCCGCCCGATGCAAAATCATCAAATGCCTTGTCGGTGACGCGTATGATATGCGCCTTTACGAATTCTGCGCCTTCGCGTGCGCCATCTTCCGGGTGCTTCAGCGCGCATTCCCATTCAACAACGGCCCAACCGTCGAAATCGTTCGCAGCCATTTTGGAGAAGACAGCGCCGAAATCAACCTGCCCATCGCCCAGCGAGCGGAAACGACCCGCGCGGTTGACCCAGCCCTGATAACCGCCATAGACGCCCTGCCGCCCGGTCGGATTGAATTCCGCATCCTTGACGTGGAACATCCTGATCCGGTCTTTGTAGATGTCGATATTGTCGAGATAATCGAGACATTGCAGCACATAATGCGACGGATCGTAGAGCATGTTGGCACGCGGATGGTTCTTCACACGCTCCAGAAACATCTCGAATGTCACGCCGTCATGCAGGTCTTCGCCCGGGTGAATTTCGTAGCAGATATCAACGCCATGCTCCTCCGCATGGTCGAGGATCGGCGTCCAGCGACGCGCGAGTTCATCAAACGCCGTCTCCACGAGACCAGCAGGCCGCTGTGGCCAGGGATAAACAAACGGCCAAGCGAGTGCGCCGGAAAAGGTCGCATGTGCGCCAATGCCGAGATTGCGCGATGCCTTGATCGCCATCTTGACCTGCTCGACAGCCCAGGCCTGTCGAGCCTTGGGATTGCCGCGCACTTCCGGCACGGCAAAGCCGTCAAAGGCTTCATCATAGGCCGGATGAACAGCAACAAGTTGGCCCTGCAGATGAGTGGAAAGCTCGGTGACAACCACGCCGTTTTCGTTGGCCACACCAGCGAATTCGTCGCAATAGTCCTTGGATTGAGAAGCTTGTCTAAGATCGATCAGCTGGCTGGCCCAGGTGGGCACCTGTACGCCGAGATAACCTTTTTCGGCGGCCCATTTGGTGATGCCGTCCCATGTGTTGAACGGCGCTGCATCGCCCGCGAACTGCCCAAGGAAAATCCCCGGCCCCTTGATCGTCTTCATCGAAACTCCTCCAGAAAAGCACATCCCGAAAGTGTGAAGTGGTGTCGAGTAAAATGTGCTTCAAAACAAACAGTTAGAGCGCCGATCTGATGTAGTCAGATCGAATCGGGCTCCAGAATAGAATGCGCCCACCTGGATGGCGGGCGCATGCAACGGATCAGAATGGCGAATCCGGGAAGTAGAACTGCTCGGCATTGTCTTTCGTGACGAGCGTTGCATCGAGGATGTAAGTGCCGCTGACCGGGGTCTGGTCATAGAAATGACCGGCCGTGAGCTGCATGGCGGTGCCCACCATCGCTGGCGGATAGAGCACGTCGACCGGCACAAGCTTGTCGCCGTCCATGACCTTCTTGATCATGTCCTTGGAACCGGCACCGGCAACGATGTACTGAATGTCGCTGCGGTTGGCCTGCTTGATGGCTTCGAGTACGCCGACAGCCATGTCGTCATCCTGACACCAGACCACATCGATCTTGGGATACTTGGTCAGGAAGTCCTGCATCACGCGGAAAGCGTCGTCGCGGTTCCAGTTGCCGTATTGACGGTCAAGAATCTTGACGTTGGAGCCTTCAATGCCCTTGTCGAAACCATCCTGACGCTGCTGGTCAATCGGGATCGGCATGCCGCGAATAACGACAACCTGCGCATCCGGGGTGGTCTTCTTGATATATTCGCCTGCAACCTGACCAAGGGCCGGATTGTTACCAGCGACATAAAGATCGCGGATCGAGTTGTCATTGCTGCTCGGTGCACGATCGACCAGCGCAACGAATGTGCCCTTGTCCTTGATTTCCTTGATCGCATTGACCAGCGGATCTGGATCAGACGGCAGCACAACCAGCGCATCGAGGCCCTGTACCGCCAGATCCTGCAGCGCATTGGCCTGATTGGCCGCATCCGGCGAGGTCTTGACGATAACGTTCAGGCCCGGATGCTCCTGCATCAAAAGCTTTGCGACGCGCTCGGCGTGATAGACGACGCCCGCTGTCCAGCCGTGGTCGGCAGCCGGAATCGAAACGCCGATGGTGACTTTCTTATCTTGTGCACTTGCGACACTGGTAAACGCCATGGCGCTTGCAGCCAAAGCGGCGAAAGCAACGCCCAAAAATTTCCTTCGCATGTTTTCCTCCCAAAAAACGGGGCTTGTCTCTTTCAATGGACGCATGCCTTGTTCCCAGCACCGTATCCGGTTTCGGGAGACATACCCCTTTTGCCGGAATCGCCCCTGCAATCCCGCCAATTCCTGCATGTCATCGTCGTGACAGTGACCGTTGCACCAGCATGGCGATGATGATGATCGCGCCTTGAATGGCCCCGATCAGATATTCGCTGACGAAGTTCGACAGCAGCATGATGTTGCCGACGATCTCCAGAATGAATGCGCCGCAGATCGTCCCCCAAACCCGGGCGACCCCCCCGCGCAGCGCCGTTCCGCCAACCACAACAGCCGTGATGGCCTGCAATTCCCAAAGGATGCCGGTCGTGGCCGATGTAGACCCCAGACGCGGCACGTAAAGCAGCACGGCAACCGCCACGCAAATCCCCTGAACCACATAGGCTATCGTGCGCACGCGCTTGACCGAAATGCCGGAATAACGGGCAACATCCTCGCTGGAGCCGACCGCAATCACATGACGTCCATAACGCGTGCGATAGAGAACAAAGGCAGCAATCGCCGCCGTGACGAAAATGGCGATCACCGGCACCGGAACGCCCAGAACCGTACCGAAATAGGCCGGGCGATAGAGCGACTGTATCTCCGGGTTTCGGAGCGTAATTGCGCCGCCTTGCGACAACCACGTCGTGAGGCCGCGATAGATGCCCATCGTACCAAGCGTTGCGATGAAGGGTTCGATTCCGCCAACCGTCGTGATCAGCCCGTTCAGGAGACCACAGGCCGCGCCGACCACAACCGCCAGCATGACGGCGGCGATCAGCATCAACACCGGATCGGCAATGACGCCGCTATTCATGAACAGGATCATGATGCTGGCCACAAAGGCGACCATCGCGCCAACGGAAAGATCAAGCCCTCCAGACGAGATCACATAGGTCGCGCCAAGCGCGATGATGGCAATGAACGCGCTGCGCGTGGCGACATTCAGCAAATTGTCGATGCTGATGAAATTGGGATTGGCGACTGTTCCCAGAACGAGCAGCAGAGCGAGCGCGATGAACGGCGCGATGGCTCTCAGGTCCCAGTCCTTGGACGTTTTCGGTGCCCGGCTCTTGTCAGTCGCAACCTGTGTCATTGAATTCCCACTCATGTCTTTTTCTGTTTATTGCCGCTCAGGCTGCTTCTGCCGCATCAACGCCGGTCGCCAGAACCACAATATTGTGCTCCGTCATCCGCTCGCCTGTGACCTCTCCGGCAATCCGCCCTTCGCGCATCACGACGATACGGTCGCAGATACCGATCAGTTCCGGCATTTCCGATGACACCACAATGATCGAACGGCCCTCATCCGCCAGATTGGCGATGAACTGATAAATCTGTTCCTTGGTCCCGACATCGATGCCGCGGGTCGGCTCGTCGATGATGACGATGGAGGGATCAAGCATCATCATCTTGGCCAGAAGCAGCTTCTGCTGGTTACCGCCAGACAATTGCCCGGCCAAAATATCCTTGCTCCCGGTGCGAATGTCGAACTCGCGGATCGCATCGTCCAGCGCCACCCGCTCCTTGTTGCGATCGATCTGGAAGCGGCTGACAAATTTCTTCAGCGAGGCCAACGTCAGGTTGATACCCAGATCCTTGGTCAGCAACAGACCCTTACCCTTACGGTCTTCGCTCAGATAGGCGATGCCTGCCGTCAGACTGTCATGGGCATCGCGGAAATGCGTGGGTCTACCGTTGTGGCGTACATCGCCCTTACCGGGACGCAGACCCACGACACCTTCCATCAGCTCAGTGCGCCCTGCACCGACCAGCCCCGCGAAACCCAGTATTTCGCCTCTATTAAGACGGAAACTCGCTTCCTTCACATGGCCAGGCACGGAAAAGCCGCTGACTTCCAGAACAGCTTCGCCGTCATGCTGCGTTGCACGGTCGGGATAAAGCTTCGCCACATCGCGCCCGACCATCAGCCGCGCCATATCAGCGGGTTGAAGCTCCGACGCCAGATGCGCGGCAACGAGCGTTCCGTCACGCAGCACCGTTACCCGGTCGGAAATTTCCTTCACTTCCGGCAAACGATGCGAAATGTAGAGGATGGCAACGCCCTTGGCGCGTATATCACGAATAACCTTCAACAAGGCTTCCGTTTCAACCGGCGTCAGCGATGCTGTCGGCTCGTCGAAGATCACCACGCGGTGCGGCACCAGCAGAACACGCGCAATCTGTACCAGCTGGCGCTGTGCTATCGACAGGCTGCCGACCACCGCATCAGGATCGATATCGGCACCGAGATCCCGGATTGCCTTGCGCGCACCCTCGCGCATGGTGCGGTCATTGACCGTAATGCCGTTCGTCAGCTCTCGGCCGAGGTAAATGTTCTGCGCAACCGTCAGATCGGGCGCGAGCAATATTTCCTGATGCACAAGAACGATGCCCTGTGCTTCCGCCTCAACAGGATTGGCAAAGGCAATCGGCTTGCCGTCAATGTGGATTTCACCCGCCGTCGGGCGTTCATTGCCTGCGAGAAGCTTCATCAACGTCGATTTTCCGGCGCCATTTTCGCCGATAATCGCGTGAACTTCGCCGCCGTAAATCTGCAGATTGATATTCTTCAGCACCTGCACAGGGCCAAAAGACTTCGACAGGGACCGGGCTTCAAGAAGCGCCGTTTTATCGGTTTTTGCGGCCGAAATCATAAGCGCGCACCGTTCGATACGCCACGCTTGCAGCCAAAGCCTCCCAGCCATTGATCCTGATAATCAGATCGCACGTGAACTCCTCCCAAAGCCTCACAATTGGGAGCTTAACTTTCGTTTTGAGGTACGTAAAGCAAAATTGTACAAACGTTGTCATTTCAGATTTACCGAAACCTGCAATGAACCAGCCGCGCCCTTGCGATCACGCGAGCGATTGCTATATGTATAGCACACCCATATTTTAGATTGCTAAGTAATGTACGACCCAAAACAGGAACTGCACGCTGCGTTCACCATGGGCCTATCCACTGCGGCCCGAAAAATGCGCAACCTTTTTGATTCCCGCGTCCGCGCGCTTGGACTAACGCTGTCACGCGCGCGCGTGATGCTGTTGCTTGCGCAGGACCGCGACTGGAACCAGCGCGAACTGGCCGATGCATTGGAAATCGAGCATCCCTCAGTTGTTCGCCTGCTGGATGGACTTGAAAAACAGGAGCTTATCCGCCGTGTTCCTGTGGAAGGCGACCGTCGCGCCAAGCGCATCGAGCTGACCACGGAAGGGCAGGAGCAGGTTCGCGAACTTCAGGATGTGACCCATCACATTCGCGCCGAGCTTCTTGAAAAGATCGACCGGCAATCGCTGGAAAATGCGCTTTTCGTGCTGCAGGAAGTCACGCGTACTGCCGAATTCGCTCTGGTCCCGCAGGACAGCTGAAGCACATCAAATTCCTGTGCCGCCCTCTGGAATAGTTACCTCATACAGCCTAGATTCAAGCCGAATGACAGGGAGTATACCCATGAGCTACAGCAAGAATCCGGAGGCCATCGCCAAGCTGTCCCCGGAACAGTATCGCGTTACCCAGGAAAGCGGCACGGAACGCCCCGGAACGGGCGAATATCTGTATAATAAGGAAGCCGGCATTTACGTTGATATCGTTTCGGGCGAGCCGTTATTTGCTTCCAGCGACAAATACGAATCCCATTGCGGCTGGCCGAGCTTCACCAAGCCGATTGAACCCGCCAATGTCAGCGAGCTGAATGATATTTCGCACGGCATGGTTCGCACCGAAGTGCGTTCCGCCCATGGCGACAGCCATCTCGGCCACGTCTTCCCGGACGGCCCGGTTGATCGCGGCGGTCTGCGCTATTGCATCAACTCCGCCTCCCTGCGCTTCGTTCCGAAGGCAGATATGGAAGCCGCAGGTTATGGCGATTATCTCGATCAGGTCGAAGACATCGCATAAAGACAAAGGCCGCCTTTTCGCCCCCGCGAAAGGGCGGCTTGTCATTCTTTACTTACGTGGATGACGCGACCAGCCTTCTCAGAAGCGCTTTCAGCTCTTCTATCGAACGATCGATTTCGAGCTTTTTCTTCTCAAGTTCACCCAGTTTTCCGGAAAGCGTCGCGCGCAAGTCGTCGAGCTGGCTCAGATCGCTTGCGCCTTCTTTCCAGAGATCGATAAGCTGTTTCGTCTCCGCGAGCGTAAAGCCGATCTGGCGACCGAACAAAATGAGACGCAGGCGTGTGTGGTCCTCACGGTCATAAAGACGCGTGACCCCGGCCCGCCTTGGGCTCAACAGTCCCTTATCCTCGTAGAAACGTAACGCGCGCAACGAAAGCCCGAATTCGTGCGCCAGATCGCCAATTCTGAACAATTGGCTGCGTTGCTGGTTTTCTTCTCTGACCTTCAAGCTGCCCCCTGTCAGGAGCTCCGCTATCGTCACAGGCTCAATGGCCGTTTCACTCATATGTATCCCTGTTTCCGCCCCCGGAAACGCCCGTCCACCGCACCGGAGCGCGATGGAACCTCGTTGAGAACCGACTCAGGGCAAAGCTTCGGTCACAAAATGACCGGGCCAGCCCGCCGATTCTGGTTGTCCATACTGTCATGACAGACCCGGTCACTTCCGAACCCGGGCAATTTGGTGCCTACCACACCTGCTCAGGCCATCAGACCGGACAAATTGCGTTCAAAAACAAGCTGAAAACCCGCATATTAACGACTTGTTTACTACGTTTGTACAAATGTAGGTGCAGCAAGTTTCTGCGGTTCTGCGTTCCTGAATTTGCGTCCGGCGACCCTTATCATTTGGAAAAGTGAATTTCTCATGGCAAATCCAGAGCTAGCTTCCGGTTCGCGTTCCAGAATTGATGATTTGAACGCGCATCGCGAGCGCCGTCCCGCGTCCGCAGCCATGCAGGAGCTCGACCGCACCCTTGCCGGTCTTGAGCGCCGCCTGATGGAGCTGGAACAGGACGCACCCGCAGCGCCGCATCCCAACGCCCCTTCCTTTGCCGCTCATCAGCCTGCCGCCGCGCGTTATACGGACGAAACCGCAGCCGGTCTCGCAGAGATCGCCGATAATCTGCGCCGTCGCCGTGACAGCCAGCGCCAGGAACAGGCGCAGCCAAGTTTCGCATCAAGCACCGAAATCAGCGACGCCAGCCGCGAAATGTCGCGCATGCAACACGCCGCCAGCGAAGAAGGTTTTTCGCAGCGCATGAGCGACGATTTCGATCGCCTCAGCGAAAGCGTCCACCTGCTCGCAGAGCGCAGCAGCGAGGCCAATGCGCAGGCTCTGCGCCGTCAGTTCGATGAACTGAACCGCACTGTTCACACGCTTGCCCGTGAAGAAACCCTGCGCCGTCTCGACAACCGTTGGGACCGCTTTGATGAGCAGATGCAGGCGTTTGAGAAGCGTCACGATGCCGTCAATCCGGCCTTGAACGCCATTGGATCTCGTCTTGAGCAGATGCGTGAAGCCATCGGCACCCTGCCACAGTCCCACGCTTTCAGCGCTATTGAAGAGCGGATCGGTCGTCTGACGCATTCCATCGAAGATGCGCTGAACCCGCAGAACGCCGCGTCTTTCGAACAGGATATGCTGAACCAGATCGATACTCGACTGGATGAAATCAGCCGCGCAATCATCGCAACAAGCCGCGCACAGCGCCCTGATCAGGAAGATGCGCGCCGTCTGGAACGCATCGAGAAGCGTCTTGCCGAGCTTGCAGACCAGATCGACGGTTCGGCTTCGCGCCAGAACTCCGATGTCTTGTTCCAGAAGCTGAGTGAACTTTCGCAGCGTATCGATGTGCTCTCTAGCGGACAGGCGCTGCCAGACCGGATTGCCGAACAGCTCGCGCATCAGATCAGCCTTCTGGCCAATCAGGTTGCCAAGGTTACGGAAAATCTGAGCCAGTCCGATTATCGCAGCGTTGAGGCGCGCCTCGAAGCCATTGGCCAGAAGCTGGAAAATGCCGAACGCCGCAGCCACGAGCCTGACCCTGCCGTTCTCGACACCATTGACCGTCGCTTCGCAGAACTGACGGAACGTCTCGACTCGCAATATGGCAGCCGCTCCATCGACAGCGACGCCATCCATACGCTTGAAGGTCGTCTCGACGATATTTCGCAGCAGATCTCGCTCGGATTGCTGCAAGCGCCGCAATATGAAATGCCGAATCTGGCCGACAGCGAAGCGATCCGCAATCTGGAAGACCAGATCGCCAATATCGCCCACCATCTCGCCCAGCCGGTTGCCGAACTCGCCCAGATCAAGCCGCGTCTCGACTCCATCGAGCGCTCTATTACGACGAACCGCGAAACGGTTCTGGATGCGGCCCGCGAAGCCGCAGAAAGCGCCGTTGCTCGGGTTCTCCAGCACGGCAATCAGGGCGACACCGCCATTGCCCGTCAGCTCGCCGACGATATGAAGTCGCTGGAAATGCTGGCCCGCAACACGGACGAGCGCAACAGCAAAACCTTTGAAGCCGTGCACGACACGCTGGTCAAGATCGTGGATCGCCTGTCCCGGCTCGAACAGGACATGGGCAGCCAGAGCGCAAATGCTGATAGCTTCGCCAATCGCAGCCTTGACAAGCGTGAAGACGATACGCGCCCGGCAATGGCTTTGGCCGAGGAAGCGGCACCCCGCTTTGCTGCTCCGGACACCAATGCACCACGCCTGAACACCCCTCGCTCGCCTGCGACGGCTGCTGCCGAAGCCGCCTTCGCAACCATTCAGGGCGAAAGCGCCGTCGTGACCGCACCGACTGGCGAAACCTCTGGCAAGTCGTCGCTGTTCGGTGGCCTTGCCAAGGCAATGCGCGGACGTCGCGCCGAGAAGAACGATCTCAATACCGACAACGATCTCAAGGCCGAAAGCTTCGACAAGACCGATGCCCCGGCTTTCGAAAGCGAAATGGCCGCTGTCGAGCCAATCGTCGAAAACGAACCGGATGCCCGGTTTGGTGGCGATCACATGCCCGACCTCAACTCCATCATGAAGCGTGTGCGTGAAGAACGCCGCCAGCGCGAAGATGCGGCCGACGCCGCTCTGGCAGCCAACGGCAAGGTTGATTTCATCACCGCCGCGCGCCGCGCCGCACAGCTTGCCGCCGCTGAATCCGAGCATCTCCAGAAGGGTTCCGCAAAGGGCGCAGGCAAGAAGAAGAGATCCGTTGGCGACATTATGCAGCGTCAACGCAAGCCGATCCTGATGGCGATTGGCGCAGTCATGATCGCCATGGCAGGTTTGCAAGTCGGCAGCGCCTTCCTCACCCGCGATGAGCCGACCGATGCGACCGTCGATCTGGCTCCCCAGCCGGAAGCACCTGCCGTCGAAACGCCAACAGTAGCGCAGGCTCCGGTACAGGCTGAAGCACCGGTCCAGACCGAGACACCACAAGTTACCGAGCCGCGTCAGGAAAAGGCGGAAGCGCCTGCTGCATCGGACCAGTCGCCCACCATTGAAACGGTAATCGCCAGCGCACCGACCACGCCCGTCGAAGTCTCTGCCCCTGAACAGGCTGCATCGCCTTCCGCACCGGCTCAGGTCGCTATTCCGGCCATTCCGGAAGAAGCAGGTCCAGCAGCTTTGCGCGAAGCAGCCGCCAAGGGTGATGCACGCGCCCTGTTCGAAATCGGCAATCGCTATATGGAAGGTCGCGGTGTTACTGCCGACTTTAACAAAGCCGCGCAGTGGTATGACATTTCCGCCGGTCAGGGCTTTGCCCCGGCACAATATCGCCTTGGCAATTTCAATGAAAAAGGCCTCGGCATGCCCCGCGATCTGGACAAGGCCAAGACCTGGTACCAGCTCTCCGCGCAGCAGGGCAATGCAAGCGCGATGCACAATCTTGCAGTTCTGTTTGCAACCGGCGCAAATGGCGCGCCGGACAATACGTCGGCTGCACGCTGGTTTACCGAAGCTGCCGATCTCGGCGTGAAGGACAGCCAGTTCAATCTCGGCATTCTCGCAGCCAAGGGTCTTGGCATTCCGGTTAATCTGGAAGAGAGCTATAAGTGGTTCGCGCTTGCCGCCAATGCTGGCGACAAGGACGCAGCCCAGAAGCGCGACCAGATTGCCGAAGCGCTGAAGCCTGAACAGCTGGAAAAGGCCAAGGCCACCGTCCAGTCGTGGAAGCCAAAGACGCTGAACGAAGCCACCAATTCCATTGACGTGCCGGATGCATGGACGGAAGCCAAGCCAACCACCACCGGCTCGGTCGACATGAAGAAGGCAGTTCGCAACATCCAGCTCATCCTTCAGAAGAATGGCTATGATGTCGGCACCGCCGACGGCGTGATGGGCGGCAAGACCCGCACGGCCATTGCCTCGTTCCAGAAGGCCAATGGTCTGCAGCCGACCGGTAATGTCGATCAGAAGCTGGTTCAGCTGCTGTTGCAGAAGAACACATAAGATTTGTCGCACAGAGTTCAGAAAATGCCGCTAAACGCGGCATACCATTGCAGGAAAGTAACACGTCCGGCGCAAGGTAACCGTAATGACAATCGGCGTTTGACTTAACGGTCCTGGCAGCGCAAGACGGTAGGCGAACAGGCCTCGCGGAATTGCGCGACCGCAGCGGGCCGTAGAGCGTATGCGTCCGTCAGAGCCGGGTTCGGAATTGGGTATTTATCTTCCCATTGCAGAATTATCGGTCAACATGCTGGTTCTGCTCAGCATGGGCGCTGCGGTTGGCTTTCTTTCCGGATTGTTTGGTGTTGGCGGCGGCTTTCTGATCACGCCACTCTTGATCTTCTACAATATTCCACCTGCCATCGCCGTTGCGACTGGCGCCAATCAGGTTATCGCTTCGTCCGTTTCCGGTGCGCTCGTCCACTTCAAACGGCGAACGCTGGATATCAAGCTCGGCCTGTTTCTCGTGGCAGGCGGTATTGTCGGATCGCTGCTTGGTATTTTCGTCTTCTCGTGGCTGCGTGAGCTGGGCCAGCTCGATCTGATTGTTTCGATCCTCTATGTGTTTTTTCTCGGCAGCGTCGGCGGGCTGATGCTGGTGGAAAGCCTGCGCGCTTTGCGGCGGGTCAAGAAGGGCGGCGCGGTACGTCGGCCCGGCCAGCACACATGGATCCACAAGTTGCCATTCAAGATGCGGTTCCGCGCCTCGACCATCTATGTCAGCATCATTCCGGTTCTCGGCATCGGCTTTTTCATAGGCCTGTTGTCGTCGGTGATGGGTGTCGGCGGCGGCTTCATCATGGTGCCAGCGCTGATCTATCTGCTGCATGTGCCCACCAATGTGGTCGTGGGCACCTCACTCTTTCAGATCACATTCGTGACGGCCTTCACAACTGTCATGCAGGCGACGACCAACCAGTCCATCGATATTGTGCTGGCTTTCCTGTTGATGGTGGGCGGCGTTATCGGCGCGCAATATGGTGCGCGTGCCGGGCAAAAGTTGCGCGGCGAGCAGTTGCGGCTCTTGCTTGCCCTGCTGGTGCTGGCCGTTGCACTGCGCCTCGCCTTTGGCCTGTTCGTGCGACCGGACAATCTGTTCTCGATAACGATAGCGGATTTTTGAGATGCGGACCGCTGCTCTCACTTCGGCAATGGCGTTATCGCTGATCGCGGGCGCGGCTTTTGCGCAGGTCAACGCAAGCGGCGACGGCAACACCGTCCCTCAATTGCAGACACCTGCGGAAGAAACCATCGATATTGGCCTTTCGACCGAAACCATCGCCATTACCTCCAATTTCGGCGGCACGGATCTGACGATTTTCGGCGCGCTGGACAATGCCGACCCGATGATCCAGCGGCAGGGACGCTACGATATTATCGTGGTTTTGCAGGGGCCGGAGCGCAATCTGGTGGTGCGCAAGAAGGAGCGTTATCTGGGCGTCTGGATCAATGCTGATTCAGAGACTTTTCTCGGCGTTCCGTTGTCCTATTCGCTCGCCTCGACGCGCAATCTGCAAGATATTGCGGATGAGAAGATTTACCGCCAGCTTTCGGTCGGCGTCCGCAATTTCTATCTGAACCCGGAAGACCCTTCGAGCCTTTCAGGGAACATTCCGAAATTCGGTACCGAGCTTCGCGAGATGAAAATCCGGCAGGGGCTCTACAGCCAGCGTATTGGCGGTGTGGAATTCGTGTCTCGCACCTTGTTTCGCGCAACGCTCAACCTGCCCGCCAATGTTCCGGTTGGGCGACACAAAGCGCGCGCGCTCCTGTTTCGCAACGGTGTGTTTCTGCGGGAAGCCAATGCCGGTCTCGAAATCGTCAAGGCCGGTCTGGAGCAGAGCGTCTATAACGCCGCCCACCAATATAGCCTGCTCTATGGTTTGTTCGCGGTTTTCCTTGCGGTCTTCACAGGCTGGTTCGGACGTATCCTGTTCCGGAAGGACTAATCATCCGCCATGCAGCGCGCCACGGGCGATTGGATAGACCTTGCCTTGCCCAAGCATATAGGCGCGTAGCGTTTCATCCACGAAAAGGCCGCGAAAGGCCCGATCCAGCACATTGAGCGCGCCGGCATAGGCGCCAAAGGCGGGCATGATCAGCCTTTCGCCATCGCTGACGAAACAAGGGCGGCGCACCGAGCGCCCGCGCCGCACGATGCGTGCAGCCGGATGCAGATGGCCCGCGATCTCACCCTGCCCAAGCTTCCGCGAAGGTTCGTGCCGAAACACCAGCGGTCCAACCGCCAGCTCTTCCACACAATCGCCGGGCAGATCGACCGGACGTTCAGGATCGTGATTGCCCGTGATCCAGAACCAGTCGCGGTGTTCCATCAGCGATTTCAGCCGAATGGCATAAAGCGACGGCAGACGTTCGCTGGCTTTCGGATCATGAAAACTGTCGCCGAGGCTGATGATCGTTTTTGGCTGGTAACGGGCGATCGCCGCAGCCAGCATGTCGAGCGTTGCCGCCGTGTCGTAAGGCGGAATGAGTTGCCCGCGCCGCGCGAAGGATGAACCCTTTTCCATATGCAGATCAGACACGACCAGCATATTCAGATCCGGCAGGAAAAGCGCACCTGACGGATCACAAACGGCAGCAATGCCGCGCACGTCCATATGCGCGAGACTATAGGCTTCGCCATTGCTCCAGACAGCCGTTCTCATTCCATTGCCTCGCGGATGAGATCGTCAGCCGTTTCTTCTAGCAGCATTTCATCGCCCTCGCCTGCCACACGCTCGCGCCCGATTTCCAGCATCACCGGCAGGGCCAGTGGCGAAATACGCTCAAGCGGCTTGTGCAAGAGATGTCCTTTCACGCGCGCCAGCATGTCGCCGAGGCGCTTGATATCGAGAAGTCCTGTCGCGGCATCCGCCCGCGTTGCCTGCAACAAGATATGGTCCGGTTCATGACCGCGCAGGACGTCATAGATCAGATCGGTGGAGACGGTCACCTGCCGCCCGGTCTTTTCCAATCCCGGATGACGCCGCTCGATCAAGCCGGAAATCACGGCGCAATTACGGAAAGTGCGCTTTAAAAGATAGCTTTCGTCGAGCCACGCTTCGAGATCGTCGCCCAGCATGTCCTCATCGAACAGACGTGTGAGATTAAGCGAGCCGGAGCCTATCATCGCGCCCATATCCTTCAGCCCCCACAGGCCCAGCGAATAATCGGTGGCGACGAAGCCCAGAGGATGCGCGCCCACACGCTCCAGACGGCGCGTCAGCAACATGCCTAATGTTTGATGAGCAAGCCTGCCCTCAAACGGATAGGCCACCATGTAGAACCGTCCGCCACGCGGAAAAGTCTCGATCAGCAATTCATCCGTGCGCGGCAGCACGGATTTGAATTCCTGTACTTCCAGCCATTCACGCACCTGCTCGGGCAAAAACTGCCAGCGCGTGCGGTCAGCCAGCATGGCCCGCACCTGCGAAGCGAGATAGGTCGAAAGCGGGAACTTACCGCCCGCATAGACAGGTATCTTCGCATCCTGTCCGGCGGCGTTGGTCGTAATGCATTCGTTTTCGCGAATGCCTTCGAAGCGCAACACCTTTCCGGCGAAAAGGAAAGTATCGCCGGGTGTCATCGTTTCCAGAAAATACTCTTCGATCCGGCCAAGGACCCGGCCGCCATAGGCGCTGGCCTTTTTACCGCCTCGTGTGAGCCTGACGTTCAGCTCCGGCGCTTCAACAATCGTGCCGATGTTCAGGCGATATTGCTGCGCGATCCGCGGATTGGACACCCGCCACGTCCCATCCACCGTCTTGCGGATTTTGGCAAAGCGCTCATAAGTCTTGAGCGCATAACCACCCGTTGCGACAAAATCCAGAATACGATCAAAGCTTTGGCGCGAAAGGTTCATGTAGGGTGCAGCACTGCGCACTTCCGCAAAAAGCTGGTCTGCATTGAATGGTTCAGCGCAAGCCATGCCCAGTACGTGCTGCGCCAGCACATCAAGCGCGCCATCGATCAGCGGCGGCGTATCCTGCGCGCCCAGATAATTGGCGTCGAGTGCGGCACGACACTCCATCACCTCGAAACGGTTAGCGGGCACCAGAATGGCGCGACTCGGTTCGTCCATGCGGTGGTTAGCGCGACCGATACGCTGCGCCAGACGGCTCGCCCCCTTGGGCGCACCGACATGGATCACCAGATCGACATCTCCCCAGTCGATACCAAGATCGAGCGTGGAGGTGGCAACAACAGCCCGCAACGTATTGGCAGCCATGGCCTGCTCGACCTTGCGGCGCTGGCTGGCATCGAGCGAGCCGTGATGCAAGGCAATCGGCAGCGTATCTTCATTGATCCGCCACAGCTCCTGAAACAGCATTTCCGCCTGACTGCGCGTATTCACGAAAAGCAGCGTGGTCCGATGCGCCCGGATCGCCTCATAGACATCTGCAATGGCATAGCGTGCGGAATGACCGGCCCAGGGCACCCTTTCCTCGGAATCGAGAATGGATATTTCCGGCTTCGCGCCACCATCCACCGTCACGAGACCAGCTTTGGGACCAGTGCCGTCCTGTTCCACCAGCCAGCGGCGCAATTGGTCCGGCTCAGCCACAGTCGCGGACAGGCCAATGGTCTGCACTTGCGGTTGCAGACGGCGCAGCCGCGCCAGCCCCAAAGCCAGCAAATGACCGCGCTTGGAAATCACCAGTGAATGCAATTCGTCCAGCACCACATAGCGCAACCCTTTGAAGAACTGATCCGCCCCCTTGGAAGCAATCAGCAAGGCAAGCTGTTCCGGTGTCGTCAGCAGAATATCGGGCGGTGCGAGTTTCTGCCGCTGGCGCTTATGTGCAGGCGTATCGCCAGTGCGGGTCTCGATGGTGATATCAAGCCCCATTTCCTCGACCGGCACTGTCAGGTTGCGATGAATATCGACAGCGAGCGCCTTCAGCGGCGAGATATAAAGCGTATGAACGCCGCGCTTTGCCATGCCCGGCTTTTTACGACCATTTCGTTCCAGATCCACCAACGCGGGCAAGAACCCGGCAAGCGTCTTGCCCGCACCGGTTGGAGCGATCAGCAAGGTTGATTGCCCCTCTTCGGCACGCGCCAGCAATTCCATCTGATGGGCGCGCGGCGACCAGCCCTTGGAACCGAACCATTCGACAAAACGGTCCGGCAGGGCAAAAGCGGCAGATGCGGCGGCGGGTTTCAAATTCATTGTCACGCCCCCAATCTAATAGCCGCGCAGCACCACGCCAAGATGTTTGTTCACTTTTGTTCTCATTTTGTCAGCAATGACGCCGCGCTTCTCTTTTCAGCACGAAGCTGCTGACCTATCTTGGCTTTATGCGCTTCAACCAGCTCTTATGTTCTTCTCCGAAAGGTCTTTATTGCCCGCCCGGCGATTTTTATATCGATCCGGTGCGTCCGGTGGAGCGCGCGCTGATCACCCACGGCCACTCAGACCATGCCCGCGCAGGACACACCCATGTTCTGGCCACGCAGGAAACGCTCGACATCATGCGGCTTCGCTATGGCGAGGGCTTTGCCGAGACCATGCAGGCAATGGCGTTGGGTGAAGCGCTGACGATCAATGGCGTTCGCGTCAGTTTTCACGGCGCTGGCCATGTGCTCGGTTCGGCACAGATCGCCGTTGAGAAAGATGCGACGCGGATCGTTGCATCGGGCGACTACAAGCGCGCTGCCGATCCGACATGCGTGCCATTCGAGCCCGTTAAATGCGATGTCTTCATCACTGAAGCGACATTCGCGCTGCCGGTGTTCCGCCACCCAGACGCATCGCATGAAATCGCAAAGCTTCTGAAATCACTCACCCTCTTTCCCGAGCGCGCGCATCTTGTCGGCGCTTACTCGCTCGGCAAAGCGCAACGCGTGATCAAGCTCATTCGCAATGCAGGCTATAGCGAGCCGATCTACATTCACGGCGCTCTCGAGACATTGTGCGACTATTACCAGATGCGCGGCATCGATCTCGGCCGGCTTGAACCCGCAACATTGGAGCGCGGCGAGAAACAGCCTGATTTTGCGGGCAACATTATTGTCGGCCCGCCAACCGCCTTTTCCGATCGCTGGGCGCGGCGGTTTCCCGATCCGGTTCCGGCTTTTGCCTCCGGCTGGATGCGCATCCGCCAACGCGCCAAGCAACAGGGTATCGAACTGCCACTGATCATCTCCGACCATTGTGACTGGGACGAACTGACGGAGACGATTGCAGAGATCGCACCGGCAGAAGTCTGG
This sequence comes from Ochrobactrum sp. 19YEA23, assembly GCF_029909865.1. Lineage (NCBI taxonomy): Bacteria > Pseudomonadati > Pseudomonadota > Alphaproteobacteria > Hyphomicrobiales > Brucellaceae > Ochrobactrum > Ochrobactrum sp. 19YEA23. Next base: position 317,161 of record NZ_JASAMQ010000003.1, on the reverse strand, counting down.
GTCACCCATGGGCGGGAGGAGGCTCTGGTTCGCTGGTGCGAATTGCAGAACATCCCGGCAAAGCCGCTGCATCTTATCGGCTATGAAGATGAGGGCGATTGATGCGTGCCTTCGCCGAACTTCTCGACCGTCTGGTTCTGACACCGCAGCGTAACGGCAAGCTGCGCCTGCTTGCTGATTATTTCCGAACGACACCAGACCCCGACCGTGGATTGGCGCTGGCCGCCATCACGCGCGATCTGGAACTGCAAAGTGTGAAACCCGCCATGCTACGCGCCCTGATCGCCGAGCGGACGGACCCGACGCTTTTCGCCTATTCCTATGATTATGTTGGCGATCTGGCCGAAACCATTTCGCTGATCTGGCCCGGCCCCAGCGGGACCTCGCCGGGCACCAATCTGTCGCTCGGCGTGGTGGTGCATGAATTGCAACATGCCTCGCGCCGCGAAGGTCCGATGCTGGTTGCAGGCTGGCTGGATCTTCTCGGCATATCCGAACGCTACGCCCTGCTGAAACTTGTAACCGGTGGCCTGCGCATCGGGGTTTCAGCACGGCTTGCAAAACAGGCGCTCGCCGATTTCGGCGGTGTGGACGTGACGGAGATTGAAGAACTCTGGCATGGCCAGTCACCGCCCTATACGGCTCTTTTCGCCTGGCTTGAAAGGCTTGCCCCTAAACCCGCGGCGACAGCCGATGCGCCTTTCCGCCCCGTAATGCTGGCCACTGCACTGGATGAAGCGGAGCTACCTTCGCTCGACCCCACCGCATTCAGCGCGGAATGGAAATGGGACGGCATCCGTGTGCAAGCCGTTTCGGAAGACGGAACCCGCAAGCTCTACTCACGTACCGGCGATGACATTTCCGGCACTTTTCCAGATGTGCTGGAGGCAATGGACTTTGAAGGCGCCATCGACGGCGAACTTCTCGTCGGTCATCACGGTGAAACAGGCATCGAGACCGCCACTTTCTCGGACCTGCAACAGCGATTGAACCGCAAGACCGTTAGCGCCAAACAGTTGCGCGACTATCCGGCCTTCATCCGCGCCTATGATCTTCTGCAAGAGGGCAACCAGCAATCCGGCGAGGATTTACGCGCCCTGCCCTTTGCCGAGCGCCGCAGGCGACTTGAGGCCTTCGTCAGCCAACTCAACCCGCGCCGGTTTGATCTGTCGCCAGTGCTGCCATTTGCCGATTTCAGTGAACTAGCCGCCTTGCGTGTCAACCCTCCGCACCCGGTCATCGAAGGCGTGATGCTGAAGCGGCATGATAGCGCCTATCTTCCCGGACGCCCCAAGGGACCGTGGTTCAAGTGGAAGCGCGATCCTTTCACCGTCGATGCGGTGGTCGTCTATGCGCAGCGTGGCCATGGCAAGCGTTCGAGCTACTATTCCGATTTCACCTTCGCGGTCTGGACAGGACCGGAGGATGAGCCGGTTCTGGTGCCAGTCGGTAAGGCCTATTTCGGCTTCACCGACGAAGAGCTGAAGCTGCTGGATAAATTTGTCCGCGAAAACACCATCGAGCGCTTCGGTCCGGTGCGTTCGGTCCGCGCAGAACCCGATCACGGGCTGGTCGTGGAAGTGGCTTTCGAAGGACTGAACCGGTCAACCCGTCATAAATCCGGTGTCGCCATGCGTTTTCCGCGCTTCTCGCGCCTGCGCTGGGACAAGCCGCCCCGTGAAGCGGACCGGCTCGAAACGCTGGAAAAGCTGCTGAGCTAACTCAACTCGAAGAGAGAAGAAGAAAAGCCAGCAGCCTTTTGTTTTACAGCAATTATTGTGCGTTTGCCGAAACGCGAATCTCGTAAATATCAACCGGCTTTCCCGATCCCGTCAGATCGGAATTGATTGTGATCACGCCTGCGCGACCCGCCTTCTTGCCGCCTGCGAAATTCAAATCGAACAGAAAGTCGTTGCGCGATTCACCCACGTCATAGCGTCGGCGTCCACAATCGCCAAAACCTGCGAAATCGCAGCTGACCGACATCTGGGTTATCTTGCCGCCATCGGCTTTGGCAATGATGTTGAACGTGGCTGTCTTGCCAGCAAGCTGGTCCAGAATACCCTCGCCGACATCAAAGGTAACCGTATCGCCTTCACCTGAGGATTTCACGCGCGCAAAGCTGGTTGGGCCATCGCGCACGATTTCTGCCGTGGCGCGGCCCTGCACCGACATGCGCGTCGCCTCAGACGGCTGGAAGATGGTGATCCACTTGGCTCCGCCCGGTTCTTCACCATCCTTCAGTGGCGCTCCGCCTCCCTCACCAAGCAAGGGGCTGTTGGATGGGCCACGGCTCAGATCCGTGAAGCTGCTATAGAGCGAATAGCCAATCATGACGGCGACAAACAGCACCAGCGCCGGAATGCCATAGCTATAGAATGGCGAATGGCGCTTCTTCTTACCGCGCTTATCCTTGCGCGATACGCCGCCTTCATAGCCGAGGTCAGCACTACCGCTCTTTTTCTTCGCGGAGCGTGACCGGATATCGCCCGTATCAAGAGCCGGAGCGCTGCCTGGAGCTGCGGTCCCGCCAAGGACAGGATCATTGCGATGGGGCGCATCCAGCGACGGCTCTACCTTGTCTTCGCTCTGGCGCGGTGCAGAGAACTCCTGCTCGATATCGGAGATGGCATCTTTCAGCTTCTGACGGCGCTGTTCTTTTTGGGTATCGTTCAGCGCGGTGTTGGCCGCGAGCGCGCGTTCATGGGCACCCCATGCAGATTCGTAGATACGCTGACGGGTCGCCGGGTTATAGGCATCTGCTTTGGCAAATGCGTTTCTGATGGCGCGTTCTATACTATCCAAAGGCCGCTCGTCCCCGTGTTCGCGTTTCCCGCCTTATGCGCATTCCAAAAGATCCAAACCAACTTTCAGAAAGCGGCTTTTCACAAGCCTCAGCGAATTTAACGTCTGAATCAAGGCATTTAGCCGTTCAATACCCGATTTGGCTACCGGATAAGACCCACCCTCCAGTCAAATATCTACTTTCAACACCCTTTTCCCCGAACCTTTTGTTCGCTGGCTGCACTCTAGCCGATTGAATTTCATGCTGGAATCCCTTCCTTTGCCTGATACGAGACTGGCCCAAAGCACGGCTATTCAGACTATTTCTTCGTCTTAACGGCAGTTTCTTGAACACATCCTACGACTGTTTCGCCGTCCGCAACGGAACCTGCAAAATGGAATCAGACCGAAAACTGGATTTGCAGCGACAGAATCATCCTCAAACGCATCAATGATGTTTGCAACACTGCCGTAGACTGACTTCTCTGCCCGGACGGTTTCGCATTGATACCGGAGACGCTTTCGCTTGGCTCTTCAGGCGAATCTCTCTTAATCTTTCGTATTGCCGTTCCATGCAGGCGTGATACAGATATTACGTTTACGGAAACGTCAATTTTTGAGGAGAATGATATGGCCTTGCCGGATAGTTTGAAGAACAGATTGCGCATTCCTGTTGTCGGCGCGCCCCTATTCATCATTTCACATCCGGCACTTGTGATGGCCCAGTGTAAGGCTGGCATCGTTGGTTCCTTCCCTGCCCTCAATGCGCGCCCGGAGGCGCAACTGGATGAGTGGCTGGCTGAAATCACTGAGGGTCTCGCCGCCCACGACAAGGCCAACCCGGACCGCCCGGCAGCACCTTTCGCGGTCAATCAGATCGTCCACCGTTCCAACAAGCGGCTGGAACATGATCTCGGCCTTTGCGTGAAATACAAAGTGCCGATTGTCATTTCCTCGCTTGGCGCGGTGCCAGAGGTGAATGCTGCAATTCATTCCTATGGCGGCATTGTGCTGCATGATGTCATCAACAATCGCCACGCCAATTCCGCCATTCGCAAAGGCGCGGACGGCCTGATCGCCGTAGCCGCCGGTGCAGGCGGCCATGCCGGGCCACTATCGCCCTTCGCGCTGGTGCAGGAAATCCGGGCATGGTTTGACGGGCCGCTGCTTCTTTCGGGCGCCATCGCCAATGGCCGTTCCATTCTCGCGGCACAGGCCATGGGCGCTGACCTCGCCTATATCGGCTCGCCGTTCATCGCGACGACAGAAGCGCGCGCGGTCGACGCCTACAAGCAAATGATCGTCGATTCGACTGCGGCCGATATCGTCTATTCGAACTATTTTACCGGCATTGCAGGCAATTACCTCAAGCCTTCCATCACCCAGTCTGGCCTGGACCCGGACAATCTGCCTGAGGCCGATCCGTCTAAAATGGATTTTGATCAGGCTCAGAAGGAAGGCGCGAAGGCCTGGAAGGATATCTGGGGCTGCGGACAGGGCATCGGCGCAATTCATGAGGTAGCACCGGCGGGAGTACTGATCGACCGTCTTGAACGTGAATATAAGGAAGCGCGGAGCCGGATCTGCGCAGGCGCTTAAGACGCATTGCGAGCGAGTTTCGAACAGGGCCTCTCCAATGAAAGGCCCTGTTTTCACAAGGTTCAAAACAATCTGACCCTTTGTTCGATTTCGGCCTTGCTTTCCGTTCTGCTTTTGGTTATCAGCGCACCGTCCAGACGGAAACGAATGGGATCTCCTTCGGGAGTTGGAACGAAGGTTCCCGGGCCGCTTTAGCTCAGTTGGTAGAGCACATCATTCGTAATGATGGGGTCAGGTGTTCGAGTCACCTAAGCGGCACCATATTTCGCTAGAAATATGTTATTTTTCAAAAACTTACCTGAAATTACTATCTGCATGTCTACCATACCTCTGGCACATGCCAAGTGATTTTGACGGTTGCACCTAAATGAGCCTTTCCGCTCGCACTCGCATTGCTGGCTCAAGTTCGAGTGAATGGCGCGCTATCTTGTCGAAACAGACAGACGTTGTCTCATTGATGGCGCGCAGGTCCCCATCAAGCGAACCAGCCATTATCTGGCGAAACGTGATTGATGAACGCCCCACCTTCAGCACCTGAGAGCGGATCGTAAGCAAATCCCCGGCGGGCACTTCCTTTTTGTAGTCCATCGTCGAACGCACATCCGCCCAACCGAAACCCTCATCCGGGATTTTCCCGGCTATGTTTCCCAGTAGTTGAAAGCTCGCATCGTCGAACATCCCGGCGTAGTGCCGGACATTCATATGTCCCATGACGTCGCACATCCAAGGATGTGCAACGCCGATAAAAGTCACAAGACCGCTCATCCCGCTACCGACTGATAGCCGCCCAGAAAAGCGGTGAGATTGTCACCCAGCGCATCGCAAAGATAACCACCTTCCTGAACGATGACGGTTGGCAGCCGAAGCTTTGCAATTGCTTCGGCAATGCGTCCGAAACCGCCAGTGGTGACCGACAATCCGCCGAATGGATCACCCTCGAAGGGGTCAAGACCAAGTGCTACCACCAGCGCATCTGGCGCGAAAGCTTCGATACGACGAAAAGCCGTATCGAGCGACACAAGGAACTCGTCATCGCCAGATTTGCGCGGCAGAGGCAGATTGAGGTTGTAGCCGAGACCAGCCCCTTCACCGCGTTCATCGGCATGGCCCCAGAAGAACGGATAGAAGCGCAGCGGATCGGCGTGGATCGAGACTGTCAGCACATCGGGACGCGCATAGAAAATGCCTTGCGTCCCGTTGCCGTGATGCAGATCGACATCGAGGATTGCGACGCGTTCAGCCTTCGAGCGTAGCCGCTGAGCCGCAACCGCCGAATTATTGACGAAACAAAAGCCGCCAGCAACATCGGCAAAGGCATGGTGCCCCGGTGGACGGCAGAGCGCATAGGCCGCCACCTCGCCCGCAAGCACCGCATCGGCGGCGTCAACCGCACTCCAGGCACTCCAGCACACGCTTTCCCATGTGTGTTCGGCTATCGGGCAAGCCGTATCGGCCATGTGATAGCCAACCTGCCCGACGGCGGATGCCGGATAGCGACCGTCGCGCGCCAGCGGATGAATGTTCGGAATGACCTCTTCCGAAGCCTCCTCAATGCGCCGCCAACGCGGATAGATGTGCTGTAAGAACTCCAGATATTCCGGCGTATGAACGGCAGCTATCGGGCCAAGACCGTGATTGTGCGGACGGATAATCTCACAGCCCGCAGCCTTCGCGCCGGAGAGCAGGCGCTCGACGCGCTCCGGTTGCTCGGGGTTTGGCTTCGGCGCGCCGCTGGAAAGAAAGGCTTTCGGGTCGTGACGCTTTTGCTCGACAGCGTAAAAGGCTTTCATGACTGCTCCCTAATTTGCATTGATACGCGCCAGACGGGAAAAATCCTCGCCATAAGCACCATGATCGAGGTCGGCTTCGATCCAGCCAATACCCAGCCGTTGGTAAAATCGTTGCGCGGCAACATTGTCCCGATCCACGGCCAGCCGCAGATAGACGCCGCCGCGTGCTGTCGACCATGATGCAACATGGCGAAGCAAAATCTCACCTACCCGCCGGCCACGAAACCCTTCATCGACATAGAGGTCCTGCACAAAGACACCGGGCTTTCCAAGCCATGTCGAGAAAATCGGGAAGAACAGCGCCAGTCCTGCAAATACCTCGTCCACCTCGGCGATCAGGCTGGTAAAAACCGCGTTGGGACCAAAGCCGTGGCGGCGAAAGTCTTCTACCGTACTGGAGACTTTGTCTGCGGCACCCAGCCCCGCGCCCATCGCGCGGATCGCCTCGTGAATCTGTTCAGCATCGGCAGGCTCGGCGAGCCGGATCACAACGCCCGCTTTGCTATCCAACACAATCTTTGGCATCAGAACGCCACCCTGTCTCCACCCTTCAGGCCCAGATAGTCGCGCGCCTCGTCGGGTGTGGCAACTTCCAGCGACAAGCCGTCAAGGATGCTACGAATGCGCCGCACCTGATCGGCATTGCTCTTGGCCAGTTTTCCCCGCCCGTCATAGAGGCTGTCTTCCAGACCGACACGCACATTGCCGCCCATGGCCGCCGCCATTGTGATCATCGGAATCTGGTGTCGCCCTGCCGCCAGAACCGAGAAGGAATAGTCGTCACCGAACAGCTTGTCTGCAATGCGCTTCATATGCATGAGGTTGTCCGGGTCTGCACCGATACCGCCCAGAATACCGAAGACGAACTGGATGAACAGATGACCGGTCACCAGCCCACGATCACGGAAATGGGCCAGTGAATAGAGATGCCCGACATCATAGCATTCGAACTCGAAGCGCGTACCGCAGCCCTGACCGAGACTGGTCAGAATGCCTTCCATATCCGCGAAGGTGTTCTTGAAGATCGAATGACGCGTTGCCTCCAACAGTTCCGGTTCCCACGCGTGCTTCCACTCGCGTGGCTTGTCGAGGGCTGGAAACAGCGCGAAATTCATCGAGCCCATATTGAGGGAGCACATTTCCGGTTGCGCTTTGAGCGGCGCAGCCAGCCGGTCATCCAGTGTCATCAATGACGAGCCGCCAGTGGAAATATTCACCACCGCCGCAGTCGATTGCTTGATGCGGGGCAGGAACTGCATGAACAGGTCCGGATTGGCGGACGGTCTGCCGTCGCGCGGATCACGGGCATGAAGATGCAGGATCGAAGCGCCCGCTTTTGCCGCCGCAATGGCCTCACTGGCAATCTCCTCCGGCGTAACCGGCAGATGCGGCGACATGGTTGGAGTGTGCACGGAGCCCGTCACTGCGCAGGTGATGATCACCTTGCGCTGTGTTTTCTTCTTCTCTGTCATGATCCGGTTTCCTTATGCGTTCACGGGCAGCTTGAGTTCACGCGCCAGAACCTCCAGCGTATCGCCGAGGATCGCGGTGATCTCGCCGACCTGTTCTCGACTTATGATCATCGGAGGACAGACGAGGAAGTGATCGCCTTCAACACCGCCCCGTGTGCGGCGCGAATAGATGATCAGACCGCGCTCATAGGCAAGATCGACCATGCGCTGATGGGCGTTCAGCTCCTTCGGCAACGGCTTCATGGTTTCAGGATCGGACACGAATTCGGCGGCCAGCAACAACCCCTTGCCACGCACATCACCGATGAACGGGAAGCGCTTCGCCAGTCCTTCCAGCTCGCCCTTCAGCGCTTCGCCCATATGGGCGGCATTGCCGACCAGATCGAGACGATCAATCTCCTGAAGCACCGCCTTGCCTGCCGCGCACGCCAGCGGATTGCCAGCATAAGTGAAGCCGTGCAGGAAGCCGCCAGCATCAAGAACCGGCTGCACGATGCGTCCGGGCGCAGCCATTGCGCCAAGCGGGCAATAACCTGAGGCGAAACCCTTCGAAAGAGCGATGAGATCGGGCTTGCAGTTCCAGTGGTCGCCGCCCAGAAACTTGCCGGTACGTCCTGCACCGCTCATCACCTCGTCGTGGATGAGTAGGATGCCATAACGGTCGCAGATTTCGCGGATACGCGGATAATAGCTGTCGGGCGCGACCAGCGCACCGGTCGATGCTCCACCGATCGGCTCCATGATGAAGGCGAGTACGCTTTCGGGCCCCTCTTCCTGAATCTTCTCCTCCAGCATGTCGGCATACTTCTGGCCGCGCTGTTCCATCGTGAGATTGTCGCGGTCGAGATAGGCAGTCGGAGCCGGGACTTTCGGCATTTCGCGCATGATGGGTGCGAAAGGCTCGCTCAAAGCCGCATAGCCGGTGACAGCCAGCGCCCCAAGCGTACCGCCATGGTAAGACGGAAAACGCGAAATTACTTTCCAGCGTGTGGCCTGCCCGGTCGCAACCGCCCATTGGCGGGCAAGCTTGATGCAGGATTCCACTGCTTCCGAACCACCGGAGACGAAGAAAATCTTGTCCAGACCTTCCGGCATACGTTCGGCGGCCATGCGCGCCAGATCTTCCGCCGGCTCGTTTTCGAAATGGAGCCGATAAGCGAAGGTGACGCGATCCATCTGCTCTTTCATGGCGTCGAGCACGTTGCGATTGCCGTGGCCGATATTGACCACCATCGCGCCGCTCGAGCCGTCGATGACCCGGCGTCCGTCCTGATCCCAGATATAGATTCCTTCGGCACGGTCCACCAGCGGCCTGCGCAGGCGCGACTGGTAGAAAAGATGCGATGCCGGGCGTTCGTTCTGTGCTTTTGTGTTGAGCATGGCGTTACTCTGTCAGCGCTTGAGATATTGGTTGAGAACATTGGCGGTCACACGCTCGACCATGCGGTCGCCACGTTTGAGAGCCGCGACCCACTCGCAGCTTCCGGCGTGGAAAACCTCACCCTTGCCGCGCGGAAAATTGACGATCATGCCGCAGCCGCGCTTGATGCGTTCGACGGCTGCATCGCCATTGTCGCCGATCAGCGTATCGGCCACGAATTTGGCATCGGCATCGGAGAGGAACTGGTCGTCGGCTGGAATATCCGCGCTCTCTTCCTTGAGAGACGACATGCCTAGCGCCAGAATCTGCAATCCATCAGGTGCGCCGCTGCCCTCCTCCGGTTCGGGCAGACCGCCCCGGATCACATAGTCGAGCCCGTCGACCTCATAGCCGAAGGCATGACCGTCAGCGCCCAGGAGGTCACCGTAATAGATGCCGGTTCCCGCAAAGGCCCAATGTTCCGGGCGATAGACCGGAAAACCGCGCACGCCACGCGGGGCGCAACCACCCCAGCCGACATAAAGCCCGCGCAGCGCATTGAGGCCGAAGGTTTCGGCAGCAGGCCGGCCGGCTTCCGTCGCTTCCCAGCAACCGCTGGTGCGCCGTGGATCGGCGGAGCGATAGACCGGGTCTTCAGCGCGGGCGCGATATTTGTAGCAAGTCTGGCGTTTGCCATCATCCTCAAGCCGCGTCTGCCACATGAAGTTGCCCGCAAAACGGGCCGCACGACCGCCGCCATCGACATAATGATCGACGGCATCGCGCATTTCCCATGTCCAGTATTCGTCGTGACCAACAAAGGCCACACAGTCATAACCGTCGAGGATTTCCGGCGAGAAATGCAGCTCATGCTGGCTGGCGAGATCAATCGCAAAGCCTTCCCGTTCAGCCCAGCGGAAGAACAGGCTGTCATAGCTCGCCCAGCCGGATGAGGCATATTTCTTGGAATAGCCATTGGCAAAGGCCCATTCCATATGCGGATAGCGTGGAGGGGCGGCAGGCGGCGTCACAAACTCCAGCGGCACGCGAGGCGCATCGGAGGGCAACAGCGCAAAGCCGCGGCAGAACGGACGCTCGATGCTTACCGTCGTCGCATATTGATCCCCATTCGGCCCGGTAATGCCCTGATAATGGTTGGAACCGCCCCAGGTATTATAGGCCGTCCACGTGCCAGTCGCGGCAACCTGCAGGATACGACCCGGCTTACGGCCTGCCACAGGACGCAGGATGAAAAGATGGTGGCAATGGATCAACTGACCGTCATTGCCTTCGGCTTTCAGCGTGATGCGATAAGCACCGGAAGGCCAGTTCTCGTCCGTCTTGAACGAAAATGTCGTCTCCCAGCCGCAGCCCACAACGGAACATTGGGCTGGCGTTTCCTGCCATTTGCAGTCTATCCTGCGCTTTGAGAATACGGGCTTTTCAACCGCCCCATCGCGCACGATTTCGATATCGAAGCGCGACGCGGTCGCACTCACCTGCAAATGAACCGTTGCGCCCGGCAGATAAGAATAGGCATCGGTGTAGCACCAGATTTCGCCACGCGGCCCGTCCATGCCGGGATATTCGTAATAATGGCCAAGCACGGCTTCGCGTCGCTGCGCCGGGGTCAGTCCGAAATCGGGAAATTCCCCAAAATCGGCAAACCCATTGCCGTTTCTCTCGTTCATGCCATCACCTCACGCAGCCAGATATTTCTTGAGGAAGGAGCGGGTACGCTCCTGCACCGGATTGCTCAAAATCTGATCCGGCGGCCCCTCTTCCACCACCACACCGCCATCCATGAACAGGATGCGATCTGCCACTTCGCCCGCAAATCGCATCTCATGCGTGACGATCAGCATCGTCATATGTTCAGCGGCGAGCTGCTTCATGACGGCATTGACCTCGTCCACCAGCTCGGGATCGAGCGCCGAAGTCGCTTCATCGAACAGCATCACTTTCGGCTGCATGGCGAGCGCACGGGCAATGGCCACACGCTGCTTCTGACCGCCGGACAGCCGCGAGGGGTAGACGTCGACCTTTTCGGCAAGCCCGACCTTCTTCAAAAGCTCCAGCGCCAGTGTACGAGCAGCGTCCTTCGTCATGCCCTTGAGCTTGATGGGGCTGAGCGTGATGTTTTCCAGCACTGTCAGATGTGGAAACAGGTTGAAGTGCTGAAACACCATGCCCATCTGCTGGCGCACGGCATTGATGTGCTTCTCGAAAGCCTGCCCGGTGAGAGGTTGATTGACCTGCATGCCATCAAGCCAGACTTCACCGCCATTCAGCGTTTCAAGATGATTGATCGAGCGCAGAAGCGTGCTCTTGCCGGAACCGCTGGGGCCAATGATGGCGACGATCTGGCCACGCGCCACGGAAAGGTCGATACCTTTCAGCACTTCCAGCTCGCCATAGGCTTTGCGGGCGCCCTTCACTTCGACCATCGGTTTTACGGTTTTGGGGCTGCTCATCGCGTGACCTCCACTTTTCTTTCAATGCGCCGCAGGCTGGCTTCCAGAACCAGATTGACCACGTAGTAGATGGCGGCGATGGTGATGTAGAATTCGAACGGGCTGAAGGTTTCGCTGATGGCAAGCTGCGCGCTGTGCACCAGTTCCGCAATGCCAATGATCGAAACCAGCGACGTATCCTTCAGAAGAACGATCATATTGTTGCCGATGGGCGGGATCGTATTGCGCACCGCCTGCGGGATGACGATGTAGCGCAAAGCCTGACCATGGCTGAAGCCGATGGAACGCGCGCCTTCCATCTGACCCGGATCGACCGCCACGATACCCGCGCGGATGATATCGGCATTATAGACGGCAAAGTGCAGGCTGAGACCGATGATGCCCGCGCCAAGTGCCGGAATATCGATACCGATCTGAACCAGCCCGAAATAGATCAGGAACAGCTGCAACAGAAGCGGCGTTCCCATGAACAGCCACATGAAGAAGCGCACCGGCCATGCGAGAATCTTAGGCGCGTAAAGCACCACCAGTGCAAAGACGATGCCAAGCACGAAGCTGAGGAAAGCCGACGCTACGGTCAGAACCAGCGTCCACCACAGTCCGGTCAGGAGCAGGTCCGTATAGGGAGCGACGATGCTGAAATCGAGAGCTTGCATCCAGTCCTCCCTCACTGCGCCGCGAAGCGCTTGTCGAGAAGATCGACCCCGCGCGCCACGATATAGATGATGATCATGTAGAGAACGGCTGCAACGCCGAAAATCTCGAACGGTTTGTAGGTTGAACCGATGAAACGTTGCGCCGTATAGGTCAGTTCAACCACTGAAATGGTGGAAACCAGCGCAGAGCCCTTCAGGAGCGCAATCGTATTGACACCGAGAGGGCGGATCATCAGCCGGGCTGCCTGCGGCAGCACGACGAACCGCATCGTCTGCCCTCGCCCGAAGCCGATGGAACGGGCAGCTTCGGTCTGGCCGCGATCAACGCTCTGAATTGCGCCGCGGATCGATTCCGACATGTATGCGCCGATATTCAGCCCCAGACCGATGACACCGGCGGCAAACGGCTCCAGATTAATGCCGATCTGTGGACCGCCGAAATAGAGAATGAAGAGCTGCACAAGGCAAGGTGTGCCGCGAAAGACGCTCACATAGGCTGCCGCAAGCCATCGCAGGATGACCGAGCGGGACAGACGCCCGTTAACGAGGACCGTCGCGACCGCCAGACCCAACACCAGGGCCAGAGCAGAAATTTGGACAGTCACCCATGCCGCCTCCAGAAAAAACGGGAGGACGCGCTGCATCAACGCAAAATCCATCGGAAAACTCCGGTCAATCGGTTCTCAACCGGCCCGGACATATGCCGGGCCGGGATGACGTATCAGCGAATATCGCTGCCGACCCATTGCATCGAGATCTTCTCATAGGTGCCGTCGGCCATGATCTCGTCGAGAGCCTTCTGCATCGCAGCCTTCAGCTCTGGATTGTTCTTGCGGATGGCGATGCCGATGGCAACACTGCCGCCTTCGATATCGGGCGTATCGAGCCTGCGAACCTTCTGGCCGGTTTCCTTGATCGCTACCATGACCGGGATGTTGTCGACGACGATGGCGTCGACACGACCGGCATTCAGTTCGAGCATCAGCTCCGGCAGACCCTTATAGGTGCGAATGGTCCAGCCGCCCTGCTCGCGCGCCCATTTTTCATGGGTTTCACCAAGCGTTACGCCCAGTGTCTTGCCCTTGAGATCGTCGAGCTTTTGAACCGCGGAGTCTTCCTTCACGAAAACCGCGCGGCCCGCATGATAGTAAGGTCCCACGAAATCCACGGCCTTCTCGCGTTCCGGCGTAATCGTCATGGAGCCAACCACCGTGTCGAACTTGCCTGCCCGGAGGCCGGCGACAATGCCGTCCCATGCCGTGGTGATAAGCTGCGGCTTGAGCTGCATACGCTCGGCAATCGCCGAACCGATGGAAGCGTCGAAGCCCACGACTTCGTTCTTCTCATTGACGAAATTGAACGGCGGGTACTGGCCGCTCATGGCGATCTTCAGCTCGCCCGCTGCCTTGATCTTTTCAAGATCATCCGCCTGTGCAGGCGCAACCGCAAAAACTGCGGTGGCGGCAATCGCGGCAGCGGCAATGAAACCCGTGAATTTGTTAAACATGCTGTTCCCGACTTCCTTTTGTTTGTTTTTCTTGAGGCTTTTTGATGCCTTCCAATATTCATGATTGCTTTTATGGATGCATTTCGCAAATAGATAATGGGAATAGATTGCATAGATTTCATGAATGGATGACCCCATGTCGCTGCATCGCCCTGAACGCCTTGTCTGGGATCTGGACTGGAACCTTCTGCGCAGTTTTGTGGTAATCGCGGAGGTAAAAAGCATCACCCGCGCGGCAGAGCGTCTCAACCTCAAACAACCAAGCGTAAGCAATGCGTTGCGCCGATTGGAAGACCGCATCGGCCAGCGGCTGGTGGAGCGCGACGCAACCCGTTTTGAGCTGACAGACGTTGGTAAACTGCTTTACGAACAGAGCATTGAGGTCTTCGGCGCCATTTCACAGCTGCCGCAACTGGTGCGCGGTGTCGGTGACAATGTGACTGGCCATGTCACCATCTCTGTCGCCAGCCACATCATATCGCCGATCTTCGATCAGGCGCTCGCGCTGTTTCATGAACAGCATCCCAATGCAACACTGACGATCAACGTATCTGCCAGTACAGAAGTCGCGCGGCTTGTGCGCGAGAAGCGCGCTTCTTTCGGCCTTGGTCTGGTGAGTAATCGCGACCCCGCGCTCGACTACACCATGGTCTATCGTGAGTTCTTCGGGTTTTTCTGCGGGCCCCGGCACCGGATGTTCGGCCAGTCCGGACTGACCCTTGCCGATCTGAAGGGAGAACCATCGGTTTCGTTCCAGACCGATCATATTGCAGACGCGCTGCGACCCGTAGCCCTGTTGCGCAGTGAGGCGCGACTTTCACCGGATGTGGTCGGCACCTCGTCGAGCCTCGAGGAAGTGCGCCGGATGATCATCACCGGGCTTGGCATCGGCCCACTTCCATTGCATGTCGCGCGACGCGAGATCGATGACGGCCTTCTCTGGCGTCTGCCGCCTTACGACAACCCGCCAGCCATCGATGTTTTCCTGATCCACAATCCTGAAGCCAACCTCAACAAGGCGGAGAAGGCCATGCTGGCCGGACTGAAATCTATCATTGCATCAACGCCCCTTGAGGAGCGCATCTACCAGGATTGAGCCCCAAGCCCCTATCGTCATGGCTGCGCAAGCAGCGTTTCATGATAGGACCAGAACTCGTCTATGAAGCGTTGAGCCAGGCTGTTATCGGGGCCATTACTGCGGCGAATGACCAGAAACCCAGCATCGACGAAGCTCGTGAAAGGCCGGATCACCACGCCGCGTCCGCGAAAATCCGTTGCCGACGACGGATCGATGATCGTTATGCCAACACCTTCGGCCACAAGCGTCAGCGCCGTATGCGACAAGCGTGTCTCAATGGTGGCCGACCGTGGAATGCGCGCAAGCGCAACCTCGACGCGCATGGCAAACAGCGACCCCGGCTCCAGCGTGATCATACGTTCATCAGCGAGATCATCCGGCGAAACCTCCGGATATTCTGCGAGACGATGCCCCAGCGGGACAGCGACAACCGCCGGTATCGCCCGGGTTTCAATATTGAAACCGGGTCTGTCGAGCGGACCATCGGCAAAACCGAGATCGACCTGACCCGATGCGACGGCCTCAACAACCATCGCCGAAGGAATGCCATTGAGAGAGGCATGGATATTGGGCCTTTCCTTGAGAAAGCGGGCAAGGAAGCGCGGCATGATCCCGTTTGCAAGCGCAGGCATGGCCGCGATCCGCAGCATGCCCGCATTCTGACGGCTGATCTCGTCGGCGAAACTCCGGATGCGATTGAGCCCGACATAAGCCCGCTCCACCTCCTGCAACAGCGTCATAGCCGCCTGTGTTGGGACCAACTGGTTTCCGCGACGGTTGAAGAGCTTGAGTTTCGTGTCGATCTCAAAGTCGCGGATCAGGCGGCTCACGGCGGGCTGAGTGATCGACATCAGTTCCGCTGCAGCCGTCATTTTTCCAGTCAGCATGACGGTTCGGAACGCTTCGACCTGACGCAGGTTCATGTTTCACCATAATATTTGGTTATGCTCTGGGCTTCATTTCGAATTTGACTGTATTGAGCCCCGCTGTCAAACCACTCCCATAAACGTATCGGCGCGACGAAAGCACCGGACATAAAAAGGGAACAATGCAGTTGGGTGCGGTCAGCGCATATCTCGATTTGATGGGTTTTGCCGAAGACGGCTGGGGCTATGATATGCTCCGGGCCACGGGCATGACACTCGCAGTAGCCTTTTGCGGTTTCGCGGCAGGCGCACTATTCGGCATGATTGCCGCTGCCGCTTCATTCTCATCACAGCGCATTCTCAGAATCGCGGCTGACGGCTATTCGACGGTGCTTCGCGGCATCCCCGACCTTCTGGTCATTTATCTGTTCTATTTCGGCAGCAGCGCCGTGTTGAGCCAGATTGGCGCGTTGTTCGGCGGACAAGGTTTCGTCAGTGCGCCAATCTTCATCACCGGCGCACTGGCAATCGGTGTGGTATCGGGCGCATATCAGGCCGAAGTCTATCGCGGCGCGGTGCTTGCACTCCCCAAAGGCGAAATCGAGGCTGCCAAAGCCTATGGCATGCCGCAGCGTTTGCTGTTTCGCCGCATCATGGTTCCACAGGCGGCGCGCTTCGCCATTCCGGGCATCGGCAATGTGTGGCAGCTCGTCTTGAAGGAATCCGCACTGATCTCGGTCGTTGGACTGGTTGAACTGATGCGTCAGGCGCAAATCGGCGCTGGATCAACCCGCAAGCCATTCACCTTCTTCCTGACCGCCGGGCTGCTTTATCTCGTCATCACATTCGCATCGGGCTTGCTGTTCAAGAACGCCGAAAGACGCGCCATGCGCGGCATCCGGAGGGCGGTATGAGCTTTCTCGACCTTCCATTCATGTTCGACAGTTTCGTTCAGCTCTGTCGCGGTATCCCGCTGACGCTTCAACTGATGGCGCTATCAGTCATCAGCGGTGCCGTGCTGGCCACCATACTGGCTACGATGCGTCTGTCGGGCAATCTGGTACTGGACCTCATTGCGCGAGGTTATATCTTCGTGCTGCGCGGCACCCCGCTGCTGGTCCAGCTCTACATAATCTATTACGGTCTCAGCCAGTTTCCCGAACTGCGCCGGAGTTTTCTCTGGCCGTTTCTGCGCGAACCCTATTGGTGCGCGGTGCTGGCTCTGGCGCTCAATACAGCTGCCTATAGCGCCGAAATCATACGTGGCGGCGTTCTGTCGGTCGCGACCGGGCAGATCGAAGCGGCGCGCGCTTATGGCATGAGCGGTTTTACACTCGTCCGTCGCATTCTGGCCCCGCAGGCTCTGCGGCAGATGCTGCCCGCCTATTCGAACGAAGTCATCTTGATGGTGAAGTCCACCGCGCTGGCATCAACCATCACCATGATGGAAGTGACAGGGCTGGCAGCCAAGCTGATTTCTGCCACCTATCGGCCGGTCGAAGTCTTCATCTGCGCAGGCGCGATCTATCTCCTCCTGAACTTCGTAGTCACCAGAATCTTCAAACTGCTGGAATACCGCTTGTCGGCGGCCCAGCGTCAGCCTGTCATCGTGCATGCCGCCGGAGGAAACTCATAATGCAACGTTTCGAAACGCCTGCGGTCGAGATCAATAACCTCGAAAAATGCTACGGCGCGCACAAGGTTCTGCATTCAGTTTCCTTGCAGGCCCACCAGGGTGAAGTCATCTCCATTCTGGGAGCATCAGGATCCGGCAAATCCACACTGCTGCGCTGCATCAATATGCTGGAAGTGCCGGATGCGGGCAGCGTGGCTATTCACGGTGAAGCGTATAAGCTCGACCAACAGCCGGGACGTGCGCCTCGTCCTGCTGATGCGCAACAGGTTCAGCGGCTGCGCGGTCAGGCGACGATGGTGTTTCAGTCGTTCAATCTGTGGTCGCACCTGACCATTCTTGAAAATCTGATCGAAGCGCCTGTGTACGTGCAGAAGCGAAACCGGTCGGAGTGCATTGCCGAAGCCGAAGCACTGCTGGAGCGGGTCGGCATAGCCGATAAGCGCAACTTCTATCCCGCGCATCTTTCTGGTGGCCAACAGCAACGCGCCGCAATTGCCCGCGCGTTAGCAATGCGCCCAAAGATCATGCTGTTCGATGAACCAACCTCTGCGCTCGACCCCGAACTGGTGGCCGAGGTGTTGAAAGTCATGCGCGATCTGGCGGCAGAGGGGCGCACCATGCTGGTCGTGACCCACGAGATGGGCTTCGCCCGCGATGTTTCTAGCCGTGTCGTGTTTCTGCGCCAGGGCGTGATTGAAGAAGAAGGCACGCCCGACGAGGTTTTTGGAAACCCCAAAAGCGAACGGTTCCGGCAATTCATTTCCAAACAAAACGCGTGAACCGATCAATCGGTTTTCTAACAGAGGTGAACATATGAAACTGAAATTCGTCCTTTCCGTCCTCGGCGTTCTCGCCGTTGCCCCGACCGCGCATGCCGAAGATGTCGTGCGCATCGCGACCGAAGGTGCTTATGCACCGTGGAATTTCTCCGGCCCGAACGGTGTGCTGGAGGGCTTCGAGATTGATCTCGCCAAAGACCTTTGCGAGCGCCTGAAAGCGAAATGCGAAATCACCGCTCAGAACTGGGACGGCATCATTCCATCGCTGACCGCTGGCAAGTATGATGCCATCATGGCGGGTATGAGCATCACGCCGAAGCGTGAGGAAGTGATTGCGTTTTCGTCGCCTTATGCGGCAGCCATCAACTCCTTCGCAGTCATGGATGACAGCGACCTCGCCGATCTGCCGGAAGGCGGCAAGCCGCTGAATGTCGATTCCGATGCGGCCAAGCCTGTGCTCGAGGAAATCGCCAAGAAAATCAACGGCAAGACCGTTGGCGTTCAGGGTTCCACAACCGCTTCAGCCTTCATGGAACAGTATTTCAAGGATGGTGCGGATGTTCGTGAGTACAAGACCGCAGAGGAACACAATTTCGACCTGACCAGCGGTCGCGTGGATGCGGTTGTAGCCAATGCCACAGTTCTTGCGGCTGCGCTGGAAAAGGATGACATGAAGGGTGCCAAGCTGGCCGGCCCGCTGTTTTCGGGCAAGGTCTTCGGCATGATCGGTGTCGGTCTGCGCAAGGAAGATACCGCCCTGAAGGGTCGCTTCGATACTGCCATTCAGGCAGCGATTGCCGACGGCACGGTGAAGAAGCTTTCCGAGAAGTGGTTCAAGGTGGACGTAAGCCCGCAAAACTGAGCCGACGCAATCGGGCCTGACTCTCGTCAGGCCCAACACTGACGACGCTGTGACAACAGATTGAATTTACGAATGCGCAGATTGCCGGACCAAAACATAATCATTATCGGAGCGGGACTGGTTGGCTCTGCCATCGCCTGGGGTCTCGCCCGATCCGGTCTGCGTCCAATGCTTCTCGATGGGGAAGACCTGTCCCTGCGCGCATCCCGTGCCAATTTCGCGCTCATCTGGGTACAAGGCAAAGGCGTAGGCGCACCACACTATGCCCGTTGGACAATGCAATCTGCGCGCCTGTGGCCCGCTTTCGCAGACGAGTTGCGGGATGTGACCGGGCTTGATGTGGCGTTGAAACAGACTGGTGCCTTTACCTTCTGCCTAGACCAGCGCGAGCTTCAAATATTTGCCGAAGACGTCGCGACGGTGGCGCGGGAACTTGGCAATGACGCCCCGGAACATGTTGTGCTCGACCATCAGGAAACGGCCAGAATGGTCCCCTCCATTGGCCGGGGTGTGATCGGTTCAATCTATTCACCGATGGACGGCGACGTGAATTCACTGCGCCTGTTTCGCGCCTTGCATACGGGCATGATCAAACTCGGCGCGTCCTACGAACCGCATTGTGAAGTCTCGTCCATCACCCCGCAAAACGGCGGCTTTCTCCTGAGTGGCACATGGGGTGAAGTCTTCACGGAACGCGTCATTCTGGCTGCGGGCAACGGCAATGCAGAGCTTGCAAAGAGTGTCGGTCTCAATGCGCCGGTTGTGCGCAGCAAAGGCCAAATTCTTGTAACGGAGAAATGCGCGCCCTTCTTCCCCTATACAGCGGCCACGCTGCGGCAGGCGGATGAAGGCGGCGTGATGATCGGCGACAGTCAGGAAACCCATACGGACCGGATCGCCACCAATCAGGATATCAGCGCGGTGCTGGCCAACAGGGCAGTGCGGACATTCCCGCATCTGGCCGATGTCAATGTCATTCGCAGTTGGGCCGGGTTTCGGGTCAAGACACCGGACGGCATGCCGATTTACGAACAATCCGAAAGCCACCCGGGCGCTTACGCCGTCATGTGCCATTCCGGCGTCACACTCGCAGCCAACCACGCCCTGATCGTGGCGCAGGAAATAGCAGCCGATGCCAAACAACTTGCTGGTAATGCGTTCTCCGGCCGGAGGTTTCATGTCTCCTAAAATGTTCCTTAAAACTGAGACACCAGAGGAAACCGTGACGATCACATTCGATGCGCGCACCTTGACGGTGCCTGCCAATGTAACTGTCGCCGCAGCGCTGCTTGGAGAGGGTATCAACCGGCTCAGAAACAGCGTCGTTGGTGATCAGCCGCGAGCCCCCTATTGTCTGATGGGCATCTGTTTTGAATGTCTGGTCACCATTGATGGTGTGCAGAACCGCCAGGCGTGCATGACGCCCGTGGTCGATGGAATGGTCATTTCTTCACAGACCGGCGCACGTCGGGTGGAACCATGATCACCATGCTCAAGAGAATTTCCGATATTCATGCGCTCGACGCAGCCTATGATCTCGCCATTATCGGCGCCGGACCGGCGGGGATGTCGGCCGCCGCAGAGGCATGCGCCGCTGGTGCTAACGTGGTTCTGTTCGACGAAAACCCAGCCGCAGGCGGCCAGATTTACCGTGGCATTGAACACAATACGACTGCCCGCAGACCGTTTCTCGGCACCGATTACTGGCGGGGCAAAGAAGTCCTGAAAGCATTCATCGCCAGCAAGGCCACCTATGTGCCGCAGGCCCTCGTCTGGAGTGTGGAGCCACAGGATGGCGACAACAACGGCGTTGATCTGCGCGTATCGGTAAGTGGCAAGAGCGGGATTGTTTCAGCGCGCCGCGTGATCTTCGCGACCGGCGCCATGGAGCGTCCGATGCCTGTCAGGGGCTGGACATTGCCGGGTGTTATGACCGTCGGCGCAGCACAGATTGCACTGAAGGCTTCCGGCATCCTGCCAAACGGAAGTGTGGTTCTGGCGGGAACAGGCCCGCTGCTCTACATGTTCGCCGCGCAGCTGTTGCAGGCTGGTGGCAAGGTCGCAGCATTGCTCGATACGACGCTTGGCGCAAATTACGTGAAAGCTGCACCGAACCTGCCTTCATTCCTTTTCTCGCCCTATGCTTTTAAGGGGCTCTCCCTGCTTTTGAAGGTGCGTAAGTCAGTGCCGGTCTATTCCGGTGTGACAGACATCGCCATTGAAGGAAAAAACGAAGCAGAAGCGATCTGCTTTTCGGCAAAAGGCAAGACACACAGGCTTGCTGTCGATAGCGTCTTCCTGCATCAGGGTGTGATCCCCAACAACAATCTCGCCAATGCTTCCGGCTGCGCTCTGGTTTGGAACGACGGACAGAAGTGTTTTCAACCGCAGCTCGACGGCAACGGGCGTTCGTCCATACCGGCCATCTACATTGCTGGTGACGGCAGCGGCATTGGTGGTGCATTGGTTGCCGAGCAGAGCGGGCGTATCGCTGCGCTCGCGGCCTGTCAGGATATCTTTCCGGCACTGGCAACATCGTTGGCGTCAAAAATCGTAAAGCTGCAGGCGCAGGCGCGACGGGCCGAACGCGGGCGATCCTTTATCGACGCGCTTTATCTGCCTGCACAGGCGTTTCGCGCACCGGCGGACAGAGACACGATTGTCTGCCGTTGCGAGGAAGTGACTGCAGGTGCAATCCGCGACGCGGCGGCCTGCAATATTGCCGGACCCAACCAGCTGAAAACCATGTTTCGCTGCGGCATGGGTCCCTGTCAGGGCCGCATGTGCAGTTCCACCGTCACGGAAATTCTGGCCGAGGTGCAAAACCGTGCGCCTCAAACAGTCGGTTTCTATCGTCTGCGCGCGCCGGTGAAACCGGTGCCGCTCAGCGAAATCGCAGCACTACCCCAACCCCCCGATGCTGTCTTCGCCGTTACCGGCGAGCAACCGGATAACTCCCCAACCATCTGAAAGGATTAAACTATGGCTGAGCGTTTCATTCAGACGCCGATCATGCATCGCGTCGTCGAACACAACGGCATTGTCTATGTCGGTGGAACCACCTGTGATGACGAAAGCCTGGATATGGCTGGTCAGACCCGCGAAATCCTCGCCAAGCTCGACAGCTATCTGGCACAGGCAGGCACGGACAAGACCAAGCTTCTGGCAGCCACCATCTTCGTAACAGACCTCAATAAGAAGCCTGAAATGGATAAGGTCTGGAAGGAATGGATCGATCCTTCGCTGCTGCCAACCCGTGCAACCGTTGGCGTTGCCGATCTGGGCGGCGACACGCTGATTGAAATCGTGGTTTCCGCTTACAAATAATCGACCTTAAAAGCCTCGTTGGCTTTTAAAAAAGAAGCCGTCGACTGGATGACAGTCGGCGGTTTTTCTCCATCCAAGAGCTATAGCCTTTGGCAGCTATTGTTATAGACGAGCATTAGTACGTTAAATGTCATAGTTTATATTCTTATTATTCGTTGTATATTTAAATAATTATTTATCTATTCGTTTCTTTGAAAGCCTGTAATCCCGATTAATATCTTTAAGTAAATTTTTATCTTAAGTATTCCTAAAATATATCTACATGTTATTTTACAAACAACACCTAATATTCTGTGTGGCTTTTCCGATATTCGCAGATATCGCATTATCAGCGAAGCTGACGACTAAGTTTTCGAAGGGTATTTGAACATCCCAACCCTTTTTAGCCGCAAAGGACATGGCAATCACCTTGACGACCCGCGATGTTAACGGGGCCAAAGAACCCGTTCGTTCCAATTTCTATTTCCGTTCACGGATGAGCACTTCTGCTGCGCATTCCAACTTACTTCGGATGAATTGCCAATCAAAACAGAAGGTCTGCATGTGGTATTAATCTGATCCGCTTAATCGACGAGCTTTTCGCCCGCTACAGTCCGACAACTATGGGGTACAAAGCTGTCAGCCGGAATGTGATTTGCGGCGGACCCGCAACCGATTGCAGCAATACCCTTAAACTACGGCGAGCGCGAAGCGACGTCCGCTTCTCAAATAGGCTGCTGAAGAGCAAACTATCCGCTTTACACCCCCTTCGCGGTCGCTAGTAATATTAAAAGAGAAACGACCGCTTTCAGCAAACTTTTCGACAGCTCGAACGTCCGACATAAAGCGCAAGGCCGACATTCAGCGATCAGCATAACATATGGCAAAACCCCACTTTTACCATATGTTGATTGCATGGACTACTGGATATCAGCTTTGCGGCTTCTTGCGATCGTTCGACTGGCATTTGCGGCGTCCCGAAAGCTGATATTGTCTATGGAATGACAGAGCGCCAGTCGATTGTTTCGGCGTAAAGGTCTGAATTCCGCCAGATCCGCCTAAATTTCTAATTCCGCCCTATTTAATAGCGCCAACGCCGCCGTCTTTTGCGATGATTAAATTTCGAAGATACGCATGCACTCTAAATCGCAGCAGAGACCACAATCTCGATACGCATATCGGGGTCGGCCATGAATACTTGCCCGCAGCATCGCGTCGGCGGGTTGGCTGTATCTATCCAACTGTCCCAAACCTGATTCATCGCCGCGAAATCCGACATGTCTCTCAACCAAATCTGTGCGGTAAGTAGGCGAGATTTGTCGGTACCGGCACGTGCCAAAAGATCGTCAATCTTGGCGAGTGTTTCCATCGTTTGCTGGGTAATCTCCCCAGCAGAATCGGAAAATTGGCCCGATAGGAAACACATGCCATTGTATTTCACGAGACGGCTGCGGCGGTGATTCACATCAAGTCGTTCAATCTGCATTTGATTGCCTCCCGGATTGAAGATTGGAAAAATTCCGCTCTCATGGTGTTTATGAAGCGGGCACAGGTAGTATCGCGTCGCCAAGGCAGTCGCGCAGTTCATCGATGATCTTGGGGAGCCAGTCTTCCGTCATCATCTCAAGCGGTGCTGTGAATGAAATCGCAGCATTCAGCTCATAGGGATTTGTGGCGCGTACCGGCAAACCGAGCCCGCCTTCCCCGGGCAGATAATATGCCATGTTGACAGCGAAACTCCGCCGTCGCGCGTCCTCAATTTGAGATATGACAACAGCCTTATCGACATATTGAACCGAAGGATGACTAAGATAGCGTGCTGCATTTGCCTCAAGTAGTGCGAGACAGTCGGCTTCAGGCATGATGGACATAAGGGCAATGCTTCCGGCTGCGACACCCATCGGCACGCGCCCGCCAACCCCCATCGTAAACTGGCGATCTGGAAATCGCGAAACCATCTCGGCGCAAACGGCGTCAACGCCTGCCTGTACCATCATATAAACGGTGTGTCCGCTTCGTCGCGCAAACTCGGTCATTCCAGGTCGGAATTTCGAAATCAGGGGTTCGAGACGGGCCTGCCCCCTCGCAAGCATTGGGATAGCAGGCCCAAGCCGGTAAAAGCCATGCTTGCCAGCCGGTTCGGCGAAGCCCTTTTGAAGAAGCGACGCGAGGCTACGATGCACGGCAGGTTTAGCTTCGCCAATGCGTTCGGCAATATCGGCAAGAGCCAAGCCATCAGCGCCTGCTTCCCCCAGAACTATTAGAATATCAAGTGCGCGTACTGCATTGCTTGATGCGTTCGTAGTCACGTCTAACTCCAAAATTCTAATTATTAGAATATTTCCTAAAATTTATTCCAATAAAAGGAATAGGTTGACTTCTGTCACATTTTTCGCTGTCATTCAACCACGGCGTTAAGTCTTTGAACGAGGGAGGAGCGTTCAAAGATTGCTGTCTTTACACCTGATTTCAGGTTGCTGACGCACGTCCCTGTCATGCTCCCCCACATCTGTTTGAAGCGAGGACAACAGCATGGTGTCGTTCCTGATCAAACGAATGGGCTTCGCGCTCTTCACGCTGTTCAGCGTGTTGACGTTGGTCTTCGTAATAGTTCGTGTTCTGCCGGGCGATCCAGCTCTTGTGATCCTTGGCGATCAAGCTAGCCCCGCAAGTATCGCTGCACTGCATCACAAGCTTGGTCTGGATCAGCCGATCATTGTCCAGTACGGGAGCTTCATGCTGGGTGTACTCCAGGGCAATCTTGGGACATCCATGATAACCGGCCGCTCGATTACAACCGAGATCATGAACGTACTGCCCTATACGATGGAGTTGACAATCGCGTCGCTCATACTGGGGGTGCTGTTGGGTGTTCCCGCAGGTGTTTGGGCAGCAGTGAAACGAAATAAGCCGGCTGATCTGTTGCTGCGCCTTGTTTCCCTGTTGGGTCTTTCCCTTCCAGCGTTTGTTGCAGCGATCATTTTGCTCATGATTTTTGCAATCCAGTTGCGCTGGTTTCCAGTGATTAGTTCAGGTGGCGGCAATGGATTGCTGGACCGCTTGAGGCAAATGGCACTGCCAACCATTTCGCTGGCACTGATCATGATGGCGTATATTACACGTGTCACCCGTTCGGCCATGCTCGAAGTTTTGAACCAGGACTTCGTGCGCACGGCGAAGGCAAAAGGCGCTTCACATCACGCCGTTGTTTGGCGTCATGCGCTCGGTAACTGCACGATCCCAATTACGACGGTTGTGGGGCTCTATCTCGGTATTCTGATCGGTAATTCCGTTCTGACCGAAATCGTCTTCTCTCGCCCAGGTCTTGGTAAGCTAATTCTCAACGCCTTGACCCAGCGTGACTATACCCTGCTGCAGGGGATGATCGTCATTTATACGCTTATGGTTGTTGCGGTGAACATGCTGACCGACCTGACCTATGGTTTCCTCGATCCGAGGGTTCAGTACAAATGACATCCATCACCACCAATTCATCTGCCGCGCCGCGCGTGCAGTCTCGATGGGAATTTCTACGTCGATTGAATTTCTCTACCTGGCTGGGTGTAGCGATTGTTCTGACGCTCATTCTGTGCGCGGCCTTTGCTCCAATCTTGGCGCCATATGATCCGAATGAACAGAACATCATCGTTTACCTGTCGCCGCCAAGTACAGAAAATCTGCTGGGCACGGACCAGTTCGGTCGTGATGTTCTTTCGCGATTACTCTATGGAGCCCGGTATTCGCTAAGCATTGGATTTCTGGCCATTCTGATCGCGCTGATAATTGGCTCGTTTCTGGGCATGATTGCTGGTTATGTGGGTCGCAAGACCGACATCATTGTGATGCAGATCATGGATGTCGTACTGGCATTTCCATCATTGATTCTTGGTTTGGCACTCGTCGCCCTTATGGGGGCCACGCTGACGAATATTGTCATTGCTATCGCATTCACCGCTATACCGGCCTTTGCGCGAATTGCCCGCGCAGGTGTTCTGACACAGCGCGACCGCGAATATGTTCAGGCCTGTCACGCGATGGGCTTTTCCCATACGCGCATTCTGTTCGGCCATATTCTGCCTGCCATTCTGCCGGAGATCTTGGTCATGGCATCACTTTGGATGGCCACTGCAGTTCGCACCGAGGCGTCGCTCGCATTCATTGGGTTAGGGCTGGCCCCGCCGACGCCGACTTGGGGTGGCATGGTTCGCGAAGGCTTCGACAATATTCTGAGCTCCTTCCATCTGGCTCTTTATCCGAGCCTTGCAATTCTGGTGCTCGTTCTTGCTCTCAACCTGATCGGCGATGGTCTGCGTGACGCAATCGATCCACGACTGAAGGATGCCAGCTAATGACTGTCCAGCCTGCGATCATTGTTCGTGATCTCAAGATTTCATTCGCCAGAAAGCCGGTTGTCCATGGGATCAGTTTCCAGATCGAGCCAGGCAAGACACTGGCTCTGGTGGGAGAGTCCGGCTCTGGCAAGAGCGTTACTTCTCTGGCGATCATGCGTCTTCTGCCTGATCGCATCGCCAACGCTGAGGGCGCTGTAATGCTTGGCCAACAAGACTTGCTAAAACTGCCTGAAGCGCACATGCGAGGCGTGCGAGGCGGCAAGGTCAGCATGATCTTTCAGGAACCGATGACCTCTCTTAACCCGGTACAGACTGTTGGATCACAGCTTGCCGAAGTTCTGAGAATTCACAAGAAGCTCAAGGGGAAAAAACTGCAGGAAGCGGTTCTGGAGCTCTTGCGCAAGGTGCGCATTCCCGACCCGGAGCAGCGCGTTAATCAGTATCCACATACCTTTTCGGGTGGAATGCGACAGCGTGTGATGATTGCGATGGCACTGGCATGCGATCCTGATCTCATCATTGCTGATGAGCCTACAACCGCGCTTGATGTGACTGTGCAGGCTCAGACGCTTCAACTGTTGAAGGAGTTGCAGCAGGAAACTGGAACGGCGGTTCTATTTATAACGCATGACATGGGCGTTGTTGCCGAAGTTGCTGATGACGTTCTGGTCATGCGCCATGGGCGCGTCATTGAGCACGGCTCGGTGATGGAAATTTTCAGCAATCCTAAAGATGCATATACGCGCAGCCTTATCGAAGCGGCCCCAAGTTTGGTCGGCAAGTTGCAGGCCAAAACGATTCCGGCCCGACCTGTCGATAGTCCCTTGATGGCGAATGCCGCAGCGCCGGTTCTCGAAGTGAGCGACCTTTCGGTAAGATTTCCGGTCCACGGTGGCCTATTGGGCCGTGCCACGGGCGCAGTGCATGCGGTCGAAGATGTGTCGTTCAGCATTAGCAAAGGCGAGACACTTGGACTGGTTGGCGAGTCCGGTTCAGGAAAATCCACCATTGGTAAGGCGATTATCAATCTTGCACCCGTGCACAACGGCAAGATCGCCGTTGGTGGGGAGACGATTGACTATCTGGATCGCAAAAGCCTGTCGTCATTGAAACGGCAAGTACAGATGATCTTCCAAGATCCCTTTGGTTCTCTTGATGCACGTCAGACCATTGGCTCGGCAATCATGGAACCAATGAAAGTTCATGGTTTGGAGACTGGTGTAGCCGCACAACAGAAGATGGAATGGCTGATGGAGCGTGTTGGCTTGGATCCCAATCGCGCATCCAGTCTGCCGCATGAATTTTCTGGCGGACAGCGCCAGCGTATCTGTATTGCGCGTGCTCTCGCAATGGCTCCACGGCTGATCATCGCAGATGAAGCGGTGTCGGCGCTTGATGTCGCCATCAAGGGTCAAATTATTGATCTGATGATTGATCTTCAGAGGGAATTTGACATTTCATATCTGTTCATCAGCCACGATATGTCCGCAGTCGAGCGCATCTGCAACCGTGTTGCGGTGATGTATTTCGGTGAAATCGTGGAAATCGGACCACGTGATGACGTGATCGGACGACCGGGGCACGAATATACGCAACGGTTACTTTCGGCGATCCCGATAACACATCCCGATCAGCGGGGAACAAGGCGGCGAGCTGCCGATGCCGGTCCACCCAGAAGTCCGCTCAAACCCGTCGGTTATAGCGCACCAGCGGCACGCTGGAGCATGGCTGCGGACGGTCATTTCATTCGTATGGCGAGCTAGATTGGAGTCCTTCGAAAATGCATGCCCTAACTCAACTTGCTGAATTTGTGTCTGGCCACCCCAAAGGCGCGTTGCCGTCGGAAACGCGCGAAGCCATCTCGCTGCTAATGCTCGATTTGATGGGCGCAACCGCAGCAGGCCTTCATTCACGCCTGGCTGCTTCGGCGAGGCAAGCAGCATCCGATGTCTACGGTTCAGGCGTAGCTCAGGTCTGGCTCACGGATTTGAAGCTGAGCGTTGTGGGCGCTGCCATGGCCAATAGTGCGGCGGCCAGTGCGCTCGATATTGATGATGGCCATCGTGGAGCGGCAGGCCATGCGGGGGCTGGCGTCATTCCTGCAGCACTTGCTGTCGGCCAATCCATCGATGCATCGGATGCAGAGATGCTGGATGCCATTGCACTGGGCTATGACGTCGCTCTGCGTGTTGCCACATCACGCCCCACCAACACCATCGAGACTTATGCCAGTGGCAGGTGGGTCAGCTATGGTGCGGCTGCAGCTGCCGGACGCTTGCTCGGGCTCGACGCCACAGAAATGGCACATGCGCTGGCGATTGCAGGCTCTGAAGGCCCTATCGTTTTCCCGACTGGCTCCTCCAAGTTTCAGGGCAGCACGGTAAAAGAAGGAATCCCACCTGCTGTCGTTGCCGGTATCACTGGGGCTTATCGCGCAAGGGCGGGAGCAACCGGACCGGTAGACTTGCTCAACAATGAAGATCGCTATGATCCCAAAATCTTGCTGGGGCAGCTTGGCGAGGTGTGGGAGCTGCAGAAGTGTTATCTCAAGCCTTATGCATGCTGTCGATATATGCATGCTGCCATCGATGCTATCCTGAAAATGCGTCAGGATGGGCGTCACATTCACAGGCTCCGCATCGAAACCTTCCCGCAGGGACTTCGTCTCGCCAATGAGCGCACCCCAAGCACGTTAGAGGGCGGCCAGTATAGTTTCTATTTCAGCTGCGCGCTTGCGGCGCTGCGTGGGCAGGAGGCGCTTCAGCCCGTCGATCCCGACAGTCTAAAAGACATAGAGGTCCTCGGTCTTGCGAACCGGATCGAACTTGAAACGTCGATCGATTTCGCCACGGCGTTTCCAGTTCGCACGCCAGCGCGTGTGCTGATCGATCAAGGTGACGGTGAAAAAGAGCTGGTTATCGACCACCCGCTTGGCGATGTGGCGAACCCGATGAGCTGGGACCAGGTCGCTCACAAGTTCAAGAATATCGGGCGTGTCAGTCTGAGTACCCAAAGTCAGGACAGCATTATTTCCGCGATCAGCCAACTGAACGAAGCAGGCTTCACCCCACTGCTCAGTGCGCTCAGCAAATCTCAAGACAATAATCTGCAATAAGAAGGGAACAGGCATGAAACTGAAAAGCATCATGGGACCACCGGCACTTGCCGCTCTTATGGCCTTTACGGCACTTGGTACGCTCTCAGCTTCCGCAACACAGACCGAATTGCGGCTCGGTGCGGCAGCTGCTGATATTGGCAATCTCGATCCACATTTTGCCGCCAGTACCTCTGACCGTACCCTTGTCGCATGGATATTCGGAGGGCTGGTCAGATTTGCGCCCGGCTCTACTGATCCGGCAACGATTGAAGGAGATCTTGCGGAGAGTTGGGAAGCAACAGACAATAATCTGGTCTGGACCTTCAAGCTGCGGCCCGGTGTGCAATGGCAACATGGCTATGGTGAAGTGACGGCCGACGACGTCGTTTTCAGTCTGCAAAAGGCGGCCGATCCGAAGCGCTCTGCATTCGCAACGGACTATAAGGCCGTCAAGAGCGTCGAGGCTGTAGACCCGCACACTGTGCGCATAACGCTTGCAAATCAAGTCCCGAGCTTGCTCGGTCTGGTGACCAACTATTCGGGTGGCTTTATCATCAGCAAGAAGGCGTACGAAGAGCGTGGAGAGGGTTTTACCCGCAATCCTGTCGGCTTTGGGCCTTTCCAGTTTGAATCAATCGAACCCGGCGTTGCGGTTCATTTTACCGCTCATGAAAAATACTTCCGCGGCAAGCCGAAGATCGAAAAGGTCACGTATCGTTTCCTTAATGCAGCGGCAGGCCGTGATCTTGCCTTTACCGCAGGTGAAATCGATGTATCCGCCGGCAATGCCGATCGACGCTGGTTGCAGCGGATGAAGGAAACGCCCGGCGCCAAGGTCGACATCTTCGATCCTGCCGAACTGACAGTGGTGCATATCAACCGCAATCAGAAACCTTTTGACGATATCAAGGTACGGCAGGCCGTTGCTTACGCGATCAATCCTGAACAGATCGCACAGTTTCGTGGGCCTGAATTCACGCGTGTTGCAAAGTCAGTCATTCCTTCAAACAATCTCGGGCTCAATCCCGATCCGGGCCTCATCCAGCCAGATGTGGAGAAGGCCAAAGCACTGCTAGCAGAAGCGGGGTATCCCAACGGTCTCACCGTCAAGATGATTTCAAGCCAGATGCCTAGTTATGCGACGACGGACCAGCTTTTGCAGGCGCAGCTTGCCAAGGCTGGCATCAAGCTTGAGCTCGAACCGGTTGAGCACGCGACCTGGCATCAGATGATCCGCAAGGACTTAAGCCCGCTTGTTGATTACGGCGCGGCACGCTTCCCGGTTGCGGATACGTTTTTGACGCAGTTCTATCATTCGAGCAGCGCGATTGGGGCTCCGGGGCAAGTAACGAACTTCAGCCATTGCTCAGTCGCCGACAAGCAGATCGAGGCCGCTCGCACCGAGATTGATCCCAAAAAGCAGATGGAACTCTGGCAGGAAGCACAAAAGCTGATTGTCGCTGATGTTTGTGCTGTGCCGGTGACAGAAACGGCCCAGGTCTGGATCAGAAACGAGAAGCTTGACTGGGGCTTCGAGCTCAAGGGTTCGATGTCGCTGGGCCCGCTACTCACTGAACAAGCTCACTTCAAGGAATGATAAGAGCAATCGGGATGGTGCGATGCACTATCCCGAAATCTTTCAGGCACCAATATGACAAAGCTAACCTATCCTCGTTATTCCAATCTGTGCGGTTGGAATGCCATGCTCCCGCCGCGCCAGCAGCGCGCTGCACTTAATCAAGACATTGCGGTCGATTACGCAATCGTCGGAGCCGGGTTTACCGGTTTCGCTATCGCACGTCGATTGCGTGAACTGGACCCGGACGCCAGTATCGCAGTGATTGAAGCGACGACGGTGGGGGAAGGTTCTTCCGCCCGAAACTCAGGTTTCACAGGGTCCGACGTGTTGCCGCGCAATGCCTCGATAGAAATGGCTGAAAAGGCACGTCTTCAATCGGGCTTCTTCACCGAAGCTTTTGAATGGTTGATGAGGATCATCCGTGAAAATAATATTGATTGTGACATGCGGCAGGTGGGATCGATCCGCGGTGCAGCAACAGAACTCGGCGAAGCCTCTTTACGCAAAGTCGCCGAAGTCGCTCGCGTCAATAATATTGCCCATACTCTCCTGTCGCGCGAGGACATTCATCGTCGTATCGGGAGCGCGTATTATCGCTTCGGCATCCACATGCAGGATACTTGGTTGCTACAACCCGCGGCCCTGATCCGTGGTCTTGCCGATGCACTACCAAACGACATTGCGGTCTATGAAAACACACCGGTTACAACGTTGACCAAGCGCGACGGCTGGGTTTTGGAGACGCCAGGTGGCGTTGTAAAATGTAAGAACCTGGCGCTGGCGACCAACGCATTCATACGAAAGTTCGGCTATCTGAAATCACGCATGGCGACCATTTATACTTATGCTGCGGTGACTGAAGAAATTGCCGATAGCCGGGCTGATGAACTAGGCGAGTCCGAGGCATGGGGATTGTTGCCCTCGCATCGGCTTGGCACGACGTTGCGTCGCATTGATCGTAACCGGATTATGGTGCGCAGTCTTTATGCGCATGAGGCCGAACTCGGTGAGCGCGAAGCTGTAAGCAAGCTCAGAGATCGTTTTGAACGCCGATGGCCTAATCTCAAAGATGTGCAGTTCGAATATTTGTGGGCTGGTACGACTGCATTCACAATGAATGGCGCGCCGTGGTGGGGCCGTGTTGAGGACGGGCTCTATGCCTCGGGGGGCTGCAATGGCAGCGGCATCGCCAAAGGTACAATGCTTGGGCGGCATCTCGCAGAACTCATGCTCGGGCGAGGCGATTTTAGAAACATATCTGCTATTATGGGTACAGCCAGCTGGATTGCGCCAGAGCCTTTCCGATCCATCGGTTTCAATCTGATCTCAACGCTTGAGAGTCGCAAGGCAGGTCTTGAAATGTGAAGCCAAAACAGGTTGACGGCGCTGACCGCCCTTGAACGCGTCCAATTGAATCAAACCGCGCGTTCATAGTTCCATTCAGGTCGTAAGAGCCCGGGACAGGTGGCCAGGTCATACCCCTTTAAGGTCAGATGCCATTTTGCAGTTGGTGAGCAGTGGCCGCGAAGAATCCTGGCTGGCAACCAGGCGGTTGTGCCGACAGTTAATGATATCCACTTCACTACATTTTTTTGGCTGAACCAGACTGTCTGCGGTCCATATGCTATCGTTTCAAGTGGCAGATATGATAAAAAACAAAAAAAGCGAGCTAATTAGGTTTTGGAGCATCTTCTGAGCTAGTTCGGCTTAAATTTTCGCCAATCATGTTCGAAACACTATCTGCCGCATCGCGTATAGGATCTGGCGCCAAATGTGCGTATCGTTGAGTTGTTTGAGATTGACTGTGCCCTAACAATTTCCCAACCAGATATAAGCTTTGTCCCGACGACACAGCCATACTTGCAAAATTATGACGAAGATCATGGATACGCAGATCACGTAGATCCGCCTCGAACGAATAACATGCCATATCTTTTGGACACTGAGCGGTCGAACCCCTCCTATGGATGACGGAAAAACCAACGGTGAGCCGGCGACTTCTGGGAGTGATTTTATCAATGATAGTGCACTGTCACCTAAGTGCACTACTTTTTGGCCAGTTTTGCTATCTGGTAATTTCGCTATTCGGTGTTCGAAATCAATCCACGACCATTGCAGAGTCAGCGTCTCGCTCCTTCTACATCCTGTCATCGAGAGAAACCTTATCGCGGCAACTGCAAATATGCTTACCCCCTTCCTTTCCGCCGAATCGAGAGCTTTTCCCAGTCGATCCAATTCCTCTGGAGTGAGATACCTATCATGGGTCTTTAGCTTAAACTGCTTCGTGCCCAACGCTGGATTATCAGTACGATATCCATTCTCAACGGCGAACGATAACATCGACGACAATAGGCCTAACGTCCGATTGGCAGCGCCTTTTCCTCCGGTAACTCGGGCTAGCCCTCGGACTTTTGTTTTGATCCTAGCCGCGGTTTTGCCGGTAGCGACGTCGTTAATAAACTTTTGAATATCCGCTCGGCGAACATCTTTTACTTTAGTTCGCCCGATTAAAGGAGCGATATGCCGAGCCATCAGCCCCTTTTCATTTGCAACAGTCAGCGACTTTTTATGTGCGCAAGCGATTTCCCAATAGATCTGACCGAGCTCCTCGATAGTGATGTCATTACGACGCGAGCGTTTCGCTTCGTACGGATCGATCCCTTTAACAATTTCACCAAGGAGACGCTTTGCTTCGTCGCGAGCTGCGTCTGCAGACCATGGCGCGCCAAACGCTCCGATCGTAAATCGCTTTAAGCTTCCGTTCAGCCGGGATTGGAGAACAAATATCTTTTTGCCAGCTGGTGTAACTTTGACGCCAAATCCTTTGATTCATCATCCCAATGAAGAACATCCTTGTTGATTGGTTCAATTCCGTCCACGTTGCGCTTTGTTAATTTCATTACGTGGCCCTGATTGCTAGCAATCAAATAGCAATCAATTCAACGGGAATTGCAAGGATTTATGGTGATTCAGGAGGACGATGATTATCGCTAACTGTTTGTTTTCGTTATCACCAGTGATGACTAGGGAAATACAGTGATCATGCCGTATACTATTCGTAATGATGGGGTCGCGTATTCGAGTCACGCAAACGGCACCAGTTAAATTAAGTCTCGATCCCCACTCACATAATCGTTTTGACGGCTGCTATAGCTGAAACTGCTCGCATGTTCTTCAGTTTTCCAACCAATAGAAAACGGCGGCGATACAGGATATCACCGCCGCGAATTATCCATAGCGCACTGCTTTTATTTAATACCGGCGCGCATGAAGCTCTGAACGAACTGACGTTGGAACAGCAGAAAGCCGATCAACAAAGGCGCTGACGTCATCAAGGCTGCAGCCGAGATAATGCTCCACTGCACACCCTGATCCGGCGAGGAAAATACCTGCAACCCAACTGTCAGCGGACGGGTGGAAACCGAATTGGTAATGACCAGCGGCCAAAGCAAATTGTTCCAGTGATAGCTGACGGACACCAGACCATAGGCCACGTAGATCGGTTTAGCCAATGGCACATAGACCTTGAGAAGCGTGGTGAGTGCCCCTGCCCCTTCGACACGCGCGGCGTCATCCAGTTCCTTCGGCACCGTCAGAAAGGTCTGACGCAAAAGGAAGATACCGAAGGCGGAAGCCATATAAGGCAGCCCCATAGCCACTACCGTGTCCACCAGACCCAACTTCGCAATGGTGCGGTAGTTTTCGACCAGCAGTACTTCCGGCATGATCATCAGCTGCACCAGTACCAGCATGAAAACCACGGTTTTTCCTCGGAATTCATAGCGAGCGAAAGCGTAGGCTGCGAGCGTGCAGATGATGAACTGGCTGATCAGGATTGTTGTAATCAGCAGGAACGTGTTCAGGAAGTAGCGCCCGAAGGGAGCGGCGTTCCAGGCATTGCTGAAGTTCTCCAGTGTCACCGGAGCGAAGAGCTCGAACCGCGCCTCATACTGCGCTGGATGAAATGCCATCCACACGGCATAGAGCAAAGGCAAAATCCAGAGCAGCCCCAATAGATAGCAGCCGACGGTTTCAAGGCCCCGCCAAAACGAGAATTCGCGTGGCTGATGCGGTAATGTCATTGCACTCATTTGTAATGCACCTTGCGGTCAAGAACCCCGAACTGGACGAAGGCGATAAGAGCAAGCGCCAGCAGCAGCACAACTGTCAAAGCCGATGCATAGGCCGTATCCCAGAAACGGAATGCAACATTGTAAACATAGTAGAGCAGTAGAGTGCTGGCATTGTCCGGGCCGCCACGGGTCATGACAATCACATGGTCAATCAGGCGGAACGCATTGATCACCGCGTTGATCAACACAAACAAAGTGGTAGGCATCAGCAGTGGAAACGTCACACGGCGAAAGAAGTACCAGCGTCCCGTTCCTTCAAGCGCTGCCGCTTCGGACAGGCTTGGGCTGATCTGCTGTAATGCCGCCAGATAGAAGATCATGAAGAAACCGGCTTCCTTCCAAATCGCCAGCACCATCAGACTGCCAAGCACGGTGTCAGGATTGCCGAGCCAGTTCGTTTCATGGAAAC
Organism: Ochrobactrum sp. 19YEA23; assembly: GCF_029909865.1. NCBI lineage: Bacteria > Pseudomonadati > Pseudomonadota > Alphaproteobacteria > Hyphomicrobiales > Brucellaceae > Ochrobactrum > Ochrobactrum sp. 19YEA23. The sequence goes on along the minus strand of NZ_JASAMQ010000003.1, from coordinate 281,422 downwards.
CGAAGAGGCCCAGAAACTGATCGATCAAACCATACCCCGGCGTGTAGAAAAACAGCCAGATATTGGCGACTGCAATCATTGGCAGTACGGTCGGCATGAAGAATGACATGCGCATCAGCGAGCGACCGCGAATGGACGAATTCACGATGATCGCCATCAGCATGGCCAGTGCAATGGATGCAGGCACAGTGCCAAGCGCATAGATCGCATTGTTCTTGAGGGCCGCCCAGAAAACCGGGTCGCTGATCATTGTCGTATAATGATCAACGCCGACAAAGCGAGGCGAACGCTTGCCACGCGGCGTCTGGTAGAAGCTGTTGATGAACGTCATCACGGCCGGAATATGCGTAAACACTGCCAGCAAAACGGTAGCCGGCAACAGCAAAAGCCATGGTGTTATCTGGTTTTTCGCCTGGTTCACGCGATTTCTCCAGCCTTCTTACGATGATGGGAACCGGCTCTGCCGGTCACACACCGCATTGTCATTCTTGAATGATGAAGAGCTTCATATGGACAGACCACACAAAGCTCTCATGCCAATGGTATTACTGGTAGGGCTTGAGGATACGCTCGGCCTCAGCCTGCGCATCGTCGAGAGCTTGCTTAACGCTCTTGTTGCCCGTCAGCGAAGCCTCGATCGCATCATCGATCACGCGCGCGACACGCTGATTTTCATAGGTTGAAAGTTCGGGCACCATGTAAGGAATCTGGTCGTGCGGCACCTTTGCGCCCGGGAATTCCTCAACATATTTCTTCATGGCTTCCGTTTGCCAAGCATCATCACGGGCAGCGATATAACCCGTCTTGATGCTCCATTCGGCAGCCTGATCGGCAGAGGATAGCCATTTTACGAACTGAAAGGCGGCTTCCTGCTTTGCCTTGTCTTCAACGTTGAAAATATACGCGTTGCCGCCGCTGGTCGGCGCGCCATAGGCTTTGTTCTTTGGCAAGATCTGCACACCGAACGGGAACGGCGCATTGGTTTTCACATTGGTGAGATTGCCACTGGTGGTGGTGATCATAGCGGCGCGGCCTTCGAAGAAGTCCTTCGGATTGGTCGCCCATTCGATCACACCGGGCTTCATCACCTTATGCTTATGGGCCAGATCAACCCAATATTGCATTGCCTCGACAACTTCAGGCGCGTTGAAATAGGTGGTTTTTCCATCCGGCTCGGCAAGCTTGCCGCCATTCTGCGCAACATATCCCTGCAACAGCCAGTAGGACGTCAGCGACGACGGCACCTGCATGCCCCAACGCGCGACGCTTCCATCAGCGGAGCGCTTGGTCAGCTTCGTTGCGAAATCGACAACTTCTTTCCAGTCCTGTGGACCTTTTTCCGGATCAAGACCGACTTCCTTGAAGGCATCCTTGTTCCAGAAGAAAACGGTGGTGCCGCGTTGGAACGGCACACCCCATGTTTTGTCTTCGCTCTTGCTGTTGACCATGAAAACTGGCGTAAAGCCTGCAAGCCATGCCTTGTCATCGTCGGTCTTGGCCATGTCCTCGTAAGGAACGATGGCATCCTCATCGATCAGTGTGAACATGTCAGTCGAGAGCATGACCGCAACTTCAGGCGCCTGGCCGGATTTGAAAGCCGTCAACGATTTGCTCAACGTTTCCGGATAGGTGCCGGAGTAGATCGGCTTTACCTTGATATCCGGATGCTGCCCTTCAAAACGGGTGATCAGATCATCCACGATTTTGGTGACCGGACCGCCGATTGCGACCGGATAGTAGAAGCTGATTTCGACGGGTTCTGCCTGGGCTGTTCCCCAACCGCCCGCTACGGCCAGCATAGCAGATGTGGCCAAGAGCGTTACAGATCGTTTTACCTGCAAATTCATTGTTCTCTCCTCCCAAGGGATGATCGTTCCCCGATCATTTTCTGGTTAAACGGCTAAGGCCGTGCGCTCGACGCGATGTCCTTCCGCTTCATCAAACACATGCACCGCAGACGGCGCCCATGTCAGACCGACGGTATCGCCACGATTGAGGCGACGGATGCCTTCAATACGCACCTGCAAAGACTGGTCGCCGACGCGGCATTCAAGGATGCTGTCCGCACCGTGATACTCGATGGCTTCGATAGAGGCTTTCACGCGCCCCTCCTCCGCCACACGGATTTCCTCGGGGCGTAATCCCAGCACAAGTCCCCGGGCAGGATCGCTCAAAATCGCGGGTCCATCTGGGGCGCCGCTGATAGCGGCCTTGCCGTCATAATCGGCCATACGGATGATGTTCATCGGTGGTGTCCCGATAAAACGGGCAACGAACGTGGTGGCGGGCTCCAGATAGAGTTCGGAAGGCTTTGCCTTCTGCTCAATCTTGCCGCCCTTCATCAGAATAACCTGATCGGCAAGGCTCATGGCCTCGATCTGATCATGGGTCACATAAACCATGGTCATACCGAGCTGCTGCTGCAAGTTACGGATTTCCTTGCGCATATCGTGGCGCAGCTGCGCATCGAGATTTGAAAGCGGTTCGTCCATCAAGCACACGGAAGCTTCTGCGACGATGGCGCGCCCCAGAGCAACACGCTGCTGCTGACCTCCGGAGAGCTGCGATGGCCGTCGATCCAGCAGATGCGACAGACCCAGAATATCGGCAGCGCGCTTTAAACGCTGATCACGCTCACCGGCAGACACTTTGCGCACACGCAGGCCAAAAATAATGTTCTCTGCAACGGTCAGATGAGGAAACAGGGCATAGGACTGGAACACCATCGCCAGACCACGCTTCGCAGGCGGCGCGTTGGTGACATCTTTGCCGCCGATGATGATCTGGCCGGAGGTCACAGAATCCAGACCGGCAATCAGACGCAGAGAAGTGGATTTACCGCAACCCGAAGGCCCAAGCAGCACAGTCAGCGTGCCGGGCTCCACGGTAAAATTCACATCATTGACCGCGTGGAATGTCGTCCACTTCTTGTTGAGATTGACGATCTCAATTCCCGACATTCGCGTCCCCTCCCAATGCTTATATCTGCCTTCGCAACCCCATCGGCACAAAGACAGCTCCTGACTGGCAACACTTTGGGACAAACCCAAGGAACCAGTCTCCATCCGCAAAAAAAATTATTGAACTTTTTATTCGTAGTCAATACTTTTGTACAAAATGAGTTTCTTTGTACTAGGGCTCATTCATTATGGGAGCGAACATGTCCAGATTCAGCATATTACAAATTTCAGATACTCACCTTTCGCCGCGTACCGAGCATTTCCGCGAGAACAATCGCCTGCTCGCCGAACCACTGGCGGGATCGGATCACGACTTCATCATCCACACGGGCGATGTGACCCTGGACGGCATCCGTTATGACGAGGACTATGCGTTATGCCGGGATTTCTTTAAGGAATCCGGCAAGACCATCCACTTTCTTGCGGGCAATCATGACGTCGGCGACAATCCCAACCTTTCCAAGCCTGAAAGTGAAAATGGCAGCGCCATCAATGCCGCGCGCTATGCCAGATTTGCGGAGTATTTTGGTGCAGACCGCTGGGTTATCGATCAGGGCAATTGGCGAATCATCGGTATAAGTTCAATGCTGATTGGTTCCGGCCTGCCGCAGGAAACCGAACAATTTGACTGGATAGACCAACAGATCGCGTCGTCCGGTGACCGTTACCTCGCCGTATTCTCCCACCAGCCGATTTACATCGATAATACGGATAGTACCGAGCTGACCTATTGGACTGTCGATCCAAAGGGTTGGGGTCGCCTTGAGGGTCTGATCAACCACCCAAAGCTGCGCTTAATCGCCAGCGGCCACCTGCATCAGCAGCGCTCATCCAAGCGTGGCAATGTGCATCTGGAATGGTGCTCTTCAATCGCCTTTACGACAACTGAAGAGCTTGTCCCGGAAATGGGTGGCACCCGCGAAGTCGGCTATATGGAACATCATTTTTCTGATGATGGTCGCGTTGAAAGCAAGGTGTTGAAGCACGAAGGTTTTGCCAATGACCACCTTGAGGACATGATCAAGGTGGTTTACCCACTGATCGGCGGTTAAGCTTTTCAAGGGCCAGAAAACTGGCCTTTATAAAAATACACCCCCGTTAGCCTGTGCCAATGGGGGTGTATTTTTTACATGCCTTGGATATCAAGCAGGCTTGTGTGCGGTCACCGATGCCGGCACTTTCGAATGACCAAACCAGTTCGGATTGGTCACGCTGGCCTTGCCTGCATCAATCAACGCATTCTCATCGTTGCCGTTGGATTTGTAATCACGATCCGCCAATGGCTGGATACGAACTGAATTTTCTGTTTCTTCGAAAAGATTTACATATTTCAGGTTCTTGTCTCGGCCGATTTCAGCCATTTCTAATGCGGCAGGCAGCTTGCGCGGCAGATTGACGTTCAGCCAGTGACCGTCATGCGCCCAATCACTTCTGGTTTCCCAGAAATTGCGAATATGGCTGGCAAGCCACGCCAGAGCATCCGCATCGAACGCCTCACAGTCGCGCGGCGCGGAAAAAGCAACCGAGGCCATGCCGTTCAGAGCACCTTCACGAGCAACCGCCATAGTCCCGGAATAAGACACATCCTCGGCCACATTGCGCCCAGCATTGATGCCCGACAAAACGAGATCCGGCATTTGCTGATCACGGAATACCCAATGAACTGCAGCGATCACGCAGTCCACCGGCGTACCCGTGCAGGCGTAACGTTTATCTGCAAGCTTGTTGACCGAAAACCCAGCCGTAAGAGACACACAATGTCCGTTTGCACTGCGATTTCCGTCCGGCGCGATGATCCAAACATCATCACTCAAAAGACGCGCGGCTTTCTCAAGCACCGCAATGCCGGGAGCATCAATACCGTCGTCGTTTGAAATCAGAATTCGCATTTCCCACCTCTTGAACACCCCTCTCCCAACAGGAGAGTCTCCGCAATTTATGCGACAACATATGATTTATTTGTACATTCTTTGCAATCCAAATATTTTTGTTCATTTATGTTTTCAAACAATTCTTGACGTAAAGGTAATTATCGCATCATTATCGCGCTCAAATGAGATGGTGAGCCTTCTTGGACGAAAGACGCAAAAGGTAGAATAATGGCCCGCAGCACAAAGCCGAAAACCAAGTTTCAGGCAGATCAGGATGAGCTGAAACTACGTGCCGCGTGGCTCTATTATATTGAAGGGCTGACGCAGGAGCAGGTAGCGCAGAATCTGGATATCAGCCGGATCAAGGCTTTCCGGCTGCTGGCTGCCACGCGTGACGAGGGCATCGTCCAGATTTCTCTGAATTCCCATGCCGAGCCGCTCATACGTTTGCAACGTGCGCTAGAAAAACACCTCGGGCTGTTTGAAGCCATTGTCGTGCCCTCTTCCGATCAATCCGAAGCCAGTATCTCCGCCGTGATCGGCCACGCCACCGGACGTTATCTTTCAGATCGCCTGCAAGACGGGCTGACAATCGGCGTTGGCTGGGGTGCGACGTTGCAGGCCTGTATGAGCCATCTGAAATGGCGTGAAATCAATGACCTGTCGGTGATCTCCCTGCTCGGCGGATTGACACATTCCATGGCCGACAATCCCTCTGCCGTCGCATGGCGGCTGGCTGAGTTTTACAAGACCGAACTCTTTCAGATCACTGCGCCCGTCTTTGTGCCCCACGTCGCGTTAGCCAAGGAATTGTGGGAAATCCAGGATTTGAAGGCGCTAAAAAGCAAGGTGTCCGACATTGACCTCGCGGTTTTGAGTGTAGCGGATGTCAGCAAACAGGCATCTATTTTCCGTCGTGGCTTGCTGACGGCGCAAGATGCCGAAAGCCTGCAGGCTGCAGGCGCAGTTGGCGATGTGTTGTGCCAATTTGTTGATGAGGCAGGTGAAATTGTCGATCATCCGATTAACAAACGCGCCATGGCCATCAACCCAACGGAACTGCGCAAAGTGCCAAAAGTGATCATCTCGGCGGGCGGCGTCCGCAAAGCGCAGATCATCCGCGCCAGTATCATGACCACAAAAGCGCAAGTGCTGATCACGGATGAGATGACTGCGCAGGAATTGCTCACACTGAAAAGCCTGAACTGATTTCAGTTTCTGCCCTGTAGCTAAGATGACCACCGCCCAGTTCACGGTAATGTTCCTTGCTGGTCCGCATTATTTGGCGCTCTGATATCAACAGAGGAGAAAGCCAATGCCATTTCGAAGCGAAGCTTATCGTGGCATCTTCAGCCAGACAGAATTGTCGTTATTGCAACAAGCTTACAATCGCAGTTGCGAGCTTTTGGGCCGGTCTCCATCAACTCATGATGACCGAGACCAGCTTGCTCGGGTCGTTATACGCACCTTCGAAGACAGCAACTTCGATCCGGAATTAACGGCACAGCGCGCCTCTGAACTCGCGCGCGTGTTCGAATAACTGAACCAGCATCCCACGGATTACCCAGCCCGCGTCGGGCTGATTTTTTTGCGCAACGGGATTTCCCTCACTCATTGCCATAGCCAAGAGGCAAACGCGCACTAGTTTAGAGACGGCAATCCCATTTGCAGATGTTGAATTCATCTGAAGCTCAAGCGGAGGAAATCCCTATGCAGCATAGAATTCACGAGAATATGGAAGTAATCGGTGCAGACGGCGTGCATGTTGGCACGGTGGACCGGCTGGAGGGCGACCGGATTAAGCTCAAGAAGACCGACAATTCCGGCCAACATAGCGACCATCATCACTACATCGAACTTGGCTTCGTTGCCGACATCGAAAGCGACAAGGTCCGGCTTTCAGCCAATGCTGATGTCGCCATCACGCTTGAGGAAGAAGCCTCAGGTCGCCCGGTCGATCTGTAAGTACATTATCGCGGTCGGGCAAACGCGCGCGGCAGCCAGCAACTGCCGTGCCAAAAACGTTTGTTGGTCAGGCTTTAAAACGCGGCGTTAGCTCAGCACAATTCCGCCATCGACGTTGAGACTCTGGCCCGTAACAAAGCCAGCGTCATCTGAAGCCAGAAATGCCACCGGTCCCACAACATCTTCCGGGTCGCCGATGCGGCGCATGGCGGTCTTTTCCTGCCAGGACTGGCGCACGGCAACATCGTCCAGATTGACCCGTCCCATATCGGTCAGAATAATCCCCGGGCAAACACAATTGGCTGTAATCCCGTAGGTGCCTACCTCCTGCGCAAGAACGCGGGTGAAGCCCATGACCGCAGCCTTCGATGCCGAATAATGCGCCTGTTCCGGTGCACCGTGCTTGCCACCAATCGAAGCGATATTGACGATGCGGCCGTATTTCTGCTGCTTCATGTAAGGCAGCACAGCCTGCACGACGAGGAACGTTCCCTTCGCATTGACATCAAGAACGCTATCCCAATGCTCTTCCTTGAGGTGCTCAACATCGCTCGCGATCAGAATACCGGCATTGTTGACGATCGCATCGATACGGCCAAATGCATCAGCCGTCTTCTTAACCATCGCTTCGACGTCAGCCTTATTGCTCACATCGGCATAAACAGTCAGCGCACGGCGACCGGTAGCCTCAATTTCCTGGGCCACTTCCTGCAATACATCTTTCTGACGTTCGATATCGTTGATCGCGACATCGAAGCCACGCTTGGCCATGCCAATTGCGATAGCTCGACCAATACCGCGACTTGCGCCGGTGACCAGAGCAATTTTTGCCTGTTCAGTCATCTCATTCTCCCAAAATCAAAGCGCGGTATAACCGCCGTCTACGGCAAGTACTGTTCCCGTCACGAAACTTGCAGCGTCGGACGCCAGAAAAAGAACGGCATTCGCGATCTCTCGCGGTTCTCCCAACCGCCCCTGTGGCGTCATGCGCATCCAGGTTGAAAACCATTCCTCGTTGTTGCGGCCAGCAAGCGTGAGTTCTGTTGCGGTGTAACCCGGCGCAACCGCGTTGACCCGCACGTCTTGCTTTGCCCATTCAACAGCCAAAGACTTGGTGATGAGGTTTACCCCGGCCTTAGCTGCGTTATAGGCAACCTGCGGCTGCGGATAGACGACAATCTCGCCGCACATGGAAGAGATATTGACAATTGCTCCGCGCCCCACAGCAGCCATGCGTTTGCCAAAGGCCTGAGCACAAAAGAAGACGCCGTTGAGATTGACGTCGATCACCGCGCGCCAGTCTGCTTCAGACGTTTCGCTCGCCGGACCGTTGCGAACAATGCCCGCATTGTTGACCAAAACGTCGGGAACGCCGACCTCGGTAGCAATCGCTTCGGCTGTTCGTTCCGCTGCATCACGATCCGTGACATCCAGAATGTAGAGGCTTGCAGATGAAGGTCGGCGCGCATTGAGCTCCGCAACCGTCTGCTTGCCGGCCGCTTCATCGCGATCCGTGATGATGACCGTCGCGCCAGCTTCAACGAAAAGCTCGGCAATGGCTCGCCCGATACCCCTTGCGCCGCCGGTTATGACAGCTCGCTTACCGGTCAGTTGAAAATCCTTGAGCATTTCGTCCTCCCGCAACAATGCCTCAGGCAGCCTGAACCGCCTTCAGCGCCGGATAGAGCGCACGGTATTGCTGATAGATTTCATTGTAGAGTGCGGTCTCGCGCGGGCGTGGTTCGATGCGCTTGCCCGGCCTCACCATCGCGGCAATGCCGTCATCGATGCTTGCGAAATGGCCAGCCCCGTGCGCGGCAAGAACCGCAGCACCGACAGAAGGCGCGTCGCGCGATTGCGGCACGCAGACCGGCAGCCCAGCCGTATCGGCGTGGATTTGCAACCAGAGCGGCGATGCACTGGCCCCGCCCCCAACGGTGATTTCCTGTCCGCGATAACCGGCCTCGGCCATAGCATCGAGAATGGCACGCGTGCCGAAACTGATGCCTTCCATGATGGCACGGAAGATGTGATGCGGTTCATGCGCCAGCGTCAGTCCGACAATTGCGCCGCGAGACAAGGCATCGGTATAGGGTGTGCGGTTGCCCTGAAAATGATCCTGCACCAGAAGCCCTTCGGCGCCCGGCTCCAGCGCCGCCGCCTTGGCATTCAGCGCATCCATATCCATGGTGCCGTTCATCATGCGCCCCAGCCATGCGATGATCGAACCGGTAGAAGTCTGACCGCCTTCGATAATATAGCGGTCCGGATAGACCATGTTGGGATAGCTACCCCAAATGCCCGGTGCGTGCAAAGGCTTGTCCGCAACACCAAATTGCAAGTGAGATGAACCGGTTATCAGCGCAAGTTGACCCGGTTTGGCAACACCCAGACCGATCATGCCGATGAGTGCGTCGGCTCCGCCCTGCACAACTTTTACGCTCTGCGAAAGGCCAAGTGCGGAAGCAGCCGATGCGCAAAGTCCGCCGATAACCTCCCCGGGCGCGACCACGCGAGACGGCCATTTCTGCAGCAAAGCGCCGAGGCCAAGTTTCTCCAGAAGCGTAACCGGAAAGCCGCCGCGATCCGTAGAATAGTGCCAGCGAAGCGAAACATTGTTGAGGCTCGCCGCCTTTTCACCGGTCAGGCGCAGGGTCATGAAATCCTGATATTCGCAGATTATATCTGCCTTTTCGAAGATCTCCGGCTCATTGCGCGCGATCCACAGCGCCTTCGGGATCATCCATTCCGCTGAGACCGGCCCTCGCCCACCGCCATTGGCCTGCAAGGCCTGATCGCCGGTGGCAAGTACGGCATCCGCCTCGGCACTTGCGCGAACATCCATCCAGATGATCGACGGACGCAGCGGCTTGCCGTCGGCATCCAGAGCCACGACAGTGCAACTGGTCGTCGCCAGCGTGATCGCTTCTATTGCCGATGGGTCGACAGCCGATTCCGCTATCGCCTTACGTGCGGCCTGGACGAAGCATGACCACCAGTCTTCCGGACTTTGCTCCGCACGCGCGCCACTGGAAAACTTCGTCTCATAGGGAACTGCCGCGCTTGCAAGGCAAGTGCCCGACAAGTCGTAAACCCGCGCCCGGATACTTTCCGTTCCTCCGTCGGCGGTGAGAAAATAAGTCATTCAATTCCTCCCGAGGCGGCTGCGAAAACTCCTCCAGTCTTCGCATGCCTCATCGCGCATAGTTCAACTCAGGCCGCGAAATGCTTCCAGCGCCTTGCCCGCATACATGACTGCCGGGCCGCCACCCATTTCAACGGCGACTTCAAGCGCCTCGATCAGTTCCTTTTCGGTTGCGCCGTGCCGGATTGCTGCGTCCACGTGGTAAAGGATGCAGTCTTCGCACCCCTTCACCACGGCAATGCCGACCGCAATCAGTTCGCGCTGCGCCGAAGAAAACGCACCCGCCGCCGTTGCGGTCTTGCTGACCTTGGCAAAGCCCGTCATCAGTTCGGGTGCAGATTTTGCAAATGCACCAAGCCGTGCTTGTGCTTCTTTCAGACGAAGCCTGACATCGTCAGTCATGGGAGCCTCCCGTGGCATTTATAATCAGATCAAGCACTTCTTTGGACTGGTCCCATTGCGGCATATGGCCGGACTGGCCGAGGAAATGCACAGCAATGGACGATGGTAATGCAGTCGCCTGTTGCCAAGGAATGATGCGATCCAGCAGACCGACGAGAACGCGAACCGGCTTTGCCCGAGAAAGCCTTTCCAGCGCCGGAACGATGTCGGAGGTTTGCCCCGAAGGACCGACAATCGCTGCGGAAAGCGCCTTGAGACGCCCCTTGGCCATGGTTTTCGCAAACTCCGCCGCCAGTTCCGGCGAAAGCTCGACGGGCTTGGCCGCAATACGACGCAACAGATGGCTGACTTCGCCTGCCGTCGTTGCATTGGCCATGCCGGAGATAAATCCGGCATCGACTTCAGAGCCAAGTCCAGCAGGTGCAATAAGTGTCAGGCTTGAAACACGGTCTGGATGAACATCCGCAAATTTGGTCGCCGCGACGGCACCAAGAGAATGCGCAACGACATCAACCCCGGCAATTCCCAGAGCATCAAGGAACGCGGGCAGGAAGGTGCTGAGTTCAGCCGCGTCCGCAACATCGATTGTCGTCAGTCCGTGGGCAGGCAGATCAGGCACGATAACGCGGCAATTCGCGCGCCGCAGACCCGCTGCAATGCCGCTCCAGGTCGTCCGGTCGCCAGAAAAACCGTGCAGCAAGAGGATTGTACGACCGTTCTTCGGCCCCTGATCCAGATAGGCGACACGGCCATTTGCAAGATCGGCGAAATGCACAGCACTATTGGATTTCGAACCGCTGGAAGCCGCAAGCACGTCTTCCTTCTCGATCCGTCCCCGACGCCCGCTGCCCGAAAGCGAATTGATGTCGATGCCATTCTGGCGAGCAACCTTGCGAGCAAGCGGCGTCGCGCGAACACGCTCGCCGCTGTTTGGCGAAGCCGCAGGTTTGGCAACGGAAGCTTCCACAGCCTCCTGAACTGCTTCAACGTCTTGAGCGATCGCCGCTTGGGCGTCCGGCGCTTCATCGTCACCGTCGCTGGTCCAATCGGGTCCAGTGCCAATGTCGATGCGAGCCAGAGGCGCGCCAACAACCACATGATCGCCGATAGCGCCGATCCACTCATTGAGTGTGCCGTCACCCAAGGCCGGAAACTCGGCTACGGTCTTGTCGGTTTCGATTTCAATGATCGAATCCCCGCGCTTGAAACTGTCACCCGGCTTGACGAGGAAGCCGACAATCTTGCCCTCCTCCATCGTCTCGCCAAGGCGCGGCATTTTCAAAATCCGTTCACTCATGACAACATTCTCTCGGCAACGGAGCGGATGAAATCGGTCGTCGGAACGCTGCCGGTCTCAAGCTCCTGCGAAACTGAAATCGGAATGTCCTCACCGGCAACACGCACCACCGGCTGTTCGAGGTAGTCGAAGCATTCCTCTGTAATGCGAGCGGCAAGCTCTGCCGCAACACCGGCAGTCATCACGCCTTCCGAGACAACCATCGCCTTGCCGACGCGTTCGACATGTTCGCGCACGGTGTCGAAATCCAGTGGATTGAGCGTGCGCAGGTCGATGACCGTCGCTTCGATGCCCTTGGCGGACAGCTTCTCGGCGGCGTCGAGTGCGTAATGCAGCTGGCGCGAATAGGTGACGATGACGAGGTCCTTGCCTGTACGGCGTACAGCGGCCTTGCCCCATGCGAGCGGCTCGGCGTCGAGATCAACCTCTTCCTTGCGGGTGTAGAGCGCCTTGTGCTCGATGAAGACCACAGGGTCGGGCTTCGTCAGGCTCTGGCGCAGCAGATGGTAAGCGTCCTGCACTGTGGCAGGCATGGCGAGGCGCAGACCCGGCGTATGCATGATCCAAGCTTCAAGGCTCTGCGAGTGCTGGGCACCAGCGGAACGTCCGGTGCCGCCCTGCGTGCGCAGAACCATCGGCACGCCGATCTGGCCGCCGAACATATAGCGGATCTTGGCTGCTTGATTGGCAAGCTGGTCCATCGTCATGCCGAGAAAGTCGATATACATCAGCTCGGCAACCGGACGCAGCCCGGTCATGGCAGCCCCGACAGCAGCACCGACAATGGCCGGTTCGGAGATCGGCGTGTCGATCAGGCGTTCGGGGCCATATTTGCCAATGAGATCCTTCGTGACACCATAAGCGCCACCATAGCGCCCCACCTCTTCGCCGATCACGACGATGGTGTTGTCTTCCGCCATGGCGTCATCCAGCGCTTTGCGCAGCGCGTCGCGGTAAGTCATGGCAACCATTATGCTTCATCCTTGGAAAGTACGCGGTCGATACGGGTGCGAACGGGTTCGGGCTCTGGTTCGCCCACCGCGTAAACATCCTTGAACATGGATGTGAGCGGCGGCGCCTTGGACTCGACGGTGAAGTCGATGGTGGCGTCCATCTCAGCCGTAATGTCGCCATCCATGGCGTCGAGTGCAGCTTCCTGCGCCAGACCGGACGAAACAAGCCGATCGCGGGTGAACTTCACCGGATCCTTCTTGCGTCCTTCAAGTTCCTCTGCCTCTGCGCGATACGGGCTCTTGTCCATGCGCGCATGACCGAAGAACCGGTAACAGGTGACCGACAGGAAGCCCGGCTTGCCGAGCCGCGCATCGTCGATCAACCCTTGAGCAGCGTTCTTGACTTCCTCGACATCGATGCCATCGACAACAGCCCCATTGAGGCCAAACGCGTGCGCGCGCTGATCGAAAGCCGTGTTGGCGGTGGCCTGATCGACCCGCGTTCCCATGCCGTACTGATTGTTGATGCAAACGAACACCACCGGCAAACCCCACAGGGCCGCCATGTTCATGCTCTCATAGAGAATACCCTGCTGCATCGCGCCGTCGCCAAAGAAAGCGAGCGAAACGGAATTCTTCTTCAGATATTTGCTCGACAGTCCCGCACCAACGACGGCGGGAATACCGCCACCGACGATGGCATTGGCACCCAGATGACCGAGCGCCATGTCGGCAATGTGCATGGAACCGCCCTTGCCGTGGCAATAGCCGGTTTCCTTGCCGCCGATTTCGGCCATCATCTGCCTGGGATCAGCGCCGCGCGCCAGAAAGATGCCATGGCCGCGATGATGGGTCGTGAAGGTGTCCTGCGGCTGCATGGCAGCACATACGCCGGCGGCAGCGCCTTCTTCACCGATGGAAAGGTGAAGCATCGAACCTGCCGTCTGGCCGCGCACGAAGAGTTCGCCGACGCGTTCTTCGAAAGTGCGGATGCGACGCATCGTTCTATAGAGTTCGAGAAGATTGGAATTACTCGGATTTTGCACGTGCGCCTCCGACAGACCTGTCTGTTGCAAATTTTTCATGATGTCCGGTTCAGTGCCCTCACAGGAGCTTTAGTTTGGTGGTGCGCGAAACAACCGCGACCGCGACGAGAATGATGAGGCCTTTCACGATGCTCTGGATGTAGGTGTCCATGCCAATCAGATTGAGGCCGTTATTGATGACGCCGATGAACAGCGCCCCGAAGAAAGTTCCGGCAACCGTTGCCGTGCCGGGACGGAACATGGTCATGCCGATGAAAACCGTGGCTAAACCGTCGAGGAGATAGCGCTCACCGGCATTGGGCTGGCCGGAGCCGAGACGCGCCGCCAGAAGCGCACCCGCGACCGCTGCAAAGATAGAACACACGATCAGCGCAGCCGCACGATAGAAGCGGCCATTGACGCCCGACAGTTCCGCAGCCTTGAGATTGCCCCCGACAGCGTAGATGTAGCGACCGAAGACGGTGCGCTCCATGATGAACCAGGCGACAAACACGACGATGACCATTGCGTAGGCAAGCACGGGAATACCGAAAAGCTGTCCCTGTCCCAGCCAGAGATAGCTGGCCGGAAGGCCACCATAAATCGCCCGTCCGCCGGTCATCAGAAAGTTGATGCCATACAGAATGGAGCCGATAGCAAGCGTCGCAATCAACGAAGGTACGCCGACAAGTGTGACAAGCGCCGAATTGACGGCCCCCACGACAAACCCTGCCCCCAATCCAGCCAGCAAGGCCAATGGCAGTGGCGTGCCCGCAACCAGCAGCAGCGGCACCAAAATACCCGCCATGCCGACCATATAGCCGACCGAAAGGTCCATTTCGCGCGCGGCAAAGCCAAAGGTCAGGCCAGCGCCAACGATGGTGAGCATCGCAATCTGCTGGAGGATGTTGAGCAGATTATTGGCTGTCAGAAAGCGGTCCACCGTCAGCGAAAAGCCCACGAACAGCAGGAGCAACACGAAGAGCGTCGAATATTTCAGCAGCCATTCGCCCTTGAGCTTCTTGCCGAAGCTCTGTGCATGACGCGACGATTGCGGGGCAACGGCGGGGTTCTGTGTATTCATTGGATGACTCCTGCCATTGCGGCAATAAACTTCGCTTCGGAAAAGGCCTCACGCGGAATTTCCGCGCCCGGAGAGCCATTCACAAAGGGGATGACGCGGTCTGCCACGTCAGCAATTTCCAGAAGGTCGGACGAAGTGACCAGAATGGCCACGCCCTTGTCGGCGAGCCTGCGCATCTGTGTGTGAATTTCACGCTTCGCGCCGATATCGACACCCTCCGTCGGCTCGATGAAAATCATCAGCCGGTAGTGGTCGTCTGCACCGTAAAGCCACTTGCCGATCGACACCTTCTGCTTGTTGCCGCCGCTCAGATCCTTCACGAACTGATTGCGCGAATGCGCTTTCACATTCAAAAGCTGCATGGTGCGGTCGGCTTCCTGCGCTTCACGGCGCATCGACAGCACGCCTGTGCCGCCCAAGGCCGCAAAGGACGGATGCACCATGGCAAGGTTTTCACGCACATCCCAATCGCCGATCAGCGAATATTCCATGCGGTGATCGGGAACCAGCGCAACACCCTTTTTCTGCATGGTGCGCGCATCGATCCGGGTAATCGTTTCACCCTGAAAATGGCAGGTGCCGCTGGTGACGCCGCTCGTCGCATAAAGCGAACGTGCAAACCCAAAATGGCCAGCGCCAGTCAAGCCAATCAGCCCGACGATCTCACCCGCACGGATGGAAAATTTGTCAACGTGCAGACCACCGGCATGCCAATCGCTGACTTCCAGCACCACAGGACCGAAACTGCGGTTTTGACTGGTCTCCTGCGCCATCGCCATCTTGCCGCCCGAGCGTTGCAGCATCATATCGATCAACCCGGCTTCGGTCGCTTCCGTAGCCTGAAGCGTCGCAATGTGACGACCATCGCGCAGAACTGTAATTCTATCGCTCAATGCCTTGATTTCAGAAAGGAAATGGCTGATCAAGACGATCCCGACGCCTTGCTGCGGCAAGGTCTTAATGATCTCCCAAAGGCTCTCTTTTTCGCGTGCAGGCAACGTTGCCGTGGGTTCATCGAGGATGAGCAAACGAACATTGCCACGCAGTGCGCGGACAATTTCGATGATCTTCTGATCTGCCATAGGCAGCATATCGACCTGCTCGTCGAGGTCGATGGAAACTTGCGGGAACCAGCGCTTGAGCAAGTCATTGGCGCGCGACAGCAGCTTGCGCTTGTCAATAACGCCAAGGCCCATGCGAGGCTCGTCGCCCAGCAGAATATTCTGCGCGCCAGTCAGTCCGGGAACGAGACTGCCTTCCTGCGACACATGCGCGATACCCTTGCGCAGTGCATCACCGGCACTTGCAAGCTTCACCTCGGTGCCATCAATGGTGATTGTGCCCGAAGTCGGGCTTTTGCTGCCGCCAAGAATACTGACCAGAGTGGTCTTTCCAGCGCCGTTTTCTCCGATCAGTCCATGCACCTCATCAAACCGAAACTCAGCGCTCACCTGATCCAACGCCAGCGTTCCGGGATAGGACATAACGATCTGCGACAGGCTTACCGCCATCGGAGAACTCCCATGAATTCAATCTACTCTAAAGGGGCCGGAACGCGGAACGTTCACGCTCCGGCCAGATGCAGGCAACTTTGGGGGCTTGCCTACTTCTTCGGGAGAAAGTCCTTGCAGTTCTGCTTGGTGACAAGCGGCGCATCGAGATAAACGGTCTTCGACGGAATGACCTTTGCGGCATCTTCCTTCTTGATCACGATGCTCTCGATCCATTCGCCAGTCTGTGCGCCCATCTTTTCGAATGGCTGCGAAACCGTTGCGATCATCAGGCTGTCAGGCTTGCAGACTTCTTCGATCGCCTGCGGATGGCCATCGATGCCAATGACTTTGACATTCTTCAATCCGGCAGCGTTCAGCGCATTGATGGCTGCCTGTGCAGGCTCATCCCACGGCGCCCAGACGGCATTGATGTCTTCGCCAAAGCGCGATGCATAGTCCTGCATGGTCTTGGTCGTGTCTTCGAAGAAAGCCGTGTAATCGATATTGTGCTCGGCAATGACCTTCACTTCCGGATATTCCTTCAGCACGGTTTCCATCACATCGCCGCGCTTGCGGGTGCCGTGGTGCTCTGCCATGCGCAGGAAGATCAGATTGCCCTTGCCGCCCATTTCATTGAGCAAATATGGCGACACATCAGCCGACATTGCCCAGTTATTGGTGGTGACATCGACCACAACGCCGTCAACCTGACCGCTATCGATAGCAAAAACCGGGATTTTGGCCGCAACAGCGGAATCAATGGCGGCACGCGAGGCGCGCAGATCCGACATGCTGACGATGATCGCGTCTACACCGCGCGACGCGGCATCCTGAATGTTCGACGCCGTGCGTTCGCCCGAGCCGCCGCTATCCAGAACGCTGATGCTCCAATCCTTGTTGGTTTCCTTGAGCCAGGCATCAAAGCCGGCTTTTGCACGCTGCTCGGACTGCGCCGCGGCATTGGAATGCACCCAGGCCACATTGGTGGCCGACGCGCTTGCCGTGCCCATAAGCATGGCCAGAGCTGCGACAGCCATGGTTTTCCTGAAAAGTCCCGAACCCATTTTTTCCTCCCACTAGCCATGTGGTTGGCTCCACAACTGGCTTTGAATTGCTGTTTCCCGGCACACATGCAGTTCAGTTCGAGCTGATCAGTGCCTGTTACGGATGGCGCTATCGCCTTCCGCACTCCTCCACACCCGAGGCACCGGCGAATGTCGGTCTCTGCTCCTCCAGAAACGCCATTCGGCTGCCTGTGCTTCAGGTTCCATTCCGATTGACCTGCCCGCTCTTTCGCGCTCTTGTCCGCCGGAACGATTGGTATTAAGCGTCGGCAAATTACAAATGTCAAATAGAAATACATTTGTAATTTGCCGTGCAGAAATTGAGCGAGGGACAGATGAGTGAATCCGAAGACAGCCTCATGGTGCGCGTGGCGTGGCTCTATTACGTTGGCGGATTCAACCAGGAGGCGACCGCATCCCGACTAGGCCTGACCCGGGCGCGCGTGAACAAAATACTGGGCGAAGCCCGCGAGAGCGGCCTTGTCAGCATCTCCATCGACCACCAGAACGCAGGCACATTTCCCGTTGAAAACGAGCTGATGCGCCGCCATGGATTGGATTTTTGTATTTCAACACCACCATTTGGCTTTCATGCCGATGAAGATACGGCGTCTGAAATCCGCAAGCAGGTTTCATTCCGTGCCGTGGGTGTTGCCGCCGCCACCTATCTGAAAAGCTTTCTGGCCGACAATGAGGAAGCCACCATCGGCACTGGCTGGGGCAGAACCATCGAACAGATGACATTACAACTTGCGGGTGTACGCGCACCGCAGGCTCGCTTCATCTCCGTCATGGGGTCGCTGACCGCAAACTCCGCCTATAATCCATTTGAAGTTGTGCACATGCTGGCGCGGCGGACGGGCGGGCAAGGCTTTTTCCTGCCGGTTCCGTTCATCGCTGATTCCGCAGAAGACCGAAAAGTGCTCATTTCGCAGCGCTCTGTGGCGCGTGCGCTGGAGATTGCCCGCACAGCTTCTGTTTGCTTCATCAGCGCTGGCGAGTTGACGGAGGATTCCCTGTTGCGCCGCCAGAACATGCTCAGCAAATCCGAGCTGGAAAGCCTGCGTGCCGCCGGTGCAATCGGCGACACCAACGGCATTTTCTTCGACAAGGACGGGCAGCAGGTCGAGCACGAGATGAACCAGCGCACCATCGCACTCAGCTTTGCCGAGCTAAAGAAGGTTCAGGTCGTGCTGCTCATCGCTGGGCAAGAGAAAGCGGCGGCAGCGAAGGCGCTTCTGAAAAGCGGCATCGTCAACGGCCTCATCATCGATGGTGACGCCGCTGACACGTTGCTGGCGCTTTCATAGCGCGCATCTTACGTGCGTGGAAAACGCTGGTTGTCCTCCAGCACATTCAGGTCCATGTGGTTTCGCATATAGCGTTCTGACGCCTTTTGCAGCGGCTGATAATCCCACGGATAATATGCCCCGTTGCGCAAGGCCGGATAGACCACATGGCGGCGGGCCTGACTGGCGCGAACATGCGCATCGAAGAGATCGAGGTTCCAGCGCCCCAGCGCCTTTACCATCAGTTGTTCAAGTATCACGCGATGCTCGGACCTTGCCGCCAGATTGTTCAACTCATCTGGATCATCCGCGAGATTGAACAATTGCGGTGGGTCGACACGGCAAAGATTGATCTTCCATTGTCCGTCACGCAACGAAACCATCGGCGCAACCGTGCCTTCAGCCGCATATTCGCATGGCACCGCACCGCGTTCCTTCGTGCCGGCCGCAACCTCCAGCAATGAGACGCCATCCGTCCACGGCATGATGCCGTTGAGATCGATCCCTGCCAGATCGGCCAGTGTCGGCAACACGTCCAGCGTTGAGGCGGGCGTATCGATCAGGCCCACCGGCATTTGTGGCGCAGCGATCATCAGCGGCACGCGTGCGGAACCTTCGAAGAAACTCATCTTGAACCACATGCCGCGTTCACCCAGCATGTCGCCGTGGTCGGAGGTGAAGATGACAATCGTATCGTCTGCCATGTTGCAACGCTCGATCACGTCCAAGAGGCCGCCGATTTTCTCATCGACATAGGTAATATTGGCGAAATAGGCCTGCCGCGCCGTTCTGATCTGCGCGCGGGTCAGTTCGTAATCCTCAGCTTTGGAAGCGCGAAGCAACCGCTCGCTATGCGGATCGATTTCGCTTTCCGGCAGCGGTCCGATCTTCGGGTCAAGTTCCGGAATATCCGCATAAAGATCAAAGAAACGCTTGCGCGCCACGTAAGGATCATGCGGATGGGTAAAGCTGACGGTCAGGCACCACGGACGCTCGTCATGGCCTCGCGCCAGATCGTAGAGCTTCGCTTCGGCCTGATAGGCGACTTCGTCATCATATTCGAGTTGGTTGGTAATTTCCGCAGAACCGGCCCCGGTGATGGAACCCAGATTGTGATACCACCAGTCGATGCGCTCCCCCGGCTTGCGATAATCCGGCGTCCAACCAAAATCGGCAGGATAGATATCCGTCGTCAGACGCTGCTCGAAGCCGTGCAGCTGATCGGGACCGACAAAATGCATCTTGCCGGAAAGCGCTGTCTGATAACCGGCATTGCGCAAGTGGTGCGCATAGGTTGGTATCTCGGACGAAAATTCGGCTGCATTATCATAAACGCCGGTGCGAAACGGCAGCTGACCCGACATCAGAGAAGCACGCGCCGGGGCGCAAAGCGGGCTCGCCGTATAGCAATTGGCAAAACGGGTGGACCGCTCTGCAAGCTTGCGCAAATGCGGAACATGCAAAAAATCTGCGGGACCATTCGGGAAAAACGTCCCGTTCAACTGGTCGACCATGAGAATGAGGATATTCGGCTTTTTCATCTGTGCGGAACCATTTGGCATAAGTGAAACGCGAAACGGCGGGCATCGAAATGCCCGCCTTGCAATCTTTACGTCTGGCGATCAGAGACCGAGACTTGCCTTGACAGCGGCAGCGCCGGGTTCGCCTTTCAGCGTGGTCACACCCGTGAGCCACTTGTCGATCTGTTCAGGATGGGCTTTCAGCCATTCCTTCGCAGCCGCCGGACCTTCCGCGCCCTCGTCCAGAATCTTACCCATCAACTCGTTTTCAATATCCACGGTGAAGGTGAGGTTCTTGAAGAAGGTTGCAGCATTCGGGCAGTTCGCCGACCAGCCGGTGCGGGCGAGCGTGTAGACTTCAGCACCGCCAAAGTCAGGGCCGAAATAATCATCCCCACCAGACAGATATTCAATCTTCAGCTTGGTGTTCATAGGATGCGGAGCCCAGGCGAGAAACACCACCCAGCCCTTGTCCTTGTTCTTGCGGTCCACCTGCGCCAGCATGGCCTGCTCGCTGGATTCCACGATCTTCCAGCCGTTGAGCTTGAATTTCGGGTCTTCGATGATCTTCTGGATATTCTGGTTGGCCGGAGCACCCGGCTCAATACCGTAAATCTCCTTGCCGAATTTATCGCCGTGAGCGGCAAGATCGGCAAAATCCTTGATGCCTTCACTCGCGACATAATCCGGCACTGCGAGCGTGAATTTCGCGCCTTCCAGATTCTTGACAATCACTTCGGCGGCTTTGGCCTTGTCGAGATCATCGCGGAATTTCTGCTGTGCGGGCATCCAGTTGCCAAGGAATACATCAAGATTGCCAGTCTTCAGGGCTTCATAGCCAATCGGCACAGACATTGTCTTCACGTCGGGCTTATAGCCAAGACCGGTCAGCAACACGCTTGCGATGGAATTAGTCGAGGTAATATCGGTCCAGCCCGGATCGGACAGGCGGATTGTTTCGCATGCAGCCGGATCGGCAGCATAAGCCGTTCCCGCCAGCCCCGTGAACGCCGCAAACGCCAGTGCAGTCATTTTCAAATAACGCATCGGAGACCCCTCGTTGATGGATGCATTCCGCATCTCGTACAATCAAAAGCCGTTATGGCTTGCATTTCGACTTTCAGGAAAACACCATTTACGCTAAGGAAAAACCCATTCATTTTTTATCGAAGATATAAAGGCTATTTATGGTTTCTCCTTCCTGGGATCTTGGCAGCCTTGGCGTTTTCGAAGCGGTCGGGCGGTTGGAAAATCTGACCCTCGCAGCGCGTGAACTCGGCATGACGCAACCTGCCGTCAGCTATCAAATAAAACGCATGGAAGACCGTTTGGGCGTCACCCTGTTTGCCAGGCGGGCGCGTGGCGTCGAAATTCTGCCGGATGGGCGGATTCTCTATGCGGCTGTGCGGGCTGGTCTGGACGGAATCGAGGACGCGGTGCAGCAGATCCGTCGCAGGCAGCGCTCACCCGGTTTGCGGATTGCAACGGATTATGGCTTTGCCACTTTCTGGTTGATGCCGCGCGTGGCGCAGTTCAGACCGAAACACCCCGAGGTCGACGTGCGCATCACAGCATCCTCCATGCTCCAGCCCCTCGACTATCGTGAAGCAGACATCGCAATCCTGTTTGGCGGGCGGAATGATTTTCCCAAAGGCTCCGTCCCCTTCATCGGCGAAAAGGTCGTGCCTGTCTGCTCGCCCGCCTATCTCGAAAAAAGCGATGGCTTTCCCAACGGCAAGGGGCTTGGCGCAGCGTCACTCTTGCATCTCGACACGTTGCAGGGCGACCGCTGGTTCACGTGGCAATCATGGCTGCATGCCATCGGCGAGGAAATCGTAGACGGCAATTATGGCCTCGTGTTCAACACCTATAATCTGGTGATCGAAGCTGCGATTGCCGATCAGGGTGTTGCGCTCGGCTGGTCAGGGCTGATCGACGGCGCAGTGCGGCGCGGGCAGCTTGTTCATGCCTGCGACATATCTCTGACCAGCGACAACGGCTATTGGCTGGTCTTCAATCCAGACATTTCCGACACGGCACGGGCGCTTGCCATGGAACTCATCGAGACGCCTAGCGACAGCTAGCGCGCGGCCAACCCTATTCCACGAAGCCGACAATCGGGCCGAAACCACCGTGCCAGGATATGTCGTTTCGGCCCAGTTCCGGGCTGTAAATGCCGGTGCCGTTTCCGCCATCGAGAAACAGGGCATTCGGGCACTTCAGATGATCGCGAAACATGCGCGCGAAATCATGGAAATTCACCGGGTCTTCACTGATCGCAAAACGGACAGCACCATTCTCGCAAACGCCGACGCCGCTGCGGCGCGTGCGATCCGTCGAGCCGACGATAAAGGCCGGGTGCAATTTGTTGCGGATAACCAGCATGGGCCCGGACTGGGTCGCGAAGCTGACCTTCGACCTGCGTTTTAAAAACGTATCGGTGGGGAGAACTCCCGCAGCCTTGTCATCCCAGAAGAAAACTCCGTTCGGCATTTTGTAGAAATTCGGCACAGGACCACCTGCGCTTTCACCTTTTTGTCTGTTGGCAGGACGCAGCTCCTGCTCGTTCTCGACATAAAGGCCGATGGGCGAAAAATCAGGTCCGTACATTCCGGCATTCATCGCGAAAACCAGTGTGTGGCCTTCATCGCTGACGGCCTTGGCAACGCTCGAGAATGTCCGATAGGGCTCGCTATCAGCCCCTTTCCAGAACAGCCTCAGCCCGGCGACGCCGTTATCAGGCTTGCAGATGATATATTTCGTATTCTCGAAACTATCCGCCTCGCAGATGCCGGGTTTGTCCGTTTCCTGAGCCTGAACTGGACTGCACATCACCGCCACGAGCATCATGGCAACAGTGGATAATCCGCGCTTCAGATAGATCGTCAATGCCGTTGCTTCTTTCTTCATCTCGCCACTATGCAGAAATTGGGAGATTCGAAGAAGCCCTTACGCTCATGCCATCTCCGAAGCCTCGATCCGGGCCGCCTTGCGCGTGGCATAAATGAAGGCCGCAGCGAAGGTTATTGAAAGCAAAAGAACAATCGTCGGAGCTGGCGCGCTGTCAATGAAGAACGACAGATAAACGCCTGCGAACGAACCAAACGCCGCGATAACAGCAGACAGCAACAGCATGGTGCTGAACTTGCGCGTCAGGAGAAACGCAATGGCACCCGGCGCGATCAGCATGGCAATGGCGAGGATGATACCAACGGCCTGCAACGCGCCCACAATTGTCAGCGAGATGAGGCTGAGCAGCCCGTAATGCAGGAAGTTGACCCGAAGACCAACGGCCCTCGCTTGCGCGGGATCGAAGGCATGCAAAAGGAAGTCTTTCCATTTGACGCCGATGATTGCCACGGTGAGGACCGCGATAAGCGCTGCCTGTCCGATATCGAACCACGAAACACCGAGCATATCGCCAAACAGAATGTGGTCGAGATGGACGTCCGGCCTTACTTTGACATAGAGCACCAGCCCCAGCCCGAACATGCCGGAAAACACCACGCCCATGACCGTATCCTGCTTGATGCGGCTGTTATCTTTCAGAAAGCCGGTCGCGATGGCGCAGAACATGCCCGCGACGAAGGCTCCCACGGCATAGGGAAAACCCACGACATAGGCGATCACCACGCCGGGAAACACTGCGTGACTGATTGCATCGCCCATCAACGACCAGCCCTTGAGAACCAGAAAGCAGGACAGTAGCGCCATGGGGATTGCCACCGTGACCGAAATCACCAGCGCATTGACCATGAACGGAAATTCGAATGGCGAAAGAAGCGTTTCGATGCTGCTCATTGCGATGCCTCCAGCGCCTGTGTCTCAGCGGCGCGGCGTCGGCTGGCAATCATGCCATGCTTCGGCGCGAAGAAGAATGCGCTCAGGAAAATCGCCGTCTGCAACACGACAATGATGCCGCCCGTTGCGCCGTCGAGAAAGTAGCTTGCATAGGCCCCGACAAAACTTGTGGCAGCACCGATTATTACGGCGATGACCAGCAGTCGCGGAAAGCGATCTGTCAGCAGATAGGCCGTCGCACCCGGTGTCACCACCATACAGATGACGAGGAAAGCGCCAACCGTCTGGAGCGCCGCAACCGTTGATGCAGAAAGAAGCGTGAAGAACATAATCTTCAACGCTGTCGGATTGAGGCCAATCGAACGCGCATGGCTTTCATCGAAGAATGTGACCATGAGGTCTTTCCATTTAACGAGCAGAATGGCGAGCGACACGAAACCGATGATGCCGAGCTGCAGCTTATCGCCCGGGGTAATCGCCAAGATGTTACCGAGCACGATAGTCTGGATATTCACCGAGGTGGGCGAGATCGACACCATGAACAGGCCCAATCCGAAGAAGCCTGAGAAGATCAGGCCGATAATAGCGTCTTCCTTCAGCTTCGTCCGCTGGTTCAGGAACAGCATGGCCGCCGCCGCCATCCCACCCGAAAAGAACGCGCCGATGGAAAACGGCAGTCCCAGCATATAGGCTCCGGCAACACCGGGAACGATGGAATGGGACAAGGCGTCGCCGATCAGCGACCAGCCCTTGAGCATCAGATAGCAGGACAGGAAAGCGCAGACGCCACCGACCAGCGCCGACACCCACATGGCATCAAGCATGTAGCCATAAGTAAATGGCTGGAGAAGCGTTTCCATCATTCCCGCCCTCCTTCTCCATCGCCCGTATTGCGAATGGCTGCCTTGCCACCCTGAAGGATCAGCGGGCGTTCATCGTCGGTAATCACGCCAATGGAGGCAGAAGCTCCGCCTTGCGCTTCGTTCAAAACGAAATGACGCAGAACGCCACCAAAGGTCTTTTCCAGATTAGTCTGCGTGAATGTGTCCGACGTCAGCCCATAGGCCAGCACCGTGCCTTTGATCAGGATCGTGCGGTCACAGAACTCCGGCACGGAACCCAAATTGTGCGTTGAAACCAACATCACGCGACCTTCGTCGCGCAGTTCGCGCAACAGCGTGATGATCTGCTCTTCGGTCTTCACATCGACGCCCGTAAACGGCTCATCAAGAAGGATGACGCGACCGTCCTGCGCCAGCGCACGGGCAAGGAAAACGCGCTTCTTCTGTCCACCGGACAGCTCCCCGATCTGGCGCTTGCGAAACTCGCTCATATTCACGCGGGCTAGCGCATTGGCCACCGCTTCATGATCGGCAGCCTTCGGTATCCGCATCATGCCCATATGCCCATAGCGGCCCATCATCACCACATCCTCGACCAGAACCGGAAAATTCCAGTCCACCTCTTCCGATTGCGGCACATAGGCGACGAGGTTCTTGCGCAAGGCTTCCTCAACCGTCATGCCCAGCACTTGGATCGAACCGCGCGCAACACGCACAAAGCCCATGATCGCCTTGAACAAGGTTGATTTGCCCGACCCGTTGACGCCGACAAGAGCGGCAATCGTGCCGGTCGGGATGCGAAAACTCGCATCGCGCAAGGCGGTCAGGCCGTTGCGATAGGTCACGGTAGCGCCATCGACGGCAATGCCGCCATCTTCAAAACCGGAACCGAAATGGCTCTGCCAGTCGGGTTGAGCATTCATCGGATAAATCTTTCATACGGATCGAGTAAGCGCCCGCCACAATGACGGGCGCCGGCATGGGCAATGATCGGATCAGGACTGATGGGTCAGTCCCTTGACGATGGTGTCGGAGGTGACGCGCAAGAGATCGATATAGGTTGGCACCGGGCCATCCGCGTCCGTCAGAGAATCCACATAGAGCACGCCGCCATAGCGAGCGCCGGTTTCGCGGGCCACCTGTTCAGCGGGAGCGGACGAAATCGTGCTTTCGGAGAAGACAACGGTGATGCCATTCTTGCGCACGGCATCGATCACCTTGCGCACCTGCTGCGGCGTGCCCTGCTGGTCGGCATTGATCGGCCAGAGATAAAGTTCCTTCAGACCGAAATCGCGCGCGAGATAGGAAAAGGCCCCTTCGCTCGAAACGAGCCAGCGCTTGTCTTCCGGAACGGTGGCAAGCTTCGCCTTGATCGGCTCTATCGCGGCCCGGATCTTCTGCTTGTAAGCCTCGGCATTCGCCTTATAGGTGTCGGCATTCGCCGGATCGTATTTGACGAAAGCATCGCGGATATTATCGACATAGATCAGCGCCGCAGTCGGCGACATCCACGCGTGAGGGTTCGGCTTACCGCTATATGGCCCTTCTGTAATACCCATCGGCTCGACGCCTTCCGATACCACCACACTCGGCACGTCCTTCAGATTGTGAAAGAACTTTTCAAACCAGAGTTCGAGGTTAAGCCCGTTCCACAGGACAAGCTGCGCGCCCTGTGCCCGTTTTATGTCGCCGGGTGTGGGCTGGTAATTATGGATTTCCGCACCAGGCTTGGTGATCGATTCAACGACGGCAGCGTCGCCTGCAACATTTCGCGCAATATCGGCAATGACTGTGAAGGTTGTGACAGCCTTGAACTTTTCCTGCGCTGCGGAAGGAGCCACCGACAGTATCGCCGCCAGCGCTGCACCAGCCATGCCGGTCAGGATCAATCGTCTCAGCTTGTTGAACATCTCTTTCTCACTTTTGCTATTAGGAGTTATTTGCAACTGAAATACGGTATTCCGCTTTGCGAATGGGATCGTCTGCAAACTGGAATGAAACTCTCGCCCCGCTCATATTCTGCAATTGCAAATGAATTGCAACAAGAAATTGCGAAAGTATGGAGTTTTTGCCCGCAAAGTGGGTACCGTCTTCAACAGCCCCCTAAAACTTTGTGCCGCAGCCGACCATTAGAGCATTTCCAGCAAAAGTGCGTAGCGCCTACGCAGAGAAATGCGTAAAAACAAATAGATAGAGCGGTTCCACGATTCCGTTTTAACCGGAACCGCTCTAAGTCAGCTGCGGCACGATTGTTGAGAGCGCATCCAGAAAAGTGTTCAACGGTTTTCTGGATGCGCATAGAGACAAATGGCGCGAGCGCCGCACTGGAAGCCGCGATGCCGCCTATTCCTTCACCGCGCCAGTCATCGACGATACGTAGTAGTCAACGAAGAACGAATAGAGGATCACCACCGGCAGGGAGCCGAACAGAGCCCCTGCCATCAGCGCGCCCCATTCGAAAATATCGCCGCGCACCAGCTCGGTCAGCACGCCCACTGGAACAGTCTTGTTTTCCGAAGACTGAATGAATGTCAGCGCATAGATGAATTCGTTCCAGGAAAGCGTGAAGGCAAAGATGCCTGCCGAGATCAAACCCGGCACAGCCAGCGGCAGAATGATCTTGAGCAGAATCTGCCAGCGATTGGCGCCATCCACCAGCGCACTTTCCTCCAGCTCGAAAGGAATGGAACGGAAATATCCCATCAGCAGCCATGTGCAGAACGGAATGAGGAAGGTGGGATAGGTGAAGATCAGCGCCAGACGCGAGTCATAGATGCCGAGCTTGAACACGATGAATGCCAGCGGAATGAACAGGATCGACGGCGGCACCAGATAGGCCAGAAAGATGAACAGGCCAACCGAGCGTGAGCCGGTAAACCGGATGCGTTCAATCGCATAGGCTCCCAGAACTGAAGCGACCAACGACAGGAATGTGGAGGCCGTTGCCACCAGCATCGTGTTCCACAGCCAACCCGGATAAGAGGTCTCGAACAGCAGATATTTGATATGGTCGAGCGTTGGCCCCACCACCCAGAAGGGGCTGAAATTATCATAATCCGTAAGCTGCGAGTTCGGTTTTACGGCAGTGATCGCCATCCAGTAAAACGGAAACAGCAGCACGAAGACGAACAGCGCTATGGGTATGTAGATCGTCACCACCCGCCGCGGCAGGCGATTGAGATAGGACATGCCTTGGCTATCGTCCTTCAAAGCGGCTTCATTGAAAGGTGCCTTGGATTTCATGGTCATCTCCATTGTCAGTCGCTCCCGCCCTGCTGCCATTTGCGACGTTGCAAGCCGAAGAAAGAAAACATGATGGCGGCAAGCAGGAACGGGATCATCGCGACCGCAATCGCGGCGCCCTCACCCAATTGACCGCCGGGAATGGCGCGTTGGAATGACAAGGTCGCCATCAGATGGGTTGCATTGACCGGACCGCCCTTGGTCAGAACGTAGATCAGCTGGAAATCCGTGAAGGTGAACAGCACGGAAAACGTCATCACAACGGCGATGATCGGCGTCAGCATCGGCAATGTCACATGCCGGAAACGCTGCCAGCTCGAAGCACCGTCAAGCGAGGCCGCTTCCTGCAATGAGGCGGGAATGGTCTGCAAACCGGCGAGTAGCGAGATTGCCACAAATGGAATGCCGCGCCACACATTGGCCGCGATGACGGAAAGCCGTGCATTGGTGGGATCGCCAAGGAAGTTGATGGGTTGTTCGATGAGGCCCATTTTGATCAGCGACCATGAAATGATCGAGAACTGGGCATCGTAGATCCACCAGAATGCCAGCGCTGAAAGCACCGTCGGCACCACCCATGGCAGCAGCACGATGGCGCGGAAGAAGGATTTGCACGGCAGGTTTTCGTTCAGCAGCAGCGCAAGCCAAAGGCCGAGACCGAATTTCAGAACCGACGCGACGGTCGTGTAGAGCACCGTATTGAACACCGACAGCCAGAAAACGCTGTCATCCCACAGGAATTCGTAATTTTCCAAGCCGATGAAAATGCCATCGCGGCCAATCTTCGTGTCGGTGAAGCCCAGCCAGACGCCAAGACCGAGCGGATAGGTCAGAAAGCAGACCAGAAACACCGCTGCGGGCAACATGAACAGAAAGCCCAGCATGTTGTGATTGTTTGCCAGGCGAGACATGAAAGGCCGTTTTATCGCACCGGGGTCTCCGGATAGTCCGCCACCGGTAGAATTGGTCATCGTCATGGATACACATCTCCAGAACCACAAAAGAAACGAGGCGCGGGGTACACCCTCGCGCCTCAGCTCTGCGACTAGACGCGATAATAGCGGTTGGCGCGTTTCTCAGCGCTCGCGACAGCCTCTTCCGGCGTGGACGCACCTGTAACGGCAGCGGCAAACATGTCGACCAGAACATAGTCGGCCATGACGGCTGCCGAAGCATAGCCGAGCGGACCGGCATAGCCATTCGGGCGCAGGGTTTCCGAAGCACGGGCATAAGGCGCGTGGATCGGATTTGCCTTCCAGACCGGATTATCGGCAAACGCCTTGAGCGGCTGGCAGCAATAGGCGCTGGAGCCTTCGAGCCAGGCATTCATCTGGTCGGCTTCCATCATAAACTTGATGTAAGCCTTGGCTGCTTCCGGATATTTCGTGTGCTTGAACAGCAGAAGCGAACTGGTCTGATGCAGCTCGACGCTCTTGCCGACCGGACCGACGGGGAAGTTCGTGCTGCGCATATCAGCCGCGAATTCCGCGAGCTTCGGATCGTTCTTCGCGGCGTAATAGATGGAAACACCGTTAGCCGTCAGCGACACCTGACCCGCGAGGAACGCTCGGTTGTTGTTAATATCGAGCCAGCTTTCCGTGCCCGGAATGAAGGTCTTGTAAAGCTCCTTGGCATAGTTGATAGCGGCAATCGTTTCCGGCGAATTGATCGTCACCTTGCCGCTTTCATCCACCATCTGTGCACCATGGCTCCAGAGCAGCCAATGCGCATAGTTGTTGCCATCGCCAACAGCCTTACCATGCGGGAAACCGGCGGGCGTTCCCTTGGCCTTCATGGCCTTGCACAGCTCAAGGAAGCCTTTCGTGTCCTGCGGGAACTCGTTGAAGCCAGCCGCTTTCATGTGGCTGTCACGATAGACAATCGCATTGCCAATAGCCGTCAGCGGCATGGCGATGAACTTGCCGTCACGGGTCGCATAACCCTTGAGGCCGTCATAAAAACCGCCATATTTCCCGTCGAGATAAGTCCCAAGCTCGGTCAGATCGACCAGCTTGTCGGGGTATTGGTGAGCATCGTCGAACCAGCACATCACGATATCGGGGCCGGAGCCCACATTGGCGGCAACCGCGGCCTTTGGACGAATATCTTCCCAGCTTTCCTTGTCGATACGGACTTCGACGCCAGTGGCTTCGGTGAACTTCTTGGTGTTGGCGAGCCAGCTGTCCTCGTCGCCCTTCACGAAAGGCGTCCAGCGCAGCACGCGCAGGCTGGCGCCCGCTTCCGGCTTATATTCCGGTTCGGCTGCGAAAGATGGACGAATGCCCATACCCGAAAGACCGACTGCACCAACAAGACTTGCCGTTCCCGTTAGGAATGTTCTTCTTCTGATAGTCATTATGCTCCTCCTCCAAAATGGGACTTGGTTACGCCGCATTCGCTGTCCCTACAGGCGAAAACGGGTATCTGGTGAAATGCGATTTCCCAGAAAGACACGGCCTCAGGCTCTCCCCTCCTTCAGCGTGTCTTGTATAAATTCATGCAATAAGACGCATGCCACTCTCTTCGTCGAAGAGGTGAACATTGCCTGGATCGATCGAAATATTGATCGCCTCTCCGGGACGCACATCGATGCGCTCGCGGAAAACACAGGTGACTTCCGTACCGCCGAAACTCACCACCATCTGCGTTTCGTAGCCGGTTGGTTCTATCACCACCACGGGCGCAGCCAGCCCGGCACCATCAAGCCGGATATATTCCGGACGCAGACCGTAAACGAGGTCTCGTCCCACCGCCTGCGGATAGCTGCGTGACAATGGCAGCCTTGTGCCATCGGTAGCCACGAACACCTGCGGATTTTGTGGATCGAGCTTGCCCTTGATCATGTTCATGGCCGGGGAACCGATAAAGCCAGCCACAAACAGATTGTTGGGATTATCGTAGAGTTCCAGCGGCGAACCGACCTGCTCCACAATGCCGTCATGCATGACGACGATCTTGTCGGCCATGGTCATGGCCTCAATCTGATCATGCGTCACGTAGACAGTCGTCGTTTTCAAGCGGTGATGCAGTTCCTTGATTTCGGCACGCATCGCAACGCGCAGCTTGGCGTCGAGGTTCGACAAAGGCTCATCAAACAGGAAGACCTGCGGATCGCGAACGATGGCGCGGCCCATGGCCACGCGCTGGCGCTGACCACCGGAAAGCTGGCGCGGATAACGGTCGAGCAGATTGGTCAGGCCCAGAATGCTCGCGGCATAATTCACGCGCTTGTCGATTTCCGCCTGCGGTGCCGAATTCAGCATCAGCGAGAACGCCATGTTCTTGGCGACCGTCATATGCGGGTAGAGCGCATAGTTCTGGAACACCATGGCGATATCGCGTTCCTTGGGCGGCAGGTTGTTGACCGGCCGTCCGCCGATGCGGATTTCGCCGCCGGAGATATTCTCCAGCCCGGCCAGCATGCGCAACAAGGTCGATTTTCCGCAGCCCGACGGGCCGACGAGAATGACGAACTCGCCGTCTTCAATATCGATATTGACGCCTTTGATGACGGGGAAATTGCCGAAAGACTTTTTCACTTCGGCGAACTGAACAGTGGCCATGCATCTCCTCCCAGACTGCATTCTGTGTTTTCAGAAGATGTGAATGTCGGCTCCTCACTTCCGACGCCCAAATCTATCGCGAATATTCTCCTTGCTTTTTATGCTATCCGCGCCGAATTCCTCTTTCGGCACCTGTTGTTGTCTCGCAGGTTTTTAACCCCGGCCCACGAATGGCATCTTGGTTGCCATGACGGTCATGGTCAGCACATTGGCGTCAAGCGGCAGGCTTGCCATATAGACGACCGCATTGGCGACATGCGCCGGATCAATGGTCGGCTCCGCCGCCATTGTCCCATTGGCCTGAATGACACCGGTCGAAATCTTCTGCGTCATATCGCTGGCGGCATTGCCGATATCGATCTGGCCGCAGGCGATATCGAAGTTGCGACCGTCGAGCGCGGTCGATTTGGTCAGCCCTGCAATTGCGTGTTTCGTCGCCGTATAAGGCGCGGAATTGGGGCGCGGTGTGGTCGCAGAGATGGACCCATTATTGATGATGCGGCCCCCGCGCGGATTTTGCGCTTTCATCACCCGGAAAGCCTGCTGGGTGCACAAAAATGCGCCTGTCAGATTGGCGCCGACAATCGCGCTCCAATCTTCGAATGTGACGTCTTCAAGCGATACACCGGGAACGAGAACGCCCGCATTATTGACCAGAAGATCAAGCCGCCCGAACTTTTCAACAATCGCATCAAACAATTTGCGCACGGCGACCGGATCGCCCACATCGGCTGCAATTGGGTGAAAGCTTCCGCCGGTTTGCGATGCAAGATCGGACGCGGCCTTTTCCAGCACGTCGATGCGACGACCGGAAATGACGACATGATAACCTTGTGCTCCGAGGGCCTTGGCGATAGCGCGCCCCACACCTGTACCGCCGCCGGTGACAAGCGCAATGGCCCCACTCTTCGCACCTGTTGCCTCACTCATCGCAGCATTCCTCCGTGTTTCGGCTCCGGCCTCAGAGCGCGCTCAATCTGAATTTTCTATTGAAGCAAGATCCTGTCGATCCTCGTAACCCGGAGGGCGGATATGCTTTGGCCTGCATGCATTATCGAATTTCAATATTAGGTCGATGCTGCGCAGCCGATACTCGGCGCGCTTACTGCGTATGCCGTCAATTCCCTGCCGGTACCGTTCCACCCTTAACTGGTAAGGTGAACGGACCACTTGTCCATTGATGGCCGCTCAAACGCCGCGAGTCAATCTCGTTTTGCCGCAATCCCGAAACAATAACGGAAGAGACCATGCGACCCGCTGCTCTCATCACAAAGCCTTCAACCCGGGCAGCCAGGACAGCCCGGCATCAGTCGTGGTTTTCGGGCGATATTCAGCACCGAGCGGCTTTTCATAGCCCAGAGTATCGAGCAAACGCACGATATGCCGGTAATCCAGCTCGCCATGGTCGGGTTCTGCACGGTCGGGTACGGCAGCAATCTGGACATGTCCGATATGCGGCTGCAACGCTTCCAGCCGCTTGCTGATATCGCCTTCCATGATCTGAAGATGGTAGCAATCGAACATCAGCTTCAGGTTGCTTGCCGCCACTTGGCTAATGATTGCAATGGCTTGTTCCGATGTCTTCAGAAAATATCCCGGCGCATCGCGGTGGTTCAGCGGCTCGATCAGGATCGTTATGCCATGTGCGGCGGCACGCTCGCAGGCATAGGTGAGATTGGTGAGGAATGTGCGATGCGCCACCTCACCTTCCGCCTTTCCCGCCATGACATGGATATTAAGCGCTCCAATGGCGACGGCATAATCAACTGCCTGACGAATCGCCGCCTGCGCCTCTTCTTCTCGTCCCGGAATCGCCGCCAGACCATTATCACCGGCCTCGACATTGCCGCGACTTGTATTGAGGCCGAGCATCTTAAGCCCGGTTTCACGCAAGGCGGCAGCGACATCGCCAGGCTCAAATTTATAGGGCCAATGGCATTCCACGGCATCGAACCCGGCGACTTTTGCCGCCCGGATGGCGTCAGGCAGCGGCAAGTCCTGCCAGAGAAAGCCGAGATTGGCTGAAAAACTGGCCATATCAATCCCACTCCACATCAAATTTATCGACGATCTGGCGAATTTGCGCCTCCGTCAGCATGTTTGGTTTCAAGCCGCGCGTGAGCATGGCGAGCTTCGCCGTTTCCTCAAGTTCTTCAACCGCATAGACAGCCGCTTCCAGATCCTTGGCGGCAACGACCGGGCCGTGATTGGCCAGCATTACGGCGCTGCGCTTGCCCGCCAGACCACGGATCGCATCGCCCATGGCAGGATCGCCGGGAATGAAATATGGCAGCAGCTTCACCTTGCCGAGTTTCATGATCGAATAGGCTGTCAGCGGCGGCAGCATATTGTCCGGGTCCACATCCGGCAGCATGGACAGTGCAACGGAATGGCAGGAATGCAGATGCACCACAGCCCCGGTTTTGGCTGCCCGCGTCTCGTAGAAAGCGGCGTGCAACGGCATTTCCTTGGTTGGTTTGTCGCCACCGATGAAGTTGCCCTGCTGATCGAAAAGCGACAGCTTTGCCGGATCGAGATTGCCGAAAGAACTCCCGGTCGGGGTCACAAGCAGCCTTCCGTCCGACAGGCGCGCCGAAATATTGCCTGACGAACCGCCTGTCAGCCCTCGGTCGAACATGGACTTCGCCATCAGGCATATGGTTTCACGGAGTTTCGCTTCTTCGCTCATGCAGCCTCCAGCTTGCGCAGCGCCGTTTCAAAGAAGGACTCGGAACCGAAATTACCGGATTTAAGCGCAAGCGCGACCGCATCGCCTTCCACCGAGGCGAAAGTCCATGGAACGCCGGGCGCGATCTCCTGCCCCACCATCACGCGGGAAACCCCGAGCGACTGTGCGACTGCACCGGATGTTTCACCGCCCGCCACAACGAAACGGCGAATACCGAGGCTAAAAGCCTCGCGCGCCAGTGCGGCAAGAGCCTCTTCGACAATCCGGCCTGCTCGCTCCACACCGAGCTTTTCCTGCGCGGCACGGACCGATGCCGGTTCCGCGCTGGCATAGATGAGCTTCGGCTCATCCACCGGACGCTGCCGGAGCCAGGCGACGGCCTCGCCTGCGCCATGCTCTGCCAGTTGCAGCGGATCGAGACGATAGCTCGCCGCCTTGTCCGCGTAATGCGCGACCTGTTTGAGCGTCATCGCCGAACAGCTGCCGGAAAGCACGATCTGGCCTTCGCCAACAACAGGCGCTTGCGCCTCTTGTCTGCTTTGCTGCAATTGTCCTGCTTTAGCGAGAAGGCCGGGCAACGGCATGGCAAGCGCGCTGCCACCGGTGAGCAAGGGCAGATCCAGCGTCGCCTCGGCAATGGTTCCGAGATCTTCATCGGCAACCGCATCAACAACAACATGCGCCACGCCCTGCCCGGCGAGTTCGGCAAGCCGCGCCTTCAAGGCATCGACACCACGCGCCACGACGAGGCGATTGGCCAGCCCGACCTTGCCTTTGACCTGCGGCTGCAACAACCGCACCAGGCTGGAATCCCGCATCGGCGTGAGCGGATGATCCTTCATCGGGCTTTCATCCAGCGGCTGCTCGCCGACGAAAAGATGCCCCATGAAAATGCTGCGGCCATTTTCGGGAAATGCCGGGCAATAGATCGTCTGCGACGCGCCGATATCTGCCATCAAAGCTTCCGCCACAGGCCCGATATTACCTTCGGCAGTGCTGTCGAAAGTTGAGCAATATTTCCAATAGAACCGCTGTGCGCCGGCGGCTTTCAGCCACGCATATGCCGCGCGCACCTGATTGACGGCCTCGTCAACCGGGATGGTCCGGCATTTCAGCGCGATGATCTCGAAAGGTGCGGTCGTTGTCACGTCCGGGGCTTCATTTTCGTCAGGCAATCCGAAGCGCAGGGAAATCGGATAGCCGCTGCGGGCCAGCAATCCGGCAAGGTCCGTGGCTCCGGTGAAGTCATCGGCAATGGCGCCCAATACGATAGCCATAGTTATTTCTCCGCGCCCGGCATGCCCGGCAGGACAATGCCGCTACGGGCGGCGAGTATCTTGGCAACAGCGGCATCGTCTTCGAGGCCGAAACCCGCCTCAGATGCTTGACTAAACAAGGCCAATGCAGCTTCACTGAGCGGCGTGGAGCCGCCTGCATCGGACGCTTCGCCGGTCACAATGCCCATATCCTTGACGAAAATATTGACCGCAGAACGTGGTGTGTAATCGCCATCGACGATATGCGGCCCGCGATTTTCGAACATCCATGACGAGCCAGCGGAAACGCGGATAACATCGAACACAGTTTGCAAATCAAGGCCAACCTTGGCGGCAAGCGTCAACGCTTCCGCAGCAGCTGCAATGTGAACACCTGCCAGCAACTGATTGATCATCTTGACTTTTGAGCCAAGGCCAGGCTCTTCGCCAAGCCGGAATACCTTGGCCGCAACAGCATCAAGAGCGGTCGAGGCTTTGGCGAAAGCCGCGTCCGCGCCCGACCCCATAACTGTCATTTCGCCGGTCAGCGCCTTTTGATAGCCGCCGGAAACCGGCGCATCGATGACCGCCATGCCCGCAGCTTCAAGCTTGGCGGCGATCTCGACCGTGACACTCGGCGCCATCGTTACGCATAGGAGGAACACCGTGCCGGGTGCGGCAGTCTGCACCGCGCCTTTCGGGCCAAACAGCACGTCCTTGGCCTGATCGGAATTGACCACGAAGACAAAGACGACATCGCTTTTGCCCGCATCAACAGGCGCGGTAAAAGCTTCGCCGCCTTCCGCCGTAAACCGCTTCAGCACTTCGTCGCGGATATCCACGCCCTTGACGTGAAACCCGGCCCGCAACAGGGATAGGGCAGCGCCCCACCCCATCGAGCCAAGACCGATCACGGTTGCCGTATTGCCCGGCGTCATGCGAAACCTCCCGTTATTTTCTGCGTTACCGCTCATTGATATCGAGGCCGTTCAGGCTCTAGGAGAGCTCATCCTCGATATGGATGCGGATGATTTCATCGAAGGACTTGTCGCCGACAAAACCGAGCGCGGTGGCGCGGCTTGCATCGAAATCCTGCGCCCAACCGGACACGATGCTTTCGATCAACGGATCGGACTCGCGACGGATGAGCGCCACCGCCTTGTCGCCTGCGACACGGCGAAGAGCTTCGATCTGCTCACCGACCGTTGCCGACAAACCCGGCATATTGAGAATGCAGCGATGACCGACTTTAGCCAGATCGATGGTCGCAGCATGCTGCAGGAAGCCAACGGCCCGGCGTGGGCTTACATGCCAATGGCGCACCGATTCATCGACCGGCAGGATAGCTTCCTGCCCGACCAGAGGTTCGCGGAGGATATTGGAGAAGAAGCCCGACGCCGCCTTGTTTGGCTTGCCGGGGCGAATGCAGACCGTTGGCAGGCGAATGCCAATGCCATCCAGAAAACCCTTGCGGGCATAATCTGCCAGCAGCAATTCGCCGATGGCTTTCTGCGCGCCATAGCTGGTGCGGGGCGTCAGGAAAAACTCGTCATCGATCTTTTCCGGGAACGGTGAACCGAACACGGCAATGGACGATGTGAAGACAACGCGCGGCTTGTATGGCGCTTTTTCGCCTTCCTTGCGGATCGCCTCGAGCAGATAGCGCGTGCCGTCGAGATTGATCGCATAGCCCTTGTCGAAATCGAGTTCCGCCTCGCCGGAAACGATGGCGGCGAGATGAAAGATGAGGTCCGGTCGCTTTGCAATCAGTGCGCGCGTGACAGCGGGATCGGAAATATCGCCTGCGCTCGCATGGACTGTGCCTGTAAAGCCTTCCGGTGGGGTCGGTGCAATCACGTCCACCAGCGTCAGTTGCTCGACGGGATTTCCGTCAATGCCGCCGTCGCGGGCGATTGCTTCGGAAAGCTTGCGGCCAACCATTCCTGCCGCGCCGATAATCAAAACATGCATGCAATTCTGCCTTTCCCATTCA
The DNA here is from genome assembly GCF_029909865.1 of Ochrobactrum sp. 19YEA23. NCBI lineage: Bacteria > Pseudomonadati > Pseudomonadota > Alphaproteobacteria > Hyphomicrobiales > Brucellaceae > Ochrobactrum > Ochrobactrum sp. 19YEA23. Next base: position 243,967 of record NZ_JASAMQ010000003.1, on the reverse strand, counting down.
CGGATGCTGACAGCATCCAGCGCCCTCAGCCGCGTTTGTCGCGCACCTTGGCAAGCAAGTTCTTTGTTGAAACGTAAATCCGCTCTTCATGCGCGGCGAAGGCCGCCATGGCTGCGTTCCGGTCGCGCTTTTCCAGCGCCTGCAAGATCGCCTGATGGTCGGAAAAACTGCCATCAATCGCGCCCGGCTGAGCGACAGCACGCCGGCGATGCTCCAGCATGTAGGTGTAAAGATCGGTGACTATATCAGCGAGCAACGGATTTCCGCATTCGCGATAAATGGTGACGTGAAACTCGCGGTCGCAGATGAGAAAGCGTACGGGATCGTTCAGACAATCGATCTGCGCCTTGAGCGAACGACGCAGTATGTCCAGTGCTTCGTCCGAAATACGCTCTGCGGCATCGCCGACAATCTGCTGCTCAACCAGAAGTCTCGCCGCATGCACGGCATGGACATCGTAAAGATCGACATTGAGCCGCGATGTTATGCCAACCGCCATGCCGGAAAGATCAGCTTTGGCGACCCTTGTGCGCGATCCGTGCGAGACTTCCAGCACGCCACGCGCAGCAAGCGTCTGAATAGCGCTGCGTACCGTCTGACGGCTGACCGAAAGGGCAGCGGACAGCTCCCGTTCGCCTGGCAGCTCATCTCCAACCGCCAGCAAACCGGACGCAATAAGAGCTGCAATCTTGTCGGCGATCACATCCTTGATCGTGCGCCGCTCCAGATTTCGCCCAAGACCCGTATTTTTATCGAGCAGAAGATTATGTGCGACGATCACCGCAGTTCCCACTGACCCACTGGTATTTCCACTAGTCCAGTTGGAATTTATCGATATCGCAGTTGCTGTCAAGGGCCAGCAAGGCTTCGCGCCGCGATCAATTCAGATCGCAGCGTTTATATATCATTGTTTCGGGGATAACCGCTTAGACTGCGTCCAGAATCTGCTTCTGCAGATCAATTGCGCGGGCATCGGCAAGTTCACGTCGCGGGCGCTCCAGATCAATGTCGATATCGAGCGCAATGGATCCTTCGCGCAACACGATCACACGGTCTGCGAGAGCAACGGCTTCCGACACATCATGGGTGATCAGCACAGTAGTAAAGCCGCGCTTCGTCCAGATGCGCTCCAAAAGACGGTGCATCTCAATGCGTGTCAGCGCATCTAGTGCGCCAAAGGGTTCGTCCAGCAGCAGAATTTTCGGATCGCTGACCAGCGCCCTAGCAAGCGCCACGCGCTGGCGCTGGCCACCGGACAGAACGGAAGGCCAGTCATTGCCGCGCCCTTCCAGCCCGACATCGGATAGAACCGACAGTGCCGCCTCACGCCAGTTCTCGCCGCGCGCGATGCCGACATTGTCGGTCACACGCTGCCACGGCACCAGCCGCGCTTCCTGAAAAAGCAGACGCACTGACGGGCTGATCCCGGTCAGCGCTTCCCCGCCAACGGCTACGCGCCCGCCATCGGGCAGGTCGAGACCCGAAATCAGGCGCAGAAGCGTGGACTTACCACCGCCAGAGCGTCCGACAACGGCCAGAAACTGCCCGGATGGTACCTCCAGATTGAAGTGCCGCAATACTTTGAGGCTGCCGAATGTGCGGTCGACATGAGAAAGCGAAACAGGCAATCCGCCCTTCGCGTCCGCACTATGAGCAACTGCTTCCACCTCATATGTGTCCTGAACCGCAGCCATCAGCTTTTGCCTTTCTCCGGCTGATAGGCCGGATGCCAGACGAGCACACGCTTTTCGATGAGACGGGTTGCCGTGTCGGCCACCTTGCCAAGCAGTGCATAGATAATGATACCGAGCAGCACCACATCGGTCATCAGAAACTCGCGCGCATTCATGGTCATGTAGCCGATGCCGCTGGTGGCGGAAATGGTTTCGGCAACGATCAGCGTCAGCCACATGAAGCCCAAAGCATAGCGCAGACCGACGAGGATCGACGGAAGCGCACCGGGCAAAATAATACGCTGGATCAGAGCCTTACGATCCAATCCGTAGACATGCGCCATCTCGATCAATTGCGGGTCGATGGTTCGCACGCCGTAGAAAGTGTTGATATAGATCGGGAAGAAAACGCCGATGGAAACCAGAAATATCTTGGCGGTTTCATCAATGCCGAACCACAGGATGACAAGCGGAACGAGCGCCAGATGCGGGATATTGCGCAACATCTGCAAGGTGCTGTCGAGCAAGGTTTCGGCGGGCTTCCACAGACCATTGACGATACCGGCGACAAAGCCCAGCCCGCCGCCGATAACGAGACCGATCAGGGCGCGTTGCGTTGAAATATAGGTATGATAGATCAGCGTGCCATCCAGCAGCGATTTCCAGAACGCCGCCGCCACCGTGCTTGGAGCAGGCATCAGTCGCGCCGTGATCAAGCCCGTGCGCGCGGCAACCTCCCAGAGGATCAAAAGAACAATCGGAAATGCCCAAGGTGCGAGCGCCTTGCCGAGCGATTTAAGACGCGGGACATCAGCTGTCCTGCTCTTTCCGGCAAAACCGGAAATTGTTGAATCCGCCATCAGGCCGCTCCCTTGCGCGTCACCTCGGCAATGGAAATTTCCTTCGGAATGAGGCCGAGCTTGAAGAAAGTGTCTGCAATTGCCTGCTGCTGGGCGATAACCGATGCATCGAGCGGTTTGACGCCATAGGACTGACGCTCGACGGCGCGGACAAGCACATTCTCTGGAATGCCGACCGAAGGCGCAAGCTCGGCTGCGACCGTCGCCGTATTGTCCTTGATCCACGTATCGATCTCAGCAATCGCGTCGATGACGATATCGATGGCTTCCGGGTTTGCATCCACGAAAGGCCGCGCGCCAAGATAAAATTGGTGATTGGGAACGAGCCCTTCACCATTGCGCAATTCACGCGCTTCAATGGCAATTTCCGCAGCCGCCTGAAACGGATCCCAAATGACCCAGGCATCGACCGCTCCGCGCTCGAAGGCGGCGCGTGCATCTGCGGGCGGCAGGAAGGTGGTTTTGATATCGGTATAGGCAAGCCCGGCATCTTCCAGCGCCTTGACCAGAAGATAGTGAACATTCGAGCCTTTATTCAGCGCAACATTCTTGCCCTTCAACTCCGCGACCGTCTTGATGGGGCTGTCTTTCGGCACCAGAATTGCCTCGCCGGTCGGCGCCGGAGGTTCATGCGCGATATAGACAAGCGGCGCACCCGCTGCCTGCGCGAAGATCGGCGGCGTTTCACCGGTGGTGCCAAAATCGACGGCTCCAACATTCAGCGCTTCAAGAAGCTGCGGCCCTGCCGGAAATTCGGTCCAGCGCACGTCAAAACCGATCTTCTTCAGCTTCTCTTCGAGAATACCGCGCGCCTTCAGCAGAACGAGTGTGCCATATTTCTGGTAGCCGATGCGCAGGACTTTTTCCTGCGCAAAAGCAGGCACACTGCCCACCAATGGTAATGCGGCTGCACCGGCGAGAAGACCTGCAAACTTACGTCTTGAAATGCGCATCAATACTGCTCCTGAACACACCGGTTGCCTCTTGTTCTTATGTTAAAGGCAATTGAGCGCAGCCACAGGAACGAACGTCTAACCTCATACCGTCTGGGGAAAATTCTTTACTTCCGCCGTGTCGCTCTGACGCAAGGAAGTTCATTAGAGCAATCAGGCAGATATTTTTTCCAAGTTTTGCAACGCAGCCCGGCACGGACAGAACGGCTTGTCCAATGACAAAAGGCCGGACCATCAAAGCGATGTTCCGGCCTCTCGATTGTGCTTTGCGTTGTGTGCAGAAAGTTTGGCTCAGCGTGCGCCGCGCACGAAGCTTTCGCCCAGCGCCTGCGGCAGGCTTGCCTTGCGGCCAGCGATCAGCAAGACCAGCATCACCATCGCAAATGGCAACATCTGGATCACGTCTGTTGGAACATTGACACCAGCGACCTGCAACGCCGTTGCCAGCGACAGGCTGACACCAAACAGCAATGCGCCGCCCAATACCCATAGCGGCCTGCCGCGCGCCAGCATGGCAAGCACAATGGCAATGAAGCCATTGCCGTGGCTCATGAACGGAATGAACACACCAGCAACGGCAACAGACATGAAGGCACCGCCAAGACCGGCCAATGCACCCGTTATCAACACGGCAATGCTTCGCGTGCGGACAACATCCACACCGGTTGCATCAAGTGCCGCCGGTTTATCGCCCGCCGCCTGCAAGGCAGTGCCAAGATGCGTCATACGATAAATCCAGGCGAAAACCGCGACCAGAATGACCGCCACATAGACGACCGGATTATGGTTGAACAGGATTGGCCCCAGCACGGGAATTTCGGACAAAGGCCAGATTGGCCATTTCGGAGCCCCGTCCAGACGTGGATATGTTTGCGAAAACTGCACAAAATGCAGGAGCGCTGTCAGGCCTTGGACCGCCAATGTCAGGGCAATGCCGATGACGATCTGATTGAGGCCGAGCCGCACGCAGAAAAGCACCATGAAGGACGCGATGAACGCGCCCGCCGCAATGCCACCGACAAAGCCAAGGCCCATGCTGCCCGTGGTCCAGGCGACCAGAAAACCGGCATAGGCACCGGCAAGCATCATGCCTTCGAGCCCGATATTCAGCACACCCGCCTTTTCCGACAATTGCTCGCCAAGCCCGGCCAGCAAAAGTGGCGTACCCGCGGCGATTGCACCGAGAAACAGGGTGATGATGAAACTTTCCGTAAAAAGCGCCATGTTTTCTCCTCCTCAGACCTTCGCCCGGTAACGGCGGTTTTTGTCGAAATATTCCGCCAGCGCCAGCGTGATCAGCAACAGCGCCACGATGACGAGCGAGAAGAAGCTTGGCACACCGAGCCGACGCGCCGCGCTTTCCCCACCGATTGTCAGAGCGGAAAACAGGAAGACATAGGCGATGGAGCCAAAGCCGTTGAGCCGCGCGAGGAAAACCAGCGGCACCACCGTGAGGCTATAGGCCGGGTTCCAGTCCGCGCGAACATTTCCTTGCGTACCCAGAATATCCACAGCGCCTGACAATCCGGCGAGGCCTGCCGAAATGGCAAAGACGGCAATAGTCAGCTTCGGAACCGACAGACCGGCATGAACGGCGGCGCGTGGATTGGCGCCGACCAGCCGCAATTTCATGCCAAACGAGGTTTTCGTCATCATCAGATGCATAGCGATGATAACAACGAGACCGATGATCAGGCCCGACGAAATGGTCGTATCGAACAGTTTCGGCAAGCGCGCATCCACCGGAAGCGTGCGCGTTTGCGGGGTCGTCGTCGCCGGATCAAGAAAGGCAAGCTTCACCAGCACATTGGCCAGCGAAACGCCAAGGAAGCTCATCATCAAGGTGGTGATGATTTCATTGATCCCATGCCACGCCTTCAGCATGGCGGGCAGCAGGCCCCAGACTGCACCGACCGCCAGACCGATCACCAGACCGACAGCAAGGTTGAGCCAGATTGGCAATCCAGCCGTGTGCATAAGCGGCGTCGTGGCCGCGACAATGACCGCTGCCAGCAGAAACTGCCCGTCGCCGCCGAGATTCCAGATGCCAGCGCGGAAAGCCACGATCAGACTTGCCGCGATCAGCAGAAATGGCCCCATACGGGTCAGCGTTGCCGAAAGGCCGGACGGCGACAAAATCCCCCGTTCGACCACATAGGCATAGTAACTTAAAGGATTGACGCCCATGGCGAGCAGGATCAGCCCACCCAGAACAAGGGCCGCGACCAGCGGTCCAACGCTGACGGCAAGGATTCTGCCCCACGCGGAAAAAGGCGGACGTGTCATCTGTCCAGCCATCCCAGCCGTGCCGGCTTGCTGATCGCTCATTCTTCTTCTCCGGTACTCATCAGACGGCCGATGGCATCGCGCGCGCCTGCTCCATTTTGGACCGTGCCGAGCACTCTGCCCTGGTCGATCACGGCTATTCTGTCGGCAAGCTCCAGAAGCTCGTCCAGATCGGTGGAAATCAGCAACACCGCCTTGCCAGCATCTGCGGCATCGCGAATACGCTGACGGGTGGCCCGAATGTTTTTCACGTCGAGCCCATAGGTCGGCTTTGCAAAAATCACCGCTTCGGCTGCGCCCGTCAGTTCGCGTGCCAGCAGAACCTTCTGGATATTGCCGCCCGACAAGGTGCCAACCGGCGTCTGGACATCCGGCGTGCGGATATCGAAATTGCGAACATGTTCGGCAGCCTGAGCGCGGATCTGTTGCGGCTTTTCCAGCCCTTTGCGCCAGAATGGCGCAGCGCCAATGTCTTTCAGCAGAAAGTTGGTGGCGACCGCGAAAGCGCCCACCGTTCCCTCGCCCAGACGATCATCCGTCACGTAGCGCAAGCCTGCCGTACGGCGCTCGCCCACCGAAAGCGCGCCGATTTCAGTCCCGTGCAAGCGAACGCTTCCAACGGATGGAGCCTGACCCGCAAGCGCTTCTGCCAACTCCTTCTGGCCATTGCCGTCGATACCGGCAATTCCCAGAACTTCCCGTGCACGGATTGTCAGCGAAACATCGCGAACCGGAATACGCCCCGCGCTGGAATTCAGCTTTTCGACCGTCAGCACTGTGGCACCCAGATCGCGACTGACACGTGGCGCGGTTTCACTGTCGCCCGTGGCGGCATTGCCGAACATGAGCTGGATGATATTGGCTGTGTTTTCTGCATCGGTATGGGATTTCAGCTCTTCCGGCGCGATAGCGCCAGCGTTCTTGCCGAGGCGCAGCACGGAAATCCGGTCGCCATAGGCAAGCGCCTCGTTAAGCTTGTGGGTAATGAATATGACCGCGAGCCCTTCCGCCACGAGCCGCCGCATCAACTGCCCCAGCGACACGGCCTCGTTTGGCGTCAGCATGGCTGTCGCCTCGTCAAGGATCAGGCAGCGGCTGCCGCGCATCAAGGCACGCAGAATTTCCACCTGTTGGCGTTCGCCAAGTGACAGGCTGGAGACCAGTGCAAAAGGATCGACCCGCAATCCCACGCGGCTTGCCGTTTCGTTGATCCGCTTCGCAACGCCGCTGCGATCCGGTTTCCGCCACCAAGCGCCACCAAGCGTAAAATTGTCGACGACCGTCAAACTCGGCACCAGCATGGAATGCTGGAACACCGTGCCGATCCCCAACGACAAGGCATGGCGGGGCGATGTGATGTTGACCTGTGCGCCATCCACCTCGATCCAGCCATCGTCGGGCTGCTGCAGACCGGATAACATGCCGACAAGAGTGGATTTACCCGCGCCGTTTTCGCCAAGGAGAACATGAACCTCCCCCGGCCAGATATCTGTACTGACATTATTATTGGCGACGACACCCGGAAAGCGCTTGGTTATGCCGCGCAGAGCGACAAAGGGCATGCCCGAAGAACTGACCGGAGAATTTATTGCGTGTGATGAAAGAGGGACTACTTTTTCTGTTGTCGCCTGCATCAAACTGTCCTTCATGGAAGTCCGTCTCGTCGCGACCGGATGGATCACGACGATGCCCGGAAACAACGAGACGGATATTCGAGCGCAGTGCGTCCTTTCGGACGCACAAAATTCGCTCTCACTGCTTTATCCATGCATCCTGCATTTCAGAAATCGAACCCGATTTCTGAGCCGATGCTTGAGCAAGCTGGTTACTTGGAAGCGACCGTTTTCACCAACGCATGCACGCTGTCGGCATCGAACTTCGGCTCAACCTTGATCTCGCCGGAGACAACCTTGGCCTGAAGATCTTCGATCTCCTTCCACACATTGTCCGGGATATTCTTGGTCTTCAGAAGACGCAGGCTGCCGTCATCCAGCTTGATATTATAGTTGTGGCTGCCGTACTTGCCGTCCTTTAGGTCCTGAATCATCGCCGCATAAACGGGTTTCAGATCCCAGATGACGGAGGACAGTAGGAAGCCCTTGTCGATCGGGCTCTTGTCGCCGATAACGTCGATGAAATAGGCCTTGCCGCCATCCGTGGCAGGTGTGGTCTCAACGGCCTGCAACATGCCGAAGCTGGAACCGTTGCCCTGTCCGAAGATAACGTCAGCGCCAGAAGCGATAACCGTTTCCGTCACGCGCTTGCCGCCTGCAGCATCCGCATAGGCAGCTGGTCCAATGACGGCATAGCGAACTTCAACCGCCGGGTTTTCAGCCTTCACGCCCTGCGCAAAAGCAACCGACATGTTGTTCCACGATGGCGGCTCACCCGAAACGACAATACCGACGACCTTGGTGCGGCTGACCTTGGCAGCGAGACGACCGGCGAGATAAGCACCATCGCTACCGGCGGCGGTGTAGTCGGCCACCTTGCCCGCGGAAAGCTTGTCCGGGCTGTCGACAATCGCGACGGGAACCTTCATTTCCTCACCGATTTCCGGCGCGGCGGTGTTGTAGCCGGAAGCGTGCGCGATCAGTAGACCAGCGCCATCTTCGGCAAGTTCGCGCAGCGTTGGGCGCACGTCGCCATAGCCGAGATTTTCTGCGACCACGACCTTCACACCGGCGGCCTCGCCAGCGGCCTTGGCGGCTGCCACGCCCTGCTGGTTCCAGCCCATGTCGGTTCCCATTTCCGGGGCCAGAATTGCGATTGATTTGATATCTTCCGCCAATGCAGTACTGGCCATCCAGCCGCTTACTGCAAGAGCAAGCACAGCTTTACTTACTGTACTGATTCCCATTTTCTTCATTTTGTCGTTCCCTATTGTAGAATTTTGTTGACTATTTCTTACTCTCCGGTTGAATCTTAAGTACAAACGGGAGAAAAGTTTGAAAATGCGAATTCACCTTACCTTTCTTGCTACAGCACTTCTTGGATTAAACACCGCGCAGGCCGCCATCAGCGGCCAGTCGCTCGACATCACCGTCGAAAACAGTGGAAAGACTTCACTGGCATGTTCGGCTGCTTTCGCGCACTGGTTCTCCGCCGATCTTGGCGAAGTTGCACCCGGCGCGAGCCGTTCATTCAGCTTTGGTGTCGATGTGAAGACAGGCAATGTCTTCCAGTTGAACTCGGTCGGCGACAAGATGGCCGTGCAGCGCATCTGGTGCGGGCACAAGGGCGATGACTGGGCAACACGCGCCGAAATTCCGATGGAGCGCCGCGCAGGCGTGACGCCGGAACCGGTGCATCTGCGCTGCGAGGCAGGCGTCAAGGCAACCCGATGCGCCGCCCCATAGCGGCGCTCGACCAAGCCCTGGATTGGGCGAATTGCCAATCTGTTACAGCCTCGCATCTGACCCCTCCATTTGGAACGAAGCGGGTCCGAAACGCAGATCACCGAAAGATCTCTGCTGCGCATGAACCTCACCCCGATTGACAGTGCGAGAATACGATAGCATGATCATACCGTAATACAATATTGAAAATCGACTAGCGGTGAATTTGCAGAAAATCCTTGCATCCATTTGGATATAAAGGAAAATTTTAAAATCGGCCGCAGATCAGCATTCATAAGAGAGAGAAAATGCGCACAGCAATTGTTACCGGAGCGAGCCGCGGACTGGGGAAAGCCTTCGCTATCGGACTGGCAAAAGACAGGTTCGCACTTGGACTTTGCGCCCGTGATGCGGCAGCTCTGGAAGAGACTGCGGAGACTGCACGCGCCGCTGGTGCGCCAAAAGTTGTCATCACTGCCGCCGATCTTTCACAACCGGGTGCAGCAGAAAAAGTTGTAGCCGATACGCTCGCCGTCACCGGACGGATCGATGCTTTGATCAACAATGCGGGTGCGACCAAGCGCGGCGACTTTCTGTCGCTCAGCGATGACGACTTTCTAGAGGGCTTTGCGCTCAAGTTTCATGCCACCGTGCGGTTTTGTCGGGCCGCATGGCCTGCCCTTGTCGAGAGCAAAGGCAGTATCGTGAATATATCGGGTGTCGGCGCACATACGCCCGAGCCCGACTTCACGATTGGCGGCTCGGTCAACTCAGCCCTGATCAACTTTACAAAGGCGATTTCAAAGCGCGCCCAAGGCACCGGCATGCGGATCAATACGCTCTGCCCCGGCCATATCGTGACCGACCGGCTGCTGCGTCGTATCGAAGTGCTGGCGAAGGAACGGAATATCTCTCTGGATGCAGCACGCGACGCGCTACGTGACGCGCAGGGCATCCAGCGTTATGGAGAAGCCGATGAAGTTGCCGACGTTGTGCGCTTTCTTTGCAGCCCTGCGGCTGCCTATGTGCATGGCACCGTCATCAATGTCGACGGTGGTGCGACGCCGGGAATATGATCCCGGCACCGAACTTTCGGCTTAAGAAGCGCTGGCCTCTTCGGCCAGCCGCTCGCGCAGAATAGCGATTGCGACCTTGCCTGCATTCATGACGTGATAAGCCGCCGCCTTGCGGGCTTCCTTGCCGCGTCTGGCTGCCAGATGACCGACAACCTCTTCCAACTCGGTGAGGCTTTCGCGCGTTCTGCCCGGTGCGCCGAGCGACGTTGCGCGGAGAACCATGACGCGGGCGTTCAGTGACGACAGCGTATGCCCCAGCGCCTCATTATGCGCACCGTAAATCAGGCAATCATAGAAGGCGTTCTTGGCCGTCAGCCGTTCCAGAGGATCAGTTATCTTGTCGCTGTTCTTCAGCACTTCGAATGCGGCCTTGAGGGCTGCAATGTCGTCATCGGTTGCATTCTGAGCGAACAACTCGCAGGCAAGACCTTCCAGTTCGATACGAACCTGATAGATGCCCTCGGCCTGTTCGGGTTTCAACCGCGCGACGATGGGGCCGCGATGCGGCACCACTTCCACGAGACCTTCACTCTCCAGCTGACGTAGCGCTTCGCGCACAGCCGTGCGGCTCACGCCAGTCATTTCGCACAAATCACGTTCCGTGATACGTTGTCCGGCGGTGAAATACCCGATCGCGATAGAGTTACGGATACTTTCCGTAACGCTATGACGGACCGGTGCTGCAGCCTTTATCACTTTGAAATCAATAGGTGGGTTTTTTCCGTTCATCAATATCGCCATAAGTTTGCGCCCCATAAGCGAAAAGCGGGCATATTACCGTATTACTATACGATAACTGCACTTTTTGAAAGCATCCCATTGTTCTCTCTGCCCGTTTTAGGTGCAGAACGTTAAGCTGGCGCCTCTTCAATCACCGCCATAGCCGCCGCAACGCCTGCGCCAACGTCGATATTCGGCACGCCTGCCGCCTTGATACCGCCTGCAATGGCAGCAACCGAGACGAGCGAATAGGTCGGACGTGCTGTCGGCCCCATATGTCCGATGCGGGTCAGTTTGCCGAGCGTTTCCCCGCGCCCTGACGAAAAGACGACACCATAGCGGTCACGGATCGCCGCCCGCAATTTCGCCTCATCCACCCCTTCCGGGATCGCCACAGCCGTACAGGTCGGCGATGCGATTTCTTCCCGCGCTGCCCAGAGTTCCAGACCCGCGGCCTGAATGCCTGCGCGGCAGGCTTTGGCCGTCCAGGCATGGCGCGCCCAGACGGCCTGTTCACCCTCTTCCAGATAGAGGTCGAGCGCCGCATCCAGCGCATTGATTTCGGAAACAGATGGCGTGAAAGGAAATGGCTTATGGGCTTCATGGGCACGCTTCCAATCGATGATCGACAGGATGGAAGCTGTCGGCGCATTGGGATTGGCAGCGATTTTCTCCCAAGCGGCATCGCTGACATGCAGAAGCGTCAGCCCGGGAGGGCAACCGAGACACTTGTTCGGACCGGTCACGAACATATCGGCATGCGCCGTTTCAGGCAGCACATCCATGCCGCCGAAGGCCGATACGGAATCGACGATGAACAATTTGCCCGCAGCCTGAACGACCGCTCCGATCTCCGCGACCGGATTGACCGTGCCGGATGGCGTATCGTGGTGGCAGATCGACACAATCGCAACATCGGGACGCTTTTTGAGGAAGTCAGCCACGGCTTCAGCCGTCAGCACCTCATTATAGGGCACTTCCAGCTCGACCACTTCCTTGGCATAGCGCGCAGCCCAGTAGCCAAACCCTTTTCCGTAGACGCCCGAAACGAGATTGAGCACCACATCGTTTCTGGTGATCAGCGAAGCAGCAGCCGCTTCCAGCCCAAGAACAGGCTCTCCATGCAGGATAACCGGCGGTGTCTTGGTATGAAACACGCGCTGCACCTTGGCATTCACAGCCTCGTAGAACGCAAGAAACGCCGGGTCGTAATCATAGAGCACCGGTCGCGACAAGGCACGCAACACAGCCGGATAGGCATCGACGGGACCGGTGGTCAGCGTAAAAATCGGGTCGGCAATTTTTCCTGCATTCATTTCGTTCTCCCTTGCTTATGCTTTTATGTCGATGCGCTATCTGGCTCGCGCCAGGCCGAGAAATGACGTGGCGTCGGCGGCATTCTCTATCCCTTCAAGGGCAGCGATCAGCGCCTCGCCGTCGATTGCAATTCCGCGCCAGTCGATCTGCGCCTTGAATTTCTGCGCCAGTTCGGCGTTGCTCATTGGATGAGCCAGCCCGCCCTTGGCGCCATCAATCCTGCGCACCAGTTTGCGCCCATCCTCAAGCAGAACGCAAACCTCAACTGCCTCGAAAGAGAATGACGGATCGTCGGCAAAGGACAGTTTTTCACCCAGCGCCTTCAGTTCAGGATCGGCCACAGCGGCATCGGAGAAAGCCGCCAGATCGGCCTTGCCCCATAACAAGCTGACCGCGACTGCATGTTGGGCGCTGACCTGCGCCAGCCTCCCGGTTGCAACGCCCGGCCTGTCCGTGCGCTGGCGGAGCAACGGGTGGCCGGTCAGTGTTACAGCGGTAATGGCATCGGCCCGCAGACCGCCTTCACCTTGCAGTTCAAGGCAAGCTTCAATCACCGGATTGAGCACTACACCGCATGGATAGGGCTTGAATGTGTTCTTCAGGATTTCCCAATCGTTGCCAAGGCCGCCGGTCAACGCGTCATAATCAGGCGTATCGGAATGCAAAGCCAGAAAGCCGCGCACTCCCTCCAGCGGTTCTGCCGGGCCGGTATATCCATCGGCTGCCAGCAGAGCGGACATAAGGCCGGATCGCGCCGCCTGCCCCACGGAAAGGCTTTTGGACATGGTGCCCAAGGTTTCAACCGAGCCGGATGCCTGTGCCAAAGCATGGCCCAGCCCATCGACCAGTTGCGACGGGGAAAGCCGCAACAGCCGACCTGCCGCCAGTGCGGCACCAAATGTCCCGCAGGTCGAGGTAATGTGCCACCCGCGTGCATAATGAACCGGATGAAGCGCATTGCCCAACCGGCACGTCACTTCCGCACCAAGCACGAAGGCCTCGATCAGATCGGCACCTGATACCGGACGCCCTTCCCCGGCCATGGCTTCGGCCAATGCCAGAATGGCTGGCGCGACGGGTGCCGATGGATGAATGACTGTCGGCACATGCGTGTCGTCAAAGTCGAATATGTTGGCGGAAGCGGCATTGATATAAGCAGCCCAAAGCATGTCGGCCCGCTCGGAGCGGCCAATGACGCTTGCTTTCGCCGGCCCTGAAAAAGCTGGCAGCATGGCCGCCAGCTTTTGTATCGCCGCTTCGTTTGAACCGCCTATGGCCGTTCCGACCATATTGAGCAATGAGCGCCGTCCCGCAGCGCGCACTGCTTCGGGCAAAGCTGGCGGAGAATGGACGAACTCCGCCAGAGTGAGGCTTAAACCCTTCATGTCATGCGCCAGCTGCTTTGCCGCGCACCTCGGCACCCGCCCATTTCTCGAGCGGACGAATGATTGCGGTCATGTCGGCATCCGCACCGAGATCGGCCTTGGTGATCGAAAAAAGCATGCGCACCGCATTACCCACCATCATGGGCACACCAAGCCGTTCCGCTTCTTCGAGGCACAAACGGATATCCTTGAGCGACAAGCCGATTGCAAAACCGAAATCGAAACCGCGCGGCAGCACGAAGCGCGGGATTTTATCGGCGCTTGCGGAGGTGCGGCCGGAACCGGCATTCAGGACTTCGATCATGACATCGGCATCAAGGCCAGCCTTGGCACCCATGACCATGGCTTCAGAGGTGATCGCCAATGCAGCAGCCGAACAGATATTGTTGATCAGCTTCATCACCTGCGCCTTGCCCGGCTCTTCGGCGACACGGATCACCTTGCCAAGCGCGAGCAGCATCGGCTCCACGACCGAAAAATGCGCCGAAGGACCAGCAGCCATGAGCGCAAGCGTGCCCTTCTTGGCACCTGCGACACCGCCCGAAACCGGACTATCAATCAGGGCAATGCCCGCAGCCGACAATATTTCAGCCAGATCCATCTCGGCTTTCGGCCCGGTGGTCGACAAATCGACGACGCGCTTTACCGCGCCGGGATTGGCCGCAATGCTGCGCCCGACAGCGATCACCACCTCGGGCGTCGGCAAAGACAGGAAGATCGTCTCTGCGCGCGCGGTCAATTCGCCGATGGTGCCAGCCTCTTCCGCCCCTGCGGCAACCAATGCGGCCACCGCCGCTTCGGCGCGGTCATTCACGGCAAGCTTGTAGCCTGCACCGATGATGCGCTCCGCCATAGGGCGTCCCATATTGCCAAGGCCGACAAAACCGACTTCACTCATTCCACTCTCCTGTTATCGCGGTCGCGCCATCAGGCAAACGACCAGCCATTATCCACCGGTATCGCCGCACCGTTGATTCCTTCGCTGGCAGCGCCGCAAAGGAACAGCGCCAAGGCCGTCACCGTCTCCATCGGAATAAATTTGCCACCCGGCTGACGGGTGGAAAGGAAAAGACGCGTCGCCTCTTCAGTGCTGATGCCTTTTTCCGCGGCCAGCACATCAATGCGGCCAAGGGCAGAATCGGTTGCCATCAGTCCGGGGCAGATCGCGTTGCAGGTGATTGCGGTTGAGGCCAGTTCCAGCGCGACCGTCCGCGTCAGGCCGATCATTGCGTGTTTAGTGGTGACATAATCCGCACGACCGGCCAGCGCGATCAGGCTGTAAACCGACGCCATATTGACGATCCGCCCCCAACCCCGGGCCTGCATGCCAGGCAGACAGGCGCGAATCAGCCGAAAGGGCGCAGACAAATTGACCTCCAGCGCCTTGTCCCAATCGGAATCGGCCAGCGCCTGTACCGGCGACATTTTACGAATAACGGCATTATTGACCAGAATATCGATGCCGCCCAACTGTTCGGTTGCAGTCGCTGCAAGACGGTCTGCTGCACCGGCCTGGGAAAGATCAATCATCAGCGAGCCGACCGGCTGGCCTGTTTCACGGCTCAGCGCCGTCGCGGCATCGCTTACTTCGGGCAGAATATCGGTCAGAAACACACGATCTCCGGCCTTAGCAAAGCTGCGGGCCAGCTCCAGTCCGAGGCCAAGGGCCGAACCGGTAATCAGAACGCCACGTCCCGTTGCAAGCGTCATCGCGCCAGCTCCTCCCACGTCAAACTTGGCGCAACGTCGAGCCGAACGACGATCCCCTCCAGTTCAGCCGAAGGGGCAGAATAGGCCTGCATGACCGCCGGGTCGTGGCCCGGAACAATATGATCGAGGCTTGGCGCCAGTTCGGTCAGCCGGGCATAGCCGCGAATAAGAGAGGCTTCATCGTAGAGCACGGGAAATGGATTACGGTGCTCCATATTGGCGTAAAAATGCGTTGCATCGGAAGCCAGAACCACCCAGCCACGCGCAGTATAGACGCGAACCGCCTGCAAACCGGCGCTGTGGCCCGGCACGGCATGGAGCCAGAAACCGGGCGAGAGCTCGCGATCACCCCGATGAAACTCAATCCTGCCCGCATAGAGGCTTCGGATATAGGCAACGATGTTTTCAACATCGAACGGAGCGCGCGCTTTCGGGTCGCACATGCAGGGGCCTGTGGCGTGTCCTGCCTCATCAACCTGCAAATGAAAATGCGCTGCCGGAAAATCGCCAAGCGTTCCCGCATGATCGTAGTGGAGATGTGTCAGTACGACCTGGGACACCTTGCCTGCATCCACGCCGAGAAGCGCCAGCGCATCCACCGGCTTACGCAGCAAGGTCCGCCCGCGTGCATCGGCTGCATCCTGCCCAAAGCCGGTATCGATGACGAAAACCTCGTCACCGCGCCGGGCAAGCCAGACAAAATAGTCGAGATCGGCACCCGACTCATGCGGATCCGAAACATGCAGAAAATTGTCTTTGATCGTTCGCCCGCCATGGGTGGCGTAACGCAAGGCATAAAGCTCGAAGGGCGCTATTTCCCCGTCAGATCCCGTTATCGGCTCCGCCATGATCCTCCCACCCCACAAGCGTGTTCGACGTCGATGCGCCAAACAATTTCATCTTAGCCTACAGTATGACCGTAATCTTGTCATACAATCTATTGACAGGTCAAGTCCGGCATGTCTAACCTTGGGGCAATAAGAAAGACAAAACCACGGGGACAAGCTGGCGCACAGCCACCTTAACGGAGAGATGTATGACTCGTCCTGAATTCAACGGTGAACAATTCCAAAAGGGGTTGAAGGTTCGGCGCGAAGTGCTTGGCGAGGCTTATGTCGCGCCGTCGCTGGCCAATGCCGACGATCTGACCGCACCGCTTCAAAAGCTCGTCACCGAATGGTGCTGGGGTGAAATCTGGACCCGCCCCGGTCTCGAGCGCAAGACACGCAGTTTTCTCAACCTCGCCATGCTGACGGCGCTGAACCGTCCGCATGAAATCAAGATCCACGTTCGTGGCGCCTTGAACAATGGCATCACCGAAAACGAGATCGTCGAGGTCATTCTTCAGGCCGCGATTTATTGCGGTGTGCCTGCCGCGCTCGACGCCATGCGCGTTGCTTCGGATGTGATCCGGCAAATGCGTGAAGAAAAGGCCGAAAGCGCCTGATTTATATAACCGGAAACGCTCCATAAAACCGGGGAACACCGGCGATTCCAATTGCAAATAGGAGGCCCAATGACACAGGGAACAGCTACAAAACCAGCCAGCACGCCGCATCGGCTGAAGACCGGCGCGGAATATAAGGAGTCCCTCAAGGACAACCGCCAGATCTGGGTCGGCGGTTCGAAACTGAACTCCGTTTATGACGAGCCCGCGCTGGCCAAGGGCATCGACCTTCTGGCCTCGATGTTCGACGATCAGTTCACTGAAGAACATGCCGACGCCACCACCTATTACGACGAAAAGGCAGGGGCCATTCTCAGCCGTTCGTGGCAGATTCCGCGCACCAAGGAAGATCTGGCCGCCCGTCGCCGCATGATCGAATATACTTCGCTCAAGACCGCCGGCACCTTCGGACGCCCGCCAGATCTCGCGCCTTCCATCGTTGTTGGTCTCTATGCCTATCTGCCGACCTTCAAGAAGAAGAAGTCGCTTATCGACGGCATTGATCCGGACTTCGCCGAAAACATCGAACGCTACATGGAATATGGTCAGAACAACAACCTGACCGCGTCGGAAAGCCTCGCCGGACCGCAGGCCGACCGTTCCTCGCCAAAGGCCTCGGAAGCATCGCTTCTGAAGGCGCGCAAGGTAACGAAGGACGGCGTCTATATCTATGGCGCCAAGACTGTCGGCTCGATTGCAGCTCAGGCCAACGATATTTTCTTCACCAATCTCGGCGGCATTCAGGAAACTCCTGCGGATGCCTGCATCTGGGGTTCGGTGCCAATCGACACGCCCGGCATCAAGATGATCTCGCGCGAAATGGTTTCGCAGCCATTGTCGAGCAAGTTCGACCATCCGGTATCGAGCCTCGGCGAAGAAGCCGACCAGTTCATCGTGTTCGACAATGTTTTCGTACCGAAGGAACGGCTTTTCAACCTCGGCGATCCGACGGCGATGAGCTATTACGGCCCGGTCTGCGTCTTCGCGCATTGGCATGTTCTGACCCGTCTCGCCGTGAAGGCGGAACTGTTCGTCGGCGCAGGCCAGATGGTTCTCGATTATCTCGGCACCGGTAAAATTCCAGCCGTGCAGATGATGCTGGGCCAGCT
The DNA here is from genome assembly GCF_029909865.1 of Ochrobactrum sp. 19YEA23. Taxonomy (NCBI): domain Bacteria; kingdom Pseudomonadati; phylum Pseudomonadota; class Alphaproteobacteria; order Hyphomicrobiales; family Brucellaceae; genus Ochrobactrum; species Ochrobactrum sp. 19YEA23. The sequence continues at coordinate 226,093 of NZ_JASAMQ010000003.1, read as the reverse complement.
GGTCGAATATGCGCAGACGCTCCGCGCCTTCGTCACCGCTGCCGAAGCACTGGCTGTCCCGACCGAAGGCGATGTCATGCGCCCCGATGTCGGCATGCTGACCGCCGGTCGCCTGTATTCGATCGAAAACTACCCGAAGATCATCCATATCCTTCAGGAATTGTGTGGTCAGGGTCTGGTAATGCGCTTCGGCAAGAAGGCGTTCGACAATCCGGAAGTCGGCCACTTCCTGCATGAACTGCTGCCCGGACATGGCGTATCGGCCATGGTCAAGGAACAGCTGATGAATTTCATCTGGGATATGACCTCCGGCTCGCTGGCTGGCCGCGTTGCCCTGTTTGAAAACGTCAACGCCACACCGGCTCCGGCCCTGCGCGCCCGACTCTATAATGAAGTCAAGCGTGACGGCTATGTCGCCCAGGTGAAGAAGATCGCCGGGATCGAGTAAAGCTCTGACGACCCCGCCTGATGCCAATCGGGCGGGGTTTCTTCTTTCGCGACATGTTGGAGATTGCGATGGATCAGTCCACGCTTATCGACCGCTTTTATAGCGCTTACGCTTCGCGCGATGCCGAAGGAGCGGCTTCGCTTTATCACGCCGATGGCTGGCACGAGGAAGTCGCCATGGCAAAACGCCGTCAGGGACACGCCGCTCTGGCCGAGGGGCTAACCGGTTTCTGGCGCATGCTACCCGATGTTGCATGGGAACGGCGCGGCTATATCCGCTCGGGCAATCAAGTTGCGGTTCCCTATCACATGACCGGCACCTTCACGCCGCGTGGCGACAATGTCGAACCGCGCCAGATCGCGCTTGACGGTCTGCATATATTCGAGTTCCAAGACGGTCTGCTGGCGGGCACCAAAGACATGTGGGACCTCGATCTTTTCAAAGCGCAGATGAGTTGAGACGATGAATGATCTGGCGAAACTCGACGGCATCGCGATTGCCGGTCTGATCTCCAGCAAGGAGATCAGCGCAAGCGAAGTTCTCGAAACCACGATTGAACGGATCGAGCGGCTCAACCCGCAGCTCAATGCCGTCGTGCACCCGCATTACGATCTCGCACGCAAGCAGGTCACTGACGGCTTGGCCAAAAGCCCGCTTTCAGGCGTTCCGATGCTGTTGAAGAATACCGGCTTCGAAGCGGAAGGCATGCTTCTGTCGAGTGGATCGGAACTGCTGCGCAATGTCGTCAGCAAACACGATTCCACTATCACCGCGCGCTATAAAGCGGCGGGCATGGTGATTGTCGGCAAATCCAACACGCCGGAATTTGCGCTGAGCTTCACAACCGAATCCGACGCCTTCGGCCCAACGCGCAATCCGTGGGATACCAACCGCACGGCGGGCGGTTCATCCGGCGGCTCGACTGCGGCTGTCGCCAGCGGCATGGTGCCGCTTGCCAACAGTTCGGACGGCGCAGGTTCCACACGCCTTCCTGCCAGCCATTGCGGTCTTTTCGGGTTCAAGCCGTCGCGGCTGGTCAATCCTGTCGGGCCTGTCGCCGCTGAAGCCATCGGCGGCATGTCCACACCACACGCTGTCACCTGGTCGGTGCGCGACAATGCAGCCATGCTTGACGTGACAGGCGGCAGCGATCTTGGCGACCCATGGGCGTCTCCCGCCGCCACGCCGGGCAGCTATCTGGCGGCAGTCGACAAAACACCGCCGCGCCTCAAGGTCGCGATGATTGTTACTGCGCCGGACGGCAGCCCTATTGACCCCGACATGGTTGAAAGCGTGCGCGCCACGGCGCGTTTGCTGGAAGACCTCGGACACAGTGTCGAAGAAGTTGCCGATGCGGGCTATGACGCGGAAGCGCTGAAAGCGGCATGGCGTGTCATCGTCGGCGTCAACGCGGCTTTGGGTGTCAGCGGCGGCGATGCAGCCTCCGCCAACATCGCCAAGCTTGAACCTGTCAATCAGCAATGGGTCCGCGAAGCGCTGGCGATACCCGGCACCCGCTATTTATGGGCCGTCAACCAGCTTCACGCTTCAGCGCGCGCGCTTGGCCGCTTCTTCAGCACATATGACGTCATGCTGACCCCTGCTGCTGCGGAACCCGCGCCGCTCTTGGGCAAGCTCGCTGGTCAGGGCAAGAACATCGACGAATTCTACGATCTGTTCTGGTCGCATTCGCCTTTCACCGCTGTTTTCAACACATCCGGCTGCCCGGCCATGTCGGTTCCACTCGGCATGAGTTCCCATGGCCTGCCCATCGGCTCGCATCTCGGTGCAGGTTTTGGAAACGACGCACTGCTTTTCGCGCTGGCGGCGGAGCTTGAACGCGCCGCTCCCTGGATCGACCGACGCCCATCCATATTCGGCTGAGGAAATGTTTGATGAACAACTCTGAAATCCTTGCCCTTGATGCTCGCGACATCGCCGCTGCCGTAGCCTCCGGTGCTCTCAGCGCCCGTGCTGTAACGGAAGCCTATCTTGAACGCATTGCCGATAGAGACGGCCCGGTCATGGCGTGGCAGCACCTTGATGCCGCCCAAGTGCGCGCCGCCGCCGATGCGATGGATGCCGCAGGGGCCAAGGGGCCGCTGGCTGGCGTCCCGATTGGCGTCAAGGATGTCATCGACACTGCCGATATGCCAACGGGCTATGGCACGAGTATCTATGAGGGCTTTCAGCCGCCATGGGATGCGCCAGCCGTGCAGATCACCCGCAATGCGGGCGGCTTGATCCTGGGCAAGACAGTGAGCACGGAACTTGCCATGGCAAGCCCGAACAAAACCCGTAACCCGCACAATCCCGCCCATACGCCGGGCGGATCGTCATCCGGTTCCTGTGCTGCTGTTGCCGCTGGCATGGTGCCTCTGGCCTATGGCACGCAAACTTCCGGTTCGGTTATTCGCCCTGCAAGCTTTTGCGGTGTGACCGCCTTCAAGCCAACCTTCGGCGCGATCAATACGGTCGGGATTAAGGTGCTCTGCCATGGGCTGGATACGCTCGGCATTCTCAGCCGTAACATTGGCGACGCAGCCCATTGCGCAGCGGTGCTGACCGGCAAATCCGAACTCGCCGCTCTTACACCTCCGGCGCGCCCTCGCATCGGCGTCCTGCTCGGCACGCGGCTCGAAAAGGCGGAAGCCTATGCAATCGACATCGTCAACCGGCTGGCTTCGCTTGCGGAAGCATCCGGCGCAGACGTAACCGTGCTGGCCACTCCGTCATGGTTTGACGGAATTTTCGATTTGCATGAAGCCGTCATGGGCTGGGAAGTCACCCAGTCGCTCGTCTCCGAGACCAGCCGCTATTGGGATCGGCTGACACCCGTTACCCGCGCCATGATGGAAGATCAGGGTCGCGTCGATGAAGCCCGCTATCGTGCCGCCATGGTCGAAATTCCGGGCATCCGCCTCATGATGGACTCGATCCTGTCGCGCTTCGATGCGGTGCTGACGCTGGCCGCCCCGGGCGAAGCGCCGGAAGGAACGCCGACTGGCGACCCGATTTTCAACCGGTTGTGGAGTGTCCTGCAAGTGCCGCTCATCTGCCTCCCGGCAGGCAAAGGCCCGAAGGGATTGCCAGTCGGCGTCCAGCTTGTCGGCGCTCGCGGCGCCGACCACCGGCTCGCCTCAGCGGCGCTCTTTCTTGAAACCGTGCTTGCTGCAAAAGGAGGCACCCTATGATCCAGCCAGCTACCGATCAGCTGACCGATGATTTTCGCTCTGCCATGCGTCAGCTTGCGGCGACGGTGAACATCATCACCGCCGGTGAAGGCGATCAGCGGCGCGGCCTGACAGCAACTGCCGTCTGCTCCATGTCGCTGACGCCGCCTTCCATGCTTGTCTGTGTCAATCGCTTCGGCGAGGCGCACAAGGCCATCACTTCAGCAGGAAGCTTCTGCGTCAATATTCTCGCCGACCGCCAGCGTGAGGTCGCCATGCGCTTTGCAGGCCAGATCGGCCAGATGGGCGAAGACAAGTTTGCGCCCTATCGCTGGACAAACCTTGCGACGGGTGCTCCGGCTCTCGATGACGCCATGGCCAATCTCGATTGTGAGATCGCCACGGTCTCCGAGACGGACAGCCATTCGATTTTCATCGGCAATGTAAAGGCAATCCGCTTCGGACCCGAAACATCGCCACTGCTGCACTACAACCGCAACTTTTTCACACTGGCAAACCAAAACGCACTCTAGAGCGGTTTCAGCAGAGGTTGAATCGTAATAACCGCTCTAGCCTTTTGTTTTGTCGCACATCTTATCCGAAAACAGCTTCGCACTTTTCGGGATGTGCACTAGCAACCCGACAGAGTGGGAACAGGCTGCACCAGAAAAATCATAATAACAAATAGATAGAGCACTTTCTTCATCGGGACTGGCCGACGTGCTCTCTGGTGCAGCCACAATGTCAAACGGGCAGACGCCCAATGGAGGTATCATATCATGTCAATCAGCGACGCTCAGTTCCTGAAGGGCTGGAGACAGGTGCTCGAAATGTGCAACCTGAAAGCTGGCGAACAGGTCACCATTCTGACGAGTGACGACAGCAACAAGCAGATCGCCTACATCGCCAAGCTTGCGGCTTCCGATCTTGGCGCAGTTGTCACCGAACTGAACCTTGCTCCGGTCAACGCCGAAAAAGCGATCTCGCCAGACAAGTCTGGCTATATCGGCAAGACGCCGCTCGACGGCAATTCGGCAGCACTGGCCTGCCTCATGGCGTCCGACATGGTCATCGACACATTGCAGCTTCTGTTTTCCAAGGAACAGGAAGAAGTGCTGAAGACCGGCACGCGCATGCTGCTGGCGGTGGAACCACCGGCAATCATGATGCGCCAGATCCCGCGCCCGGAAGACAAGCTGCGCGTTCTCGCTGCCGCCAAGAAGATCGGCGCGGCCAAGGAAGTGCATGTGACCTCGAAAGCCGGTACGGATTTCCGCTGCCGCCTCGGTCAATATCCGGTTCTGACGCAATATGGCCTTGCCGATGAGCCGGGCCGCTGGGACCATTGGCCAAGCTGCTTTTCCGCCCGCTGGCCGGATGAAGGCAGTGCCGAAGGCACCATCGTCATTGACGAAGGTGACATCCTGCTGCCGTTCAAAAAATACGCACGCGCGCCGATTACGGTCACCATCGAAAAAGGCTTTATCGTCGATATCAAGGGCGGTTACGACGCCGAGTTCATGCGCAAGTTCATGGACAGCTTCAATGATCCCCGCGCCTATGCCATGGCCCATGTCGGCTGGGGTCTGGAAAACCGCGCCAACTGGACGGTGCTCGGCCTATACAACCCCGAGGCACAGCTCGGCATGGATGCGCGCTCCTTCGCAGGCAATTTCCTGTGGTCGTCGGGTCCGAATACCGAAGCCGGCGGCGATCGTGATACGCCATGCCATCTCGACATTCCGCTGCGCAATTGCTCTGTCTCTCTCGATGGCGAAGTCATGACACTGGAAGGCGTCGTGGTTCCTGCGGATCAGAAGTAAGGCCATGGCACAATACGACGTGGCAATCATCGGCGCCGGCTCTGCTGGCGCCCTTCTCGCCGCACGGCTGAGCGAAGATCCGGCGCGGCAGGTCGTGCTGATCGAGGCTGGCGGCGAGCCGACAGACCCCGATATCTGGAAACCGGCCATGTGGCCCGCCATCCAGCATCGCCCCTATGATTGGGATTATAATACCGTCCCACAGCCGGGTGCTGCCGGTCGAAGCTTTGCATGGGCGCGTGGCAAGGCGTTGGGCGGCTCCAGCCTGCTTCATGCCATGGGTTATATGCGCGGCCATCCTGCCGACTTTGCCGCCTGGGCGGAAGCGACGGGCGATGAGCGCTGGAGTTGGGAAGGTTTGCAGAAAGCCTTCATGGCCAACGAAGACCATGCGCTGGGCGGCGACGGCGTCCACGGCAAGGACGGCCCGATGCCGGTATGGATACCGGATGAGGAGGTCAGCCCCCTGACCCGTGCCTTCATCGAAGCGGGTGCTGCACTTGGCCTGCCCCGAATTCCCGGTCATAGCACCGGGCAGATGATTGGCGTCACGCCGAACTCGCTGATGATCCGCGACGGCCGACGCATCACGGTTGCCGAAGCATGGCTGACGCCGAGCGTACGCGCGCGTCCCAACCTGACGATACTGACAGGTACAAAGACCCGACATCTCAATTTCGACAATACCCGCGTCGTGGGTCTTGAAGTCGTCGGCCCGGAAGGTTCCGCCACGATCACTGCCGACCACATCATCCTTTCGGCGGGTTCACTGGAAGGCCCGGCCCTTCTCATGCGTTCCGGCATTGGGCCGGAAGGCGTGTTGCGTGAGGCTGGTGTGATCTGCCGCATCAAATCGCCTGAACTGGGTCGCAATCTGATGGATCACCTGCTGGGCGCGGGCAATCTCTATGCTGCCAGACAAAAACTTGCGCCATCCCGTCTGCAACATTCGGAGAGCATGGCCTATATGCGCGCCGATGGCACCGCGACAGACGGCCAGCCTGAAATCGTCGTCGGATGTGGCGTTGCGCCCATTGTGTCGGAACTCTTCACGGCACCGGCACCGGGTAGCGCCTATTCCTTCCTGTTCGGCGTTACGCACCCCACAAGCCGGGGTGAAATACGCATAACCGGCGCAGGACTGGACGATCCTCTGCGGATCGACCCGCAATATCTCCAGACCGAGAACGACCGGCGATTGTTTCGGGCAGCCCTTGCGGCTGCGCGGGAAATCGGCCATCGCCCCGAGCTGGACGAATGGCGCGACCACGAAATTCTCCCCGGAGCCGTTGAAACCGAGGACGATATCGACACCTTCATTGCCAAGGCTGCCATCACGCATCACCACCCATCGGGAACCTGCCGCATGGGCAAGGATGCAGCAGCGGTGGTCGATCCCGACCTGCGCCTGAATGGTTTGGATAATGTCTATGTGGTGGATGGATCTGTTCTGCCGAGCCTGACCGCAGGCCCCATTCACGCAGCCATTCAGGCCATCGCCGAGCGCTTTGCCAGCGACTTCATCGGCAAGGTAAATTGACGCACCGGGCGCGCTTGCCGCTACTGCGGAGCGCGCCTGTCTACCAGTCAGTATTCGTTTGCCTTGCCATGCGGCATTATCCTTAGCCGGACACGCAAAACGCCTTTTGACAGGCGTCCTTTAGCTGTATTTGCGAACCGCCTTCCTCCACCAATTCCGTAATGTTTTTCTTCCACTAAGGGCTATTCGTCTGCGCAACAGCAGTTACATTGCGGTTGACGTGTGGGTCACTTTATGGGAGGTAATTATGATGCATCATACAGCAAATATCGGGCGTCATCATGTATGATTATTGTCTGGTTGGCGGCGGCATTGTCGGCCTTGCCACGGCCCTCACCATTGTCCGGCAGAAGCCTTCAGCCCGTATTCTGGTGCTGGAGAAAGAAAATGCCGTTGCGATGCATCAGACCGGCCATAATAGCGGCGTGATTCACGCTGGCATCTATTACCAGCCCGGCAGCTTCAAGGCGGAGCTTTGCCGCGCTGGCGAGCGCATGACAAAGCAGTTCTGCGACGAGAACAACATCGCCTATCGCGTTCCCGGCAAGCTTGTCGTGGCGACAAACGATATCGAAGTGCAGCGCCTCTCTGCGCTTGAAACCAATGCAGCCGCGAACGGTATCACTTGCCGTCGTCTCAGTGGCGGCGAATTGCACGAATTCGAACCCGCCGTGACCGGACTTGCCGCTTTGCTGGTCGAGCAGAGCGGCATTGTCGATTATCGTGCGGTATGCCGCGCAATGGCTGATCTCATTCGCGCCGCAGGCGGCGATATCGAATTCAATGTCAGTGTCGACCGCATTGAAGAATGCAGCGATATTGTCCGCGTTCATACGCGTGAGAAAGTCTGGGAATGCAAGCAGGTCATCGCCTGCGCTGGCTTGCAGGCTGACCGCCTTGCCCGCCGGTCCGGCGTCGATGTCGACTTCCAGATCGTGCCGTTTCGTGGCGAATATTACGCCTTGCGGCCTGAACTGAACAAACTTGTCGAACGCATGATCTATCCGGTTCCAGACCCTTCAATGCCCTTTCTCGGCATTCATCTGACACCGATGATCGACGGCAGCCTGACCGTCGGTCCTAACGCCGTTCTGGGCCTGTCACGCGAGGGATATCCGAAATTCTCGGCCAATTTGCGCGATATGGCGACCTATGCGGCCTTTCCGGGCTTCTGGAAAGTGATTACCGCCAATATTTCGTCCGGGCTGGAAGAAATGAAGGATAGTCTGTTCAAGAAGAGCTATCTGGAAAAGTGCCGAAAATATTGTCCTTCCCTGCAGGAGAGCGACCTGCGTCCTTACCGGGCGGGAATAAGGGCACAGGCCGTTTCGCGAGATGGCAAGCTTATTCACGACTTCAAGTTCCACCAGACCAAACGTGTGCTGCATGTGTGCAATGCGCCGTCTCCCGCAGCCACCTCGGCCATACCCATCGGCAATCTGATCTTCCAACGCTTACAAACAGACAATTGAGTAAATCATGACCAATCCCCACTACCGCGACACTAAACTGTTCATCGATGGCAAATGGGTTGAAGGCGAAGGCGGCACGCCCATCGCCGTGCTCAATCCGGTCAATAATGAAACCATCGGAACGGTTGGCGTTGCCTCGAAAGCCCAGCTTGAAGCCGCAGCGCTTGCCGCCGAACGTGGCTTCCACATCTGGCGCGACATGAGCGTCTTCGAACGCTCGAATATTCTGCGCAAGGCCGCCACGCTGCTGCGCGAGCGCGCCGAGGCAACGGCGCGTATTCTGACGCTCGAACAGGGCAAGCCGCTCGCCGAAGCGCTCGCAGAGATCAATGTCTCCGCAGATATTTTCGACTGGTTCGCCGAGGAAGCCCGGCGCGCATACGGTCGCATCATCCCGGCGCGCGACCGTTTCGTGCGCCAGACAGTTCTCAAGACTCCGATCGGTCCGGTGGCAGCTTTCACGCCGTGGAACTTCCCGGTTTCGCAGACGGCGCGCAAGCTGGGTGCGGCACTTGCCGCCGGTTGCTCGCTCGTCGTCAAGCCTTCGGAAGACACCCCCGCTTCCCCAACTGTTCTGGCCGAAGTGCTGCATGAGGCTGGTCTTCCGGCAGGCGTCGTCAACTTCGTCTATGGCGTACCAGCCGACATATCGAGCTATCTGATCGCGCATCCGGCCATTCGCAAAGTCTCGTTTACCGGCTCGGTGCCGGTCGGCAAGCACCTTGCCTCGCTGGCAGGCGCGCATATGAAGCCCGCTACGATGGAACTGGGCGGCCATGCGCCGGTTCTGGTCTTTGGCGATGCCGACATCACGGCAGCGGCCACCACGATGGGGCGCTCGAAATTCCGCAATGCCGGTCAGGTCTGCGTTTCGCCGACCCGTTTCCTGATTGAAGACAAGGCTGTCGATCAGTTTGTTGACGTGTTTCTTCAGGAAGTCGGGCGCGTCAAGGTTGGCTCCGGTCTCGAATCCGAAAGCACCATGGGGCCGCTGGTTTCTCAGCGTCGCGTGGAAGCCATTGAAGCACTTGTGGCCGATGCTCGGGACAAGGGCGCCAATGTTGCCGCCGGTGGCAAGCGCATCGGCAATTCCGGCAACTTCTACGAACCGACGGTTCTGACGAATATCACGCGCGATATGAATATCATGAATGATGAGCCGTTTGGCCCTGTCGCATTGATCATTCCATTCTCCGATGCGGAAGAAGCCTTTAATGAGGCCAATCGCCTGCCATTCGGCCTTGCATCCTATGCATTCACAAAATCAGCGGCGCGGATTGCCGAACTGGAACGCCGCGTCGAGGTTGGCATGCTGACCATCAACCACCTTGGTCTGGCTCTGCCGGAAGTGCCGTTTGGCGGGGTGAAGGACAGCGGTTACGGTTCCGAAGGCGGTAGCGAAGCCATCGAGCCTTATCTCACAACCAAATTCGTCACAGAGCGTCACCCGATCTGACGTTCTCTATCTGCAAAAAGAAAACCCGCATCATCGCTGATGCGGGTTTTTGTTTGTCCTTTGCAGGAGCTTTCAGATCAGCTGCGGCCGATCGAGGCTGCAACTTCATCCAGCGACTTCTTGGTTGCCGCGACAACATCATCCACCTGCGCAGGCGTGATGATCATCGGCGGACAAAACGCAATCGCATCGCCCATGTTGCGGGTGATAACGCCATTGCCAAACATCGCCGCATTGGCAAGACCGCCGAGCGCACCAACCTTCTCATGCGGCGCTTTGGTTGCCTTGTCGCCAACCAGTTCAAGCGCGGCAATCAGGCCAACGCCACGCACTTCGCCAACCAGCGGATGGTCGGCCAGCTCATGCAGGCGCTTTTGCATATAGGCGCCCGTTTCACGAGCATTGGTCACAAGATCACGCTCTTCGATGATCTTGAGGTTTTCGACCGCAACAGCAGCCGCAACCGGATGACCCGAACCTGTATAACCATGACCGAATACACCAAGGCGCGCGCTTTCATCCGCCACCGGCTGATAGACGCGGTCGTTGAACATAAAGGCCGAGATCGGCAGATAGGATGACGAAATCTGCTTCGACAGCGTCATGATATCCGGCTTCATATTGAAGGTCTGCGAGCCGAACATATTGCCGGTACGACCAAAACCGCAGATCACTTCGTCAGCGATCAGCAGAATATCGTATTTCTGCAGAACGGCCTGGATCTTTTCCCAATAACCTTCCGGCGGAACAACAACGCCGCCAGCCCCCATCACGGGTTCGCCGATGAAAGCCGCAACGGTTTCCGGTCCTTCGGCGAGGATCATGTCTTCCAGTTCCTTGGCAAGACGGGTGGTGAATTCTTCAACCGTCTCACCCGGCTGTGCATCACGATAATAATGCGGACAGGTCGTGTGCAGGAAACCCGGCAGCGGCAGATTGAACGAGTTGTGATTGACAGGCAGGCCAGTGGCGCTTGCCGATGCAATCGTCACGCCATGATAGCCGCGCTTGCGACCGATGATCTTGGTGCGCTGCGGCTGACCCATGGCATTGGCGCGGAACCACAGCATCTTGATGATGGTGTCGTTGGCTTCCGAGCCGGAATTGGTGAAATAGACCTTGCTCATTGGCACCGGCGCGATGCTGATCAGTTTTTCGGCCAGTTCGATGACGGGGGGATGCGAACGATGCGTAAAGGTGTGCGAGTAAGGCAGCTTCAGCATCTGCTTATGCGCTGCATCAGCCAGACGCTTTTCCGAAAAGCCGACGCCGACACTCCAAAGGCCTGCCATCGCCTCGATATAACGCTTGCCGTTATTGTCTTCGACGTAGATGCCATCGCCCTTTTCAATCACCACTGGGCCGATCTCTTCGTGACGGCGCGCATTGGTATTGGAATGGAAATGATAGGCGATATCGCGGGCTTCAACGGAGTTGGGCTGTCTGGTCATCTGAATTCCCCTTTTAAAACCGAGCCGAGCAGCTTTCAGTTTCCTCATCGTAGACGCCATCATTGATGGCATTTTTTACTCTGCAAGTACCGAGTTACAGAAAACCACTGGTCATTATGAGGAAGCTATAAACAAAACAATCACGGCGCAACGTATTTGATGCATCAAACTTCAAATGTGCTAGACAAGTGAACCAGGACCGTTTCCGGGGAGAGAAAGGCCATATGCGCGATATTGCTGAACTTCAGGCGGTCGAGCACGAGAATCTGGGTGACATCGTCTATCGCAAGCTCTCGGAAGCCTTGATGCGTGGCAGGTTCGCCCCTGGCACACGACTCACAATTCGAGAACTGGCGGCTTCGCTCGGAACATCGGTCACACCGGTTCGCGATGCCATCCTGCGGCTTATTCAGGACAATGCGCTCATCCAGAAAACACCGCGTGACGTGCGTGTGCCGATCCTGACGCCGGAACGCTATTGCGAGATACGCGACATTCGCGTGCGGTTGGAAGGGTTGGCAGTCAGCCGCGCCGCGACTGAAGCGACACCTGAAGATATTGCCCGGCTCTGGTCTATCATCAATGACAATGAAAGCGCGCTGAAAGAACAGCGCTGGCAGGACGCGCTGGAATGCAACCAGCTGTTCCATTCCGCATTTGCAGAAATCGCAAAAATGCCCGCGCTGGCGACTATACAGAACACGCTCTGGCTACAGATGGGACCGCTGATTGCGGGCGTTTACGAACAGGGCGGACGCCTGATGATCGAAGACCACTACGATGTGATGAAGGCGATTGAGGCGCGCGACGGGAAGACAGCAGAAGCTGCACTCGTCAAGGACATCATGGATGCCAGCGCGCTGATCCTGCAACGGATCGCAACGCTTCTTCAGGAATAGAGCATTTCCAGCAAAAGTGCGCAGCGGTTTTGCGTTGGATAATGCGTCAAAATAAACTGATAGAGCAGCTTCACGATTCTGCGTTAGCCGAAACTGCTCCAGTGGCGTTATTCGCCGGCGTCTTCCAGCTGAGGCCGCTTCTTTTTGCGGGATGACAGAACCGAATCGCTCTGCCTGACCACAAGGTCAGCGCCGACGAGCACCTTGACTGCGGGCTGCTTGTCAGCCGCATTGATCAGATCGTCCAGTATCGACACCGCGACATTACCGATCTTGCGCTTGGAAACGTCAACCGTGGTCAGCATAGGCTCCATGGTGGCGCTTTGCGGCAGATTGTCAAAGCCGATCACCGAAACATCTTCGGGAATGCGCACGCCGCTTTCCTTCAGCGCCCGGATGAAGCCATAGGCGATGATGTCATTGGTGCAGAAATAGCATTCCGCCAGATCGTGCCCGGCCTTCAGTAATTCCCGCGTATCGCGATACGCACCTTCATAGGTCGATTCGACCGACAGAATATCGTCAGGCTGAACCTTGAGGTTGAGTCGCTGCATATTCTTCACATAGGCTTCGCGGCGCAGACGGAAGTTCATCGTCTCGGTAGGACTGGCGACAAAGCCGATACGGGAAAAGCCGGACTGCTTGAAGTGCGACAAGACCTTGAAGACAGCATCTTCATTGTTCATGTCCACAAAGTTGGCCTCCACGACATCGTAGAACGTATCGATGAAGACAGTGGGCAGGCCCATGCCCTGAATCATATGGATATCGACCGCCGATAATTCGGTGCCGAGCGCAATAACGCCCCGAACCGGCGCGCCTGCAAGCGATTCCGCCACAGCACTGACCGGCTGCCCTTCAAAACTGGCGACTTCCAGCGTGTAGTTGCGGCGGGACGCTTCCGACGACATGCCGTCGATATAGTCTGAAACGAAGACACTGTGATCGCGATTGACCGTGCCGCCATGTTTGGAAATCTTCAGGAACCGGATGGTTTCACCCGGTCCGGTCGTGCCATTGCCGGTCTTGGCGACGCGTGGCACGTAGTTCAGCCTCGACACAGCCTCCAGAACACGCGCCCGGGTCTCGCCGGAAATCTCGCCCTTGCCATTGAGCACAAGCGAAACCGTGGCCGGTGAAACACCCGCGTTCTCGGCAATATCCCTGATCGTAAAAGATTTCTTCTTTTTCATACGCTCCGCACGGCTGCCGTCATCAGCACGTCATTCCCCTTCTTGGCCCGTTCAGGCCTCGCCCACCCGACTGGCCCGCTTCAGCAGTGCCAGAATGACAGGCTGGATTCCTCTTCTACTGCGTATCTTATTCGGAAATCTGCATCACGCCACTCAGAAAGCACGGCGATAAAACACTATTTGTTTAGTAAACATAACTGCCGTGTTTTTAAAACGATTAAGCTGAAAACCTGCGAAAATCAACCAAAATTTAAGCAGGCTCCGCTTGACAGCGCCAATATCAAGGCAATAGGTTTAGTGAAATATTTTTTTGTTTAGTAAACGCTGTAGGAGGAGACCATGCAGAGGACAAGCAACCCGCTTGCCATGCTTGTTGTCATTAATGTGGGATTGCTCGCGCTTGGCGCGTACATCTCCGGCGGGTCTTTTCTCTCCCTGTTCAACCTGCAGTCGATGGCTGGCCAGATTCCTGAAATCGGCCTTCTCGCCATTGGCGTGATGCTGGCCATGTGTGCCGGCAACGGCGGCATCGATCTGTCGGGCATCGCACTTGCCAATCTGGCGGGCGTGGTTGCGGCGGTTATCGCATCGTCCTTCGTGTCCGCCTCCGTGAACCCGCTCGCCTTTAGCGTAGCATTCATCGTGCTGGCGCTGCTCGTTGGCCTTGCAGGCGGTATTATCAACGGCATCCTGATCGCGCGTTTCAACATCACACCCATTCTCTGTACGCTCGGCACGCAGATGGCCTTCATGGGTCTTGCTGTTGTGGTTTCGGAAGGGCGCGCCGTGATGGTCGGCAGCCCCGACCTTCTGTCGCGCATCGGCAATGACATGTTTCTGGCCGTACCGATCAGCTTCCTGATTTTTCTGGCGGTCGCTCTTCTGATCGGCGCTGTGGTTCGGTTCACGCCTTTCGGCGCATGGCTGATGCTAATGGGCACCAATCCGAAGGCAGCTGTCTTCGCTGGTTTCCCGCGCGCCCGCGTTCTGATCGCAACCTATGCAACGAGCGGTCTTCTGGCTGGCATTGCAGGCGTGATCATCGCCGCACGCAACGTCAACGTGAAATATGATTACGGCAGCTCCTATCTGCTGGTGGCCATTCTCATCGCCGTCATGGCCGGTGTGAAGCCGGAAGGTGGTTATGGTCGAATCATCTGCGTGGTGCTGAGCGCCATCGCCTTGCAGCTCATGTCGAGCCTGCTGAATTTCGGTGGATTGTCCAACTTTGTCCGCGACTTTGCCTGGGGCCTGCTGCTGCTCGCATTCCTCGCTGTCGGACGGTACGACGTCGCCAGTTTCTTTACCTTGGGCAATAGCAACAAGGCACCAATTGGTGCTCAACCCTCAAGCACCAAACCGTAATACTGAGGGACTCTCACTGAGGAGGAAATCATGAAAGCCAAGACGAAGAAGCTGCTCGCTGGAACGCTCATTGCTGCCACTGCCCTTGCAGGCGGCGCAGGCACCCTGGCCGCGCAGGAAAAGCCGGTCATCGCAACCGTTGTCAAGATCAGCGGTATTCCGTGGTTCGACCGCATGAACACCGGCGTTGAAGCCTTCCAGAAGGCCAATCCGGATGTGGTTGCAACCCAGAGCGGCCCGGCGACGTCCGACGCGGCACAGCAGCTTCAGATCGTTCAGGATCTGGTCGCCAAGGGCGTCAACGCGCTTGCCGTCGTTCCAATGGACCCGGCTGTTCTCGAAGGCACGTTCAAGCGCGCTATCGAACGCGGCATCGTTGTGGTGACCCACGAAGCCGACAACCAGATCAACACCATGGCTGACGTCGAAGCCTTCGACAATGCCGACTATGGCAAAGCCCTGAACGAACGCCTGGCACAGTGCATGGGCAAGAGCGGCAAGTGGACGACCTTCGTCGGCTCGCTCGGCAGCCGTACGCATATGCAGTGGGTTGGCTCGGCTGAAGAAAACGCCAAGCAGTATCCGGACATGCAGCTTGTCGACCCGAACAACGAATCCTTCGACGATGCCAACGGCACCTACGAAAAGGCCAAGGAAATCCTGCGCAAGCATCCTGACCTGAAGGGTTTCCAGAGCTCGGCTGGCAACGACGTTCTCGGCATTGGCCGCGCGATCGATGAAGCCGGTCTGAGCGGCAAGGTCTGCCTCGTCGGCACCGGCCTTCCGAACCCATCGGCTGATCTTCTGGAATCCGGCGCGATCACGGCTATCGGCTTCTGGGATCCGCAGAAGGCTGGCATGGCGATGAATGCTGTTGCCAAGCTTCTTCTGGAAAAGAAGGAAGTCAAGGACGGTATCGACCTCGGCGTTGAAGGCTACAACAAGGTTTCCGTGAAGAAGGGTGCAGGCGAAGGCCTCCTCGTCATCGGCAACGGCATGGTTATTGCCGACAAGGATTCCTACAAGGAACACCTGTTCTAAGAAGCCTTAGAAGATCCGACTGCGGGTGGCGACAATTCCGTTCACCATCGCCTCCCAGCGTCAAGGCCTCGGGTGCTTTCCGCGAATGGAAAGCATCCGGGCAACTAACCCCGGTTGATTTTGCCGCCAACCAGCCGACAGCGGAACCGTTGCGCGCAAGCGCGATGATGCACTGTGGCAGAGGAATTAACGTGTCAACTACGATGAACAATAAGACGGAAAACGGCCGGACACCGGAGCGTTTTCTCGAATTGCGCAACATCCACAAGCGGTTTGGCGGCGTGCATGCTTTGCGCGGCATCGACCTCACGCTCAATCTCGGAGAGGCTTATCACCTTCTCGGCGAAAATGGATGCGGCAAGAGCACCGTCATCAAGATCATGTCCGGCGCGCATGGTCCGAGCGAGGGTGAAATTGTTCTCAATGGCAAGACCTATAAAGAACTCGATCCGATCCAGTCGCTGGCTGCGGGCATCGAGACCGTCTATCAGGATCTTTCTCTGATCCCCAACCTCACGGTTGCCGAAAATGTAGCGCTTAATCAGCAGCTCGTCGAAGGCAATGGCAAGCTGTTGCGCCGCTTCGACCGCACCAAGCTGCGCCAAACAGCGGAACGTGCGCTGAGCACTGTCGGCCTGCCGACGGATCGCGCCTTCCTGAACACCATCGTTTCCGAACTTCCGCTTGCCATGCGCCAGCTGGTCGCCATTTCCCGTGCGATCGCGACGAGCGCCAAGCTGGTCATCATGGATGAGCCGACCACGTCACTGACGCGCCGCGAAGTCGATAACCTCATCGAAGTCGTCAATCGTCTGCGTGCAGACAATGTTGCCGTCCTCTTCGTGACCCACAAGCTCGACGAATGCTACCGCATCGGTGGTAACGCCGTCGTGTTCCGCGATGGCCAGTGTGTGGCGCAGGGCCCGATTGAGAACTACACCAAGAAGCAGCTTTCCGAGCTGATGATCGGCCGTGAGATCGACGCCGAACGCTATCGCACCGGCACGCCGGGCGAGGCAGAGCTGCTGAAACTGGACGGGCTGTCGTCGCCGGATTTCAAGAATATCAATCTGACGCTCCGCAAAGGTGAAGTGCTCGGCATTACGGGTCTTGCCGATTCAGGCCGCAACGAGCTGGCGATGGCGATCACCGGCGTTGATCCGGCATCCAACGGTGCGATCACGCTCGAAGGCCGCAAGATCAACGTCAAAAGCCCTGCCGAAGCCATTGAACTGGGCATCGGTTACGTGCCGGAAGACCGTCTGGCTGAGGGGCTTTTCCTCGACAAGTCGATTTTCGAAAACGAAGTCGCGTTGATCCTCACGCGTCTCAGCAACAGCCTCGGCATCATCAATCAGAAAAAGGGCCGCGAAATCGCAGCCTCGCTGATGGAGCAGATGCGCCTCAATACCAAGAACCTGGATCTGCCGGTCGGCGCTCTTTCGGGCGGCAATCAGCAGCGCGTTCTCATCGGTCGCTGGCTCAGCATCGGCCCGAAGCTCCTCGTGCTGCACGGCCCGACTGTCGGCGTCGATGTCGGATCGAAGGATACGATCTATCGCGCCATCCAGACACTGGCCGAAGCCGGCATGGGCCTCATCATCGTCAGCGATGACCTGCCCGAACTGCTGCAAAACGCTGACCGCATTCTCGTCATGAATGCGGGAAGCATCGTCAAGGAATTTGACGCCGCCGAGGCGACGGAAGACCAGCTCTACCAAGCCATGATGTCGTCGCAAAAGGAGCTACCGCAATGAGCGTGTCGCAGTATCAGCCGGAACTGGGCCAGACCCGGTCCTTCAAGCTGGGTGACTTCATTCGCAGGCGCCCTGAATCCATCACCTTCTTCCTTCTGGTCGCGATCTGCGTGATCGTGTCGATTGTCAATCCTGCATTCCTGCAGGCTTCGACGCTGATCGATATCGGTCGCGCCAGCGTCGTGATGGGCCTTTTCGCGCTTGGCGTCTTCATCATTCTCGCTGCTGGCGGCATCGATGTATCGTTCACGGCCATTGCCGCCTGTACGGTCTATTCGCTGACCTTGCTGGTACAGGCCTATATGCCGACGCTTCCCATCGTCTTCGTCATACTGATGGCGATTGCCGGCGGTGTCTTTCTCGGCCTGATCAACGGCGTTCTCGTGCACAGTCTGAAAGTACCGTCGCTGATCGTCACCATCGGCACGCAATATCTGTTCCGTGGCTTCCTGCTGGCTTTTGTCGGCACGGTCTGGATCATGTCGCTGCCGCCAACGATGGGCGCTTTTGGCCGCCTGCCCCTGTTCCAGTTCGAATCCGCCAACGGCGCAACCATCACCATGCCGTTCTACTTCCTGATCCTGCCTGTGGCCGCGATCCTGACCTGGTGGATCTTGAACCGCACATTGATGGGCCGCGCCATTTTCGCCATGGGCGGCAACAGCCAGATTGCAAGCCGCCTTGGCTATAATCTGCGCACAATCCATCTGTTCCTGTTCGGATATGCCGGCGGTCTTGCCGGTCTCGCAGGCATCATCCATGTTTGCGCCAACCGTCAGTCGAGCCCATTCGACTTTGTCGGAACCGAAATCAGCGTCATTGCCGCTGTGGTTCTGGGTGGCGCACGTATTACCGGCGGCACGGGCAGCGTTTTCGGCACCATTCTGGGTGTTCTGCTCATCACCGTCATCAACAGCGTTCTGGTTCTGGTCGGTATTCCCAGCACGTGGCAGCGTCTCGTCGTCGGCTGCTTCATTCTTCTGGCCGCCGCCTTCTTCGTCACCCAGCAACGCAAGAAATAACCCGATAATCTCAAGAGGAAATCATGAAGAAGTTCCTGAACGATCCAGTCAATTTCGTTGATGAGATGCTGGAAGGCATCTATCGGGCCCATCCCGAACTGACCTTTGTCAACGACGACAGGCGCTGCATGGTCACTGCCAAGCCGAAGGCTGGCAAGGTCGGCATCGCAACCGGCGGCGGCTCGGGCCATCTGCCGACCTTCCTCGGCTATATCGGCGAGAACATGATCGACGGCGCAGCCGTTGGCGGTGTGTTCCAGTCGCCAAGTGCTGAACAGATGTATCAGGTCACCAAGGCCATCGATCAGGGCGCAGGCGTGCTCTACATCTATGGCAACTACACGGGCGACATCATCAATTTCGACATGGCTGCCGAACTGGCCGATCTCGACGGCATCACCGTCAAGCAGGTAGTCGGCAATGACGACGTTGCCTCGTCGGTTGTTGGTGAAGAGCACAAGCGCCGCGGCGTTGCAGGCATTTTCTTCATCTACAAGGCAGCCGGTGCAGCAGCAGCCAACGGCCTGTCTCTCGATGAAGTAACGCGTCTCGCCGACAAGGCTCGCCTGCGCACCCGCACGATGGGCGTTGCCCTGTCGAGCTGCGTTGTGCCGGAAATCGGCCACGCGACCTTCTCCATCGGCGACGATGAAATGGAAATCGGCATGGGTATCCATGGCGAACCGGGCATCAGCCGTACCAAGCTTGCTCCGGCTGACTCCGTTGTCGATCAGCTTCTGGGCCGCATCTTCGCCGAGCAGGATTATGCCAAGGGCGATGAAGTTGCCGTTCTCCTGAACGGTCTCGGCGGCACGCCGCTGGAAGAACTTTACATCATGTTCCGCCGCGTTGCGCAGCTCTTCGACGAGCGTGGCGTCAAGGTAAAGCACATCTGGATCGGCGAATTCGCCACCGCCATGGAAATGGCTGGCGCTTCGATCTCCGTGCTGCATCTCGACGACGAACTGGAGCCGCTTATCGCTGCTTCGGCGAACACGCCGTTCTTCAAGCACATTGCCGGTTGAGGTGACGCCATGAACTCCATCAAGGCTTCTGATCTCATCAATCTGTTCGACAGCTGGAAGCAGCTCTTCGCAGAACAGCGCGAATTCCTGATCTCGCTCGACGGCAAGGTTGGTGATAGCGATCTCGGTATCACTATGAGCAAGGCCTTCGCAGCCGCTGCTGAAGCAACCGCCGAAGAAGGCGAAGCTGCTGGCATTGCCAAGCTGCTGCGTCTGGCTGGCGCTACCATGGCCCGCGTCGCTCCGTCCACCATGGGCACACTGACGGCAACGGGTTTCCTGCGTGCAAGCAAGGCCTGTGAAGGCGTTGACGCGATTGGCACTGCCGAAATGGCCGCCTTCTGGCGCGCCTATCGCGACGGTGTTGCCGAACGGGGCAAGGCCAAGGTTGGCGACAAGACTCTGCTCGACGTCCTCGACCCGATTGCTGTCACGCTTGAAGCTCAGGCTGCTGCCGGAGCTTCCCTGCCCGACGCACTGGCCGCGACGGCAAAGGCTGCCGAAGACGCACTGGAAGCAACCAAATCTCTGGTTGCCCAGCATGGCAAGGCTGCTGCCTTCCAGGAAAAGACCATTGGTCTTCAGGACGCTGGCGCCACGGTCGGCACCTTCCTGATCGTCAGAATGTCGGAGTTCGTATCAGCTCATTCCTGATACATCTCCACACATGTCGAAGGCCGGAAGCCCGCCAGGTTCCGGCCTTCGATGCTTTTTAGAGATAGGCCAGCACTATAATTTTCGGCGCGCTGCAAAAAACAACCCGGACATTTCTGTCCGTTGTGGTGCGCGCATGGCCTTGCTGAAGATCGACGATGATGTCGTCATAGTTCAGTATCACGCGGTCCAGCGGATAGACGGCCTTATAGACCGCCTCCTTGGCGCAAAACAGAATACGATCTGTATCGGCTGTGCCCTCTGGTAACCGGTCGCCCGGCTGTTTCACCAACGCGGCAATATCCTCCGGCAGCGCAATAGCCGGTTCCACATCAATCCCGACTGAGAGAAAAACGGCGCTGCTTGCCACAGCAGCAACAGCCATATCGTCATCATGAGCGAGGGAGCCGACAATGCCCGACGGCCAGATTGGCTCGCCCGAAGCGCCGCGCAAAATCGCAAAGTCATCTTTGCCATATGTTTTAAGCAATTCCCGCGCGGCAATGCGTGCTGCGCCGCTGGCGCGACGACGAACCGGATTTCGTGCCGGAAGTGTCGCGTTCTCATCGGCCAGCAGCCGGTTATCGTCCCCGTCCCGAATGACCCGGCAAGCGGTTGAAATGCCCCTTGGCGCAACGGCGCGCATGGCTTCGTTCAGCGCATTTTCCAAAAGCGATATTTCGGAAAAGGCGGGCTTAGCTTCTGCCATATCGGTTGTCTCAACCGCGAAGATCGAGATGGGCGATCATCTCGCCGTCTTCGTCGAGACCGTCTTCAACAAAGCCCGCCTTGGCATAAAGTTGGCGCGCGCCTTCGTTTTCCGGCTCGTAACAGATAGAAACGCGGTGAATGTGACCCAGCGCCTTTATCTCGGCCAGAACCAGCTGCAATGCGGCCTTTCCGTAACCGCGCCCCTGAAAAGCGCGGTCAATCATGAAGCGATAGATCTGCGCATTGTCGCCATCGCTCGTCGCATCATACATGAGGAAACCGACCAGCTCGTCGCCTGCAAAAACAGCGCGTGGCCGGGCATCCTCATCTTCATCTGCCTCTTCCAGCGAGCTGGCATTATCCGCGACAAGGTTTTCCTGTCCCGGGGCCAGCTCCAGCGCTGCAATCCGTGACCGCAAGTCGTCCGTCACGGATTGAAGCCTAATCTCACTGGAGCTTGAGGCGGGATTGGTC
Organism: Ochrobactrum sp. 19YEA23; assembly: GCF_029909865.1. Lineage (NCBI taxonomy): Bacteria > Pseudomonadati > Pseudomonadota > Alphaproteobacteria > Hyphomicrobiales > Brucellaceae > Ochrobactrum > Ochrobactrum sp. 19YEA23. The sequence goes on along the minus strand of NZ_JASAMQ010000003.1, from coordinate 204,589 downwards.
AAGCGGAAGCCCCCACCGGACGAAGAGCGGCAGAACCCGCCGCCTGCTTGACATTGGCCAGCACCGTTCCGTCCTTCGTCACCGGGACGACGAAACGGTTGAGCTTGGCCGGATTGCCACGCCAGACTGAATAAGGCTCAAGCACCTCGCCCTTCATGACGAAGGAATCGACATCGACGATAGAGCCGTCACCCATCACAACACCATAATGGACAAATGCCGATGGGCCGAGCGTGCAACCATTGCCGATGCGGATGAAGTCGGACTTGAAAGCGCCCTCTTCCAGCGAGTGCGGCTGGATCACGCAACCTTCATTCAAGGTCGCATCATCACCAATTTCGACCAGCGAACGCTCTGTCAGATTGGCGCCACCGTCATAGACGCGGCGACCGACCTTCACACCGAGGCAGCGCAGGATCATCGGGCGGAATGGCGTTCCGGCGAAGAGCTGCGTAATCGGCGAATCCGACAATTTCCAATGGCGCTCATGCCGCCAGAAGGCTTCATCATAGATCGTTGTCATGCGTGGCTTCAGTTTTCCGAAGCCCAGCGAAAGCCGTTCAATGAAGATATAAAACGGTATCGCAATGCCTGCCGTCAGAACCACGGCCACGAACAGCGCATTGTACTTCCAGTCGTCATAATAGTTCAGCGCGCGGTCCCAGATCGCCAGCGTGGCAAACAGCATCAGCCACTGCTCCGCGAGGAACATCAGTCCGGTACGGAAATTGTGAAAGTTCTTGCGGCGCAAACGGCGCAGGCGGTCATCCTCGTCGATATTGGCAATCAGTTCCTTGTCACGATTGACCATGCGCGGGATTTCGAAGCAAGGCGAACCCAGAAGTCCGACATTCTCACGCATCGGTCCTTCGATCGGCACCATGACCTTGGTGCCGAGCAGACAGTTTTCCCCGGTCCGTCCATCGGACGGATAGAAGATATTATTGCCGAAATAGTTGCGCTCGCCGACCTTCGTGTGCTCCAGCCGGAATGTAGCTGCCGATTTGTGCGTGTTGATCATGAACAGACCATCCGACACCATGGTCTGGCTGCCGATTTCACACAAAAGCGGGTTTTCATGCTGCTGGTTGGTGCCGAAATTGGAGCCGGTCTGCACCACCTTGTTCAGGTTCCAGCCGATAGCCCGCATATAGTGCACCACCGCCGAGCTATCGCCGAACAGCAGGTTGAGAAGGCGCGAATTGCTGGCCAGTTCCACCATCGACTGAAGCCAGTAATGGAAACCATAGAGCGTATAGGTGCGGTTCGGCTTCAGGAACAGGCTGGCCAGACGCGGGACTGCAACCGCAGCAATAAAGGCGACGGCCAGCGCACCGAACAGCGTGACGGTCGTGCCGATGGCCACGATACCGATGGTTTCCTGATAGTCGTCGCTGACATTCTGCCAATAGCTGTGGAACAGGAACGGGAACGGCGTAACCAGCATGAACAGTCCGACAAGCTGCACGATCTCGAAGACGATGCGGCGGGTTTTGGACAGGGTAATGCTGCGCACCTTGCAATAATCTGCCGTGGTCGGCGCTGCAGGCGACCCATGCCAATGTTCACCATCGGGGATGCTTTGACCGCGCTGCAACGAGGACGCATGGCCAAGCTGCGATCCATTACCGATCCTGGTATCGATATCGATGGTAGAACCGACGCCCACAAAAGCGCCATCGCCAATGGTGATCGAGCCCGTATGGATATAGCCGCTTTCTGCCTTGAAACCGAGAATATTGGACTCGCGGCGCAGAATGGAATTCTCACCAATGGAAATCAGATCCGTGCAGACCGGAATAGCCCGGCATTCAATAGCCGTGTTGCGGCCAAGTTTTGCGCCGAGAAGCCGCAGATAGAGGCTATAGAGCGGATTGCCGCGGAACAGGACCACAGGCGCGGTGCGGATCAGCGTTTTTACCACCCAGAAGCGATAGTAACGCAGGCCCCAGATCGGGAAGCTTTCCGTCTTCCAGCGGCCAATCAACACCCATTTCGCAACAATGGCAAAACCGGTCGTCGCGAAGAAGCTTGCTGCCGCCAGCACAACGCATCGGAAATAGAGCTGAAGCGGGTTGTCGAGCGCATCGTAAACCCAGTCGAGACCACCATCGAAGAAAACCAGCGCGATATAGGCATAGACCCCGTAGAAGGCGAGCTGTGCAACGCCACAGGCCCAGTAAGCGAAATTGGATGCCTTATGGGTAAGTTGACGCTCGACTGTGGCTGCTGTTTTCTGCTGCGGTGCATGGAGATGCGTCGCCAGACTTGCGATGGTCGGATGCAGGTAGATATCCCGCATCGATGCTGTTTCCCAGCCCTGCGCGGTGCGCACGCGTGCGCAGAAACGTGCCATCAGCAAGGAATTGGCGCCCAGATCGTCGAAGAAATGATCCTCGACCGAAACTTCGTCCAGATTGAGCACATCCGCCAGCGCATCCGCCATGAAGCGTTGATCGTCATTGCTCGGCGGCACGATTTCCCGTTCCGCTGACAGACGAACATTGGTCGGTTTCGGCAGGCGCTTCAAATCGGCCTTGTTGGAGACCGTCATTGGAATGGCCGCCAGCTCTTCGAGATAGGCGGGAACCATGTAGGACGGCAGACGGCGCTTCAGTTCGCGCGCGATATCGGCGCGCTGCAGCGGCGGCACGCCGGATTTTGGCGCGTAATAGGCCACCAGTTCCACCCGGCCCGGCTCTATTTCCCAGGTGGTGACAGCGGCCTGTGCAACGCCCGGCTGATCGAGCAGAACGGCTTCGATCTCGCCAAGCTCGATGCGATAGCCGCGAATCTTCACCTGCGTGTCGATACGCCCGTGATATTCGATCTCGCCCGCAGCATTGATGCGCCCCAGATCGCCCGTGCGGTAGATACGCGCGGAGGGGTTGTTGGGCAGACCGATAAAATCGGGAATGAACTTCTGGTCGGTCAGATCCTGCCGGTTGAGATAACCGACAGCGAGGCCAATACCGGCGATGCCGATTTCGCCCAGTTCATCCGGGTCGGTCAGCTTTGATTCCGTCGGCTCGATGATCACAATTGAATAGGTTGGCAGCGGCGCACCGATTGTCACCGGCTTGTCGGGCGTCAAAACGCCCATGGTGGCCGTGACGGTCGCTTCCGTCGGGCCATAAGTATTGAGAAGCAGACGACTCGGCTTCGTCCAGCGTGTCACCAGATTGAGCGGACAAGCTTCGCCACCCACCATCAGCAGGCGCAGCTTTGGCACATCGGTTTCGATGGAGGACAGCAGCGTCGGGCTGCACGCCATGCAGTTGATGTCATTCTTCCGCAGGAAATCGGCAAGTTCTTCGCCAACCAGCGTCATCGGCCCCGGCGCGGGCACGACGGTCGCACCTGCTGTAAACGGCACCCAATATTCTTCCGCCGAGAAGTCGAAGGCAATGGTCATACCGTGATAAACACGGTCCCCCGGCTTGTAGCCGTAGGACGTCGCCGCGACACGCAGGAAGTTGCAGAAGCTCTGATGCAGGATCGCGACGCCTTTCGGCCTGCCGGTCGTTCCTGACGTATAGAGAATATAGCAAATTTGGTCAGGGTTTGCGGCTCTGGCGGCCTTGTCCAGCGGTGCGACCGATTGCCTGGAAATTTCAGCGCCCGATCCATCGATCAGCACATGCGGCACGGGCATCTGTTCAACGCGGGCCGTATAGGCCTCAAGCGAAATGACGAGCCGGACATTGGCATCCTCAATGATGAGGGCCATGCGATCTTCCGGAAAGGCGGTTGCCAGCGGCACATAGGCCGCGCCCGCCTTCATGACGGCGAGCAGCGCGATATACGTGTCGGCGGAACGGTCGAGCAGCAGGCCGATGCGGTCGCCCGGACGAACACCGCGTTCGATCAACAGCCGCGCAAACTGGTTGGCGCGATTGTCGAGTTCCCGATAGGTCCAGTTGCGCCCGTCTGAAACAACGGCAACCGAATCCGAAAACTTGTCTGCCAGTTGCTCAAAAAACAGGTCCAGCCGCTCGCCCGGCTTTCCCGGTTCGGCGAAATCAGCACCGGTCAGAATCTGGCCGTCTGCGATCAAATGCGCCGCAGGGCGCAGAGGCTCATTTGCCCGCGTATCATCGTTGGGCAGACCATTATCGCTTGTCGTCGCTGCGGCCTCGCCGTGTCCAGCGCCGCGATTTTCATAGTTCATTTTCAACACTCACTGACCAAAGGTCGAGCATCAACGGGCAATTATACGCGTTAGGCGGCACGCTTGCCTGCAATGAGGCATAATCTGTCGTCGAACCGTTCACTGCGGGTGAAGAAGACCGCTATTGGCGCAGGCCACTACTCAAACTGGTGAAAATAAGAAAGTGAATTATTTTTATTTTAGCTATTCATCCATCAGTGTTGCAAAACTAGCATACAACGCTGGCCAGATCATCCGCTTTTAGTTCCTATCCACCGCTCTTGCAATCCTTTGCTGGCCACGGTTAACTGCCTAAATGGCGTTTACATTAAGGCAGTTACAGTATTTCGTTGCAGTCGCGGAGCAAGGGTCCGTTACCCGTGCGGCGCAAAAGCTGTCTATTTCGCAATCCTCGGTCACAGAAGCGATCAAGGAGCTGGAAACTGACCTGAATGTCGAGCTTTTCGAGCGCCATCCCCGTGGCCTGACAGTCACGCATAACGGCCACCAGTTTCTGCGCCACGCTACGAAGATTCTGACCGGCGTTTCGGACGCCCGCCGCTCCTTTGCCGACCAGCGCATCCAGGAAAAGGGCAAGCTCAATCTGGGCGTGACATCGCTGGTCGCCGGTTACGTCCTGTCGGAATTGCTCGCCCGCTATCGTCGTGCCTTTCCCGGCGTCGAAATCAGCGCCATCGAAGACAACGGCTCCTATCTGGAACATTTGCTGGTTGGCGGCGAGCTGGACGTGGCCGTGATGGTCATTTCCAACCTGCGCGACCGCATGGCGCTGCACGCGGAAATTCTCGAAACCTCGCCCTATCGGCTGTGGCTGCCCCTCGGTCATGAACTCGTCTCAATCGACAGCATTTCAGTGAGCGATATCGCGAAAGAACCACTCATCATGCTAACCGTGGATGAAATCGAGGAAAACACCGGCAAACTTCTGGCCGCTCTCGGTGCGCGCCCGCATGTGGCTTTCCGCACGCGTTCAGTGGAAGCCGTGCGAAGTCTCGTCGCCACGGGTGCGGGAATAGCCCTCCTCCCCGATCTTGTCTATCGCCCATGGTCGCTGGAAGGCGACCGGATCGAAAGCCGCGATGTTTCAGGATCTCTGCCCGTCGTTCAGATCGGCATGGCCTGGCGCAAGGGGTCCAGCCTGCCCCAATCCGCGCGGGACTTTATCGGCATTGCGGAAGCGGCTCGTTCTGGAAGATTAAGGTAGAACGCGATATCGGAAAAACCGATACCAGCTTTCCGATAAATGAATTTGCGAAAGGCAGGGTTTCAGCACACCATCCGCTCCGGGAACAAAATCACTGAATGTGAATAAAACGGGAGTGGTCGATGAGAAAATTTCTGCAATCCTGTACCGCTTTGATGGCCGTCGCGAGCTTTGCCACGCAGGCCATTGCCGCCGAACCGCTGAAAGCGATTGGCGAAGGTGAAGGCGCGCTGAGCATCGTGGCCTGGGCGGGCTATATCGAACGCGGTGAAACCGACAAAAATTACGACTGGGTCACGGATTTCGAGAAAGAAACCGGCTGCAAGGTCAGCGTGAAGACCGCCGCCACCTCCGACGAAATGGTGGCGTTGATGAATGAAGGCGGCTTCGACCTCGTCACCGCGTCTGGCGATGCCTCGCTTCGTCTCGTGGCTGGCAAGCGCGTGCAGCCCATCAATACCGACCTCATTCCAAGCTGGAAAACTGTGGACGAGCGGCTGCAGAATGCGCCGTGGTTCACCGTGAAGGACGTACATTACGGCGTGCCCTATCTCTGGGGCCCGAACGTGCTGATGTACAATACCGACGTCTTCAAGGGCGAAGCGCCGAAGAGTTGGAACGTTGTGTTCGAAGAACAGACCTTGCCGGACGGCAAGTCCAACAAGGGCCGTGTACAGGCCTATGACGGGCCGATTTATATCGCCGATGCAGCGCTTTATCTCATGAAGCACAAGCCCGAACTTGGCATCAAGAACCCGTATGAACTCAACGAAGACCAGTACAAGGCGGCGCTCGATCTCCTGCGCGGGCAGCGCAAGCTCGTCAGCCGTTACTGGCACGACGCCATGATCCAGATCGATGACTTCAAGAATGAAGGCGTCGTGGCTTCCGGTTCCTGGCCGTTCCAGGTCAATCTTCTTAAGTCGGAAAATGCCAAGGTTGGCTCGACCTTCCCCGAGGAAGGTGCGACTGGCTGGGCGGACACCACCATGCTGCACGTGGATAGCGAGCACCCCAACTGCGCCTATAAGTGGTTCGAACATTCGCTAAAGCCGAAAGTGCAAGGCGACGCCGCAGCATGGTTTGGCGCAGTGCCGTCCGTTCCGGCAGCCTGTAAGGGCAATGCGCTCATGACCGACGAAGGCTGCGCGACCAACGGCTACGACAATTTTGCGAAGATCAGCTTCTGGCGCACACCGACTGCCAAATGCGAAAGCCAGGGCGAATGCGTGCCCTACCATCGCTGGGTGTCGGATTATATCGGCGTCATTGGCGGTCGCTGACATCGACTATCGTAAGCACGAAGATTGCCCTTCCTTCAGCTGAAGGAAGGGAACGGACAGACGCGCCCGCACGCCAAACAGATGCTGGCGCTCTCCATGATGGGTAGAACCATGACAGCAGCAGTTCGTTTTGAAAATGTGAGCCGGCACTTCGGCGAAGTCCGGGCCGTCGATCACGTTAACCTGACCATCGCGTCCGGCGAGTTCTTTGCCATGCTCGGCCCTTCCGGTTCCGGCAAGACGACCTGCCTGCGGTTGATCGCGGGTTTCGAACAGCCGACCGACGGCAGAATAGAGATCTTTGGCGAAAGCGCTGGCGGCGTGCCGCCCTATCGGCGCAACGTCAACACGGTGTTTCAGGATTACGCGCTGTTTCCTCATCTCAGCATTCTGGACAATGTGGCCTATGGGCTGATGGTGCGCGGCGCTGGCAAGGCCGAGCGCCACCGTTCCGCCGAGGAGATGCTGGAACTGGTCAAGCTGCCCGGCTATGGCGGCCGCAAGCCCAGTCAGCTTTCAGGTGGGCAGCGGCAGCGCGTTGCACTGGCGCGCGCCCTCGTCAACAAACCGAAAGTGCTGCTGCTTGATGAGCCGCTCGGCGCGCTCGACCTCAAATTGCGCGAGCAGATGCAGGAAGAGCTGAAGAGCCTGCAAAAGGCGCTGGGCATCACCTTCGTTTTCGTGACGCACGATCAGGGCGAAGCGCTTTCCATGGCTGACCGCATCGCGGTCTTCAACAATGGCCGCATCGTTCAGGCCGGAACACCGCAGGAAATCTATAATCGCCCGCAAACCCGCTTCGTTGCGGATTTCGTCGGCTCATCCAATGTCGTCGCGCCAGAAATCATGGCCGCATTTGGCGGCGAGCGCCGCTGGGCCAGCCTTCGACCGGAATCCATTCGCCTCGCAGACAAAAGCGAGAAAGTCGGCGTTGCAGCGCGGATCGAAACCGCCAGTTTCCTTGGCTCCGCCACGCGTCTCGGTGTGGAAGCTGAAGGTGCCAGACTGCATGTCATGCTGCCTGCTGGCGCAAGTGTTCCCGAGAACGGTTCCGATATCCGTATCGTCTGGAATCCGGGTGACGTTCATTACATGGATCAGGCAGCATGAGCGGCGCGCAGGCTTCCACACTCGGAAACTCCGGAGCAAATCCCGGGGCAAATCCGGCCTCCATCATGCCGCAGCGCGGCGGGATACTCGGTCGCCTCTCCGACCTGTTCTGGCGTCGTCCGGGATTGCTTCTGTTTCTCATGCTCACGCCGCCGCTTTTGTGGCTTGGCATCATCTATATCGGCTCGCTGATCGCGCTGCTCTTGCAGAGCTTCTTCTCGGTCGATGATTTCTCCGGGCTGATCGACTATAATTTCACGCTCGCAACCTATGCGCAGCTCTTAAACTCCGCCAATCTCGACATCATCATCCGCACCGTATCAATGGCCGCGCTGGTGACAATTGCCTCTGCTTTCGTCGCCTTCCCCATCGCCTATTACGCCGCCCGCTATGCACGCGGCCGCTGGAAGGCGTTGTTCTATCTCGGCATAATGCTGCCACTCTGGTCGAGCTATCTGGTTAAGGTCTATGCATGGAAGCTGATCCTCGCAAAGGAAGGCATCCTGACCTGGATCTTCGCGAAACTGCATCTGTCCTGGTTGCTCGACGGCGTTCTGTCCCTGCCAGTCGTCGGCGGCAACTCCCTGTCAGTCAGCTATCTCGGGACCTTCATCGTCTTCGTCTATATCTGGCTGCCCTATATGATCCTGCCGACACAGGCCGCGCTGGAGCGTGTGCCGGGCAATCTGGTGGAAGCCTCGTCCGACCTCGGCGCAACGCCTGCACAAACTTTCCGAACCGTGCTGATGCCGCTCGCCATGCCGGGCATCATCGCCGGATCGATCTTCACCTTTTCGCTGACGCTCGGCGATTACATCATTCCGCAGATCATCGGCTCGTCGCGCCTATTCATCGGGCAGGCTGTCTATACCCAGCAGGGGACGGCAGGCAATGTGCCGCTCGCCGCCGCCTTCTCCGTCGTGCCGATCGTCATCATGGCCATCTATCTCTGGATCGCCAAGAAACAGGGGGCTTTCGATGCGCTCTGATCGCAACAACCGTGCTTCTTTCGGATTGAAGCTTGCTGCCGGGCTGGGCCTCGCCTTCCTGCATCTGCCGATCCTGCTCATCTTCGTCTATGCCTTCACCACGGAAGAAAAGAGCTATCAATGGCCGCCGCCGGGCTTCACACTGCAATGGTTTGCAGTGACATGGAACCGGGCCGATGTGTGGTCGTCGCTTGCGCTCTCCGTGCAGGTGGCCACGATTGCCACCATGATCGCGCTGGTGCTCGGGACACTTTGTGCTGCTGCCGTCAGTCGAACTCACTTCTTCGGACGTGAAAGCATTTCACTACTGGTCATCCTACCCATCGCGCTGCCCGGCGTTGTCACCGGCATCGCCCTGCGCTCGGCTTTCTCACTGTTCGACATTCCGTTTTCGATGTGGACCATCGTGCTCGGTCACGCGACCTTCTGCGTGGTGGTCGTCTACAACAATGCTGTGGCCCGCTTCCGGCGCACGTCGGGTTCGCTGATCGAAGCCTCGATGGACCTTGGCGCAAACGGATTTCAGACCTTCCGCTATGTGATCCTGCCCAATATCGGGACCGCATTGCTTGCAGGCGGGATGCTCGCTTTCGCACTGTCTTTTGACGAGGTGATAGTCACCACATTTACCGGCGGCCAGCAGATGACCCTGCCGATCTGGATGCTTCAGGAACTGATCCGGCCACGCCAGCGCCCCGTCACCAATGTGGTGGCCATGGTTGTGGTGCTGGTGACCTTCCTGCCCATCCTCGCCGCCTACTATCTCACCCGCGATGGCGATCAGGTCGCCGGTCACGGGAAATGAAAAAAGGGAGAACGACATGAACACCGAAATGCTGATTGGCTCACGCTTTGAAGCTGGCACAGAGGTCGAGGAAAACGTCCTCAATCCCAAGACCGGCGAGACCGTTCTCAAGCTGCCGGAAGCCTCGCTCGGCCAGATCGACGCCGCCGTGGCCGCTGCCGACAAGGCGTTCAAGACCTGGTCGCGCACCACACCCGGCGAGCGCTCCAACTATCTTCTGAAGATTGCGGATGCGATCGAGCGAGATGCGGAAGCCTTCGCCACACTGGAAGCGCTCAATTGCGGCAAGCCGATCAATGCTGTCATCAATGATGAAATTCCAGCCATCGTCGATTGCTATCGCTTCTTTGCTGGCGCAGTGCGCAATCTTCACGGGCCGATTGCCGCCGAATATCTTCCGAACCACACATCGATGATCCGCCGCGATCCGGTCGGCATTATCGGCTCCATCGCTCCGTGGAACTATCCACTGATGATGATGGCATGGAAACTCGCGCCCGCTATTGCGGGTGGCAATACAGTGGTTTTCAAACCGTCCGAACAGACGCCGCTGACTGCGCTGAAAATGGCAAAACTGCTGGCGGATATTCTACCGGAGGGCGTTGTCAATATTGTGCTGGGACGCGGCGAAACCGTGGGCAACGCGCTGATCAATCATCCGCGTATCGACATGGTGTCGATCACGGGCGATGTCGCGACCGGCAAGAAGGTCTTGCAGGCGGCAGCCAAGAGCGTGAAGCGCACTCATCTGGAACTTGGCGGCAAAGCGCCTGTCCTCGTCTTCGACGATGCGGACATTGAAGCCGTCGTCAACGGTATTCGTACTTTCGGCTATTACAATGCCGGACAGGACTGCACCGCTGCCTGCCGCATCTATGCCGATGCACGCATCTACGACCGTTTCGTCGCCGACTTGTCCTCCGCCGTTTCCAGCATCCGCTACAATCTGGAAGACGACAGCCAAAACGAGATCGGACCGCTCATCTCCCGCCGTCAGCGGGATCGCGTTGAGAGCTTCGTCGCCCGCGCCCGCGAGCACAAGCATATCGAGATAACCACGGGCGGAAAGACAGCCGGGGCCAACGGCTTCTTTTTTGAGCCAACGGTTATTGCCGGTGCGACACAGGATGATGAAATCGTGCGCCGCGAAGTCTTCGGTCCGGTTGTATCGGTCACGCGATTCAGCGATGTCGATGAAGCCGTGCAATGGGCTAACGACAGCGATTACGGTCTCGCCTCATCGGTCTGGACGAAGGATGTCAGCAAGGGCATGCAGGCCGCAGCCCGCCTGCAATATGGCTGCACCTGGATCAACACCCATTTCATGCTGACCAATGAAATGCCGCATGGCGGATTGAAACAATCCGGCTATGGCAAGGACATGTCGATCTATGCGCTGGAGGACTATACCGCCGTGCGTCATATCATGATTGCGCATTGAGCGATCACAGAGCCTATAACCGATTTGGGATGGCGGCAGCTTTGCCGCCATTTTCATTTATTCTCAAGAGCTTATCTTGTTGTGTATTGCCGGCCCTATTAATCTTATTACTAACTAAATTAGCTTGAGCATCAGGCCCACTTCGCTTATTCGAATCTCAAATTCAATCTCAGGGCGAGCGGATTTTGAGAATTGACACGTATTAACTGCATCCCTCCGTCGGAGCTGACCGGGCCGCATCTCGTTGCAGAGTACCGGGAGTTGCCGCGTGTTTTCGCCCTTGTGAAAGCAGCAATCCTACGTGGCGAAACCACCGAAGATCGGAGAAACCCGCGCGCCTACACACTTGGAACGGGTCACGTCCGGTTTTTCTATACCCGCCTCGGTTTTCTGGCGAAGCGTCAGGCCTCTCTTGTGGCCGAAATGCAGGCTAGAGGCTACACACCCCAATTCACGGCAACCCATGAATTGCTGATCGACATTCCGCCGGAATGGTGTTGCGATTGGGAGCCTTCCAACGAAGCGATGGCCATCAACAGAGCCCGTATCGCCGAACGTTTGCGGAAATAGGCGCATTGCAATGACCATGAATTAAACAACCATACATAGAAGCAACCTGGAAATACAATTGATTACCGTAGGTTGAAATTGAATTTAAATAAAACTAGGATGCTCGTGCAATTTAAGCTCTTCATATGATTATACATTTTTAAATATTAATACTCTATTCTGGAAAATACGGACTTAATTTGATATGATTAAGCAGCAACATCCCCCATGCTGAGACATACCGCATGACCGAGAAAAAAGCGGCGCCGGAAAAGAAGCACGCTCTGGAACAACAGGCATCGTCTTTTACTGACGCTGTCGAAGAGATTGCGCGGAAGCTGCAAAAGCCTTTGCAGCCCGATCTTGAAGACGACTTCATACGCTATGCGCTCGACAGCGCTGCCATCGTCGCCCACACGGATGTTCGCGGCACGATCACCTATGTCAATCGCAAGTTCTGCGAGATCAGCGGCTATACGGCCCGCGAGTTGATCGGCGCCAACCACCGCATCTTGCATTCGGGTATCCATAACAAGGATTTCTTTCGCGACATGTATCGCGATATCGCGCATGGCAAGATCTGGCACGGCGAGATCTGCAACCGCCGCAAGGATGGTTCGCGTTACTGGGTGGATACGACCATCGTTCCGCATTTGTCGCCCGCTGGCAAAGTGGATAGCTACACTGCCATTCGGTTTGATATTTCTGAGCGCAAGGAGCTGGAAAGCGCCTTGCGGACCAGTAAGGAACATCTCGACCAGCTTGCCAATCTCGACCCGCTGACCGGACTGCCGAACCGCCGCCGCTTCCAGGAATTTCTGGAGATGCAGGTGCAGGACCACGAGCGCTCCAATGGAATATTTCATCTGGCGCTGCTCGATGTGGACTCCTTCAAGGAGGTCAACGACACATTCGGGCATCATGCAGGCGACGTTCTGCTTCAAAATATCGGCAAGCGCCTGCGCTCGTTCGAAGACAGCCAGCTGTTTATGTCACGTATGGGCGGCGATGAATTCAGCCTTATCCTTGTCGGCGCGACAGATTGCGAAGCCGACATGTTGTTTGAAGAAATTCTGGAAGCCATTCGCCAGCCCATGGTGATCGGTTCGACACCACGGCGTATATCATCGAGCTTCGGCATTGCCAGATTTCCGCGCGACGGCAAGGATGTTGGCAATCTGTTCAAGGCCGCAGATCTCGCGCTCTATAAGGCCAAGGCGCTGGGTCGCGACCGCGTGGAGGTTTTTCAGCCGCAATTGCGTGAAGTTGCCCGGCGAAAATCCGCACTCTACGAAGAAATTGAAGGCGGGTTGGAGCACGGCGAATTCGAGCTGCATTATCAGCCGATCATCCCACTGATCTCCGGGCAGGCGTTTTCGCTGGAAGCGCTGATGCGCTGGCGTCATCCTGAACGCGGACTGCTGACGCCAGCCTATTTCGGAGAAGGCTTCGAAGATCCAGCCATCCGCGCAGCGCTCGGCATGTTCATGCTGGAGCGGATTTTTGCCGATGTTCAATCATTGGTCAAAGCTGAAGCGCCTTTGCACCGCATTGCGATGAACCTGACCAATTCCGATTTCCGTTCGGACATCTTTCTCGACCGCTTCTTTGAGCTATGTGCCGAAACCGGGATTGGGCCTGAGAGGTTCAGCGCAGAGATGACGGAAGGCATGTTGCTCGGCCTCGCGCAGAAACGTGTGGAACAGGGTCTCAAACGGCTTCATATGGCGGGCGTAGAAGTTGCCCTCGACGATTTTGGAACCGGCTTCGCCTCGCTGACGCATTTACGCCGCCTGCCGATAGATCGCCTGAAGATCGACCGCAGCTTCGTTGCCAATATCGCCGCCTCGCCGGAAGACCGCGCCATCGTGCGCGGCGTCATTCAGATCGCCCATAGTCTCGGCAAGACCGTGACCGCCGAAGGCGTCGAAACCATCGAGCAGATCGACCTTTTGAGCGACATGAAATGCGATCATTTGCAGGGTTGGTATTTCAGCGCGGCATGTGAGGTGAGGAAATTGCCTGAGGTTCTGGCCACGCTTCCCAGACTGGACACCGAAAAACTGCACTGAACGCCGCCACATTGTTGCCGTTTTGACATAGTGCGCGTCTTTCTGCGATGATCTGCTCTTGACAACGTTTACCCGGGCGCGACTCATGCTATTGATCTTGCGTCTCGCCATTGGGGGCTTTGGCGGAGATTCACCGCCCTAGCGCGTTTATTCGCGGCTGGGGCGGTTTAGTTTTAGGGCCTTGCAAAATACGCATATCTCGGTTGCAGGATCGGTCATTGTGCCGATCAGCCCATGGTTCTATTTTGCAGTTGTTCGGTTTTACTCCTCCTCCCAAAAACCGAACCTGAAGCGCGATACTCCTCCTCCCAATCGCGCTTTACCAATCCGCCCGCAGCAACTTCTCCTCCTCCCAAATTGCTGCGGGCGTTTTGCTATCCAGATTTCCCTGTCCCAGATTTTTCAGCCTGCGATCGTTCCGCCTGTCATCGGCGTCGGGACGCCCGTTGTGCTTGGAAAGCTGATCGGCAGGCCGCGCAATGCGCGCACAGCGAGAAAGGCAAAACACTCCGCCTCGACGGCATCGCCACGCCAACCCAAGGTCTCGACCGGCACAAGGTCGACACCCGCGCGTTCGACCAGCATCCGCATCATCGTCGGGTTGTGACGACCGCCACCGGACACGGCCAGCCGCTTCGGTCGATGCGGCAGTATATCGAGCGCCTTTGCCACAGCCGACGTTGTGAAGGCCGTGAGCGTCGCCGCGCCATCCTCGTCGCTGAGACCGTCTGCCATAGCGGCGGTAAAATCAAACCGGTCGAGCGATTTTGGAAAAGGCGCGGTCATATAGGGATGCTCAAGCAGCTTGGCGAGACGCGCTTCGTCCACATGGCCGCGCGCGGCAAGTGCGCCGTCGCGGTCCATCTCGCCCAGACCACGCGCTTTCATGAAATCATTGATCGGCGCATTGGCCGGGCCGGTATCGAAAGCGACCAGCGTATCGCCGCCATCCCACCAGGTAATATTGCCGACACCGCCGAGATTGAGAATGGCCGTGTCGCCACTGGCATCAGCACTACGCAGCAGAGCCGCATGATAGATTGCAGCCAGAGGCGCGCCCTGCCCGCCAGCGCGGATATCAGCAGTTCGGAAATCATAGACGACCTTGGTGCCAAGCAACTCGCTCATCAGCGCACCGTCGCCAAGCTGACGTGTATCACCCAGCCGTCCCGGCTGCGGGGCACGGTGCAGCACCGTCTGGCCATGAAAGCCGACAACGCCGATATCGGTCATCATCAGACCGCTTTCTTCCACCAGCTCGCGTACCGCAGCTGACTGCGCCCGGGTCAGGGCATCTTCCGCTTCGGCAAAAATCGCTGGTTCCGGGCCTTCGAAATTCCAGACCCGCGCTTCGGCCTGCGCTTGCTGCAATAGCTCCAGAATACCGTCCGGATAAGGCTTCAGCGCGTAAGTACCGAATATATCGACCGTTTCGCCATCGGTTTTCAAAAGCGCGACGTCGATATTTCCATCGAGAACGGTGCCGGTCATTAGACCTACGGCCCAGATTGGCTGCATAAAGCCCTCCACATTCCTGAATTTCAGAGAAAGTGTTAGTGCAATTCGGCATTAAAAGGAAATACCAGAAAAATGCCCGAACAAAAACAAAGAGCGGCTTCGACATAGCTGCCAAAACCGCTCTTTGAGATAATCCGTATCGTGTGGGTCAGGCGCTGACGCGCATCCCCTTTTCCGGCTCAAAGATGTGGCTCGTCGCCGGATCAATGGCAATCGGTAGCACGTCGCCCGGACGCACAGTCAGGCGTTCGCGGAACAGGCAGGTGATCGGCTGTGTACCGAGCTTGCCCATGACCATGATTTCCGAGCCCGTCGGCTCTACGATCTCAGCCGTAACCGGAACGCCGCCTTCGGCTATCTTCATATGCTCGGGGCGCACGCCATAGACGGCTTTAGCCGAAAGGCTCGCATAATCACCCTGCGGCATTGACAGGCGGAACCCGCCATCGGCCACAAACGAACCTTCCTCGATCTTGCCATTGATGAAGTTCATCGATGGCGAGCCGATAAAGCCTGCAACGAACATGTTGGCCGGGCGATCATAAAGATCAAGCGGCGCGCCGATCTGCTCCACGAGACCATCGCGCATCACCACGATCTTGTCGGCCATGGTCATGGCTTCGATCTGGTCGTGAGTCACGTAGATTGTCGTGGTCTTCAGCCGCTGATGCAGACCCTTGATCTCGCCGCGCATCTGCACGCGCAGCTTGGCATCGAGATTGGAAAGCGGTTCGTCGAACAGGAAGACTTGCGGATCGCGCACAAGGGCGCGGCCCATGGCGACACGCTGGCGTTGACCGCCGGAAAGCTGGCGCGGAAACCGGTCGAGCAGTTTGTTGAGGCCGAGAATTTCAGCCGCGCGCGCAACACGGTTTTCACGCTCTTCCTTCGGCGCATTCTTGAGCATGAGCGCGAAGCCCATATTGTCGGCGACCGTCATATGCGGATAAAGCGCATAGTTCTGGAACACCATGGCGATATCGCGCTCCTTTGCGCGCAGGTCGTTGACCACACGCGGACCGATGGCGATCTCGCCATCGCTGATTTCCTCAAGCCCTGCGATCATGCGCAGAAGCGTGGACTTGCCGCAGCCGGAAGGGCCGACGAGCACGACGAACTCGCCGTCCTCGATGCTGACCGACACGCCGTGCAGAACGCCGACATTGCCATATTTCTTGACTGCATTACGGATGGATACAGATGCCATCTTGAACCCCAACTCTTATTTGACGGCGCCTGCGGTCAGACCTGCAACGATCTGGCGCTGTGCGAAGACGGTAAGCAACAGAACAGGCAGAGTGACCACAAGTGCTGCGGCAGCAAGCGGACCCCAGCTCACCTGTTCGAAGGAAAGCATGTTGTAGACGGCGACCGGCAATGTGCGCGTTTCGCGGCTTGCGAGCACGATCCCGAACACGAAATTGTTCCACGAGAAGATCACCGCAAGGATAAGCGACACCACGATGCCGGGCTTGGCAATGGGCAGCGCCACCTTGAGAAACACCTGCAACGAGGACGCGCCGTCGATTATCGCCGCTTCTTCCAGTTCCATCGGCGTCGTTTCGAAGTAGCCGATCATGATCCAGATCACGATAGGTACGGTCACGACCAGATGGATGATGATCTGCGGCCAGAGCGTGCCCAAAAGACCCAGCGTCTGGAACAGAAGGAACAGCGGGATCAGATAGGACAGACCCGGCGTCATGCGGGCGATCATGATGACAATCGCCGATTTATGCGCCCGAAGCCGGGCAATGCCGTAGCCCGCTGGAACACCGACCAGAAGGGCGAGCAGCGTCGCCATGCCGGTCACCAGAAGGCTGTTCCAGAAATACAGCAGAAAATCATTGGCTTCGAAAATCTGCGTATAGTTCGACCAGGCGAAACGTTCCGGGATCAGGATCGGCGGATAAGCGCCATTGTCGATTTCGTATTTGAGCGAAAGCGACAGCATCCAGATGAAGAAGAAAAGTGCTGGCGAAACGATGACGAAAACAAGAAGCGCAGTGCCCAGCTTCGACAGAATTGACTTGCGTGCCATTAGCCGGTCCTCAAGCATTCCATTTGGTCCGCTGACGCAAGGCCAGCAGGATCATGGACATGGCGATAATGACGATGAAGAACACCACGGCAATCGCCGAAGCATATCCGATGTCATAATAGGAAAACGCCACGTTATAGAGATAGATGTTGATGGTTTCCGATGCCGTACCGGGGCCGCCCTGCGTCATCGCAAAGATGATGTCGAAGCTTTTCAGCGCATCGATGGAGCGAATGATGACGGCAACCATGATGAAAGGCAGGATCATCGGAAGCGTGATGTAGCGAAATTTCTGCCAGCCATTCGCGCCGTCGATTTCAGCGCTTTCAAACGGATCGCGCGGCATGGAGGCAAGGCCGCCGAGCACAATCAGCATGACCAGCGGCGTCCACTGCCAGGTCTCGACTGCGACCAGCGACGGAATAACGGTGTTCTGGTTGAAAATCCATTCCTGCGGGCCAATGCCGACCAGCGACAGGACATAGTTCAGCACACCGAGCTGCGGGTGATACATCATCGTCCAGACCAGCGCGACAGCAACCGGTGTCGCCATCATCGGCATGACGAAGATTCCGCGTAACAGCCCGCGCATCGGCAGCTTGCTGTCGAAGATGAGAGCGGCAATCGTGCCGAGCACCATGGGCGCCACCACGGACAGGACCGTATAGACAGCCGTGTGCCACATGGAATCCCAGAAGCGGGCATCGCCTGCCAGACGAATATAGTTGTCGAAGCCGACAAAGCTGATGCCACCGCCGAGCTGCCATTGATTGGCGCTCATCCAGAGAGTGAAAAGCCAAGGGAAGACGATCACCGCCCCGACGGTGATCAAGGCGGGAAGCACAAATGGCCAATAGCTCGGTTTCAGATGGCTTTTGCCACCCTTGCCAGCAGCTTTGGGTGTGGAAGCCGCCTTTGTGGCGGCCTCCCCATTCATGCTCTTTGTTGCTCCTGTCGGGGCGGCAGATGTCATTTTCCTTCGCTCCGTGCGAGGACCGGACGGAATTCTTCCGTCGCGCGCTTCATTTCAGCTTCCGCTTCGGCACCATTCAGAAGATTGGTGAGGCCAACGCCCATGATGTCGCGGAATTCCGTGACAGGGACGATAACCGGCAGGCAGAGCTGGCTGATCGGTGCAGATTTCGACAGGGCTTCGACCCAGCCTTCCGGCATGGTCACGCCCTTGCGCACTTCCGCATCGTCGATGATCGACTTGCGGAACGGAACGCCCGAACCCGTCTGCAGCAGACGTGCGCCCATTTCCTTCGAAATGGCCCACTGGCAGTAAAGATAAGCGGCTTCCTTCTTGGTCGATGCTTCGGTCACGCCAATACCGTCGCCGGTCGTCGGTGCGGCCTGAGCCTTCGGTCCAGCCGGGATAACGCCATAACCGACCTTGCCGACAACGCGCGACTTGTTCGGATCTTCGAGCGGCGGCGCAAAGCCGATACCGTCGAGCCACATGCCGACCTTGCCCTGAAGGAAGCTCGACTGGCATTCCGCCCAGTTGAAACCGGCAACACCGGGAGGTGCAGCTTTGGTCATCAGGCGCTGATAGAGCTTGGCGGCTTCGACGGCTTCTGCCGAGTCCGTCTTCAGATTGCCATCGGCATCGACCGCGCTCTGGCCATAGCCAAGCATCAGGCTCGTCCAGACCGGAACATTGGCGTTCTTCATGCCGCGGGCCACAAAGCCGTAGGTGTTCGAAGACGGATCGGTTAGCGCTTCCGCAGCCTTGACCAGTTCTTCGAAGGTCTTCGGATATTCTATGCCCTTGGCGGCGAACAGATCCTTGTTCCAGTAGATGATCCAGTAATCGACCGAGAATGGCAGAGCGCCGAAGCGACCATTGGCGTCCTTGGCGAAGGTCAGACCAGCACTTGCGAAATCGCTTTCGGTCAGCGAGGCGTCGGTCAGCGTTGGATCTTTCAGGAACGGGTTAAGATCGGCAAGCCAGCCGCCTTTTTCAAACTGACGCTTCTGAACATGGTAGCTGATGTGAATGACATCGAAGCTCGGGCGACCGGAGGTCAGCTCGATGACCGCCTTCTGGCGCTGCTGCTGTTCCGGCATCTGTTCGGAATGAACCTTGATGCCCGTCAGTTCTTCGAATTCCTTCTGATGCTTCTGAAGGATTTCGCCGCGCGGGCTCTTGATAAGGTTCACCTCAAGCGTGGTACCCGCATATTTCTTCCAGTCAACCGTGGAAGCGGCGAAAGACGGGCTGATGCCGGTCACGCCCGATGCGGCGATTGCCGCAGAACCCGCCAGAAACTGGCGGCGTGTTGGATGAAATAGTTTCATTTTGCTCCTCCCCTATGTTCCAAACTTGGCAACTCCTCTTGCCAAGCCACTGATTCTATTTGGCTAAATGTGCAATGCCAGCGTCCGTGCATTGTTGATGTGAACGGCGATAGCATCCATGGCAATTTGCGGGTCGCGGGTTTCAATCGCCGAAAGAACAGCGAGATGCTCCTGCATGACCGGGATAACGCGACCAGTGATCCGGAAACGCTCCTGATTGATCAGGCGCATCTTGATCGTATTCGTCTGGTAAGCGCGCCAGATGATTTCATTGTCGAGCGAGGCGACAATGGTGTCATGCAGGCTCCAGTCGATATTCTGCGCCTGCTCCTCAAGCTCCGGTGTCTCGCCTTCGCTCTTGGCACGGTTCAGCGTGTCTTCATGCTCGGCACGCAGCGAACGCAACAACTCGTCGGAAGCCGACTGGCAGAAAATCGCAACCGACTCTTTCTCTATGAACAGGCGAAACTGGAAAGCTTCGCGGATGAGATTGAGATCGATATGGGCAATCTGAAGTCCGCGCTGTGGTACGGTTTTGATCAGACCTTCGGCTTCCAGACGAGGGATCAATTCACGGATCGCGCCGAGCGGCAGGCCCGTCATGGTGACGAGCTGGCGCTGCGATACGAACTGGCCCGGATGGAAATCGCGCGCCAGCAAATGCTGGGTAAAGCTCTGATAGGCCTTGTCCCGCAACTTCACCGGCTCGTTCTGATCTTCCGCCAAGGCTTCGTCCTCTCCCAACCGCTTTGGTTATACTGCGGAAAGTTCTCCCACTTTTCCGCAGCATGCCTGCATCGCTTATGCCCGGCTCAGGCAGCCTTTGCCATATGCAATCCGTCAAATACACTGCCAATTGCATCGAAATCCGCATCATTCAGCGCAACCAGCGGTGCGCGGACATGACGCCATTCCATATCGCCAGTATGACGCGCCACCAGCGCCTTCACCGCAGGCGTTACCGGATAGTTGAGCAGCTTGCGCACGGCATCGACCAACTCGGCATCGTCCTGACCATCATTGACCATGCGCAGAAGACGATCCGGGAACAGATTGGCCATGCCGGAAATCGCACCCTGCCCGCCCAGACGGACGCCGGCGGCGAGATCGCGCTCGTCACCAATGAGGATGGCAATGTCCTTATGCGCAGCCAGAAGCTTCTCGGTGTAAGCCCAATTACCCGACGAATCCTTCACGCCGGAGATAATCCCGCCGAAAGCATCGCGCAGACGACCAATCAGGTCGACGGACAGTTCAACCGCCGTCACCGACGGGATGTTGTAAAGGATGATATCGCGCGCATCCGAACCAAGACCTTTCAACACGGCAGAGAACCAGTTGAAGAGACCATCATCGGAGAGATTCTTGAAATAGGAAGGCGGTGCCAGAAGAATGGCCTTGCAGCCGCGACGCAGCGCATCACCAGCCTGAAGCACCGCATCGGCCACCGAATTTTCCATCACGCCAACAACGATTTTGGAGGCCGGGAAGCCCTGTGCAATGAAGGCGTCGAGAAGAGCTGCGCGTTCGGCATCGGCAATCGACGAACCTTCGCCGGTGGTGCCGAACAAAGTGACGCTGGAACAGCCACTATCGAGGCGCGCACGCGCGTGCTTGAGCGCGCGGGTCACATCGATTTTGCCATCGGCATCGAATGGCGTCGTCAGCGCTGCAGAGAGCCCAAAGCGCTCCTGCCCAGAATGATTTCGCGGCAAAGCCGTCTCCTCCCAAGATTGAACTGTAAGCTGGCACATACTAACATGTTAGTAAATAGTCAATTCGGGATCACTGTGTATTTATGCAAAATCTGGGGGTTTAAATGTTAGGCAGGAAGCAGACCGCTCTCCATAAACGCCAAGACCTCTGTGCGGCTTGGCGAGCCGGAGCGTCCGCCAAAGCGTGCGCATTTGATAGCGGCGGCGGCATTGGCAAAACGGATGATGTCGTGCATCGACCCGCCTTCGACGAGGCCAAGCGCGAAAGCACCATGGAAGACATCGCCCGCGGCGAGCGTATCCACCGCCTTGACGCTGAAACCGGCGACATGCTGCACCGAATGTCCGGCCCGCTCCGTCCAGTAACATCCGTTCGCACCGGCGGTTACCGCGGTGAAAACATCATACCGGCTGGCCAGTATCTCGACGCATTCGCTCAAATCTGTCGTGCCGGTCAGGCTGATGGCAGCCGGTTCGGAAGCAACGATATGGGTCGCAAGCGGCAACAACCGCTCGAGAAGTTCGACCGGGGCCGTATCGGCATCGAGAATCGCCGGAATACCGGCGCGACGAGCAGCCTTGAGGCCGGTTTCTGCGGCCCATGCCCAGCGAACATCAGCCATAACGGCCGCGAAAGCACCCGCCTCGACAGGTGGTACGATCGAAGCCGGGCTGCCCAGCTGTGGATCATAGAATGGAACGATGACACGCTCGCCAGACGGATCGACCAGAATAGAAGAAAAAGCGGTACGTGCGCCCGCAAGCCTGCGAATGTGGCTGCAATCGATTCCTTCGGCACGGAGTTCCGCGATCACCCGTTCGCCCGTGGCATCATCGCCCGACGAAGCCCAAAGCGCTACATCCCCGCCAAGGCGAGCGATGGCAGCAGCCGCACTTGAAGCCATACCGGCAGCGATCTGCACCGCTTCACTCGGCAGATATTTCCCGGCCTGTTCCGGCAAAGCGTCAAGGCGAAGGATTGTGTCGAGCGTCAAAGCGCCCAGGCAGAGAATAGTGCGGCTCATGATATGCGATCCAGAACTTGCAACCAAATGCGTGACTGACAGCGTCCTCCCCGGATCGCCCCAGTTTCGCATATCACGTTTTCGTTCGTTGCAAAGCGGTTGTTAGACGGCAGCGCTAAATGCGAGATTCAATACATCGACTGAAGAAGTCCGGCTATCCAATTGTTTTAAAAATGTTTCTGACACAAAGCTTATATATAGACCGGCTGAAACGGCTCAAAAGCCTTTTCTCCCCAAAAAATTGGCCTGCATAAAAAAGCATCGGCGAATTTCACGAAAACGAGGCGCGGTTTGATCTCGACAATGCCTAAGATGCAAATTACGCTTTTCGTATGAATCAGTCGGTCCAGCGGCGTGCCGTATTCTTCATTGGCGGGTATGATCCAAAAACGCCGGACGCGTTTTTCAAGCGGCTGCGTAAGGAAATTTCCCGTTTCGATACGCTCTGGGGTTACCAATCAACGGTCTCCAGAGGCGATGACACGTCTGATCACGAGATCGGGCTTGCGACCATCAAAACCCGGGCTGCACACGAAGGCTGGTCAACAACAACCGACTTTAATTTCCTCGCACTCGACTCTATCGTTCTGGCAGATTTCGCCCGACCCCTGCCCGTGCGACTTGGCAAATATTTGCGCGCCTTCGCCGACTTCGTCTTTTCCGGCACGGCATTTCATTTCTTTTCCAAAGCATGGCGCTTCGGGCTTTATTTCCTCTATCCTTTTCTGGCGATCATTCTGTTTGCGCTTCTGGGACTGGCCGCCGCGCGCCTGACGGTGCATTGGCTGGGCACAATCAGCTGGATCATCGGGCTTGTCGTATTCTCGGTCGCTTTGATGGTGCTCGGTAAACGCTGGTCCACCAACCATCTGATGGATCTCTGGTCGTTCTCGCTGAACTTCTTTCGCGGCAGGCGACCGGATGCCGAAGCGCTGATGCAGCGCTTTGCAGAAGGCATTGTCCAGCGCGTCAGCGCGGGCAAATATGATGAGGTCATCCTGATCGGCCACAGTACCGGCGGCATGCTGATGCTGGATGTCGCCGCCCGCTGTCTGGCCATCGACAGCGCCTTTTCAGGGCGCGCACCCAAAGTCACCGTTCTGACGCTTGGCTCCACGGCGCTCAAGGCCGGGTATCATCCCGCTGCCACGAAATTTCGTGAAGGCGTGCAAAGACTTACCAATGATGGTAAGCTCGAATGGGTTGAAATCCAGTGCCTGACCGATGCCATCAATTTTTACAAGACCGACCCGGTGGCGGAAATGAAGCTCAGGCGGGCCGAAGGCCGACGGTTTCCCTTCGTGCGTCAGGTGCGCGTTAAGGATATGCTGCTGGCCGAGACTTACAAGCGGGTGAAGCGCAACCTTTTTCGCGTGCATTATCAATATGTCTTCGGCAATACGAAGCCCTATTGGTATGATTTCTTTCAGATTTGCTGCGGTCCGAAATTTCTGTCCGAGCGCGTGAACGACCATATTGTGGGCGGTTTGTCGCCAGAAAAGGTAGCTTCCGAATGACGCCCACCCTGGCAATGATCGTCTGGGCAATTGGTCTTGTCGCCTGGGTGGTTATCCGGGTGCCGCACCAGCGTCGCGCCCGCAAGATCAAGGTCACGACCAATGCGAAAACGCTTCCCGACCGTGCAGCGTTGGGTGCGGCCAGCCTCGGCCTGTCGCTGATCCCTATCATCTATGTCGCAACGGGTTTTCCGGCTGTCGCGGATTACACCTTTCAGCCATGGCTTGGCTGGATCGGGCTCGTGGTCGAACTCGCTTTTCTCTGGCTGTTTTATGCAAGCCATCGCCAGCTCGGCAAGAACTGGTCGGTCTCGCTGGAAATCCGCAAGGAACACAAACTCGTGACGGATGGGCTCTATAAATATGTCCGTCATCCGATGTATTTATCGTTCTGGCTTTGGGCGATAGCGCAGTTTTGCCTGCTTCCCAACTGGTTCGCCGGTCTGGCGGGTATCGTTGGTGTCGGCATTCTTTATTTTTACCGCGTAGGCCATGAAGAAGCGATGATGCGCAAGGCATTCGGCGCTTCATATGACGAATATGCCAAGCGCACCGGACGTGTCATTCCGAAACCTTGGCCATAACCTTGGTAAATTTACATGACGAACAAATCAGGCAATTCGGCGAAGTATTTCATAAGCCGCCGCTCTCTGCTGGCCTCCGGGCTGGCTTCTAGCCTTCTCATGGCTGCGATGCCGGTCGCAGCACTTGCCAAATCCGCCAAGACCGCCGCGCCGTCTCCCAACACAAACGACAAACAGGGAAACGGCGCTCAAGCCGGGCGACCTGACGTTTATCTCCTGCGCGGCTTTGCCAATATCTTCTCCACCGGCATTGATGAAATCGGTGCCGATTTGCAGGCAGCAGGCGTTGATGCTCATGTCGAGGGCAACGCCGCATGGCGTCTCGTCGCCAACCGGATCATCGCCGACCGGCAGAAATACGGCCCGCAGCCGGTTATCCTCGTCGGGCACTCACTGGGCGCCAATGCCATTATTTCCATCGCCGAAGTTCTGGAAAAACGCGGCATTCGCGTGGACTACATGGCGTCCTTCGCCGCAACCGCACCTGATCCCCTGCCCGGGAACATTCGTCGCGTCGTGAATTTCTATTTTTCGCAGCACGGCTGGGGGCTGCCGCTGGTGCCCGGCCCTCGCTTCAAGGGCAAGCTGGACAATCGCGATTTTGCCGGCATGAAGGAAGTCGGCCATTTCAATATCGAGAAACAACGCCCACTGCAGGCGGAAGTCGTTCGCGACATTCTCCGCATCCTCAAATAGCGACAATTGCGGCGCAACGAACGCCGCAAATGGTGATCTCGCTAATTATCACGAATTGAACAACTGGCGCTCTCAATCAATTTAATTGCTGGACGTCTTCTTTGTGTTAGCGTGCGAGTTGCCGGATTTGCGGCGTATCCCTTCGTTGACAGGAGCTTTGAGTGAAGCGTTGGGTTGTTTGGGGTGTCCCAATTTTGTTGGTTGCAGGTGCCGCTTATGTCGGCTGGCAACATGCCACGAAGCAGAACGGTGCTAGCGCTCCAAACACGGTTCAGACAGATAGCCGGAAAAGCGGCAACCGCTCGGGCGGCGGAGAGCATGCCGTCAAGGTAGCTGTTGCGACGGCGGGATCACTGCCGATCCAGCGCACCGCGATCGGCACGGTTGTTGCCGTTGCGTCCACGGCCGTCAACAGTCCCGAGGCCGGTAATGTAGCGATCCTCAACGTGAAAGACGGAGCCATCGTCAAAAAGGGTGATCTGATCGCCCAGCTTGATGATCGCGCTATTCGCGCCACCGTCGTGAAGGATCAGGCCTCTGTCGCCAAATCGCAGGCGACGCTGAACGACGCGCAACTCGTGCTCAAGCGGACGCAGGACCTTGTGACCAAGGGCATCGACACATCGCAGGCGGGTGACGATGCCCTGGCGGCTCTCAGGGTGGCGGAAGCGCAGCTTCAGGTCGATCAGGCACAGCTGGCAGCCGATCAGGTAACGCTTGACGACACCAAGATTCTTGCACCCTTTGATGGCCAGCTCGGCGTTGTATCGGTCTCGCTTGGCGCTTATCTGTCGGCTGGCTCACCGGTCGCGACCATCACGCAAATGAAGCCAATCTACGCGGATTTCACGCTGCCGGAAACGGATCTCGCGCTTATCCGCGAAACTCTGTCCACGGGCACCCTGAAGGCGACGGCCACAGCCGTATCGGCAGATGGCAAGGACACTTCGGAAAGCGGCCCGGTCAATTTCCTCGACAACAACATTGATGCCGCAAGCGGCACTGTCCGCCTGCGCGCTACGCTGGATAATCAATCCGGCAATTTCTGGCCCGGACAGTCACTGCGTGTGCTGGTGGAAGCAGGCCAAGCGGACAATCTGGTTCTCGTGCCGGGCGTTGCCGTACAGCCGCAAGAAAACGGTTCGATCAGCTATGTCGTGAAGACGGACAACAGCATTGAAGTGCGTCCGGTCACGGTAGCGCTCCGAGCCAATGGCATGGCTGGTCTGAGCGCTGGCTTGCAACCCGGTGAAAAAGTGGTGACGGAAGGTCAGGCCTCGCTTGCCAATGGCAGCAAGGTGAAGCTGGCCAGTACCGACGCAGAGACAAAAGTCTCTTCCAACTGAATGAAGGCATCAAGGCGATGAACATTTCCGAAGTCTTCATTCGCCGCCCCGTTGCAACGATCCTCCTTGTCATTGGCGGATTGATCGGCGGCGTTGCGGCTTATCTCCAGCTTCCTGTTGCGGCTCTGCCGGAAGCGGATTTTCCGACTATCAACGTGTCCGCCCAGCTGGCAGGTGCCTCGCCCGACACGATGGCGTCGTCTGTCGCAACCCCGCTCATCAAGCAGTTTGAGACGATTGCGGGTATTGATACGATCAGCGCCACCTCGTCGCTCGGCAATACGTCGATCACGCTGCAGTTCAACCTATCGCGCGATATCGACGCGGCAGCGGCAGACGTTCAGGCTGCAATTACCCGCGCCCAGCGTCAGTTGCCCGACAACCTGACCACCCCGCCCAGCTATCGCAAGGCCAATCCCGCCGATGCGCCGGTTATCATTCTGGCGCTGACAGGCGACGGCGCGCGTCTGACGCAGATGGACGACATTGCGCAGAACATCATATCGCCAGCGCTTTCCACCATTTCGGGTGTTGCCCAGGCGCAGGTCTATGGCTCCAAAACCTACGCCGTTCGCGTCGAGGTCGATCCCGACAAGTTAGACAGCCGCAATCTGTCCTTGTTCGGCCTCGGCAATACCATCGCCGCAGCGAACAGCCAGACACCTGTCGGCACCTTGCAGAACGGGTCGCAGGCTTTGACCGTCAATGCCAAGACCCAGCGCACCAATGCCGATGAGTTCAAAACCCTCATCATCTCCGGCAGCGGCAATCGCGTAGTGCGGCTATCAGATGTCGCGACAGTTCTCGACAGCGTGGAGAACGTCAATCAGGGCAGCTGGCTCGACGGCAAACAGTCCATTGCGCTTGCCGTGCAACGACAGCCGGGCTCGAACACAGTTGCCGTTGTCGACGCGATCAAGGCCAAGCTGCCGGAGATCGAATCCGCCCTGCCCGCACAGATGCACATCTCTGTCGTGAACGACGTGTCTCGTTCGATTCGCGATGCGGTGGCCGATGTTCAAAAGACGCTGGGCATCACGATTGCGCTTGTCGTGCTCGTCATCTTTCTCTTCCTCGGCCAGTTCTGGGCAACCATGATCCCCGGCCTCGCCGTACCGCTTTCACTGGTCGCAACATTCGCGGCTATGTACGCCTGCGGTTTCTCCATCGACAATATCTCGCTGCTGGCGCTGACGCTGGCGGTTGGTCTCGTGGTGGACGACGCCATCGTGATGCTCGAAAACATTGTGCGCTATACCGAACAAGGGATGCCGCCGTTTGAAGCTGCCATCAAGGGCAGTCAGGAAGTGACCGGAACGATCATCTCCATGTCGCTGTCGCTGGTCGCGGTTTTCCTGCCCATTCTTCTGATGGGCGGCATTGTCGGACGCGTGCTGAACGAATTCGGCATGGTGGTGACACTGGCCATCCTTTCTTCGGCTCTCGTCTCACTAACCGTGACGCCAATGCTGGCCGCGCGCCTCCCGCATAAGGAAATCAAACCCAGCAGGATCGCCCTCCTGTTTGATCGGGTGACCGAAAGCTATGGGCGCGCTGTCGGCTGGTGTCTCAAACATCGCGCGATAGTGCTGCTCGCCTTCGGCCTGAGCTTCCTCGGCTCGGTCTGGTCATTCATGACCCTGCCCCGCAGCTTTTTCCCGCAGGAGGATATTGGCATCCTCACCATTTCAACGCAGGCGCGACAGGATATTTCCTATCAAGCGATGCGAGACCTGCAACAACAGGCGGCGTCTATCGTATCCGGCAATCCTGCCGTGGAGCATGTCACAGCTTCGCTGGGCAGCGGGCCTGGCGGATCGACCTTCAACACAGGTTCGCTTCTGGTGCAGCTCAAGGGGCGTGATCAGCGGCCGCCACTGGAGCAGACGTTGAGTGCATTGCGCAAATCGCTGGCCGCTCTTCCCGGTATCACCGCCTATATAACGCCGGTGCAGAATCTGCGGTTCGGCGGACGCAGCACGCAGAGTCAATATCAGATCGTTCTTCAGTCGCTGGATGCGGATGAAGCCCGGTCCTGGTCGGCAAAGCTGGCCGATGCCATGAAGGCCGAGCCGCAAACCTTTGTCGATGTCGCATCTGACCTTCAGAACAATGCTCTGCAAGCCAGTATCGAGATCGACAATGACAAGGCCGGAAGCCTCGGCATCTCTTCGGACGCGATCCGCAACACGCTGGAAGCAGCCTATGGCACGCTGACCGTTTCGCAAATACAGACCACCGGCAACAGCTACGACGTCATTCTGGAACTCGACCAAAGCCGCCAGTGGGATGAAACGCAGCTCGGTGCGCTGCGCGTTCCATCATCGTCAGGTACCCTCGTTCCAATGGCAAGTTTTGCCACCATCACGCGAACCAACGGGCCTGTGACCGTCAACCAGTCCGGACAGCTCGCATCGGTTACGCTGTCGTTCAATCTGCCCGCAGGGGTGTCGCTTGGCACGGCCACGGACCGGGTGACAGCCCTGCGCACCGCAATCGGAATGCCAGCATCCGTATCGGCGCAGCCATCGGGCGCAGCGCAGATCTTCGCCCAATCAACCGGCAATATGGGACTTCTGATCCTCGCTGCCGTCGCGACCATCTATATTGTGCTCGGCGTTCTCTATGAAAGCTTCGCGCACCCGCTGACCATTCTGTCGGGCTTGCCGTCAGCCGCCTTCGGCGCGCTGATCACGCTCCAGCTTTTCGGCTTCGATCTGTCGATTATTGCACTGATCGGCTTGCTGATGCTGATCGGCATCGTCAAGAAAAATGCAATCATGATGGTCGACGTCGCGCTGTTTTTGAAACGTGATGAAAATCATCCGGCAGAAGAGGCCATCCATCAAGCTGCCATTCGCCGATTCCGGCCGATCATGATGACGACATTCTGCGCACTTCTGGCAGCAGTTCCAGTAGCGCTTGGAAGCGGTCAAGGGTCCGAACTGCGCCAGCCCCTCGGCGTTGCAGTGGTAGGCGGTCTTCTGCTCAGTCAGGTTCTCACACTGTTTATCACGCCGGTGATCTTCGTCGAGATTGACCGCCTGGCCAGCGCTCGCTGGTTCCGCAGGCGCAAAGTCGAGCCTCATACGGCTTGATCGTCAATAAAAAAGCCTCCCGCGTGGACATTCACCCACGCGGGAGGCTTTGTTTTGTCTGGTAATTTTATTTGGCCAGAACAGAAATATCCTGCGAGGCCTTGATCTCGTCAGCAGATGCACAAAAGCCTGCTTTACCGTTGTCATCACTGCCTTCGGCCAAAAACAGACCGAAACGCGCGCCGAACGCTACAAGAACGGCTGCCTCGCGCAGGTCGGCCTGCTCGTCGCTGAGGTCTTTATCGGCATGGTTGATGACGTCTTCGATTTTCCTGCGGAACGATTCATGGTCAAGCTCATGACCTTCGCAGATTCTCACGATGGCCGCCTGATAGGCGAGGTTGTTCAAGCTTGCAAATTGCTGCGATGACAGAAACTCGCCCTCACCTTTCGCCAATGCGTCCCACGCCGCATGAAGGCGGTTATTGGAAGCATCTTCCGCAAAAGCCACTTTCGGAAAGGCTGCAAGCAGAGCTGCGCCCAGTAAAAGATGATGAAACTTCATAATATGTCCTAATTGCCGAACTGGGTATGGGTCGTGATGCCTGCGTAATGCCCGTTTGGAAGGTAACAGGCCCGCTGTGCCGGATAGCAGGTGTTGCCATTGCTCAAGCGATAAGGGGGCGGAGGCGCATAGTAAGGTTGCGGCGGCGCGTAAACGTCAGAGTGGCGGTTGCTGCCATTGTCTGCGACTGCTGCAGCAATTGCCAGGCCGAGAATACCAGCGGCAACGGCCGCACCCGCATGGTCGTGATGGTGATGAAAATCATGATCATGGCCAAAGGGGGGGAAATCATGGTCATGATGTCCCCAGTGGTCATGATGCCAGTCATGACCGAACGCGACCTGCACCGGCGAGGCAAGTGCCAGCGCCACCATGCAAGAGAGCAACAGCTTTGTTCGCTTTATGATCATTATCGATCCTTTCTGATAAAGCGGTTCATTGCGATATGAGAGGGCGATTTCATTCCAGCCGAACCGTTCAAAATGCTGATTGGCCCATGTTCGACAGGCGACGACGGCGTCTGAAGCTGCCGATCAGATCGTATTTTTTGCAGGGGATAATTTCGATGACGGATTGACCTGATACGACTTCGTCTGTCGCAAACAGAACGAAATTTCGACAATCCTGAATTGTAACCACTGTATAATTCTACCCCTATCACCGACCATTTTCTTTAAACATAAGAAATATTTGATCCTAGAGCCCAATTTTTTTCCCGTTCACATCTCGTCAGGATGAATCTATTAGGAAAATCTGCTCTGTATCTCACGTGATATATCAAAATACAGATGCTTATTTCGACGTTTTATCAAATTATGACAATAAAGATCCCGAATACATAGAAATAGCCTGCGTGTTTCAGCATGCAATACATTCGAATCCCCAATATAGAACAAATTTGTCCCATATTGCGTTTAGAGGGACAAATTTGATAGATTCGATTTCAACTAGGGAGTAATACGACACGGTTTGATGCCTGACGATTGCATGGGAGTGTCCGCATGCCGCGTTATCGGCTGATAGCTGTCGGGGGTGGGGCACATGAAGAGCGGCCATTATATATCGGCAGATATGGTCGACGAGAAAAACCGCAATGATTTCTGGCGGGATACGTCGTCTATCATTTATGAGGTTTCACCTACCCTTGAACGCGGCGAAAAGGTCATGAGCGGTTCTGTCCGCTCACGCCTGTTTGGCGACATGGTTGTCGGCAACACCACATTCAGCAATCAGTTTTGTGATCGGACGCCGAAAATTATCGCGAGAACGGACCTCGACCTTTATCTCATTCAACTCGTGCTGGCAGGCGATTATCGTGGGGACTTCAACGGCAGAAATGTTGATGTGAAACCCGGCGATATATTCCTTATGGATCTGACACAGGTGATGGCCAGCAAGAAGGATGCTGGCGCGCGCGTAACGCTCGCTCTTCCACGTAAGGAGCTCAACAAGGCTTTCCCAGGCAAAAACCTGCACGGTCTGGTGCTTCCCTCCAACGTCGCAACGAATAAAATCCTGTTCAATTTCATTCTCACGCTCGACCGCATCATCGATACGATCGACCAGAATGATTATCCTGAAATTCAGGAATCCCTGATGGTTCTGCTGAAAGCAGCCATCAACCGGCAGGCTTTCACATTGGAAGAATATCTGGCGGTCAGCCTGCCGCTGCGCCAACGCGTGCTCGACCATATCGACGCAAATCTGGCCGATCCGAACCTGTCGCCAAAGAGCATTATGCAGCAGTTCAAGCTGTCGCATTCGCATCTTTATCGCGCATTTGAACCTGACAGCGGTGTCACCAAGCTAATTCGTAACAAGCGGCTTGATCTTGCCTATCGACGCCTGATCAATGACGGCGGGCGACGGCTTAGCATGAAGGAAGTCGCTTATGCCTGCGGCTTCTCCGATCGCGCC
The DNA here is from genome assembly GCF_029909865.1 of Ochrobactrum sp. 19YEA23. NCBI lineage: Bacteria > Pseudomonadati > Pseudomonadota > Alphaproteobacteria > Hyphomicrobiales > Brucellaceae > Ochrobactrum > Ochrobactrum sp. 19YEA23. The sequence goes on along the minus strand of NZ_JASAMQ010000003.1, from coordinate 172,699 downwards.
CAGTTCACCAAATTCTTCAAGGAGCGGTTCGGCATCGCGCCGCAGGACCTCAAGGGCTTCCCAAAATCGGCGGATCACAACCCGGCGACATCCTTCACGCTGCATACTTACGTTTCCGAACGCATTCAGCAGCGTCAGCCGGAAGAGCAATCCTGATTGATCTGCAATGACTGGCGCTTATGCGCCAGTCAGAAGCTTCCATGCGATTGCCCACATCACAAAAGCGATAGCGCCCTCCAGTACGCGCCAGGACGACGGTCTGGCAAAGACCGGACGCAACCAGCGCGCACCAAATCCCAGCGAAAAGAAAAAGACGAACGAAGCGGTAATCGCTCCCAAAGCAAATGCGTTTTCGAGACCCGGAAACTGGGTGGATATCGTGCCCAGCAGCACAACCGTATCCAGATAGACATGCGGATTGAGCCAGGTGAGAGCGAGGCAGGTGGCGATGGTCTTCCACAAGCCGGTTGCATTTCCATTGCCGGATGAAAGCGCGGCAGAAGATGTGATCGCCGAATAGAGGCTCCGTGCGCCATACCAAATCAGGAAGGCAGCGCCGCCATAACGCATGATCGGATCGATGGCGGGCAGCGCCGCCGCAATCTTCTGGAAACTGGTTATTCCAAGCGTGATCAGCACCGCGTCCGACACAGCGCAGACAAGACTGACCGCGAAAACATGCTCGTCGCGCAGCCCTTGACGCAAAACGAAGGCGTTCTGCGCGCCGATAGCTACAATAAGGCTGAGGCCCATGGTCAGGCCCGTCAGATAAACGGAAAAATTCATTTCGGCTCGCTACGAAAGCATGGCTCAGGCCTGCTGAACGCCACGCAATATGGAATGATCGGTAGCGCTTGGATATATGCCTGATCTGGATTAGTATAGTTAAAGATACTAATTCAAATTAAGACAGGCTAATGATCGATTATTCCGCGCTGCGCGCCGTCGCCATGGTGGTACAAACAGGCAGTTTCGAGAAAGCGGCCCGGGCCCTGAATGTCACGCCATCGGCGATATCGCAGCGAGTGAAACATCTGGAAGAGCGGCTCGGCACAGTGCTCATCTCGCGCGGCACGCCTTGCACTGCGACAGAAAAAGGCGATTGGCTTTGCCGTCACATCGAACAGGTGGGTATGCTGGAGCGCGAATTGCTTGAAGAACTGCCAGCCCTTGCCGGGGCAGATGATCTCAAGCAACGCGTCACACTAAACATCGCAACCAATGCGGACAGTCTCGGCACCTGGTTTCTGAAGGCTATCTCCGCCTTCACCAAAGGATCCGATCATCTGCTCAATGTCGCCGTGGACGATCAGGACCACACCGCCGAATGGCTTCAGCGCGGGCGCGTTTTGGCTGCGGTGACCTCCCATGCGAAGCTGGTTCAAGGGTGCCGGATCGTTCCGCTCGGCACGCTGCGATACCACGCGACAGCATCGCCGGATTTCATGCGACGATATTTCAAGAACGGCGTGACAAGCGAAGCACTTGCCTTCGCGCCTGCCCTCACCTTCAACCAGAAAGATCGGCTACAGGATCGCTGGATCAAGGAAAAGCTGAAGGCGGATGTCAATTGTCCGACCCACTGGCTGCCATCCACCCAAGGATTTGTCGAAGCGGGTCTGGATGGTATGGGCTGGGGCGTGAACCCCATCGTGCTGGTGAAGGATCACCTCGCGTCGGGCAGGCTGGTCGAGCTTGTTCCCGACACGCCGCTGGACGTACCGCTCTATTGGCAGGTCAATCGCCTCGCGGCAGATCGGCTCACAGGTTTGACGCAACAGGTTGTTGCGACAGCGCGGCGCGAACTCATTCAGAACGTCGCCTGATCAGTCATTTAAACACCCGCGCTTCGATCACCATCAGTTTTATTGAACGTGAGCGAAGATTGAGCGAATGCTATTATATGAAAATCTTGGCTCTCATCGCGGCTGCGGCCGTACTTCTGCTTCTCGGCTGCTACTTGCAGACGCACTTTGCCGTGCCGTGATGAAGACGTGAGCCAAATGGAAAAGGCAGGATCAATGATCCTGCCCCGTTTGCGCAACGCCTGCCGCCTCCTCGCACACCCTGACATGCTCAGCCAGAGCTTCGAGAGGTAGAAAGGCGCTTACCGTACAGATATCGCGCTTCTGAAACTTTGGCAGTTCCTGAAGCTCTTTCAGACGGATAAGAAGTGTGCCGCGGTTCATGGAAATATCCCTCCATTATCGCCCCCGCACGTTGTATTGAGGCACTTCCAGACACGATTTGCCGGAAATGCTTTGAAGATCAGGCTGCCCGCACCTTGTTCTTCAAGGGCAGTTCGATATCGACTTCCAGTGTCGACATCTGATCTCCCCGATCCATCTTCACGCTGACCTTGTCGCGATCGATCTGGATATGTTTGGCGATCACCGCCAGAATTTCTTCCCTCAGCACCGCCACAAGATCGGAATGTCCCTCGGACGCTCGCTCATGCGCCAGCAGAACTTGCAAACGTTCGCGCGCCATGGGCGCGGAAGCCTGCTTGGTGAAGAATCGAAATAGGCTCATGCCGCTCTCCTTCCGAAAATTTTGCCCAGAAGGCTGCGCTTTTCGGATGGGACAGTCATCGGCACTTCTTCGCCCGCCAGACGGCGTGCTGCATCCAGATAGGCCAGAGCCGGCGCACTGCGCTGGTCGGCAAGCGTCACTGGAGAGCCGATATTGGATGCGCGCAGCACATCCTGGCTTTCAGGGATGATGCCCAGAAGCGGGATAGACAGGATTTCAAGAACGTCTTCGACTTTCAGCATGTCGCCACGTTCGGCACGGATCGGGTCGTAACGGGTCAGCAGAAGATGCTTTTCTACCCGTTCGCCGCGTTCGGCCTTGAGAGTCTTGGCGTCGAGAAGGCCGATGATGCGGTCGGAATCGCGCACCGACGACACTTCCGGATTGGTCACCACAACGGCCATATCGGCATGGCGCATGGCGAGAGTCGCGCCGCGCTCGATGCCAGCCGGGCTGTCGCAGATGATCCAGTCGAATTCCTTCTTGAGGTCTTCGATCACGCGGTCAACGCCGTCGGTCGTGAGATTATCCTTGTCGCGGGTCTGGGAGGCAGGCAGCAGATACAGGGTATCGAGACGCTTATCGCGAATGAGCGCCTGAGGCAGCTTCGCATCGCCCTGAATTACATTCACCAGATCGAACACCACGCGGCGTTCGGCGCCCATCACCAGATCGAGATTACGCAAACCGACATCGAAGTCGATAACGACAGTCTTTTCGCCGCGCTGCGCAAGAGCGGCGCCGATGGCTGCAGTGGATGTCGTTTTGCCAACGCCACCCTTGCCGGAAGTTACAACAATTACTTTTGCCATATTGGTCTCCTGTAGCTCCCGCACGCCTTATGAGAGTATTGCCCGCCCAACCGGGCATGATTTCTTTTCAACAAATCGATCAGCCGAGCGTTTCGGCCATCATATAATCGCCATCGAGCCAGAGCTGCACCGCCTGCCCGCGCAATCTGGCCTCCATGTCTTCAGCCGTCTTGTAGAGGCCGTCGATCGCAACGAGTTCGGCTTCCATCTTGCGGCAGAAAATGCGCGCATTGGAATTGCCCGCCGTCCCGGCCATCGCACGACCGCGCAGCGCGCCATAGACGTGGATGGAACCGCCCGCGACCACTTCAGCACCGGAAGCCACAGAACCCACCACGGTGACATCGCCGTCCGGGAAATAGATGGACTGGCCAGAGCGCACAGGCTCCGTCACCACCATCGAAGGCACGGCCTTGACCAGCTGCACATTGGCAGGCGCTGCTGCCGCAACCGGTTTTGAAGGCGCTGCAGGCTCGCTCACCTCGGGATTGAAATCCGCAGCCACCTGCCCGCCACGCAAAGCTGGCGGCATGCCAGGCCCGAGAAGCGAAGGACGCGCATTTTCAAAACCCGTGATCCAGACACCGCGACCTGCAAGATCTTCCAGTAGCTGAACCAGCTGCATCCGTTCGATAACCAGATTCTCAAGATCAAGCACGACCGGGCGATTCAGAAAGAACCCCGCCGAACGCGCGGCAAGATCGTCCAGCCTGTCGAGCCAGCCATCCAGCGGCAATTCAGGCGAGAGCACCAGCGCAAGAAAGGAGCGCCCTTTCAAACGGATCGGACGGGATTGTGTTAGCACTTGATTCATCTTGGTTAAAAAACGGTTTACTCGATCTATATGCGGAATGGTTAACAGATGGTTAATTTTTGGCTGGCGTCCTGCCCATGCGCACCCGCCAACGAAGCGAAGACGCGCAAGCATGAAGCCGGACCCGATGCTGCATGCATTCAGAGCAGTGACGCGCTTTACGCACCAATCGACTCAACTGCCTCGAACGTAGCTGAAGAATAGGGCCTCAGCCGGTCTATTCGGCGTCTTCCACAGAAGAAAGCGCTTCAGATTTACGATTAAATCCCAATCAAATCTGACGCTGCGTTAAGTCTTAAAACGTGACTGTGATTTTTATCCGAAACGACGGCGACACATGCCGGAAGGCCAAAGTCACTGAACGAAGTCGACTGATTCCGGTAGCTTTGCTGGGTAGCTTTTTCGGGGGAGAATGAGTGGTTCCTAAACAAGGAACCGCCTCGCGTTTGGGCGGGGGGCTTAGGGGCGCGAGGCGGGCGAGCTCTCAGGAGTGCACGCTGGGAAAAAATGGCGGGTAAAGACCGATTCTAAAACCAACAAAGGGTTCCAGCTTGAAAGATTGCGTGATCAAAGCAGATAATTCACCCAATTAATTGGGGTGCCTTTCTGGCTAAATATCCGAGATCACAGGGGTTTTTTGAAACCGGGACTCGGCGGCACTTTTTTAAAGGCCCATCTAAAATTCGCTCGCGCAGGCAAATCTCAGGCGAGGAATCCGAAAGTTGATTCCTTTGATTAAGCAGAATGCACATAACCACACCTGTTCCAAAATGGAAATGGCAATTAAAGAAAAGAGTGTAGCCGCAACCTAAATCCACAACCGGTTGAGCCATACATGGCAGCGGTTGATTAGCCAGCCCTCGCAATAATTAGGTAGTCTATAAATTATATCAAATATTAGACGGCAGTTTCGCTGCACTGTCAGCCGCGATCTCTACTTGAACTTGCCGCAACTTAGTCGAAGCAAAGCGAGCCTCGCCCGAGACATCGGCCACCTGCTCAATTAGCTTCATAGATTTCAGTATTTTCTGAAATTTATAGAGTTTTGTTGAGGGCTTGCTTTTAGAAACTCCCTCATTATTGTGTGCTCCACTTGGAGGAGGGAGTGACCGCCCCAGCGCGCTAGACCGCTGCGGGGCGGTTTCTTTTTTAGGGCCTGAATCAAAAAGCGGCAGGCCGCGGCGAAAATGGTGATTTCGAGAACCGGAGCGGAGCGTACATTTGGGTACGTGAGCCTAGGTAAGCGCAGAAATGGCTATTTGCAGACCGGCATGGCGACTTTTGGATCAGGCACTTAGCCCTTTAAAAAATGCATAGCTGCCCTGCAGGATGTCCCCTTGTAAACACCTGACTCCGCTCCTATTTTCACATTGTTCGGTTTCGCTCCTCCTCCCAGAAACCGGACACGAAGCGCGATACTCCTCCTCCCAATCGCGCTTTACCAATCAGCCCGTTGCGCACTCCTCCTCCCAGCGCGACGGGCTTTTTCGTATCTCCAGACATAGCTAAAACAGTCGTAGCTTGCGCATATGGAAGGCTTCGGCATAGGTTTCCGGCGCGCGACATTCCATCCCGCGCAATCGCGCGAGACCACGAAATGTCTCGGGATCGAACCAGTCTTTCGAGCGCTGCGTGCCGAAATGCTTCATCAGAAGCTCGACCTTGTGCTCCATGATCGCAGCTGAAAGTGCCGAATAGGCATTGGGCTGACCAAGATCGCCATCCCATTTCGGTATTTCATATTCGAGGATCAGCTGGTCCCGGAAGAGATTCCAAGTCAGCTCGTTGAGCGTGCGATGATCCTGATGTGCATCGCCTTGGCGATGGGTAAACACGATATCCGGCGTCTGGCGACTGCGCTGTTCGAGCAGCCATGCCTTGATCTCACGCATCTGCGCCGGAAAATAGCTATCTTCAAACAATGCAAGACGGATGCCCGGGCTTTCTGTGCCACGCAGAAAATCGCGCGCCGAAGCCTCCGCCTCGGCGCGCCGTTCTTCACTACCCGACAGCACACACCATTCGATGTGCATCGGCGTTCCTGCTTCGATGAGGCTGAGGAGCGTTCCCCCGCAGCCGATTTCGATATCGTCCGAATGCGCACCCAGACACAGAACCTGAAGCGGCCTGCCCGGATTGGCGAGAGAACGCAGGTCGATCATAGCGCTATGGCTATGTTGGCAGCGCGCTGCTCCGCCTTGTGCTTCTTCCAGGGCATATCGCCCTTCTCCACCATGTCTTCCAGCGTCTGCCAGTCGCGCAGCGTATCCATCGACCGCCAGAAGCCTTCATACTTATAAGCCATCAGCTGATTGTCGGCGATGAGACGGCTGAACGGTTCCAGCACCAGCTCTTCACCCTCCCGCATGTAATCAAAGATTTCCTTGCGGAAGAGGAAATAGCCGCCATTGATCCAGATATCGGAAGTGTTCGACGTCCGGAAAGCCCGCACGTCCCCGCCCTCGGCGATATCCGCCAGATGATAGGTCAGCGGCGGGCGTACAGCGAGGAAGCAGGCTATCTTGCCGCTCGCCTCAAAACGCCGCGTCATGTCGTCAAGATCGACGTCACTCAGACCGTCGCTGTAATTGGCCAGAAACATGTCCTCATTCTGGACATGGCTGCGCGCACTCCACAGGCGTTCGCCGATATTGCGCCAGATACCGGTGTCGAGCAGCGTCACGCTCCAGTCGCGATCCACCTCTTCCAGTAGTTCGACATTGCGCCCGCCATTGGAGACCACGCAATCCGCGAAAGTCTGCGGGCGGATGGTCAGGAAGAAATCCTTCACGACATTGGCCTTGTAGCCAAGGCATAGCACAAAGTCGTTGTGACCGTAATCACTGTAATATTCCATGACGTGATGCAGGATCGGCTGATGGCCGAGCGGGATCATCGGCTTCGGTACATTTTCCGAATATTCGCGGATTCTGGTTCCAAGACCGCCGCAAAACAGAACGACTTTCATGACTAACGCTCCTCTGTAATCAGAGCTGGATCGATCAATCGGACATGGGGAATGGGGATGATGAATTTCGCACCCCATTCGACCACGTGCTGCATCTGCCGGATGATCTCATCCTTGAAATTCCATGGCAGGATAAGGATGTAGTCCGGCTTGTACTTGTCTATCGCCGATACGTCATAGATCGGGATATGCATGCCGGGCGTATAGCGCCCGTGCTTGTAAGGATTGCGATCTACGGTGAAATCCAGAAAATCCGTGCCGATACCGCAATAGTTGAGAAGCGTATTGCCCTTGCCCGGTGCACCGTAACCGCAAATGCTCTTGCCGGAATTCTTGGCTGCGATCAGGAAGGACAGGAGGTCGCGCTTGGCATGGCGCGTCTTCTCCGCAAATTGCTCATAGGTCGAGATATCGTTGAGGCCGAAGCTCTCTTCCTTCTTGAGAAGTGCCGCCACCCGGGGCGACGCCTTCCGCTTGCTTCCCGTGCGCGCCAGATAGACCCGCAGCGATCCGCCATGGGTCGGCACTTCCTCGACATCAATGATCTTGAGGTGGTGTCTGTGCGCCATGAAGCGAATTGTCAGCAGCGAAAAATACGAGAAATGCTCGTGATAGATCGTATCGAACTGGTTGAACTCGATCAGATTGGCAAGATGCGGGAACTCTAGCGTAATCACGCCTTCCGGCTTGAGCAGAAGCTGCATGCCTCGCACAAAGTCGTTCAGATCAGGCACTTGCGCCAGAACATTGTTACCGATGATGAGATCGGCGCTTTGACCAGCACCGAGCATTTCCAGCGCCAGTTGTGCGCCGAAGAAGTCGACCCGGGTCGGCACGCCCTTGGCAATTGCCGTCTGCGCCACATTGGCGGCAGGTTCTATGCCCAGAACCGGAATGCCTTTCGGCAGGAAATGCTGAAGCAGATAGCCGTCATTGCTGGCGACCTCGACGACGAAACTGTTTTCATCCAGCTCCAGCCGTTCGGTGATCGCGTCGCAATAAACTCTGGCGTGATCCACCCAGCTGGTCGCGAAGGACGAGAAATAGGCATATTCCGTGAAAATCTCGGCAGGCGAAAAATACTCTTTCAGCTGCACGAGATAACAATGATCGCAGACCAGCGCATAGAGCGGATAATAAGGCTCCATGCGGTCTAGCTGATCGGCGGCAACGAAGCTTTCGCAGGGCGGCGACATGCCCAGATCCACAAATGTGTGTTTGAGCAATTTACCGCACAGGCGACAGCCGGTCCGCTCTTGCATCATGCTTTTGCTCCGCGAAATATCCGGTGTCTGGATGGTCATACACACCCCCTCGGCTCTGGCCCTTACAATGGCCACGAATACACTGGTCCCAAAACTGATATCGACTTGGCTGCTTTGAGCAGGCACCGTCGCGGCCAGATACGCGCGCCGCACCGGATGAACCAAACTACTAAGCGGTCTAAAGATTGCCGAGACTGCCATCTGGAGCGCGACGCACATACCATTGGGCGCAGCCATCGCCGTAGGGATATTGCCAATCCTCACCCACCTTGCGTCATAGGGCGAGCAAGGGTGTAGGCGGCTCACCTATCGGGAGGAGACATCTACCCCGGAAGGTGAAGATCGTCCCTCGAAGAAGGCTCTACCGGGCCCAGACCGCGCTGTCAGAATGACGGCAGGCGGAAACGGGGCAAATAGATGCGGTTTACTTCTTTAAACATCGATGGCGCATGGTCTATCGAACCAGAACGGATGGAGGATGAGCGCGGCTGGTTTGCGCGCGTTTATTCCGAAGCGGCATTTGCCGAACGGCAGATGGAAACGTACTATCCGCAGCACAGTCTTTCCTTCTCGCGGGAGAAAGGAACCCTGCGCGGTTTGCACTACCAAAACGACCCGCATTCAGAAACGAAACTGGTGACCTGCCTGCAAGGCACGGTCTGGGATGTATTGGTCGATATACGCCCCAAATCCCCCACCTATATGCGCTGGGTTGGTCTGGAGCTTTCGGCGGAGAACGGCGTGCAGCTTTATATCCCTGAAGGCTGCGCTCATGGATTTCAGGCGCTTACCGATAATGTCCTCATCCGTTACATGATCTCGCATCCCTACACGCCGGACCATGCGACAGGCCTGCGCTATGACGATCCGGCGCTCGGCATACCATGGCCGAACCAGCCCAGTGTCATTTCGGACAAGGATCGCTCCTGGCCCTTAATCTAGGGCCGCTAACTTGCCTCGATCAGCAATCCCGCATCGCGCAATCTGTCCGCAGCACCGGCAAGCGTGGCGAAAGGCAGTTTCGAGCGCTCGGCCATATCGAGAAGCGACGCGCCGCCATCCGCCAGATTGAGAACCCAGAGCATGGCCATCGCTTCCTGCGCGGCGCGGCTGTCCCCGCCTGTTTTGCCATAAAGCCCACGGCGTCCGAGCTGCGGTTCACCCTTGGGTGACGTGTTCAGCGGAACCCAGTTTCGTTCCGCTATTTCAATGGCCTGCATGATGAGATTGAAGGATTGCTCGAGACATTCCGGCTTGATGAAATCCAGGTTGTCCGCAGAGGTGTGATATTCCGGGAAGGTACCATAAAGGCTGCGTTGAAACATGCCGACCGGCAGGTTGAATCCCGGCGAGCAGAACTGCCTTTCGTCATATCCATAGGGCCAGAAGTCGTGCATCGTCGCGCCAGCCTGACCGGACTGCGCGAGCACCTGCCCCATGATCCGGTCGATCGCCGCGTTACCACGACGGCTGCGCTTGTAATTCGGCCCGCCATCGTCGCCGACGCAGGACAGGACAAGGCCATGGGTGACGCGATCAAGATGAGGCTCGTTCTGGCGCAGCCACGCCAGCGCGCCAAATGTCGCCGGACCGAATAGAAAGCGATAAGTCAGCCGCGTGGAGCGTGACTGGAGCGCCGCCCCCAGAAGAGTCAGCAATGCCAGACCGGAGCAATTATCATTGGCAAGCGAGGGGTGACAGAGATGCGCGGACAGGAGAAAAGTCTCGTCGGTTGTTCCGCGATGAGTGTATTCCCCGAAGACAAGCGCGCCATCGCGCCGCTCGGCGTCAATGACCACATCATAGTCGCCCTCGGCCATTGCCAGAAAATCATCATGTGCCATGCAGAAACCCCAGTCCTCCGCATGGTAGCAGGTGCGGTAAGGAATGAGGTTGGGCTGGTCGGGCAGCGTGTGAATGTGGCTCTTGAGGGCTTCGAGCGAAAGCCTTGTTCGCACAGGAATACTGAAATTCACGACATGCAGATTGTGCCGCGCGAAATCGACAATCCGCTGGCCATTGCTGTCAGCAATATAGGCTTCGCGGATCACCCATTCCTGCGGTGCTTTCCAATCAAAAAGCGGCGTGCCAGTCGGCACCTCATGAATTTCCAGCGGCAGATGCCCGCCAATAATGGCGAGCGTTTCCCGCACGCCATCACCCGTGAGACTGCGACAGATCGGATAAAGTTGCGCGGCCAGATCGTAGATCGCCTTTCCGTCCGGAGACCGGTGCATGTCGACGATGCCGGGCCGCGCATCCATCATGCGATTGCTCTCAGCGGCTGTTGCACAAGCTCGACGCGCCGCAAATCGCTGTCGAGAACACCCTCCTCCAGAAGCTTGCGAATATGCGCGATGCGCTGGAACCTGGGTCCTTCGAACTCCTCCAGCGTCAGGGTCGAGCGACTATAGGCCGCGAGCAGTTCTTCCGCACCGGCCGCAGCATCCCATTGCGGTTTTGCATTGGGCAGAACCCGCGCCAGTTTCTCAAAGCTGACGCGATAGGAGCGGGTATCCGGTCCGGCATCTTCCGCAAATTCGATCCGGCAATCGGGTACCGTCTCGGCGACAATGCTTGCAATGTCACGAATGCGGTAATTGTGTTCGGTGGAGCCTACATTGAAGGCTTCATTGAAGACCTTGTCGCGCGGCGCTTCCATGGCCGCCATGAAGGCACGTGAGATATCACGGATATGCACGATGGGTCGCCATGGCGTGCCGTCCGACTTGAGATAGATCAGCCCTTTGGTGACAGCCCAGGCAACGAGATTGTTCAGCACAATATCAAAGCGCAGGAAAGGCGACACGCCGTAGGCCGTCGCGGGCCGCAGATAGACCGGGCAGAAATCCGCATCGGCGAGTTCCCGAATTTCCTGTTCGGCACGCACCTTCGAGCGGCCATAGGCCGTTACCGGCTTCAGCTCACCTGTCTCATCGATCAGATCGGCATCGCTGATGCCATAATTGCTGCATGACGATGCAAAGAGAAAACGCCCCACGCCCGCACGTTTGGCAGCTTTTGCCACCGCCACGCTGGCGCGGTGGTTGATGTCATAGGTCAGTTCTTCATTAAGATTGCCCAACGGATCGTTCGAAAGCGCAGCCAGATGGATGACCGCATCGAAACCCTCCAGATCGCGCGGCGACACATCACGCACATCCTTGCGCAGCGTCGGTACATTCACGACCGCACCACCTTCTTCGAACAGGCAGTGTTCATAAAGACCGATGTCGTAGCCCGACACCTCATGGCCTGCATGAACGAGGATCGGCACCATGACCGATCCGATGTAACCCTGACTTCCGGTAACCAGCACTTTCATAGTCGTTTCCTCTGCATCCCCAATAATCCAAGTTAATCACGCACCGGTGGGGGTAGCGATTTGACCGAAGGCATATCCGGTTAAAGACAAGCGGGGTGCACAGCAGCGAAAGGGCGTAGCGCCTACCCCTTTCGGTCAGGGCCAAACTGGCCCGGCTTGCCGATCAGCAATATCCAGTCCCCATCCCCATCCGCATTCTTTTCTGCCGGGGTGCGAAAGGTCAGCATCTGGCCATCGTCCTGCGGCGTGGCCGCTTGAGTCCCAACCCCGGAAGAAGGGTCGATCCATGTGACGTCAACACCAGCTTTCACCACTGCCTTGCGGACGGAAAAGCTGCCTCCCTCGCCATAGATCACAGCCCCCGTCCCGCCCGAAAACGATGCGGCGTAAAGGTTCTGCGCCTTGGTAATCTGGCCGCTGCGATCAGGCTGCAGATCGGTCCATGGCAAAACTGCAAACAGCTTTCGCAGAACCGTCATCGACTGTGCACCGGGACTATCCAGCTCCTGCCGCCAGTCGCGGTCGGAGTCGAACACACCCGGCCCGCTGAAATGCCAGATCGGGCTATTGCCGAAGAACTGCCCAACCGCTCCGGCCAACAGCGCCCCATAAGCGTTCTGGCGTATCAATTGCGCCTTCGTGCCATGCTCATTCTCGTAAAGCGTTTCGATCAGAATGACCGGCATCCGGCTATCTTTGGTCTGCGCGAGCACAGAGCTATGAATGTCGTCATAGTCGTAGACAGTGTCTATGGAGAGCCACCTGGCGTCGGACCAGACTGAGGCGGTGTTGGTGTTGCGCCGCGTATGCACGGTTTGCAGCGCATTCGGCAAAACCGCAGCGATGCCTTCGGCCAGACTGGACACCAGCCGTTTATCCGGTGCATCAAAATCGCCGCCCAACACCCAGACAATATTGGTATATTTGGCAAAGCGACGTGCGACGGCCTCGCCATAGGCGCGCATCCGTTCCGGCCCTGCCGCTTCGATTTCCAGATACCAGCCCTGCCCGCCGCCGTTGGCGCCGAGATAGGCCGGGGCCAGCAAGACGACAAAGCCAAGCGCCTGCGCCCGTTCGATCACCCATGCGGCATGATCGAAATAAGCCGGATTGATCTCGCCAAAAGCCGCGTCTTTAAACGGTTTGTCGCCATAGGCATTGGCTGGCGGATTGCTGGAAAACTGATGTTCCAGCAGATTGACCAACAGGGTGTTGAAGCCGCGCTTGCGACGGTCTTTCAAATAGAGGTCCACGTCATCGCGTTTGAGCTGGACGATCAGTGACCAGGCGGTATCGCCCTGCATCAAAAATGGCTTGCCCGACGCATCTTCAAAATAGCGATGGTTTTCGCTGACATGGATCGGGAGCTTGGCCTCTGCGGACGCTTGCGCCCCTCCAACCAGCGTCAGGAGTCCAAATAGACCTGCCAGCATCCCTCTCACAGCGTCGCGGGCGGACATGCATTCGCGCTTTCATTGAAGCGGCGATAGACCACCTGCGATGGACGTCCGGTCAGATAGGCCCCGACACCGTCATTCAGCGCCCGCGCATAGATGCCCAGCGCGCCGTCAATCGCATCGATCGTCTTCGCAATATCGTCATCGCTATGGGTATAGCTGACCACCAGCGAAGGCATCAGCACGCCGCGCCGAATGGTCTCCTGAAGAAACAGGGAACGGAATGCCTGTGATGGTACGCCGGTTTCGTCCAGCGTCGCATAGGCGAGGCAACTGGCACGCCCAACCGTGCTGACATATTTGCTTAAGCCATGGCGGGTGATCGCCTCGTTCATACCGCTCGCAAGCTTGGCCCCCTGTCCGTACAGGTGCTCAATGACCGGTTCATCGCGATAAACCGCCATTGTCGCCATGGCGGCGGCCATGGCATGGGTCTCCGCGCCGTGCGTGGTCGATAGCAGGAACACACGCGGAAACTCGGTCTGGCTAAGGCCGCCGAGCTGCATATATTCTGCCTTGCCAGCAAGCGCCGAAATGGCAAAGCCATTGCCGAGCGCCTTGCCGAAGCAGGAAAGATCCGGAACGATATTGTAAAGTTTCTGGGCTCCCTGCCTGTGCCAGCGGAAGCCGGTAATCATCTCGTCGAGCACAAAGAGCGCGCCATTTTCATGGGCGATGCGCATCGCTTCATGCAGAAAATTGTCCTTCGGATCATCGGCGCGCGCCGGTTCCAGAATGATGGCTGCAATACGCCCCGGATAGTCCTCGAACAGAGCCTTTACGCTGGCAAGGTCATTATAGCGGAAGGTCGCAGTCAGGGCAGAGACCGATGCCGGAATGCCAGCATTCATCTTCGTCGTACCAATGAACCAGTCATCGGAGGAAAAGAACGGATGACCCGCGCAGCAGGCGATCATGTCACGCCCGGTATAGGCCCGCGCCAGACGCATTGCGCCGGATGTCGCATCTGAACCGTCCTTGCAGAACTTGACCATTTCGGCAGTGTCGATCAGTTCAAGAAAGCGTTCCGCGCAATCCACTTCCATGGCGCTAGGGCGGGTGAAGTTGCACCCATCCTCCAGCGCATCGCGTACAGCCTTCAAAACTGGCGGATAGGCATGGCCCAGCCCCACGGCCCGGTTGCCCATGCCATATTCGATATATTCATTGCCATCGACATCGAAGACATGCGAGCCGCAACCGCGCTGGATGAATCCCGGCGCCAGAACCGGATACTGGTCATCGCCCTTGGCATAGGTGTGGCAACCGCCGGGAATAAGCGCATGCGCCTTGCCGCCCAGTTGTTGGGAATTGCGAAACTGCGATGTGAACAGATTCATGGCGAAATCCTTCAATTGCCGGGCTTTGAAGTGCGTCGATTAAGCGGCGGACCACCCTGCATGTACTCTCTCCCGCACGCGACGTAGCCAGTTCTTGACCGGCTGTGGCAAGCGGCTGCGTAAATTCTTATGCAGTGCATTCGGCATGGACCACTGCGACAACGCCAGTGGCGGCGCAATTTCCGGGCGTTCCCGATGCAATCGTTCCAGCAGGTTTACGTAAGCGCCCCCGACAATATCGCTGTCGAAAGTTGACGTGACTTTCTGGACTGCGGCTTCCGCCATGCGGTTGTGAAGATGCGGATCACCAGCTAGTCGATCGATTTGCGCCGCAGCCCGCCCGCAATCACCAATGGGAAAAAGCATCCCGTCTTCGCCATCGGTGACGATCATATCTGTCACACCCGCAATGCGCGATACGATGGCAGGACAACCCTGACTCATCGCTTCCATCAGCGTCATCGGGCACCCCTCATAACGCGACGGCATGACCAGCGCATCGTGCTGGCTGACCAGCCATGAAACATCCGAAGGCGCAACCCAGCCGGTAAAGCTGACCTTGTCACCGAAGGGCGCAAGCTTGTGTCGCAGCGCCTCCAGGTCCGGTCCATCGCCTGCAACCGTCAGGTGATAATTACAGGTCAGCCGCCGCAGAATGCCCGGCAGCCAGAACACACCTTTGGAACTGTCGTCGATACGGCCAAGATGCAAAAGCCGGATTGGCTTCCCATCCGCGCTACGCGATGGCGCACGCCCGACATGCGGATCGCGGCTTAACCCGTTCGGGATAACCAGCGTGCGACCGGCGTCGAAACCATAGCCGCGCACAAGATCGTCGCGGCAGCGGTTGGACACGCCGACCGTCGCGTGAACATGATCGCGGATTGCCCGCGCCGCCTCATAGGTG
This sequence comes from Ochrobactrum sp. 19YEA23, assembly GCF_029909865.1. Lineage (NCBI taxonomy): Bacteria > Pseudomonadati > Pseudomonadota > Alphaproteobacteria > Hyphomicrobiales > Brucellaceae > Ochrobactrum > Ochrobactrum sp. 19YEA23. The sequence goes on along the minus strand of NZ_JASAMQ010000003.1, from coordinate 157,279 downwards.
CCGGGCGTGATGCTGTGGACGATCATGATGCGCAAAATATCGGCGGGCAGATAGCGCACGAGATTGGTTTCAAAGCGCTGCGACAGCACATTGACAAAAACAGCATCGAAGCAATTATCGCGCAGAAAATCCACAATGCGTTTGGCGCGGGTTTCTTCATCAAGAACACCCATCCGGTCAATGGCGTCGCCCTGCCGCTCGGCATCCTCCAGCCCCTGCCCTTCAGGCACGCTGACGGTATCCCCCGCAGCGCCCGTTGCAAGCCAGCGCAGCTCAATATCCGAGCGCGCAAGCGACGCGCGCATCCGCGTGAATACCGAATATGTCCCGCCTATGTGCGGGCGCACGAAGTAGGCACATTTCATCGTAAAAACCCCATAGCCCCGGAAACAGACTTCGAGGGAAAATGTCCCTCGAAGCCTTGTTCCGGTATATCGAGGGGGCAAGTTGATATACCGCTGCCAGTGTATCGAATTTGCAGGCGGGCGCATTCTGGCCATGAGGGGTAAGAGGAGTATGCACCATCCTACATTAGACGATGGGCTTCCCCCTTCTGCCAGTTTTCCCGGGCGGTAATCCAAGAGTACCGTGCACTGGGCGCTTTGGGGGCGCTTTGGACGCGCTGCTGGAGACACCCGCATGAAAATTGGCCTTTTCGGACAGTTCGGTTCCGGCAATGCAGGCAATGACGGCTCTCTGGAAGCCATGCTGCACTTACTGAAACGCAACTGCCCCGATGCGGATCTCTTATGCATCTGCGCGCGCCCCGATATCATTTCAGAAAAGTACAATGTTGCGACCGTGCCGGTGGGAAACCCCGCGCTCGAAAGCGATCTTTTCCGCCTGCTCGACAAGGCGCTGCTGAAGCTGCCGCGACGACTGGCCGGTTTTCTTACCGCCATCTCGGTTGCACACGGCCTCGATCTTATCATCGTGCCCGGCACCGGCATTCTCGACGATTTCAACGAAGGTCCGTTCGGCTGGCCTTTCGTCATCATGCGCTGGTGTCTGGCTGCACGTCTTGGCCGTGCCAAACTCGCCTTCGTTTCTGTTGGCGCCGGACCTGCCGACCATCCGGTCAGCCGCTTCTTCTTCCGTAAGGCAGCGCTCACAGCAGCCTTCCGCTCCTATCGCGATGAAATCTCCCACGATTTCATGAAATCGCTCGGGGTCAATTCACGGAGCGATGTGGTGAGCGCAGATATTGCCTTTGCGCTGCCACCCGCCAGCAACGCAATACATGACAGCGTTGCCACACGCGTAGGCCTCGGCGTCATGACCTATCGCGGCTGGAAAAGGCGTGAGGCGAACGCCTCGGACATTTATGAAACCTATCTCGGCAAAATCGCCGCACTGGCTGACAAGCTTCTGGCCAGCGGCCGCGACGTACGGCTGCTCACCGGCGACAAGGGCGATCTTCAAGCCATCAACGATCTGATGCCACGGATTCAATCACCGGATGCAGCAAAGATCATCGTCGAGCCTGTCGCATCCCTGCATGAGCTGATGCAGCAGATCGCGCAAACCGATATCGTGGTTGCCAGCCGCTACCATAACATCGTCTGCGCCCTCGCCATGGGGCGTCCGGCGATCTCGCTCGGCTATGCCGCAAAAAACGAAGCATTGCTGCATGATACGGGCCTGGACGGCTTTGGCCACCATATCGAACGGTTCGACACGCAAACCATTCTGGCCCAGATCGACGACATGTTCGAGCGGCGTGAAGAACTGGCCAAAAAAGTCGAAGCCGGAGTGGCGCAATACCGGCTGAAGCTCGCACAGCAGGAAGAGACCCTGCGCGCCCAACTTCTCACAAAGCGGAAGGGCGTCCTGTTAGCGACGCCCAGCCCCCGCCAGAGGGCGAGCTAACATCGTATCGACATAGCTGCGCAATCGCCGCTTCGTATCGGGCCGGTGCAACAGATAGTTGACTGGCGGGATAAAGGCCGTCTGCGTCCGCTGGGAAACCGCATATTTCAAAAGCTGCCACCAGGCCGGATCACCACGCATCATGTGGGATATGGCCGACCAATAGGCCCGTTCGGCGATGCCCCGACGCGCCATACGATGCAAGGCATCGCAATCGGGCAGAACACGCCCTTCGCGGGCAAAGAAATACTCGCCCGCATCTGCCGTGTGCTGGATATGCAGCAGATGCGTGTCACGCAATTGCTGCGAGCGGTTTTGTCCATGCGAGCGCGTACCGCCCTGAACGCAGTCCAGTTCGGCAATCCTCCCCTGCAATCCAAGCCGCAGCCACATGTGATAATCGTCGCTATGCGGCAGCGCCTCGACATAGTGTCCGGCAGCTTTCTGGGCTGCTGTGCGGACAACCATCGCGGAGCCCGGCAACTGAAACACGCCAAGCCGACAAAAGCGTTCGATAAAGGCGGTGCCGGTCTCGACGCGGCAAGGCACATCGTCCGGCTGGGACGGAATGGCGGGGATCGGCGCATCGCCGTTCACGGCAACGTCCCGCCCATAGGAAAAGGCAATCGTCGGGTCTGGTTCCATGACCGCCAGCGCCCGACGCAGCGCACCGGGAACGATAAAATCATCGGAACAGAGCAAAACGAAATAGTCGCCGCTGGCCCAATCGATACCATCGTTGAATGAGGCGTGTTGCCCCTTGTTGACCGGCCTGAGCAACAGCTCCACCCGCGCATCTTCTGCGGCCAGCGCACGCGCCACATCGGCACTGTCATCGGTGGAGGCATTGTCGATAATCAGCACCCGCAGGTTTTCGATATCCTGCGACAGCACGCTGCGAACGCAGATGCCGAGATAGCGTCCGTAATTATAGTTCGGAATGACGACATCGACACTTGGCTGCCCCATCCTCAATCTCCTTATTCAGCTGGCGTGGAAGTGGGAAAACGCCCGCGGCCAAATCGGCCAAGGCGGCTTGCAACTCTGGCCAACGCCCATCCAAGAACAGGCGTGATTTCCGATGCGAAAGGATGACGCGTGATCAACACTGCGCCAAGCCAGCTGGCCATGCCTGCAAAGCCGATGGCGATGCCCATCCCCCAATGAACTTCCAGCGTACCCGCAGCCGCGACCATTGCGAGCGGAATGGCCATGGTGAGAAGCGTGACAAAACCACTGCGCAACAGTTCCGCCCCCAGCATGCGGTAGGAGAACGGCACGTGCTTGCGCACATAGACCACGGAAATCACCATCTGGAACGGCGTGCTGATGAACAGGCTGAGCGCGACCGCCATCAGGCCATGATAGGCGGCGACGCAGAGAATGACTGTGGTCACTACACGCGAAATCAGATTGGACACGAAGGCGTCGCGATTGGCTCCCAGCGCCATCAAAAGCGGGTAGGTCAGGATGATGGGAATCCAGAACACGCTGGCGAGGCACATGATCACGACAATCGGCGTTGCATCATACCAGTCAGGCCCCAGCACGATATGCACCGCCGGATAGGCGAGCAGCGCCAGAAGCATCTGCGCTGGCCAGTAAACCACCGAAATATAGGACAGTGCCCGCACATAAGACTGCGCTATATCCACACCGGCCCGCACCTGCGCGGACAACATCGGAAAGGCGACGGTGAAGATCGCCGATAGAAACACCCGGTCGGGCAAACCGCTCAACGTATTGGCGCGATTATAGATGCCAACGGATGCAGCAGGCATGAAGCGTCCCAGCATAAGCTGTGGAAAAGTCTCGCAAATTTTACTTAAGCCTGCGCTGCTGCCCAGATACATGCTGAACTGCCAGGCGGTGCCGATACTGGCAAGCGACGGGCGCAACAGGCGGGCCAATGGATAGAGCGCTGCCGCAAAAGCGGTGGTGACCGCCGCGGCAGCCAGTGAACCGAAGGCGAAGCACATATGCCCGAAACCCCACCAGGCCGTCGCGATCGTGACGGCTGCGCCGCAAACCGAACCGGCCGTGCGAATACGCGCAAGAGCGCCGAAAGCCATATCGCGCCGTAACAGCGCGACAACCGGCAATGAAACGCTTTCGATCACTGCCGCGATGATGGTGATGGTGAGAAAGAGTGAAAGCATGGGGTCGTGATAGGTGACGGCGAAATAGTCGCGCGCCAGAAAGAGCGCCACCGCGAGAACCGCCGTAACGCTCATCAGAAATGTGAATGCCGTCTGGATATCGCGATCCTCGACCTTCTCGATCCGGATCAGGAATTCGGCGCTGGCGAATTCGCGCAGCGAAAACACAATCGCCGCAACGCTGAGGCCAACGACGCCCATGCCTGTCTCGCTCGGCCCCAGAAAACGCGAGACCGCAACGACAGTCAGAAAATTACACAGCAACCCGGCATATTGCTCAAGCGTGGCAATCACGAAGCCTCTGCGATGATTTTTCATGACCCGCTCCGTGCAATGAAGAACAACGGGAGCGCCGACATTTCCGGCAGACATTTTTCCAAGATGCGATACCCCCTCGCAACCGTGCAGGGCGGTAAAGTCCGCCCGGCTTCCCGGCGCCTTTCAGAATAGCCTTTCGCCCACGGTGGGAAATGTCACCGTTGGTATTAGCGCCTGACCTGAAAGGGGTATGCCGCTCGCTCTAAAGCCAAGTCGTGGGACCCCATCCGACTGGTTAAAAATTCCAGAGCATGACCAGCAGAATCGCGACGCGGTTCGGTTGGGAAAAGCAGCAAGAAAATTGAGCGGTAGACTTTGTTTCGCGCCTCGGAGGAGACATGAGCAATCTTTCCTGGATCACGCTTCTGGCCTTCGTCCTCTCGGTCGCCTTTTGCATCGGCTTCCGCGAACTGGCCCGCGAATGGTATCTGATCGATATTCCAGATGATCGGAAGCGGCACGACGGCGCAGTGCCGCTGTGCGGCGGCATTGCGATTTTTCTCGCCTTCGCCATCGCAGCTTCGATTGTGCATGGCACATCCGATCAGGCGAACATTTTGCAACTGCTGCCTGGTCTGGCCCTCGTTCTTGTCACTGGTGTTCTGGATGACCGCTTCAACCTGCCGGTCATGCCGCGTCTCAGCGCACAGTTCCTCGCCGCCGCCCTTATCATCGGGATGGCGGGTATTGAGCGGCTCAGCCTCGGGATGAATATCGCCTTGCCTTCCACCGGCCTGACCGCCGAAAGCGGCGCCATCTTTCTGGCCGGTCCACTTTTCCTGTTGCTGGCGCTGACGTTCATTGTCGGCCTCATCAACGCGGTCAATATGAGCGACGGCGTTGACGGGCTGGCGGGCGCGTCCAGCGCCGCCGCCTTTTTCTGGCTTGCCGTGATTGGCTTCGACTTTGGACAGCATCGGCTCGGCCTTCAGACGCTGGCGCTCGCCGCAGCGTGTCTCGGCTTCCTCGTCTTCAATATGCGCCATCGCTGGCGCATGAAGGCCAGCCTCTTCCTAGGCGATGGTGGGAGCACCCTTCTTGGTGCGGCCCTTGCGGGCACATCCCTCATCCTCGCAAGTGGAGAACCCGCCATCGCCTTCCCTGTCTTGCTGTGGGTTGTCGCCGTTCCCGTCATCGATACGCTGAGCCTCATCATCCGTCGGATGGCCGTGCGACGCAGCCCGTTTTCCGCCGACCGCCAGCATCTGCATCACCTGTTGATGGATGCGGGGCTGAGCTGCGGGCAGACCGCAATGGCTGTGATGGCGCTTAACCTGCTTGCCGGAGCCGTCGCCTATATCGCGATCCGTACCGGTGTGCCCGCATGGATCATGCTGGTTTCGCTTTTGCTGCCAGCCGTACTGCACACGCTCTTCGTACGGCGCATGACCAGAGGCCAGCGCCCTGCTGTTGTCGTTGCCACGACGTTTGCCGAGACCGCCAAAACGGCCAAACCCAATCTCACATTTCCGGAGACCACCACATGACCGTTTCCGCGCTCATCATGACATTCAACGAGGAAATGAACCTGCCGGCCTGTCTGGAATCGCTCGCCTGGTGCGACGATATCGTGGTGCTCGATTCATTCAGCACCGACCGCACGGTGGAAATTGCCAAGGCTGCGGGCGCCCGCGTTTACAGCCACGCTTATGATACGGAAGACCGCCAGCGCATGTATGGGCTGACGGAAATCAAATTCAAGCATGGCTGGGTTTATACGCCTGATGCCGATGAAGTGACGCCGCCGGATCTGCGCGACGAGATGCTGGCAATTGCCGCCGACCCGGACCGGCCGGAAGTGTTTTTCAAAGCGCGCTACAAGAACATGTTCATGGGGCGCTGGATTCGCCATGCGAGCCTTTATCCGACATGGATAACCCGTCTTGTCAGGCCCGACCGCGTGCGCTTTGAACGCTCGGTGCATTCACGCGCCAGCGGCGGACCGGGCGGCGAATTGCAGGCGCATTTCATCCACTACAGCTTCAACAAGGGGCTGGAAGCCTGGTACGCGAAACACAACCGCTATTCCTCGGTGGAGGCGGACCTTTCGGCGGCACGGCTTCTTGAACGAAGCATTGACTGGGGTGGCATTTTCTCCACCGAACCGGAGAGACGGCGGCGCGCCCTGAAATCGCTGTCCTACAATATGCCTTTCCGTCCAAGCCTGCGCTTTTTCTACATGTATGTGCTGCGGCGCGGCTTTCTCGACGGCAAACCCGGCTATCTCTATTGCCGTCTTCTCGCAGCCTACGAGTTCATGATCGTTGTAAAGATGGAAGAGCAGCGCAGCCGCCAGAGCGTGCAGCCCGCCCGCCCTTCAGTTCAACAGCGACCGCTGGACGCCAAGGAACCGGAGCGACACATGGTATGATGTTGCTCGCCATTCTCCCCTGCGCCGTGTTCTTCGGACTGGCCGCCATGTTCTTCTCCGAACCGTTGCTGGCGCTTCCGGATGACGGCAGCCGGGCCGACGTGATTGTCGTGCCGGGTGGCGACGGTCAACCACGAGCAGAACAGGCGGCACGTTTGTGGAAGGAAGGACGCTCGCCCTATATCCTCGTCACGGGCGATGGCGACTGTCTGTTCAACAAGCAGATCATGGTGCAGGAGGGTGTGCCGCCATCGGCCATTTTCGCGGAATGCTATTCGGGCAGCACCTGGCAAAATGCGCTCTATTCGGCCCCGATGATGCGTGAAATCAACGCGAAGAGCGCACTCATTGTCACCAATTGGTATCATTCGCGCCGCGCGGTCGCGAGCTTTCGCGCCGTTTGTCCGCAGATGCATTTCATGTCCGCGCCTGTCAATGACAGCGACGTCCATATCGGCTTTCCCACCAACCGCACCGATGCGGAGGTAATCGCCAAGGAATATGTCAAGCTTGGTTGGTATCTGCTTTCGGGCCGCATCTTCCCGCAGGACCTGACCGGGAACAGCCCGGCGCTCGCCATGTCCGCAATCTGCCAATCGACGGAGGGTGAGCCGTGAATCTTTCCCTCACCTGGATATTCGTTCTTCTCGTCGCTGCATTTCTGGCGGTCGGCTTTCTCGGACGCCCGGAACGGATGTATCAATTCCCATTTCTGGCCGGTGTGATGACATTCGGCTTTATCTTGCCGCAGGTGCCCGCGCTCGTGAACGACCCGTTCCTGCCAGCGGGAGCCTATGCGAAAACGATGGTGATGGGCATATTGGCCTTCCTCGCTTTGGCGATGGGCTGGCAGATGGGGAACCGGCCTCTCAAATTCCTCACCATGAGTTTTAGCGAAAGACGGCTCTTATGGGCCGCAGCCGGACTGTCGGTTTTCGGCGCATCCTTTTACTTTCTTTTGAGCCGCCTGCCAGGCGAAGTGTCCATCGGCGTGCAGATGACGGGCATGCCGGTGATATGGCTCTTCTTCGCGCAGCTCATGCCCTATGGCCTCGCCATCGCGCTCCTCTGCTTTGCGCGGCGCAGTTCATGGTTCGCATTGGGCATCATCCTGTTCGATCTGGTGTTCTATCTGGACCGCATTGTGGTCACCGGCAAACGCGCTGAGGCCATCCAGCTTCTGTTGATGTTCCTGCTTGCCTTCTGGTTTTACCGGCGCTGGGTGGTGCCGCGCACATTGATGTTCATCGGCATTATTGCGGGCACATTTCTCATGACCAGCATGGGCGATTACCGGCAGGTGACGCGCGCTGCGTCCGGCTTCGTGCTCAATCAGATTCTCGACATCGACTACGCCGCAAATTTCGAGGAAACGCTGGAACGCGGCGGCCCCGAAATGCGCAATGCCGTGTTGCGCATGGATGAGATCGACCGGCGGCTGGAATTCGATTACGGCAAGTTCCACTGGAACCGCGTCGTCTTCACCTATGTGCCAGCACAGTTGGTCGGTAGTCAGATCAAGGACAGCCTTTATCTGTCCACACCCAAGCCCAACCGCAATTACAACCCGCTGACCGGCACCACTGAAACCGGCCTGATCGATGCCTTTTCATCATTCTGGTATTTCGGCGCGCTGAAATTCCTGCTGCTGGCCTGGATCATACGGCGTCTCTGGGAAACGGCCATGGCGGGCGAAATGCTTGGCCAGTTGATCTATATGTTCTCCATTGTGCCCGCCATGCACGCCATTTCGCATCAGACGGATTGGGTGATTACGGTTTGGATCCATATGGCCCTGTTTCTCATTCCGATCCTGTCGCTCTGCGTCATTCGAAACCGCTCCGTCCATTTGCCAGTATCGCCGCCACGCCACACACCGGCGTCCGGCTCCTTACCGCACCTTTCGAGGGGATGACCATTATGACCGCCATGCCCAATCCATCCCGCCCCCGGTCTGCCGCGCCCATTGCCGGACGCAAGAACGCCTCGCGTCCCATGGAAGGCGGGGCGACATTCACCTTGCAGCATCGGCTGCAACGTCTCGGCTGGCAAATGACCTGGCTGGCGCTTGCAGCCTGGACACCCTCGTTTCTCTGGCGATGGCGCGGCAGGGTACTGCGGCTGTTCGGCGCCAAGATCCACAAGACAGCCATTGTGCGCGGCAGCGCGCGCATCTGGTGGCCGGGCAACCTCATCATGGGCGCGCATTCTTCGCTTGGTCCCGGTGCGCAGTGCTATAATGTCGCCAATGTCACGCTGGCGCCCTTTGCCATCGTTTCGCAAGGCGCGCATCTCTGCACGGCGGGTCACGATATCGACCGCACCGATTTTCCGCTCACGGCGTCGCCAATCCACATCGGCCCCTATGGCTGGATTGCCGCAGAAGCGTTTGTCGGACCCGGTGTAACTGTGGGTGAAGGCGCAGTGCTCGGCGCGCGCGGCGTCAGTTTCCGCGACATGGAACCATGGACGGTCTATGCCGGAAACCCGGCAAAACCCGTGCGACAAAGACGAAAAGCTGTTTGATAATGGTGGTTAAACCGGCCCCATCCGACGCTCGCGGATGAGGCTGTAGCCGTTCCCGCCCATGATCGAGCCTGCCTTGCGCTTTTGATAAGCCTGATAGGCGTCGATGGTTTGCGCCGCGATACGCGGCCAGGTGTAGTTGTCACGAACCAGCTTGTGGCCCGCCTCACCCATCCAGACGGCCCGCGTCGGATCATCCAGAATCTGCATCAGCCCTGCCGCGACGGCTTCGGCATCCACGGCGCAGACCACGCCCGCTTCCGCCTCGGCGACTTCCGGAAAATGGCAGGCATCGGTGATCACCACCGGCACACTGCAGGCAAGCGCCTCGGTAATGGCAACGCTGAACCCCTCCTGCCGGCTGGGCAGGCAGAAGCAGGCAGCCCGTTTCAGCGCTGCGATCTTGTCCGGCCCATAAAGGCCGCCAACCAGATGCACCCGCTGTTCCAGCCCATATTGCCGGATCTGTTCGCGAAAATCATGTTTGGCACCGCCATCCGGCCCGGCAACCACGAGATCGACATCCGGCAGGATAGGCGCAATCCGTCGATAGGCATCGGCCAGAATGTCGAGACCCTTCTTGTAGTGCAGCCGCGACAGAAACAGAACGAAGCGCCGGTTCGGCAGTTTGGCCAGTGTTGCACTGTTGGCTCCGCTGGCGTCACCCTCAACTTCATTGAGAAAAATGCCATTTGGAATGATCAGGCTTGGCGGCTTCAACCCCAGTGGTCGCATCAGCTCGATTTCATCGCGGTTGAGCGCCTGAATGAAGGCCGCGCCATCGAGCATCCGGCGAAATGCCAGAGCGAGCGCCAGCTTTTTCTTCCATGACCGCTGCTGCATGCTCCACACATCCAGCATGCCGCAACAACAGATGCAGTAAGACACGCCGAAGCGTCGACACAGCATGGAAGCTCGCAGCAGATTGGTTTCCCAAACGCCATGCAGATGCACAAAATCCGCCGAGCGGATCAGTCGCGCCATAGCCTTTGCCGCACGGCTTCCCAACAGCATTTCCCGCAAATCGGGCATGGGCAGCAGCAGGGTCTGCACCTTGTCAAAATCCGGTATGGTTTCAGCCGCCTTGGCAGCGCGACGGTTCACGTCTTCGTCGCTATAGCTGACGATTGTCACTGAATGCCCAAGTGTTGCCTGTGCCGCTGCAAGCCTTACAATGACGGCCTGCGGACCGCCTTTGGCGGGATCGTAGGAACCGATGACGTGAACGATCTTCATGCCGCCAATCTCCGTGTGTGCTGCGAAAGTGCTGCAACAAGCCGCTCGCCATAGCGCGCGACCGTATAATCGGCGGCGCGCTCGCGTGCGCTGTCGCTCATCCGGGCCAGCATGGCCGGATCACCGGCCAGTTGTTTGAGAATATCCGTCGTTTCAGCCACATCGCGGATCGGCACGATGTAGCCATCGACGCCATGCCGCACGACGCTGCCGGTATTGTTGGTGCAAATAACCGGCAGGCCTGCGGCCAGCGCTTCGTAGACGGCGGTGGCCGACCCTTCGCAGAGCGACGGCAAGAGAAACACATCCGCCCACTCAAATTGCGCTCGTATTTCGCTGCGCGGTATCGGGCCGGTCAGCTCCACGCTGGCCGACAAGGTCGCAACCGCCTCTGGCTGCACATCGATAGGCCCGACCATGCGAAACTGCGCGATATCCCCCACCGTCTTGGCAACCGCGCCAACATAGGGCGAGCCTTTGCGCAGCCCCACCGCGCCAACCGTCAGCACCCGCAGCGGCCCCGGCAAGCGCGGCGACGGATCAAGCGGAAAGCGTTTGTCCACTCCATAGGGCACCACCACCACCTTATCCGGCTGGCATCCGGCCTCGATCACATGGCGCGCCACAAATTCCGACGGACAGACCACAGCGTCGGCAATGGCCCATTCAGCCCTTTCGCGTGCTGCAAAGTCATCGGCATGCACATCGTCTGCGACGGACAAATGCCAGCCGGGATTGAGCACTTCCTCTTCGCAGGCCAACTGATCAACCACCGTGCGCGGCGCGATCATCTGTTCCACGGCGGTCCATAATCCTGCCTGTCGCGCGGCGGTCAGCTGTTCCAGCGCTTCACCGCTGAAAGCATAGACCCCGCTCGCACCATGGAAACCGCTGCCTGCCACGAGTTGCCCAAATCTTTGCCCCGCCCAGATGGCATTGGCCGTTGATTTCGGCCCGGTCTGGTTGGCAAGCCTGCGCACGGCCGAATGCAGGCCGAAGCCCGGAAAGGTTGTCATCTGCTCCTGCCGGATGCCTTGTGGCGCACGACCGATCAGCCGCCGCACGGCGGTTGGAAGCATCGTCCGCGGCAACCCGTTCAACAAACGCGGCCAGCCTTGCAGGGCGCATATATCGGTATAGAAATGCGCGAGCCTCTGCCGGTCGGCAAAAATGCGCGGTACGGCATAATGCATACGCGCCCCAAGCTGGCTGACGACGACTGAGCCATCCATCATCGAAGCTCTCCCGACTGGAATTTGCGATCCAGAACCGGCATTGCTGCGGGCACGCTTTTCTCTTCCAGCCGAGCGACTGCCGTTTGCCACATGGCTGCACCATATTCGCGGGAATAGGCGGTCTCCATCAGATAGCGCGCATTGTTACCCATGGTCATGCGCCCAACCGCTGAATGGCGCATGTGCAGGACCGCATCGACGAGACGATCCACTTCGCCTGGACGCAGTGCTGCACCACATTCGAAATCGCGAACGATTGAGCCTATCTCGCCATCGGGATCGCCAATGAAGATTGTCGGACGGCCCGCCGCCAGAACACCGTAGAACTTGCTCGGCACAATGCAGTGTTCCAGTTCCGGCTTGAGCGAAACCAGATGAACATTGGCGGCGCCGAGACTTTCAGACAGTTTTTCGACAGGCTGAAAGGGCTTCATCATCACATTGGTCAAGCCGCGCCGTTTGACTTCGCTTTCCACAAAGCCCCGCTGCTGCCCCTCCCCGATCATCAGGAAGACGATGCTTTTCATATGTTTGAGTCGCTCGGCTGCATCGAGGACAGTTTGGAATTCATGCGCCCGCCCGAAATTGCCGGAATAGCCGATGACGAATTTGCGCCCCAATCCCCAGGCGCGACGCAGCGGATTTTCTGATGGGGCCACCGGCATGATCTCGTTGCGATCCGCCCAATGATGCACAACGCTCAAATTCTCGCGCGCTATGCCCGTTGAAGACAGATAACGCGACATGCGCTCAATCGGGCAGATCGTCAGCGCCGACTGGCGCATGGACCAGTTGCGTAGCGCCAACGCCAGCCTTGCCGACGCGCTGCCCGGTTTGACCAGCCCAAGTTCCATGGCGGTTTCCGGGAAAAGATCCATCACCCAGTTGACGAGCTTTGCCCGCCGAAGCCGGATTGGCAGTGCAGCCGAAACCGACAGCAAAGGCGGGTCGGTGCAAATAACGCAAATATCGTCCTTGCGGGCATGGGTCGCGAACCAGGCTGCGGCGGAAAGATGGAACGTGGCATAATCGACCGCCCGTCCCGTCAGTTTTCCGCGGCCGAAGCCAGAGGTCCAGATGCGGTGCACATCGACACCGTCTATCGTCTCGCGGGCAGGCAAGGTCTCTTTTCGTTTGTCATGAAAACTGCGGCTGGCCAGAACCGCCGTTTCAATACCCTCGCCAACAAGCGTCTGCGCCAGACTGGTGACCATGCGGCTTGTCGCGGACTGGTCCGGATAAAAATAGCGATTGGCAAGCACAACGCGCATGGGCCCCGTCTCCCGTCTTTTCGACCTTCGTGAAACAGCATCGCAACAGCGGGTCGTTCATCGCAAGGAACCCAAAGGCATGGGCGGCACGCCAAGCGGGCGAAGGGCCTACCTCTTTGGGTGCATCGGGGCATATCAGACACCATCGCCGCTTCACCCGAAGAGGGTCCGACGTGCCTGTCCTTGCCGTTTTGGAGCCGTTCTGCCGCGACACGAAATCGGTAAACATGCTGTCATGGATATTCTGGACGGAGGGCAGTCCCTTGAACGATAGATTGAACGATGGCTTGCATGATAATCAGCGTGAGAAGACCGCACTCATCATCGGCGTCACCGGCCAGGATGGCGCTTATCTGAGTGAGCTTCTGCTCAAGAAGGGCTATCGCGTTCACGGTCTGAAGCGGCGTTCGTCCTCGTTCAATACCGGGCGTATCGACCATCTCTATCAGGATCCGCACGATGAAGACGTGCGGTTTCGCCTGCATTTCGGCGATCTGACCGATGCCACCAATCTGTGCCGCGTCATTCAGGAAGTGCGCCCGGACGAGATCTATAATCTCGGAGCGCAAAGCCATGTACAGGTGAGTTTCGAAACGCCCGAATACACCGCCAATACCGACGCGCTCGGCACGCTCCGGCTGCTGGAATCCATCCGTATTCTGGGCCTCGGCAAGACAAGCCGCTTTTATCAGGCTTCGACCTCTGAACTCTTCGGCAATTCCTCACCGAATGCGCAGAACGAGCATACACCCTTCATGCCGCAGAGCCCTTATGCGACGGCGAAGCTCTATGCCTATTGGACCACGGTGAATTATCGCGAAGCCTATGGTTTCCATGCCTCGAATGGCATCCTGTTCAACCATGAAAGCCCGCTGCGCGGCGAAACTTTCGTCACCCGCAAAATCACCCGCGCGGTTGCGGCCATCGAGCGCGGTTTGCAGGACAAACTGCGCCTTGGCAATCTGAACGCACGTCGCGACTGGGGCCATGCCCGCGATTACGTGGAGGGCATGTGGCGTATCCTTCAAGAAGAAACGCCCGACGATTATGTGCTCGCCACCGGCGAGACGCATACAGTGCGCGAATTCGTCGAACATGCCTTCAAGGCTGTCGACAAGGAGATCGAATGGAAGGGCGATGGCGTGGAGGAAATCGGCATTGACCGGAAGACCGGCAATTGTCTGATCGAGATTGATCCGCGTTATTTCCGTCCGAATGAGGTGGACTTCCTGTTGGGTGATGCATCGAAGGCCCATAGCCGCCTTGGCTGGCAGCACACGACCGGCTTCGACAGCCTTGTTGCGGAAATGGTGGATTGGGATTTGCGCAATATCATGCGGGAGGCTGGGCGCAATGACTTCTACGGACAATGACGTAACCGCAGAACCGGTCTATTCACTGGCCGGCAAAAAGGTCTTTGTTGCTGGGCACACCGGCATGGTCGGTTCGGCCATCCTGCGCCGTCTGCACGGCACGGATTGCGACATCATCACCGCTGCGCACACCGCGCTGGACCTGACCCGTCAGGGACCGACCGAGAACTTCATCACGGGTCGCAGGCCAGACGTTATCATCATCGCCGCAGCCCATGTCGGCGGCATTCTCGCCAATGCGCAGTCACCCGCCGATTTTCTCTATGACAACCTCGCCATCGGCATGAATGTCATCCACGCGGCGCACCAGACCGGCGTGGAACGCCTGCTCTGGCTGGGGTCCAGTTGCATCTATCCACGCGACGCGGCGCAACCGCTGACCGAAGACGCCCTGATGACCGGGCCGCTTGAAGCGACCAATGAGGCCTATGCCATCGCCAAGATTGCCGGGCTGAAATATGCCGAAGCTTGCGCGCGCCAGTTCGGCGACCGCTTCATGACGGCGATGCCGACCAATCTCTACGGCCCGAACGACAATTTCGATCCGAAAACTTCGCATGTGCTGCCAGCGCTGCTGCGCAGGATCCATGAAGCCAAGATTATGGGCTCGGAGCAGGTGACATTATGGGGCAGCGGCACGCCGCTGCGCGAGTTCCTGCACGTCGATGATCTGGCCGATGCCTGTCTGCATCTCTTGGAGTTTCACGACGGGCTCGAGCCCGTCAATATCGGCTCCGGCGAGGAAATCTCAATCAGGAATCTGGCGCTACTGATAGCCCGTGTTGTGGGCTATGAGGGCCGGTTCGAGCACGATCTGAGCAAGCCGGACGGCACGCCGCGCAAGTTTCTCGACACATCCCGCATGGCGGCACTTGGATGGAAGCCGCGCATCAGCCTCGAAGACGGCTTGCGCGCTGTCTACTCCGCCTGGGTGGAAGAAAATGCCGAGGCGGTCGCGGCATAGCGACCGCGACCGATCCCCCTTCACTGATTTTGGGAGCACCAACACCCCTCATGCTGAGGAGGCGCGCAGCGCCGTCTCGAAGCACGAGGGTTCCAGATGTGAACTGACTTACGACGGCGAAGCGTTGATTTTGCTCATATCGAGTTCGATACGCAAAATATCACCCGGTTTGATTTCGGTCCGCTCGTTACCGTTGATATCCTGAAACGCACCATTCACGTTGCGGCTGATCGTGAAGATCAGTTTCTTGCGCATATCGGCAGACGAAATATTGCCGGATGACTTGGCGATTTCCGCCATGGTTTGTATCTGTGCGCCGCTGCGTCGTTCCATCCGCGCCAGATTGAGATCGACCTCCTGCAAGCTGGTTGCCGCATCGCTGCGCCGGACTTCTTCCAGATTGGCGATACGCTGCTGCACAGCGAGCTGGTTTTGCCGCGCCCGCGCCAGAAACGACGCCAGCTCCAGCGCATCACGGCGTGTCGCCGACAGGTCGCGTTCCTGATCGCGCAGGTTCGACTTGGCCGCAAGGCCGCGATCGACCAGCGACCGGCTGGAATCGACATTTTCCTGCAGCAGCTGGATTTCCGTATCGTGCAGCTTGATGCTTTCCTGCAGGGTGTTGATTTCGTCGCCATAGCTTGCGACCTGCGCTTCAAGCGCCTGCCGTTCGGCTTTCATATTGTTGCGGCGTACATCGAACAGTGTGCGTTCGCCCTCCAGCATGTGCTGAACCAGACCCTGATCGTCTTTTGATACATTTGCTTGCTGCGAAGGCGTGTATTCGAAATCGGTTCCCTGCAGTTCCGCAGCCAAGCGCGCCCGACGGATTGTCTGGGCGGAAATCTGCAATTGCAGATCGGAATATTCCTGCTGCGCGGCAATCAACTGCATACCGGCGGTGACTGCAGGCGCTTCGCCCTTGCCTGCACCGCCGCCCAGCGCCATCAGTTCCAGTGCAACCATGCCCGGCCGGTACTCGTATTTGCCGGGCGCCTTGATATCACCCACGACAAAGACCGGCGCATATTGATTGATGCTCGCCGTCACGGTCAGACCCGGAATATGCTGCGACAGGGACGCCGCGATCTTCTCACTGATTTCAGTCGTCGTGAGACCGCGAACGGGAATGCTGCCGACAACCGGATAGCCGATGTTTCCATCGACATCGACCGGGTAAAGTCCCGTCAGGGAAGGCTGCCCATAGACCGTTACCTGCAAGACATCATTGGAACCGATGCGATAAATCTGCCCGTCGGCCAGCGCCATGCTGCCCGCGCTGAAGAACAGCATCGCAGAAAACACCGATGCCTGTAAATGGCGGGCGATACGACGCTTATATGTGAACTCCGGCATTGCCCCCTCCTCAATTAAACCTGTCTCTGGTTTTGATCTGACGCCAGATCCGGCGTTCGGCTGCGGCGCTTGAACAGCCCGGACAGCAGGGCGCGGACCTTGGCCAGCGTGCTTGTCACCCGCCCGGCATAGATGGTCGGGGCCTGACTGACGACAGCCAGCGCGGGCTTGCGACCAAAAGATGCCAGCGTCTGCACCAGCGCATTGGTTGCGCTGGAATCGCGCCGGTCATCGCTGACCACAAGAAGCGCCGTATCCGTAGCGCGCGACATCAGAACCGACCGCTTGTCTTCCTTGAAGGGCGGTAAATCCACCAGGATGATCTTGTGATCCGCGCGTAGCTGCGCAATGAGCCCGCTCAGCCAATCGCCATCCGGGGCTGGCCGGTGCGGCCTGATAATATCGATACCGGAGCCATGGTCGTGGATCAGCGCTGCGCCGCTGAGCTTTTTGGATGTCGCTGATGGCTGTAAATCGCCGATCGGCAGACCGAAAGCCGCACAAAGGCCGGACTGGCCGTTGGTTGCGTCGATCACCGCAATCGATACGCCGCTCGCGGCAAACTGCTGGGCCAGTGCCGTGATCACAAGGCTTTTGCCGTCGGCATCAGAGAGCGAAATCACGGAAAGGGCGAGTGAATCGCGGCCCCGTGTCAAAGCCCGCAAACGATCATGCACCGACTTGATCGCACGGCCGAAAGCGCTGGCCGGGTCCAGCCCGCCATTGATCAGCAGCGGTACGGTCAGGCGCGGCGTGTTGGGCAGCAAGGTCGCCGCTGGAATACCCGGCAAGGCGAGCGAGGAGGTCTGGGCCGGTCTGATCCGGTCGAAGGTTTCCTTCAGCATCGTACCCGCAACAGCGAAAAGCCCACCCAAACCAATGCCCAGCAACAGCCAGTTCATCAGTTTCGGACTTGCCTTGGCCATGGCCGGCTCGGCGCTGGAAATAAGCTGCGCTTCTGCCGAGGCGATGCCGTCCTGCTCAATCAGCTGCTTGTAGCGCGTCAGGTAACTTTCATAGACAACGCGGCTGGCATTGGCTTCGCGGTCGAGCTGTGCTGCCGTCACCTGCGCCTGATTGGCGCTGGCAAGGTCCGCTTCGGCGGCCTTCAACGCCTGTTCAAGACTGGATCGCCGCTGCCGGGCGATCTGAATTTCATTGCCAAGGCTCTGCACGATCTGGTCGACCTGTCCGACAATCTGCTGCCGCAATGCGTCACGCTCTGCCGTCAGGACAGGAATCTCGGCGCTCTTCACCGCGCCGTTCGTTTTCAGCTCACCGAGTTGGCGTTCGACACGCGCCTCTTCATTGCGCAATTGCTGGATCGCCGGAGATGCCAGAACTTCGGCCAATGCCGGTGTGTCACTGCCACCTTTCAGCGCCTGCGCAGTCTGTAAGCGAGCTTCTGCAGAGGACACTGCCCCGGTGGCCGCGACGATCTCTGTGTTCAAAGCCGCAACACGCTGCGCCTGAAATGTCATCTGCCCCTGATCGCCAGCCAGACCGGATTTTTGCCTGAAATCTTCAGCAGCCCGTTCGGCTGTTTCAAGGTCGTTGCGCAGCGTGACGAGCTTTTCACCCAGCCACTCGCTAACGCGCTTGGCCGCCGATTGCTGGACATCCACCTGATGGTCGAGATAAGCGTTCGCGAACGCATTGGCGACCTTCGCCGCATAGACCGGATCGGATGCGCGATAGGATATGAAAATCGTGTAGGAGCGACCGTCATTGGTAACCTGCAACCGCGAAAGCAGAAGATCAATCTGATCGCGCTCGCGCGCTGCGGCGTCGCCGTTTGGCGTTGCCGCAGGCGGCACCGTGACGCCATCCGCCTGCAGAATATCAATCACCTTGCGCGCCATCATCCGCGAATTGATGATATCGAGTTCCGAGCGCAAAACCGGACTGTCCTGCGGCAGCGGCGTGATGGCGCTTTCGCTTGGAAGCGCCTGAATCCGCCGCATGTCCAGAACGACCACGGCCTCCGAAACATAGGAGACCGGGGCGTTGAGATAGCCCAGACAACCAACCCCTATGCCCACCAGAACGGGCACGGTCAGCATCAGTTTTCTGCGTTTAACAGTATCCAGAAGGTCGGCAACCGGCTGCCGCGCGCTTCCTGACGAAACGTCGGAGATAATCACAACAGTGCTCCTTCACGGGAAGATCAGCTTGGATGTAACGGCTTTTAAAGTTCGGAAAATGAGGTTTCCGAAGGGAACAGCTCGTTAATGATGCAGGCGACTTCCGTGCGGTTCGTGACCTTGAGCTTCTTCATGATATTCCGAATATGCACTTTCACAGTGCTTTCGCGGAGCTTCAGCTCGTATGCGATGATCTTGTTGGCTTTGCCGCGGCGCAACGCATTGACGACCTCGGCCTGACGCTGCGTGAACATGCCGCCCAATGGCTGAATGCGCTGTGCGCCTGTTTCGGTCGCATGACGGAGAGCCAAAACACTGCTTGCCGGGACGAAAGTGCCGCCCGCCATGGCGAGACGCAGGGCTTCGATACAGACATTGAGATTGACCGACGTCGGAATGTAGCCCTTCACGCCATGCTCAAGCGCGCGAACGACCTGCGATATTTCTTCCTTGTCAGCGAGTATGATCACCGGCGCAGGCGCGCATTCGGTAACGAGAGACTTGAGATAATTGCCGACCGCCGGGTCGGATACTTTCTGCCCGCCTACATTGAAGAGAACGGCAGATGCGGTCCGGCTGCGACGCTGATGTTGCCATTGTTCGAAAGAACTGAAGGTTGCAATCGCCATGTCGGCGCAATTATTGGTCAGTCCATGCGCGAGACATTCGCGATCCAATGCGCGGCTGTCAATGATGACAACCAGAGACTGTTCACGTTCTTTGGTATAGTCACGTTGATCAGCAACGCGGCTCGCATACATGTTGCGAGAGTTGAGGCTCTCTTCCTTATCCTTGAACTGTGCAGATATATTCATTTTAACGCCCTCTGAATCTTTTAAGAACGCAATCCTTCTCCATGTCTAACCTTCATTAAACATGTGGATTACATCGTGTTCTATTTTATGATTGTATTCAGTCGCCCTAAGTTCTTTTATATATCTTATTTTCCTAAATTATTGCCGAACTCCCCCGTGCTGTCATTAACCTAGATTAACGGGCGAATAGAAATATGGTTTAGAGTGTATCCGTTATTCTACCCAATTAGTGGTAGAAAATGCCCCCTTGCCAAATCATTGCCCCTCACGGAAGCTTGTCATCGAATATGACGCGATTTCGTACAGGATGAGCCGGGCAATCATCCTGATATCCAAACCACGCACCGGGTAACGCCGATGGGGCCGAATAACGAAGACAACACGCTGCTCAATCTTCTCAAGAATCCACCCATCGATGCGACCTTCGAGGCAAATGACCTTAATGTTCTGCGATCGATGCCGGTTTCGACCAGACACTATTCACCGCATACAATCATATCCAGACAAGGTGACTGGACGAATTCGGTGCTCATCATCAATAGCGGGTGGTGCTGCATCTATCGTGATCTGCCCAATGGAGACAGGCAGATCCTCGACTTTCCGATGAAGGGTGACCTTCTCGGTTTCCGCACGGGATTGGGCTTCAACTATTATACGTTGTTTTCCATCACCGATATTTCGGTGCTGGAAATCAATCTCGATACGCTGGTTGAAAACATGCTGAAATCGGCGCGACTGGCCATGGCCTTCATGGAGATGACAGCGCGCCAGCGCACCATCCTGCTGGAACATCTGATCAGTCTGGGAAGGCGCGCTTCCGTCTCGCGTGTAGCCCACCTTCTTCTTGAACTCGGCTATCGTGCCCGGGCCAATGGCACCGGCGACGAGAATGGCTTTTATTGCCCGATCACCCAGAGCGAACTGGCCGACGCACTCGGCCTGACGCCGATCCACACCAATCGCATGCTGAGGGAGCTGCGCGAGGACAATCTGCTGACATTCCGGAACAACGAAGTGAAATTCATGAACCGGACTGCGCTCATGCAGATTTGCAGCTTTGATGAAAGCTATCTCGCAGCCAATATCTTTGCGAGCATTCACAAATCCAACCGGTGAGCCGCTTCATCCGCTCCGCGTTCCCACGCTATTCTCCAGCAATATCGGTTCTGTTTATCAAATCTTATCCGGATAGAGGACAATACTGCGCCTGAGCAACCAGACGAGGAACAAGGCATGAGCGGCGCGGAAAGCGAAGAACTTATTCACGTGCTGTATATTACGGCCATCGTCGCCGAAGCGATGACTGCGGCGCTGGCCGCCGGACGCCGCGAGATGGACTGGATTGGCGTCTTCCTGCTCGGCTGCGTGACCGCGCTTGGCGGAGGATCGGTACGCGACGTGTTGCTCAATCACCACCCGCTGTCATGGGTGCAGCATCCAAGCTATCTGGTGATCACCGGATTTGCGGCTTTGGCCACCATCCTCGTAGCGCGCTACATGCACCGCCTGCGGCAGATGTTTCTTTTTCTCGACGCTATCGGTCTGGTGGTGTTCACGGTCATTGGCTGTGGTGTTGCGCTTGGCATGAGTATGCCGATCATCATCGTCATTGCGGCGGGCATGATCACCGGCTGCGTCGGCGGTGTTCTGCGCGATGTGCTGTGCAATGATGTGCCGCTGCTTTTCCGCTCGGAACTCTACGCGACCGTATCGGTCGTTACCGGCGGCATCTATCTTGGCGGGCTTTACCTGAATGTCTCGCAAGGCCCCGCCGCCTTCGTGGCGATGGCGGCAGGCCTTATTCTGCGACTTCTGGCGCTGCGCTTCAACTGGAGTATGCCCAAATTCGTCTATACGAAAGACCTGCACTAACTTTGTGAGTGCAGACTATCGTTCCTTTTTCTGACTGCGCGCGCGCAGCCAGAAAATGACGAAGAAACCCAGCACGAAGACGACGGCAAAGATCGCTGCGGCCACATGCGAGCGCGCGCCCAGCGCCAGCATGATGCTTGGCACGAAATAAGCGAGCACACCGAAGCCGATCAGGATGACGGCGGCGGCAATGGCCGGATGGCTTTTCTGCGGTTCAGCCAAGATTGCGGAACTCCTCAAACCTTTTTATCTGCTGGCCGTCACTATCAAAGTTTTCCGGTGCAAGCCATGCCTGATAGGCTTTCTTCAGTGCTGGCCATTCGCTGTCGATGATCGAATACCATGCCGTGTCGCGGTTCTTGCCCTTGGCCACCATATGCTGGCGGAAAATCCCCTCAAAGGTGAAGCCGAAACGCTCCGCCGCACGCTTGGAAGGCGCATTGTCATTGTTGCACTTCCATTCGTAGCGACGATAGCCCAGCTCGTCGAAGATATATTGCATGAACAGAAACTGTGCTTCCGTTGCCGCCGGCTTGCGCGAAATCAGCGGGCCCCAATAGATATTGCCAATCTCGATCACACCATGAACCGGGTCGATGCGCATCAGGGTCTGGCGACCGGCCACCTTGCCGCTGGCCTTGTCGATGACGGCATAAAACAGCGGATCTTCGCTTTTCGAGACCTTCTCCAGCCATGGCTCGAACTCCGTGCGGGTCGCGGGCGGAAATTCGAACAACCAGGTGAAACGCTGGTCGGCATCGGTCACCGATGACGCCGCGAAAAGCTCGTCGCCATGCTTTTGCGGATCAAGCGGCTCCAGGCGCACATAGCGGCCTTCCAGCACTTTTCGTTCCGGCCTTGGACGTGGGGTCCAGTTCTGCAAATCACTCATGTCATTATCCCCGAAGGGCCTCCCATTTCGGGAACGACAGGAGCATAAAAGCCGGGCCGCGCAAACCAGATTATTGTAGCCGTTTCATTTTTCTCGAATGGCGGCCCTATCGACCGAGACAGCCTTGACCAGCGCAACCACCCGGTCGCCTGTCCGCAAGCCAAGATCATCCACCGAGCGGCGTGTCAGGCGCGCACCCAGATGCCGTCCCTGAAAGTCCAGCGATACATGCGCATTGGGGCCCTCACCCGCCTCGATGCCCGTAATGGTGACCGGCAGCACGTTGCGAATGCTGATCGCATCCGGCGCGGCGCGGGCCAAAGAAACGTCACGCGCCCGTACACGCAGGCGCACATGCATGCCCTGCTTCAGACCCGCATCCGTCAACTGGAACGACGCGCCGTCAAGGTCGATCTCGGCCAGCTTGTAGCTCTCGTCATAGGACGCGACCGTGCCTTCCAGAAGCACGCCGCTGCCCTCGCCGCCGATGGCTGGATCCGCTCCGATGCGCGGAAATATCTCCGCCGCCTCGCCGCTTGCCGTCACTTTGCCGCCGGAAAGCAGCACAATTTCATCAGCAAGCCGCGCCACTTCGTCTATCTCGTGGCTGACATAGACAATCGGCACATGGCTTTCGTCACGCAGACGCTCGATAAAGGGCAATATCTCCTGTCGGCGCGCATGGTCGAGCGAGGAAAGCGGCTCATCAAGAAGCAACAACGCCGGATCGGATAACAGCGCCCGTCCGATGGCGACACGCTGGCGCTCGCCGCCCGAAAGCGTCGATGGGCGGCGATCGAGAAGCGGCTCAATGCCGAGAAGCTTCACTACCTCATCGAAGTTGCGCGTGGCCTGTCGGTGGCCTGCCCAGCGCGCATAGGTCAGGTTGCGCTTGACGCTCATATGCGGAAACAAGCGGGCCTCCTGAAACACATAACCGATGCGTCGTTTCTCGGGCGGCAGGTTGATGCCCTTATCCGCGTCGAACAGCGCAAAATCGCCAACGGCGATACGTCCGCTTTCGGGGCGCAAAGTTCCGGCAATCATCTTCAAAAGCGTGGTCTTGCCCGCTCCCGAATGACCGAACAGAGCGGTCACACCGCCGCCCGCTGCAAAATCGGCTTCAACGGCAAACTTGCCATTGCGGCCCGTGATGGAAACAACGAGCCCACTCATTTTACGTTTCCGGCAAGCCTGCGCTGCAACCATTCGGACAGCACAACGGCGATGATGGAAATCGCGGCGGAAATGGCAATCAGTCGGAATGCTTCGGCATCGCCCGACGGCGTTTGCATCAAAGCGTAAATTGCAAGCGAGAGGGTTTGCGTCTCGCCGGGAATATTGGAAACGAAGGTGATGGTCGCG
This sequence comes from Ochrobactrum sp. 19YEA23, assembly GCF_029909865.1. NCBI lineage: Bacteria > Pseudomonadati > Pseudomonadota > Alphaproteobacteria > Hyphomicrobiales > Brucellaceae > Ochrobactrum > Ochrobactrum sp. 19YEA23. The sequence continues at coordinate 133,513 of NZ_JASAMQ010000003.1, read as the reverse complement.
CCAAATTCACCGAGCGCCTTGGCAAAGCCAAGCACAGCACCCGCCAGAACACCCGGCAGGAGCGGCGGCAGGATTACGGTGAAGAACGCCACCAACCGGCTGGCGCCCAATGTGCGCGCCGCTTCTTCAAGCCCACGATCCAGCCCTTCAATCGACAGGCGGATCGGACGGACGAGCAGCGGAAACGCCATGACACCAGCGGCAAGGGCAGCACCCGTCCACCGAAAGGAAAAGGACAGGCCCAACCATTCCTGCAAGGGAGCGCCGAACGCGCCTCTCGCGCCGAACAGGATCAACAGTAGATAGCCTGTGACCACCGGCGGCAAAACCAGCGGCATGGTCACAAGCGCCTGCGCCAGAGACTTGCCCGGAAAATCAAACCGGGCAAGAATCCATGCAACAAGGAACGCGACTGGCAGAGCGAAGATGATGGCAATTCCGGCTACCCGGAGTGACAACAGGACAATCGGCCAGACGCCGGCTTCCATCATCACTTGCCTGCCTCCGCAGCGCCGACAAAGCCTTTATCCTTGATGATAGCCTGACCGGCATCGCTTTCAAGGAAAGCAAGGAACGCCTTGGCGGCATCGCTTTCATTCTTTTCAATGAGAGCAGCCGGATAGAGGATCGGCGCATGGCTGGTTGCCGGGAAACGGTAGGCTTCGACCAGATCTGGCGCGGCAGCGCGGTCAGATGCATAAACGATGGCGGCCTTCACTTCGCCGCGGCTGACATATTGCAGGGCAACACGCACATTCTCCGCGAACACGGCATTCTTTTCGACGTCTTTCCAGATATCGAGCTTTTCCAGCGCAGCCTTGCCATACTTACCGGCTGGCACATTGGACGGATCGCCCATGGAGAAACGGCCAGCGCTCAAGAGTTCCTTGGCATCGGCCTTCGGCGTATCCTTCTGCGTGGCGATAACCAGCGCATTGCCTGCGATCACCTTGCGCGACGCCTTGTCGATGGCATTGGCCTTCTCGACGTAATCCATCCAGTCCAGATCGGCGGAAATGAAAATCTGGGCCGGAGCGCCCTGTTCGATCTGCTTGGCCAGCACCGACGAAGACGCAAAGGAAGCAACCACTTCCGTGCCATCCTTGGCTTTGATCTGCTTGGCAGCTTCTTCAATCACATCCTTCATGCTCGCAGCGGCAAATACCGTGACCTTTTCGGCGGCATGCGCGACCGAAGCGGCGCCAGCGGCAACTGTGATAAGAAATGCGGCTATAAGTTTTTTCATGACTACCCTCCATATTGCCCGTTTGAGCGGACAAACACCATCATCCGCCGGAACGAACCGGCGCGCTTTTTTGCGATGATGGGCTTGATGGAGGCAAACGCGACCCGGATGCCGTCAGACCCTTGATGCACGGGCGTCCATGCAAAAGCCGCCCAAAATTCCGTAACGAATTCAGATCGTTCCAGAATCGAAACTACCTTAATGCGGTGCAACTTATTTGGCTAGTCCCGGAAGCCTATCAACTGCCGATATGCTTGTGCTGACCACGTGCTTTGGCAAGCGCGATCTGCTTCTGGCGTTCGGCAAAACGGGCGCGATCTTCCGGCGTGCGCTCATCGTAGCAACCAGCGCAGGAAATGCCTTCCTCGAAGAACTTCGAGAGCTTGTCCTCCGGCGTAATCGGACGACGGCAGGCGCGGCAAAGCTCGACATCGCTTTCCGTCAAGCCATGACCAACGGCAACGCGCTCGTCGAAGACAAAGCACTCGCCATTCCACATGCTTTTTTCCTGCGGAACTTCTTCGAGATATTTGAGAATTCCACCCTTGAGATGGAAGACATCGTCAAAGCCGAGGCCTTTCACAAAGGCCGTCGCCTTTTCGCAGCGGATACCGCCGGTGCAGAACATGGCGATCTTCTTGCCTTCCAGCTTGTCGCGGTTCTGCTCGACCCAATCCGGAAACTCGCGGAATGTTTTGGTCTGCGGATCAAGGGCACCCTCGAAAGTGCCGATGGCATACTCATAATCGTTGCGCGTATCGACAACGACCGTGTTTTCGTCAGCAATCAGGGCGTTCCAGTCCTGCGGGGCGATATAGGTGCCGACGCTTTTCAGAGGGTCGATACCATCGACACCCATGGTGACGATTTCCCGCTTCAGCCGCACCTTCATGCGATTGAACGGCATTTCGCTTGCATAGGAATATTTCAATTCCGGCTGGCCGAGCCCCGGAATGGCAGTGATATGCTGGACGAGCTTTTCAATCGCTGCTGGCGAACCGGCAACCGTACCGTTGATGCCTTCGGCAGCCAGAAGCAGCGTCCCCTTGATGCCATTGCCACAGCAAAGCTGGGCCAGCGGTTCACGCAGGCTTTCATATTGCGGCAGAGGCGCAAAGCAATAAAGGGCGGCGACAGTGAAAGGTAAATTGCTCATCGGTTGTGTCTTCTTTGAAAATCTACCCCGCAACTAATCCCCTGACACGGCGAATTCAAGACTACTTTATCCTCACAGCCCCGGATGCGGCGAAAATCACCTCGAAGACCACTGTCCAAGAGGAGAAACCTATGTTCGACAGACAAACCATCGACGCTATGACCGCCATGGCAAAACAGGCGCAGATCGACCCGGCGGTGTTGCTGGCAGTTGCGGAAGTGGAAAGCGGCGGTCGCGCGCTTTACGATGTGGATGGACACAAGGAACCGGCGATCCGCTTTGAAGGACATTATTTCGACCGCAGGCTTTCCGGGCGTATTCGCGATTATGCCCGCCAAAACGGCCTGTCCGCCCCCGAAGCAGGCAAGATCGCCAATCCGAAATCGCAAGGCGACCGCTGGCTGCTGCTGGAACGCGCTATGGGGCTGGACAAGAAGGCCGCACTGGAATCCACCTCATGGGGATTAGGTCAGGTCATGGGTGCACATTGGGAGTGGCTTGGCTTTGCTTCGGTCGATGGGCTGGTGGCGGAAGCGCGCGGATCACTTTCCGGTCAGGTACGGCTGATGTTGCGTTTCATCGAGAAGACAGGGCTGGCGGATGCCATGCGCACCTGCGACTGGCGCGGCTTTGCAAAGCGCTATAACGGCCCCGCTTTCGCCCGCAACAGTTACGACACGCGCATGGCCGCCGCTTATGAGCGCTGGCAAAAGCAGATCGGCACTCTCAAGACTGCGGCCTGAAAACAAGCTTGTCCCGGCTGTGGACAAGTTCGTCTCATCCATTTAAATCGATTTATTACATTCCGTGCATGTCCATTTTTGCGGAATCGTTGCACATTCCGCAAAATACGCCGAAATACTCCAACAGCCGAGCGAGCCGATGCCTCAGAAAACCGATCTTCTCGTCCCCGTCATGACAGGCCAGCCGGTTATCCCGGTTCTGTTGATCGACAAGGTAGAACATGCCGTGCCGCTGGCGCGCGCATTGGCCAAGGGCGGCCTGCCCGCCATTGAGATCACCTTGCGTACGGCAGCGGCACTGGACGCCATTCACGCTGTCGCGGATGAAGTGCCGGAAGCCATCGTCGGTGCGGGCACCATCCTCAACGCCAGGCAATATGAGCAGGCTGCAAAGGCCGGTTCGCGCTTTATCGTCAGCCCCGGCGCGACCAAGCAGATTGTCGACGCGGCCAATGACAGCCCCGTCCCGCTTCTGCCCGCTGCCATCACGCCGAGCGAAATGCTGGCGCTGCGCGAAGAGGGCTATACGCATCTGAAGTTCTTCCCGGCCGAACAGGCAGGCGGCGCTTCCTTCCTGAAGGCGCTCTCCTCACCGCTGGCCGGCACATTCTTCTGTCCCACCGGCGGCATCAGCCTCGCCAATGCGAAAACCTATCTCTCGCTGCCAAACGTTGTTTGTGTTGGCGGCTCGTGGGTTGCACCGAAGGAACTGGTGGAAGCAGGCGAATGGGATGCCATCACCAAGCTCGCAAGCGATGCCGCCAGCCTGAAAGGCTGAGCCCCCAAACTGACCAAAGAAAAAGGGGCCTTACGGCCCCTTTTTCTTTGCTATCGTTGCAGCAATCAGTTGGTTGCGGTGAATTTTGCGACCGTCAGGAAGGTCACAGCATTGCCGCTGAACTTGTTGGCGCGCTCGCTTTGCAGGTCGCCCTGCTGGAAGCCAGCCGTATAGACCATAGCTGGAGCGGTGCGCATCGCATCGTTACGCAGAACCGGATTGGTAACCGGAGCCTTCTGCGCCATGGACTCCGACGACATCGCCATTTCCGCATTATGCACGGCTGCTGGCTGCACCACGACATGTGGCTTGGCCGAAGACGCCTTGGCAACACGACGCGCGCCCTTGGCAGTGGTACGGACGCCGGTATCGACGGCCTTGCCAACTGCGACCGGCTGCTTGGCGCGGGCGACAGCGGGTTCAACCGGCGCTGCGACTGGTGCCAGAGAGGCGGTCTGAACCGGAGCTGGCTTCAGCTGCACTTTGGCGACCGGCTCGGAATCATAGTCGTCGCTTGGCGGCGCGATCAGTTCGCCGATCTCATCCTTCTTGGTCAACAGCGCGAGCTGGGTATTGGCCTCGGCGCGCGGAGCCTGCTTCGGCAGCGGCAAAGCGCCCGCTTCACCCGGGTTTGTCGGCGACGAACCTGCACCCGCAACAGCCACGGCATCATTGTCTTGATTGTTGACCAGCGCAGCGATCGCATCCTGGCCGGAAGCAGCAGGCTGTTCACCCGGGCGACCCGGACGCTGCGACGGAATAACCGAGGCAACGAGCTGCGCCTGTGCATCGTCACCTTCAAGCTGCGGACGTGCTGAAGGGATTGGCACGAAACCGTTCATGAGCGGCGATGCATCGGCCACCTGCGCGGCATCTGGATCGGCGGCAGCAAGCGCCACGGCATCCTGCGGCGCCATTTCGGGCTTGCGCGCCGGGATCGGCACATTCATCGCAACAACAGCAGCGCCCTGATCAGCAACATTGCCGGTCTGCGCCTGAGATTCGAGTGATTGCGGGTTCAAACCAGTTTCAGGACGCGGTGCCTGTATCGGAACCGGCGCTTCACGCGGCGGCAATGCAGCAACCATCGTTTCGCGCGGCTGAGCCGGGGCTTCTTCTTCCGGTGCTGCGGCTGGAGCCTGCTTGGCCGGAGCTGTCGCACGGGCCGGACGCGCCGTTGCCGGGGTGGCAACATCGCCATTATCTTCTTCTTCGTCAGCGCCGCCACCGAAGAGCGCGCCAAACAGCGTCTTGCTCTTGCGCGTCGATGACGAATTGCTCGCCACCATGATGTCACCACCACCGCTAGCCTTGCGCCGCTCGATCATCGCCAGAGCTTCGTCATAGCCGGGCAAAGGTTTGCCATCCGCTGGAACGTGAGCGGTCTTGCCATCCGGGAACAATGCCAGCAGTTCACGGCGGCTCATGCGCGGCCAGGAGCGGACATTGCCGACGTCCATGTGCACGAAAGGTGAGCCGGAGCGTGGATAATAGCCGACGCCGCCAATCTGGTAGCGCATGCCGATGCCGCGCAGCTTGGCCAGATTGACGCCCGGAATAAAGTAATCCATCGCGCGGCCCAGCATGTGCTGGCTTTTCTTGGCGACGCCGCGCGTGTTCGAACGCAGCATGGCGTTGGTCGCAGGCGAGCGATAGGCCGATACAACAGTGATATACTGGCTTGATCCCGTGGACTGATAGACCTGCCACACAAGATCGAACAGGCGCGGGTCCATCTTGGTCGGCTCATTACGACGCCAGTCACGCAGGAAGACATTGAGGCGCTTCAGCCCTTCGGGCACATAGCGGCCATTCTTCTTGAAGACGATTTCCGCCTTCTCGCCCGTATGGACGTAATAAAGTTTAAGGGAGCGGGTTTCAGCCGAAGCCTGCGTTGGGGTACCCACGAGGGCAATTGCCGCCGCAACAAGGGAGAACGAGAGAGACAGACGCGCCTTCGCACCAATCCGGGCTTTTTGCCAGACATTCGCGAAATGCGCTTTCATGGTCGATATGCTGTTCATCGAATCGTATCGCCTTACCGTTTTGTCCGCCCCCAGAGGCTACAAGTCCGAAACTTACGGCAACTGTCAGTCACAACAGTTGCAAATGGTCTCGTCCGCAGCTCTCTTTCCAAGTGACCTTTTCTGAGCGTCGCACGAAATCCGCTTCGTTCCGCCATAGATCCAATTGTCGGATTTAATGGTTAATGGACGCTTAGTGAACAACAAATGCGGAAACACCATGGCAAAAAAGACACAGGAGCGCATCTATTTTCGCTATGGTAAAAAAACTATTAACAGTCTTTAATTGGCAACAGTGCGCCTAACCTCCAAAGAAGGAGGATTAGAACTTCATAAAATTCAATAATTTAGGCTGGTTTTATTATCCTGCGGTGCGCCTGAAAGGGGTGCTGTCCCCGTCATGACCGTCATCAAATCCCCTGCCGGAGATGGAGGTCACATCAATGCCATATTCCTTGAGCTTGCGGTAAAGTGTGGTCCTTCCGATGCCCAAACGACGCGCGACTTCACTGATTTGCCCATCGTAATGCGCCAGTGCGAAGCGGATCATCTCCTCTTCGGCGGCAGCAAGCGTGCGCACTTCACCCTCGGCATTCATACCGCTGATGACGCCCGGCGTTACCTTGCCGGATGTGGCACCGACAGGCATTGCCGTCCTCGGACCAGTGTAGGATGCGCCCGTCCAGCTATCCGTATTGCTCACCAGTTCGGCAAAATCCGTCATGGTCAGCTCGCGCGTTTCGCATAGCAACACCGCGCGGAACACCGCATTCTTCAGCTCACGCACATTGCCCGGCCAGTCATAGGTCTTCAGCTGCTCCAGCACATGCGGGGCAATGCCGGTGATATGGCCGCGACGCTCCTCGCTGGCAAAGCGCATCGTGAAATGATGCAGCAGAATGCCAATGTCTTCAGGTCGATTGCGCAGTGCCGGAACCGGCAGCATGAACGACCCCAGCAATTGACCAAGCCCCGGATGAAACCGCCCCATATGGACGAGATCGTTCAGGGGCTGCGTGGTGGAAGCCATGACGCGCGCATTGAACGGATATGGAACGCCCGCTGCTTCAAATTGTCCCGTTTGCATCGCCGAATAAAGCCGCATCTGGGCATGGCGCGGCAGAAAGCCAACCTCATCCAGATAAAGCGTGCCACCATCGGCGCTTGCCAGCTTGCCGAATACGCCGTCTGCCCCAGCTATTGCAGAGCCCGGCATACGGGCCGCTTCTGAAGCGCCGAACAGGATCTGGTCCACATTATCCGATGTCAGCGTGCGACAATCGACGGTGATGAAGGTTTCACGCCATCTTGCGCCGCCGCTGCAAATGGCGCGGGCCAGCGTTTCCTTGCCGCTACCTGGTTCGCCATCCAGAAGAAGCGGCGCATCCAGCGCGGCAGCGCGCCTTGCGGCAACCATCGCCCGTTCCATGTCCGGGCTTCTAGCAATGATATCGGAGAGCGGAAAATGCGTCCGCAGCGAACGATTGCGGCGTACCTCATGTGCAAGCGCATCGAGCTTCAGCACATTGGAAATGGAAAGCTGAATGCGTTCTGGCACGACAGGTGTGGTCACGAAATCGACCGCGCCGAGTTTGATGGCCTGCAAGGCCCTGTTAAGCCCATCGTTCTGGACAAGCACGATCACTGGAGTTGTCACACCTGCATCACGCATCTTGGCGAGAACACTCAGCCCGTCCATATCCGGCATGGCCATGTCGAGCAGGATCAGCGCAATATCCTTGCGCTGCGTCGCGAAGCTGAGCGCGCCGCTGCCACCGTCGGTCAGGATGGTGCGATAACCCATACGCTGGACCATCGCCTCAATGTTGCGTCGGTGAATCGGATCATCATCCGCTATGAGAATGCGCGTGCCCATTAAAAGCTTTAATCAACCTGTGGAGTTCCCGCGCCCGAACACATTAAACAGTTTAAAAACAGAACAAAGTTTTATGCTCCAGGCGCGCTATTTGGAGCCAGAGCACTAACAATTGCAAGACCTTAAAACAGTATCTGATGCTACATTCACAAAATTTTCGGCTAAAAAACACTCAATGCTTGAAGCGCCCAAAAAGTAATCGCGGAAGTTACTGGCAATTTATTGGTTGCTTACATAACACAGGTTGCACCGCTTTATTGTGCCCTTGGCGATCCCGGCAAGACATGCGAGAAGAAGGCCAATAGGAGAATGCTTATGACCCGTTTTTCAGACTCTGCTTCGTTCAACGCACTTCTTCAAGCACCGGTTCTGGCTCCATCCGGCGATAGCGCCGCCGCCGAAAAGACCGACCTTGGCAAGTTGCCGGAATGGAACCTCGCCGATCTTTATCCCGCGCCGGACAGCCCGCAGCTCAAGGCCGATATCGAAAAGGCCATGAAGGATTCGGTTTCGTTTGAAGAGCGCTGGAAAGGCAAGCTCGGCGCGGAAGCAGCGAAAGCTGACGGCGGCGATTTTGCCGATGCGATCAAGCAGTTTGAAGCGCTGGACGAGTTGCTGGGGCGCATTGCCTCCTATGCAGGGCTCTATTATTACGGCGATACGACCGATCCGAAGCGCATGAAGCTTTTTGGCGACGTGCAGCAGAAGCTGACTGACGCCAGCACGCATCTCATTTTCTTCAGCCTCGAACTGAACCGTATCGAGGATGCGATTCTCGACAAGGCAATGGATGCCAATGCGGCAATCGGGCATTATCGCCCGTGGCTAACCGATCTGCGCAAGGACAAGCCCTATCAGCTGGACGACAAGCTGGAACAGCTTTTCCATGAAAAGTCGATCACCGGCTTCGGCGCATGGAACCGCCTGTTCGATGAGACCATGTCGGGCCTGCGCTTCGAGGTCGACGGTCAGGAACTGGCAATCGAGCCGACGCTTAACATGCTGCAGGACGCCGATGGCGCAGTCCGCAAAAAGGCTTCGCAAGCACTGGCCAAGACATTCGGCGCCAATCTCCGCACGTTTACGCTGATCACCAACACGCTGGCCAAGGACAAGGAAATCTCCGATCGCTGGCGCGGTTTTCAGGACATTGCCGACAGCCGTCACCTTGCAAACCGCGTCGAACGCGACGTTGTGGATGCGCTGGCCAAGGCAGTCGAAGATGCCTATCCGCGCCTTTCGCACCGCTATTATGCGCTGAAGGCCAAGTGGCTTGGCCTCGACAAGCTGGAAAACTGGGATCGCAACGCACCGCTGCCGGAAACGCCGCAGGCCCTGATTTCGTGGGACGAAGCGCGTGATACCGTGCTTTCCGCCTATGGCAATTTTGCGCCGGAAATGGCTGCGATCGCTAAGGATTTCTTCGACAAGAACTGGATCGATGCACCGGTGCGTCCCGGTAAGGCTCCGGGCGCTTTCGCGCATCCGACCGTGCCATCGGCGCATCCTTATGTGCTGCTCAACTATATGGGCAAGCCGCGCGATGTCATGACGCTCGCCCATGAGCTTGGCCATGGCGTGCATCAGGTTCTCGCTGGCGGTCAGGGCGCGCTGATGGCGTCAACCCCGCTGACGCTGGCCGAAACCGCCTCGGTCTTCGGCGAAATGCTGACCTTCCGTTCGCTGCTGGAGCGGACGAAGGACAAGCGCGAACGCAAGGCGATGCTGGCCCAGAAGGCCGAAGACATGATCAATACGGTCGTGCGTCAGATCGCGTTCTACCAGTTCGAGCGCCGCGTCCACACCGAGCGTCATGAAGGCGAATTGACGTCAGAGCGCATCGGCGAAATCTGGATGGATGTGCAGCGCGAAAGCCTCGGCGACGCGGTGCACCTCAATCCCGGCTATGAGACCTTCTGGACCTATATCCCGCACTTCATCCACTCGCCATTCTATGTCTATGCCTATGCTTTTGGCGATTGCCTGGTGAACTCGCTCTATGCCGTCTACCAGAATTCCGAAAAGGGCTTTCAGCAGAAATATTTCGACATGCTGAAAGCGGGCGGCACCAAGCATCACACGGAACTGCTGGCACCGTTCGGTCTTGATGCAACGGACCCGAACTTCTGGAGCAAGGGCTTGTCGGTGATCGAAGGCATCATCGACGAACTCGAAGCCATGGAAGACTGAGGCAAAAGTGACCCGAACGGGTAACAAACCGCTGATCCTGTTTCGGGATGACAAGGCGGGCCGCGATGTGCTTTTCGCGGCTCCTTCGACCATCATCCGCGCCGACGAGCCGGATGAATTCGATGATGCATGGGAAGCGATGCAGCGCGCCCATGCGGACGGAAAATGGCTGGCGGGCTATCTTTCCTACGAGGCCGGTTATCTTCTCGAACCGAAGCTGAAGCCCCTTCTGCCGGAGGGGCGCAAAGCCCCTCTCCTGTGCTTCGGCGTCTTCGACGGCCCATCGGACGACGATTTGCATCATCGCGGCAATGATAATGCGACCTATCTGCGCGATCCCATCGCCGAATGGGCGCCAGCCGAATATGAAACGCGGTTCGACCGCCTGCATCAGCACCTGCGCGAAGGCGATTGCTATCAGGGCAATCTGACCTTTCCAGTTCATGCAGAATGGGGCGGTGATCCGTTGGTGCTGTTCAACGCGCTCGCTATGCGCCAGCCGGTTCGCTACGCGACCTATTGCGATCTCGGTGGCCCGACTGTCCTGTCGCGCTCGCCGGAGCTGTTTTTTGAGGTGGATGCGGACGGGTGGATCGAGACCCACCCCATGAAAGGCACCATGCCGCGCGGGGCAACGCCCGAGGAAGACGAAGCGAACCGCACCTTCCTGATGAACGATCCCAAGAACCAGGCGGAAAACCGCATGATCGTGGACCTGCTGCGCAACGACATCTCGCTGATCAGCGAAGTCGGCTCGCTCGACGTGCCTGAGCTTTTCCGGGTTGAATCTTACCCGACGGTACACCAAATGATTAGTCGGGTACGAGCAAGGCTGAAAAGCGATATTCCCCTGCGGTCGCTTTTTGCAGCCCTTTTCCCCTGCGGTTCGATTACCGGCGCGCCGAAAATCAGCGCCATGGAAATCCTGCGCAAGCTGGAACCCAACCCACGTGACATTTACTGCGGTTCGCTCGGTTGGATTGAGCCAAGCGGACGAATGCGCTTCAATGTCGCCATCCGCACGATCTCGCTTCTCGACGAAAATCGTGCAATCTTCAATGTCGGGGGCGGCGTGGTTTTCGATTCCACGGCGCAAGCGGAGTATGAGGAATGCCTTCTGAAAGCACGGTTCGCGACGGGACACACACTGTCAGTACGGAACCAGAATATCAGTTGCCAGAATACCAGTTGATAGAAACCATGCGATGGGAGCCTCTGTCCGGGGTTCTGCGTCTGCAATTGCATCTGGCGCGACTGGAACAGTCCGCGCGCGCGCTTGGTTTCTCCTGCAATATGGACGCTATCCGTCAGCAAATTGAAGATGCTGGCTCCGGTGACCGCGCTCTGAAATTGCGCCTCACTCTGGCGCCTGACGGCGTTGCCAATGTTGTGGCCTACAAATATGAGCCACTGCCGCAGCAAACGACGTGGCGCATAGCGATCGCCCGCACCCGCCTTAAACATGACGACCCCCTGCTGCGTTACAAGACGACGCGTCGTCAGGCCTACATCGCCGCCCGCGAGGAATATTCTTCGGCGGAAGTGGACGAAGTTATTCTGCTGAATGACCGCGACGAGGTCTGCGAAGGCACGATCACGTCGATTTTCCTCGATATTGGCGGCACGACCTGTGTGACGCCTGCTCTATCCTGCGGGCTTCTGGACGGCGTTTTGCGGCGTGAACTTCTGAACAACAGTGTGGTGTCGGAAGGGGTGGTTTCCGTCGACGATCTCAAGAATGCGCGCAATATTCTGGTCGGCAATTCACTGCGCGGGATGATCCGCGCCAAGCTGATTGAAAGCTAAATTCCTAAAATGCGTTAAACACGTCTGCATGTCATAGGGCTGTGACGTTTCTTTCTTTGTATGAAGTTGTGTTATTGTTGCGGTTTCAAACCTGCCGACGAACGGTAACAGAACGAAACACCGCAAATTTGAGCGGTTTACACAGAGGAAGAAAATGGCGAAAGCGAAATGGCAAGTCTATAGCGAGATCACCGGCCCCGTAATCATGATCGGCTTTGGGTCGATCGGGCGCGGTACCCTGCCGCTGATAGAGCGTCATTTCAAATTCGACAAATCGCGGATGGTCGTGATCGACCCGAGCGAGAAGAACCGCCAGATTCTTGACGACAAAGGCATTCGTTTCGTCAAGCAGGCGATCACCAAGGACAATTACGCAGAAGTTCTGGACCCGTTCCTGGAAGGCGCGGAAGGACAGGCATTTGTCGTCAATTTGTCGGTTGATACCGGTTCCGTCGATCTGATGCACTATAGCCGCAAGAACGGTGCGCTTTATATCGACACCGTAGTCGAGCCGTGGCTTGGCTTCTATTTCGACGCCAAGGCGGATAATGCCGCGCGCACCAATTATGCGCTGCGCGAAACCCTGCTGGCCGAAAAGCGCAAGAATCCCGGCGGCCCGACCGCCGTTGCATGCTGCGGCGCCAATCCGGGCATGGTGTCGTGGTTCGTCAAGAAAGCGCTTGTCGATCTGGCGACTGAACTCAAGCTCGACTTCACCGAACCGGCGGCAGATGACCGCAACGGTTGGGCCAAGCTGATGAAAAAGGCTGGCGTGAAGGGTGTGCACGTCGCCGAACGCGATACGCAGCGCGCCAAAGAACCAAAGCCGTTCAACACGTTCTGGAATACATGGTCCGTGGAAGGCTTCATTTCCGAAGGCTTGCAGCCTGCCGAACTCGGCTGGGGCAGCCACGAAAAGTGGAAGCCGAAAAATGCGCGCAAGCAGAAGAAGGGCACGAAGGCGGCGATTTTCCTTGAACAGCCCGGCGGCAATACGCGCATCCGCACGTGGTGCCCAACGCTCGGCGCGCAATTCGGCCTACTGGTCACCCACAACGAAGCGATCTCCATCTCCGATTTCTTCACCGTGCGGGACAAAAAGGGCAAGCTCGACTACCGCCCGACCTGCCATTATGCCTATCATCCGAGCAATGACGCCATTCTCTCGCTGGACGAAATGTTCGGCGCGGGCGGCAAAGCCCAACCTGTCCAGCATGTGCTCGAGGAAGCCGAAATCCTCGACGGTTCGGACGAACTGGGCGTTCTGCTCTATGGTCATGACAAGAACGCCTACTGGTACGGCTCCCAGCTGACTGTCGCGGAAGCACGCAAGCTTGCGCCTTATCAGAACGCAACCGGCCTGCAGGTTTCCTCCGCCGTTCTGGCCGGCATGGTCTGGGCGCTGGAAAACCCGAACAGCGGCATCGTCGAAACCGACGAGATCGACTATCGCCGCTGCCTCGAAGTCCAGATGCAATATCTCGGGCCCGTCAAAGGCTATTACACCGACTGGACGCCGCTTGAAGGTCGCGGACATCTGTTCGAGGAAGACCTCGACACCAAAGACCCATGGCAGTTCCGCAACGTGCTCGTGCGCTGATGAAACACAGCAAGGCCCGGCATTGACCGGGCCTTTGCGTCTCAGCCTTTCAAACGAAATTGATGTGATTTCCCCAAAATGCCCGGTCAATTAAGACGCATAGCGGCAGACCGCTTTCCTGATCTCGTGGCATTGCTCTGCGGGCTGCTGATCCTGCCGTGGATTCTGGGTGTACCGGGACATCCAAGCCAGCTTGTACAGATTGGATGGACGATTGGCCTTGTTTCGATGGTCGTCTATCTGGCCATCTATCAGACGGCGAAGTCCCTCGCCTCCTATGGAGCCGTCAAGAACAATCCGACACGCAACGCCCTGATCAGTCGCGCCAACAAGTGGTCGGCAAGCCTGCTTATCATGCTGATGGTCATATCCTTTGGACTAATATTCCTGGCGTAATGCCGTCAGCCATGGTGATCTGCGCGGCGATTTTGCATCATTACCAATAAATTAACAGGTCCGGCGGCCAATCCTCACAATCGGGACTTGTTTTCGTGTAAGTTTCGATTCATCACAAGTCATTATCCCCATTTGGAGAGAGATTGGACATGAAAAGCTTCCGCATCGTTGCCCCACTTGCCGTCATGTCGCTTGTGCTGGCGGCTTGCGAAACGACCGGACCGGTCGGTGGCAATGTTCCAACTGTCTCCCGCACACCAAGCGGTATCGAAGGCAGCTGGGTCGATCCAAACGGCATTGTGTCGTCGTTCAATGGCGGCATTTTCGAAACCCGCACCACCGATACCAACGAACGGCTGGCCGAAGGCAATTATCGCTATCAGTCGCCACAGCTCGTTGAAATCGACATGCGCTCGATCGTGCGCGGCACCTCATCCAAGGTCAATTGCGCTCTGGTTTCGCAAAACCAGCTGAACTGCACCTCATCGGCAGGCTCGCGCTTCTCGCTGAGCCGCCGTGCAACCAGCTAAACGCGACATTAGAGCGGTTCCGGTTAAAACGGAATCGTGGAACCGCTCTATCTATTTGTTTCTGCGCATTGTCCTACGCAAAACCGCTACGCACTTTTGCTGGAAATGCTCTAACATCCATTCCAGTTCAAGCGGCGCGGGCGATGCTCGCGCCGCTTGATTTTTTTGTTGTCTGCAATTGTCAGGATTGTAATTTGTCGCTTTTTCTGGCCTTTGCTTACTACGCATTTCCCGCGTAAAACCGTTTCACACTTTTGCTGGAAATGCTCTATTTTCCAGCGGGATAGGAGTCGGCTCATGAGCAAGATTGATACAGTACACCAGAACCCAGATCAGTCCGCGCAAGCGAAACTGCCCAAAGTCGGGGTTCTGCTGGTCAATCTGGGGACGCCGGACGGCACGAGTTACGCCCCGATGCGGCGCTATCTTGCCGAGTTTCTGTCTGACCGCCGCGTGATCGAGTGGTCGCGCCTGTTCTGGTATCCGATTCTCTACGGCATCGTGCTCAACACGCGCCCCAAGCGTTCCGGCAAGCTTTACGACCGCATCTGGAACCACGAAAAGAATGAATCACCGCTGCGCACCTATACCCGCGCACAGGGTGAAAAGTTGGCCGCCGCACTCGCAGACATCCCGAATGTCGTCGTGGACTGGGCGATGCGTTATGGCCAGCCATCCATCGAAAGCGTGACCGACCGACTGTTGCAACAGGGCTGCGAGCGTATCGTCGTGTTCCCGCTCTACCCGCAATATTCGGCCACCACGACCGCGACGGTGAACGACAAGTTCTTCGAAGCGCTGATGAAAAAGCGCTTCATGCCCGCAAGCCGCACCATTCCGTCTTACGAGACGGAACCGGTTTATATCGAAGCGCTGGCGCGTTCCATTGAAAACCACCTCGCAACGCTTTCCTTCAAACCGGAAGTGATTCTGGCCTCCTATCACGGCATTCCGAAAAGCTATTCCGACAAGGGTGATCCTTATCGCGAACAATGTCTGGAAACCTCGCGCCTTCTGCGCATCCGGCTCGGTATGGGCGAAAACCAGTTCCGCTCCACTTTCCAGTCCCGTTTCGGACCCGAGGAATGGCTCCAGCCCTACACGGACGAGACCGTGGAAAATCTGGCAAAACAGGGCGTCAAATCCGTCGCGGTGCTCAATCCGGGATTTGTCGTGGACTGTCTGGAAACGGTTGACGAGATCGGTAATGAAGCCGCCCACCTTTTCCATGAAAACGGCGGCGAGAATTTCAGCCACATCCCTTGCCTTAACGATAGCGAGGAAGGCATGAAGGTTATCGAAACGATGGTACGGCGCGAATTGCTGGGTTGGGTGTAATATAAGGGAATAGGGGAATAAGGCAGTAAGGGAATAGGTTTTCATGCTCCCTTATTCCCCTATTCACCTACTCCCCTAACGGATGAGGGTTAGACAATGACAGGTTTCGACATCACGCTGCTTATTCTGGCTGCGCTGGTTCTGGCGACACTCTTTGCGGGTATCAAGACGGTGCCGCAGGGTTTCAACTATACGGTGGAACGTTTCGGCCGCTATACGCGCACGCTCAATCCGGGCTTGAACCTGATCGTCCCGTTCTTCGACCGCATCGGCGCACGGCTCAATATGATGGAGCAGGTGCTGGACGTTCCGACACAGGAAGTCATCACCCGCGACAACGCCATTGTCGGTGTCGACGGCGTTGCCTTCTATCAGGTGCTGAACGCGGCGCAGGCAGCCTATCAGGTCGCCAACCTGCAATATGCGATCCTCAACCTCACCATGACCAATATCCGTACGGTCATGGGTTCGATGGACCTCGACGAATTGCTCTCCAACCGCGATGCGATCAATGATCGCCTGCTGCGTGTGGTTGACGAAGCAGCCCACCCGTGGGGCATCAAGATGACCCGCGTGGAAATCAAGGATATCAATCCGCCGGCAGATATCGTCACCTCGATGGCCCGCCAGATGAAGGCGGAACGCGACAAGCGCGCACAGGTTCTGGAAGCCGAAGGCGACCGCAACGCGCAGATTCTGCGTGCCGAGGGCCAGAAGCAGTCGCAGATTCTCGAAGCCGAAGGCAAGCTGGAAGCCGCGAAGCGCGAAGCAGAAGCCCGCGAGCGTCTGGCCGAGGCCGAAGCAAAGGCCACGACACTGGTGTCGGACGCCGTTTCCAACGGCAATGTGCAGGCGCTCAACTACTTCGTTGCGCAAAAATATACCGAAGCGCTGAGCAATATCGCCAGCGCCAAGAACCAGAAGGTCGTGCTGATGCCGCTGGAGGCAAGCTCGCTCATCGGTTCGCTCGGCGGCATTGGCGCCATCGCGCGGGAAGTGTTCGGCGACGGCAGCAAGCCTGTCGATCCGACACCGCCATCGCCGGGCCTGTCGCGTCCGCGTAGCGTTCCGCCGACCAACCGTAGCTAAAACAAGGACGGAGCGCCATGATTATCGAACTTCTGTCCGGACTTGGCATCTATAGCTGGCTGGTTCTTGGACTGGTCCTGCTCATTCTGGAAATTCTGGCGCCCGGCATTTTCTTCATCTGGTTCGGCCTTGCGGCACTGGTGACCGGAGGCATTGCCTTCCTCCTGTCATCGACCACCGGCTTCGGCTGGCAGTTCCAGCTGGTTGTCTTTCTCGTTCTGTCCGTCGTTTTCGCACTGGCTGGCCGCCGTTTCTTCGGCTCGAAGAGCGACAATCAGGACGAGCCTCTGCTCAACCGGCGCGGCGAACAACTCGTCGGCCAGCGCACGACACTGACCGAACCCATCATCAATGGGCGCGGACGCATTCGTATCAACGATACGACATGGCGTGTGAAAGGACCGGACCTGCCCGCAGGAACAGAAGTTCGTGTCGTGGCCTTCGATGCGGTGACGCTGGAGATAGAAGTGGCGGTTTAGGGGAATAGGGGAATAGGGGAATAGGGGAATAGGGGAATAGGGTGCACGGCATCCGTTTCAAGTAAACTGAAACATACTCCCTTACTGCCTTATTCCCCTACTCCCTTAATCAGGCAGCCCCAATCCGCAGCAGATCGTGGAAGTGCACGAGGCCGACAGGGCGGTTGTCCTCGACCACGATCAGTGCGCCAATATGGTTTTCGTTGATCGCATTGAGCGCGGCGGTTGCCAGCATATTCTGGTCGACCGTCTTTGGCTTGCGGGTCATGATGTCATCAACCGCCAGTTCCGCCAGACTGCGATGCAGATTGCGCGAAATGTCGCCGTCTGTAACGATGCCGGCCAGTTCGCCGTTATCATCGACCACAACGACGCAGCCGAAACTCTTTTGCGCCAGCACTTTCATCGCATCCACCATGGCGGTACCGACCGGCACCAGCGGGATGCGGTCGCCACGATGCATGATATCGCGGATATGGATGAGGCTCGCACCCAGCGATCCGCCGGGATGGAAGGTCTTGAAATCGCTCGGCGTAAAACCGCGGGCTTCCAGAAGCGCTATTGCCAGCGCATCGCCGATCGCCAGCTGCAACATGGTCGATGTCGTCGGCGCCAGACCATGCGGGCAGGCTTCCGCCGTCTTGGGCAGTATAAGAGCGATATTGGCCGCACGACCGAGCGCCGAATCTTCACGCGAGGTGATGGCAATCAGCGGAATGCGGAAGCGCTGCGAATAATTGACGACGCCTTTCAGCTCTGCCGTTTCACCAGACCAGGAAATCGCCAGAATCACGTCGTCGCGGTCGATCATGCCAAGATCGCCGTGATTGGCTTCCGCCGAATGCACGAAAAACGCCGCCGTCCCCGTCGAGGCAAAAGTGGCGGCAAGCTTCGCGCCGATATGACCGCTCTTGCCGACGCCCGTGACGACCAGACGCCCCTTGGCGGCAATGATCGCATTCACGGCCTCAGTAAAGGGACCGGACAAGCCGTTGCCAAGCGCTTCTTCGAGCGCGGCGAGGCCTTCGTTTTCAGTTCTAATGGTCCGGAGCGCCGAAGCGATGGCCGCTTCCGCACCCGTCGAAATCTGGGTCTGATCGAGCTTTTCCATGGTCGAAAGCGTTAGCCTCTTCGCTGTCCGTTGTCCAAGCTTTTATTGCCTATAAATAATAGCTTTCGTTCGGCAACGCGGGCAACGGCAACCAAGAATTAACCATGTGCCTTTACCGTTCATCTACCACGTTGCAACGGTTTGAAATCACATATGCCATTTGCCATGCCCCTATCCGGCGGTTCGACGCCCATTGCCCGCAGGCTGAGAAGCCTGTTTCTGGCGGGTGCGGCGATGGCTATCCTCCCTTCCCTCTCGCATGCTCAGGACGCCTATCTTCGCGGCAGTGTCCCGGAAGATGTGCTTTCCGCCTCTTCGCCGGATACGCTTGCCACGCGGGGGCTGGCCGCGCCGGGCCGTTCCGACAATGCTGGAGCCACGGGTGGTGGCGATGACGGTTCCGACGCATTCTATGCACCGACGCAAGACAATACCGCCGCAGCGGATACCCAACCGCAGCCAAATCCGGCTGCGCAGGCACAGGATCAGCAGGCCCTCCAGCCCGACACCATGCGCGTTGGTGCAATTACCAGCGAAGCGGATAGCGATAGCGGCCGCGTACAGCGTGAAAACACGCGCCAGACGCCGGAACAAGGGCGCGGTCCGACACAAGAGGCCGATCCCTTTGCGCCGGTTGGCATGCGTGCCGGATCTTTTGTGTTGCGCCCGTCGCTTGAACAAGGCATCCGCGCGACATCGAATGGTGACAACAGCCCGACCGGCTCCAGTTCCGTCCTGTCCGAAACCACGTTGCGGCTCAATGCGCAGTCCGACTGGGCGCGGCATCAGGCGACGCTCGATGCATCGGGCACGATGAGCAAATCCATCTCCGGTCAGGATGTGAACGAACCGCAGATCGACATTCAAGGCAATCTGCGCCTCGACCTGACGGATCAGACCACGGTCAATACCGGTGCGGGGTACAGGCTGCGGCGTGAAAGCGCCTCCAACCCGAATGGTGTCGTCGACGCCTTGAAGCGTCCGCTGGTTCACACATTTAACGGCAGTCTCGGCGTCGAACACGATACCGGGCTTGTTTTCGGGCGCGCCACGGGCCGCGTCGAACACGACATGTATGGCGATGCAGAACTGCCTTCCGGCGGGACTGTCAGCCAGAAGGATCGCGATAACACCTATGCAAGCATCACGCTGCGCGGTGGTTTCTCCGTGTCCCAAGCGATCAAGCCTTTTGCCGAAGTCGAACTGGGCAAGCGCATTTTCGATGAGCGCGTGGATAGCAACGGCTATGAACGCAGTGGATCGCAATTTGCGCTGCGCGGGGGCCTGATGGTCGACATGGGCGAGAAGCTGAACGGTGAATTCGCCGCCGGTTATATGCGCGCCACCAGCGACGACGACCGTCTTGGCGCTGTCAGCGGACCGTCAATCAATGCCGCACTCAACTGGTCGCCGTTGCGTGGCACGGATGTGCGGCTTTATTCGCAAACCACTGTAGATATGTCCACCACACCGGGCATTGCCGGATCGCTGCTGCAATTCGCAAGCCTCGATGTCACGCATCGCGTCCGGTCAGACCTTAGCCTCAATGGCCGGGTCGATGCGCTTATCCGCGCCAACAAGGATGGCACCGGCACAGATTATACGCTAGGCGCACAGATTGGCGCGACCTACTGGATCAACCGTTTTGTGGGGCTTGATGCGCGCCTGCGTCACGAATTCCTGACGAGCCAGATCTCGGAGCGCGAGTATAAATCCAACAGCATTTACCTCGGTGTGAAAGTGCAGCGCTAAACGCTATTTGCTTTTGCTGGAAATGCTCTGCATACAAAAAAAAACCGCCCTCATCACTGAAGGCGGTTTTTGATTTTCGGGCTAGCGATCTCAGGCAGGCTTGATGGTTTCCAGCAATTCACTGATCGAAACTTCTACCGATGGGCGGATATCCTGGCGCCACAGAGCGAAGGCGACATTAGCCTCGATAAAGCCAGCCTTGGAACCGCAATCGAATGTGCGACCCTGATAGTCGAAGCCGTAGAACTTCTGCGCATCGGCCAGTTTCAGCATGGCGTCGGTGAGCTGGATTTCGTTGCCAGCACCCTTTTCCTGCTTGCTGAGAAGCTCAAAGATTTCCGGCTGCAGAATATAGCGACCATTGATGTAGAGATTGGACGGCGCGGTGCCCTTGGCAGGCTTTTCGACCATCTGGGTAATCTCGAAACCTGAGCCGATTGCATTGCCCTTACCGACGATGCCGTATTTATGCGCCTCTTCCGGGTCACATTCCTGCACCGCGATGACATTGCCGCCGGTCTTTTCGTAAAGCTCGACCATTTCGGCCAGGCAGCCCTTCTTCGACTGCATTACCATATCCGGCAGCAGAAGCGCGAACGGCTCGTCGCCAACCAGCTCGCGGGCACACCAGACGGCGTGACCGAGGCCCAGCGGAACCTGCTGGCGGGTGAAGCTCGTCGTGCCCGGCTGCGGCTGCAAATCCTGCAGATGATCAAGCTCGGCCTTTTTGCCGCGTTCGGCAAGCGTGGCATACAACTCCACCTGTGCATCGAAATAATCTTCGATGACCGCTTTGTTGCGCCCGGTGACGAAAATCAGATGTTCGATGCCAGCCTCACGCGCCTCATCGACCACATATTGGATGACGGGCTTGTCTACGACCGTCAGCATTTCCTTTGGAATGGATTTGGTGGCGGGAAGGAACCGGGTGCCGAGACCGGCAACAGGGAAAACGGCTTTGCGGATTTTGCGGATCGAACTCATTCGTCTCCTCGATTTTCACTAACGCTACTTTGCTATCAAAGCATTGAAGCAACTGAATTTCAAATAAGGCTATTTCATTAAAGAACGACGAAATTACACAAGTCATACCATCACATTAAATGACCCATTCTTAATGTTGCTTGATTCAAAAATTTTTCCAATTTTCCGGCAATTTTTCCCTCCCACTCTCCATGGTAAACCAAATGCTAACCGACAGGGTTTAATTTGAACGTTCAACGGGTCGATGTCCAATTTTACACTGCCAAATTTCAACGGTGGATGGTATTAGTGAGCATATGCAATCTGAACCAAGCGGCATCGACATTCTTAAGACGCGCGCCGGAATAATAAGCATTTCGGCATGAAGACGATTGCAGAAGGGAAACACAGAATGCTGCGATTTCCATTCACACTGGGACAGACGCTGAAGCTCAAGGCAACCGCGACGGTTGCTGTTGCGGTGCTGGCATCCGCCCTCTCGACCGGTTCGGCTTTTGCCGACGCAAAATTTCGCCAGTGGGTGGCGAGTTTCCGTCCGGTCGCCATCAACGCCGGTGTTTCGCCGTCGACATTTGACCGCGCGTTTCGCGGTGTCGACGCGCCTGATCCCGTCGTGCTGGAAAAGGCCCGTTATCAGCCGGAATTCACCGAGCCTGTCTGGAACTACATCGACAACCGTGTGAACGAGGATTCCACCGGCGTTGGCCAGAACATGGCGCGTAAATGGGGCCCGTGGCTGCAACGCATTGAACAGCGCTTCTCGGTTGATCGGAATATTCTGCTGGCCATCTGGTCGATGGAAAGCAATTACGGCGAGATTCTCAAGCGTGACGACGTGATGCGCGATGCGGTTCGTTCCCTCGCAACGCTGGCTTATGCCGATCCGAAGCGCGCCAAATATGGGCGCACCCAGTTGATCGCTGCGATGAAAATTCTCCAGACCGGCGATATCGACCGCGGGCATCTGTCCGGTTCGTGGGCTGGCGCCCTTGGCCATACGCAGTTCATCCCGACCAGCTATCAGGCTTATGCGGTCGATATGGACGGCAATGGCAAGCGCGACATCTGGAATTCCATTCCCGATGCGCTGGGCACTGCTGCCAATCTCCTGCATCGCAACGGCTGGCAGCCGGGCCGGACATGGGGTTATGAAGTGGTGCTTCCCGCTGGCGGCAAATTCCCGTCCGGTTCGCTGAGCGTGGCCGAATGGCAGAAGCGCGGTGTTGTACGCGCCAATGGACGCCCCTTCCCCGACGCAAGCGAAAAGGTAACGCTGAAGGTGCTGGATGGACGCCAGGGGCCAGCCTTCCTGATGACCAAGAACTTCTTCGTCATCAAGCGCTATAACAATGCCGACAAATATGCGTTGGCTGTCGGCCTCCTCGCAGACCGCATCAGCGGTTATCAGGGGCTGCGGCAAGACTGGAACCGTCCCTTTACGCCGATCACCATGAATGAGCGTCAGGAATTGCAGACGCATCTCAAGGCGCTCGGCTATTATGACGGTAATATCGACGGCAAGATCGGCTCGACATCCCGCAAGGCCATTGAGGCTTTCCAACAGCGCAACGGTTTGCAGCCGGATGGGCATCCGAGCAAGGAAGTGTTGTCTGTTCTGCGCCGTCGTTAAGACAACAGGCTGATTTATCGGAGCGCGTTTCCCATGAAGCGCGCTCCATTTTATTTTTGCGGCGAGCCGGGTTACTGTGGCTTTGCAACGAAAGCGGAATTGATGCGCAAACCTCGGATTGCAGGCAATATGTTGAAAGCTGCCAGTGTCATGCTGGCGGCATTTGCGCTGCTGCTTTCCGGTCTGGCCAGCGCATCGGCGCAGGATCGTCCACGAACACTGCTCGACTTGCTGTTCGGTTCACGGCAGCCCCAGCGCCAATATGAACAGCCCCAGCCCCAGCAAAGCCGGCCAAAGCCGAAACGCGCACCGAAGACACCATCGCCCGTTTCCCGCAAACCTGCTCCCGAACCAGCCGTGCCCGCAGTGCCTGTCGTCGAGAAAAGCCCGGATGCAAAGAAGGTTCTGGTCGTCGGTGACTTCATCGGCAGCGGATTGGCTGAAGGCCTTGATGTGGCCTTTGCATCCGACCCGGACCTGACCGTCGCGAGCCGTATCAACGGTTCGTCGGGCTTTGTGCGTGACGACCATTTCAACTGGCCGGACAATATCGGCAAGATACTGGACGAAGAAAAGCCCGCCGCCGTTGTCGTGATGATCGGCTCCAACGACCGTCAGGCGATCACGACCAATGGCACCAGCCTCGTCGCCCGCTCACCGGAATGGACAACCGAGTATCAGAAGCGCGTGGCGCAGTTCGTTAAGGTCATCAGCGACCGCCACTATCCGCTCGTCTGGGTGGGGCAACCTTCCTTCCGCCCGAAAGGCATGTCGCAGGATATGCTGGCGCTGAATGAAATCTACCGGAACACCACGGAAAAGGCAGGCGGCAAGTTTGCCGATGTATGGGATGGTTTCATCGACGAGGACGGCAATTTCACCCAGACTGGCTTCGATATTAACGGCCAGACGGCGCGCCTGCGCGGAAACGATGGCATCAACATCACTTCGGCAGGCAAGCGCAAGCTCGCCTTCTATGCCGAAAAGCCGTTGCGCGCGTATCTGGGCGGCGGCAGGGAAGAGGGCCAGCCTCTGCCAGCCGCCGGGACACAAGACCCGTCCAAGCCGGTTGATCGGGTAGCGCCCGTCAGCCTGCGCGACATCAACAAGGATGATAGCGGCGTTCTGCTCGGCGGCAATCTCGGCGTTCGGCCACAAATGCCACGACCGGAACCGGTCGAGAAGAAACCCGCGCCTGGCCGCGCCGACGATTTTTCATGGCCGCGCCCAAGCGCAACCCCCTAACGGATAGCCCGCTACTAGTTATATAAATTCTATATTAGTGCTTTGATTAGCGGTTTTCCCGTCAAATATTAGCCTAATTATTATATTCCGCGCTGTTCCCATCATCGTTCTCATCGTTTATCAGAAAACACCGTTCGCCTGACCGGGCGGACAATCGCGGGTGCGATTTACCGGCATCCGCCTGATAAAAAGAGGCGTTTGAATGAACATCGCATCCAAACCTTCTGTCGATTCCGATCGGGAGGAGGATACCCACCTTGCGCGCAATCTATCCAACAGACACCTGCAGCTGATCGCCATTGGCGGCGCCATCGGCACCGGCCTTTTCATGGGTTCGGGCAAGACCATTTCGCTGGCTGGCCCTTCGATCCTGCTCGTCTATGCGGTGATCGGCTTCATGCTGTTCTTCGTGATGCGCGCATTGGGCGAAATTCTGCTGTCCAACCTCGAATATCGTTCCTTCGCGGATTTTGCGGGCGACTATCTTGGCCCTTGGGCGCAATTCTTCACCGGCTGGACTTACTGGCTCTGCTGGATTGTGACAGGCGTGGCAGATGTGGTGGCCGTATCGGGCTATGTGTCGTTCTGGTTTCCGGAACTGGCGCTCTGGATCCCCGCACTCGGGCTGATCTTCACGCTTCTGGCGCTCAATCTGCCCACCGTGCGCAATTTTGGTGAAATCGAGTTCTGGTTCGCCCTCATCAAGATCGTCGCCATCGTCGGGCTGATCATTGCCGGTGTCTATATGCTTTCAACCGGCTTTACCCTGCCAAATGGCAGTCAGGCATCGGTCGCGCATTTATGGAACCATGGGGGCTTCTTCCCCAACGGCTTCCTCGGCTTTGTGGCCGGTTTCCAGATCGCGGTCTTCGCTTTTGTCGGCATTGAGCTGGTCGGCACTGCCGCTGCCGAAACCAAGGATCCGGTGCGCAATCTGCCAAAGGCAATCAACTCGATCCCGATCCGCGTGGTGCTGTTCTATCTCGGCGCATTGTTTGTGATCATCACCGTGATCCCGTGGGATCAGGTCGATCCAAGCTCCAGCCCGTTCGTCGCAATGTTCTCGCTGGCCGGTCTTGGCATTGCCGCGCATGTGGTCAATTTCGTCGTGCTCACCTCGGCAACGTCGAGCGCGAACTCCGGCATCTACTCGACCTCGCGCATGATCTATGGCCTTGCCACTTCGAAGCTCGCGCCAAAGGCGCTCGGCAAGCTGAACAACCGCAAGGTGCCCGTTAACGCGCTGTTCTTCTCGTGCATCTTCCTGCTGGCAGGCGTGGTTCTGCTTTATGCGGGGCAGAGCATCATCGAAGCCTTCACGATTGTCACGACGATCTCGGCCCTGCTTTTCATCTTCATCTGGTCGATCATTCTGGCGTCTTATCTGCAGTATCGCCGCAAGCGCCCCGATCTGCATGAAAAGTCCACGTTCAAAATGCCGGGTGGACGTGCCGCCGTTGTCATGGTCTTCGCCTTCTTCGCCTTCATTCTGTGGGCGCTGGCACAAGAGCCGGACACCGCCGCGGCCCTGAAGGTCACGCCATTCTGGTTCGTGTTCCTCGCCATCACCTATCTGGTGATGAAGGCCCGGCGCAGCGAAAGCTGATCGTCAACAGACACAAAAAAGCCCGGAGGAAACTCCGGGCTTTTTCAATTTAATCGCTTGTCTCTTAACGGGGCAAAACAGAGCTACCCATCAAATCGGCGTCGATGGCATGGGCGGCCTGACGGCCTTCACGGATCGCCCAGACGACCAGCGACTGACCACGGCGCACATCGCCTGCGGCGTAAAGCTTGTCGACATTGGTGCGATAATCCTGCTCATTGGCCCGGACCGACTTGGAGCCGCGACGATCGGTTGCGACGTCGAGCTTGTCACCCAGTTCCTTGACCACGCTATCTTCACCCGGACCGGCAAAGCCGATAGCGATGAATGCAAGGTCCGCCTTGATGAAGAATTCCGAACCCGCAATCGGCTTGCGCCTCTCATCAACCTGACAGCACTTCACATGGGTCAGGCGGCCTTCTTCGCCGATGAATTCCAGCGTTGCGACCTGAAATTCGCGCGCTGCACCTTCAGCCTGGCTGGATGAGGTGCGCATCTTGGTAGCCCAGTAAGGCCAGACGCTCAGCTTGTCTTCCTTTTCCGGCGGCTGCGGACGAATGTCGAGCTGCGTAACGTTCACTGCACCCTGACGGAAGGCGGTGCCCACGCAGTCCGATGCGGTGTCGCCACCGCCCACCACCACGACATGCTTGCCGCCAGCGAGGATCGGAGCCGAAGCCCAGGCGACGGACTCGATGTTCTCGCGACCGACGCGACGGTTCTGCTGCACCAGATAAGGCATGGCGTCGAAAACGCCTTCCAGATCGGCGCCGGGAATGCCTGCCGGGCGCGGGCTTTCGGAGCCGCCGCTGTAAAGCACGGCATCATAGGTATCGAGAAGACCGCGCAGCGGCTTGTCGACGCCGATATTCACGCCGCAAAGGAAGCGGACGCCCTCACCTTCCATCTGCGCCACGCGGCGGTCGATGTGATGCTTTTCCATCTTGAAGTCCGGAATGCCGTAACGCAGCAGACCGCCGGGGCGGCTTTCGCGTTCATAAACATCGACCATGTGACCAGCGCGCGCCAGCTGCTGCGCAGCAGCAAGGCCAGCCGGGCCGGAACCGATGATGGCGACCGACTTGCCGGTTTTGTTGGCTGCTGGCTGCGGCACGATGTAGCCCAGCTCATAGGCCTTATCACCCAGAGCCTGCTCGACCGTCTTGATCGCAACCGGCGTATCTTCGAGGTTCAGCGTGCAGGCTTCCTCGCAAGGCGCCGGGCAAACGCGACCCGTGAATTCCGGGAAATTATTGGTCAGATGCAGGTTGCGGATCGCCTGATCCCAGTTGTTGTTATAGACCAGATCGTTCCAATCCGGGATCTGGTTGTGCACCGGGCAGCCCGTCGGTCCATGGCAGAACGGAATACCGCAATCCATGCAGCGCGCAGCCTGCTTCTGCACTTCACCATCCGTCATCGGAATGGTGAACTCGCGGAAGTGGCGGATACGATCCGACGCTGGCTGGTACTTTGCTACCTGCCGGTCGATCTCTAGAAAACCAGTTACCTTACCCATTCTTCTACTCCCCTCGGCCTGAGACCAGCGCATGGTCTGCTTTGCCGGAAGTTGCCCTGTCCGCCGCGTCATTCTTGAACGCGCAGGCATATCAAAGCGTTGTTATCTCTTCATGTGGCGAAGGGCGCCCGACCCGAAGGTCGGGCTCCGCTTGTCAGGATCATTCAGCCGCGACACCGATCTGCATGCGCTCCATCTCTTCCAGAGCGCGACGGTATTCGACCGGCATGACCTTCACGAATTTGGGACGATAGCTCTCCCAATTGTCGAGAATATCCTTCGCCCGTGTCGAGCCTGTGTAATGCAGGTGGTTGGCGATCAGCTGCACCAGACGTTCCTCATCATGATGGGTCATATTGGCCGAAACGTCCACACGGCCCTTATGCATGAGGTCACCGCCATGGTGATGCAGCTTTTCGAGGATGTCATCTTCTTCCGGAACCGGTTCCAGTTCGACCATTGCCATGTTGCAGCGCTGGGCGAAATCGCCTTCCTCGTCAAGCACATAGGCGACACCGCCCGACATGCCCGCCGCGAAATTGCGACCCGTCTGACCGATAACCACGACGACACCGCCGGTCATGTATTCGCAACCGTGATCGCCCACGCCTTCGACAACCGTGACCGCGCCGGAGTTGCGAACGGCGAAACGCTCGCCTGCAACGCCGCGGAAGTAGCACTCGCCTTCAAGCGCACCGTAGAGCACGGTATTGCCGACGATGATGGAATCCTCGGCGACGATACGCGTATCTTCCGGCGGGCGGATAACGATGCGACCACCCGAAAGACCCTTGCCAACATAGTCGTTGCCATCGCCAATCAGTTCGAACGAGACGCCGCGCGCCAGGAATGCGCCGAAGGACTGGCCAGCCGTGCCGCGAAGCGTAACAGCGATGGTTTCATCCGGCAGGCCCTTGTGGCGGAACCGCTTGGCAACTTCGCCTGACAGCATGGCACCAGCAGAACGGTCAACGTTCTTGATTCCGATGTCGATCTTGACCGGCTTGCGTTCTTCGAGCGCAGGCATGGCTTCCGCGATCAGCTTACGGTCCAGAACGTCCTCAATCGGATGATGCTGACGCTCGGTCCAGTAAATCTCGTGCTTCTCAGCCTCAGGCTTGTAGAAAATACGGCTGAAATCGAGACCCTTGGCCTTCCAATGGTCGATCATGTCCTGCTTTTCCAGAAGATCGGTCTCGCCGATAATCTGTTCCAGCTTGGTGAAGCCCATTGAAGCCAGCAGCGCACGCACTTCTTCCGCCAGATAGAAGAAGAAGTTGATGACGTGTTCCGGCGTGCCCTTGAAGCGCTTGCGCAAAACCGGGTCCTGCGTCGCCACGCCCACCGGGCAGGTGTTCAGATGGCACTTGCGCATCATGATGCAGCCGGCAGCAATCAGCGGCGCTGTCGAGAAACCGAACTCATCGGCACCCAGCAGCGCGCCAATGACCACGTCGCGACCAGTCCGCAGACCACCGTCGACCTGCAAGGCCACGCGGGAGCGAAGCCCGTTCAGCACCAGCGTCTGGTGAGTTTCGGCGAGGCCGATTTCCCATGGGCTACCGGCATGCTTCAGCGAGGTGAGCGGCGAAGCGCCCGTGCCGCCATCATAACCCGAGACGGTGATATGGTCGGCGCGTGCCTTGGCAACACCGGCCGCAACCGTGCCCACGCCCACTTCCGACACCAGTTTGACCGAAATATCGGCAGCCGGATTGACGTTCTTCAGGTCGTAGATCAGCTGTGCCAGATCTTCGATCGAGTAGATGTCATGGTGCGGCGGCGGCGAAATGAGGCCAACGCCCGGGGTCGAGTGGCGGGTCTTGGCGATGGTCGCATCGACCTTGTGACCCGGCAGCTGGCCGCCTTCGCCGGGCTTTGCACCCTGCGCAACCTTGATCTGGATCAGATCGGAGTTGACGAGATATTCCGTCGTGACACCGAAACGGCCCGATGCAACCTGCTTGATTGCGGAGCGTTCCGGGTTCGGCGTGCCATCCGGCAGAGGATAGAACCGATCCGGCTCTTCGCCACCTTCGCCCGTGTTCGACTTGCCGCCAATGGCGTTCATCGCCCGTGCCAGCGTGGTATGCGCCTCACGGCTGATCGAGCCGAAGGACATGGCACCGGTCGAGAAGCGCTTGACGATATCGACCGCCGGTTCAACTTCATCGATCGAAACCGGCTTCAGACCGCGATCCCCGGCAAAGCGGATATCGAACAGGCCGCGAATGGTCTTGGCCTGTGCCGACTTGGAGTCGAGCATGCTCGTATATTCGGTGAACGTATCCGGGTTCGAGGTGCGCACTGCATGCTGCAGCTTCGCAACCGCATCCGGCGACCACAGATGCGCCTCGCCGCGCATGCGGTAGGCATATTCGCCGCCGACTTCGAGCGAGGTCAGCAGAACCGGGTCGTTACCGAATGCATCGGTGTGACGGCGCACGGTTTCTTCGGCAATTTCGTCCAGACCAACACCTTCGATGCTGGTGGCCGTACCGAAGAAGAACTTGTCGACGAAGCTCGACTGCAAGCCCACGGCGTCAAAAATCTGCGCGCCGCAATAGGACTGGTAGGTCGAGATGCCCATCTTGGACATGACCTTGAGAATGCCCTTGCCGATCGACTTGATGTAGCGCTTGACCACTTCATACTCGTCAACTTCCGGCGGGAATTCGCGACGGCGATGCATGTCGAGCAGCGTATCGAAGGCGAGATACGGGTTGATCGCTTCCGCGCCATAGCCTGCGAGGCAGGCAAAATGGTGCACTTCGCGCGGTTCACCCGATTCGACCACGAGACCGACCGAAGTCCGCAGACCCTTGCGGATCAGATGGTGATGTACGGCAGCCGTCGCCAGCAGAGCCGGGATCGGAATGCGGTCCGGACCAACCTGACGGTCAGACAGGATAACGATGTTGTAGCCGCCATGAACAGCCGCTTCGGCACGGTCGCAGAGACGCTCGATTGCGCCATGCATACCGGCTGCGCCCTCACCCGTATTATAGGTGATGTCGAGCGTCTTGGTGTCGAAACGATCTTCCGTGTGACCGATGGAACGGATCTTTTCCAGATCGCCATTGGTCAGGATCGGCTGGCGCACTTCCAGACGCTTGCGGCGCGAGTTGCCGATAAGGTCGAAAATGTTCGGGCGCGGACCGATGAAGGAGACGAGGCTCATCACCAGTTCTTCACGGATCGGATCAATCGGCGGGTTGGTGACCTGCGCGAAGTTCTGCTTGAAATAGGTGAACAGCATCTTCGACTTGTCGGACATGGCCGAAATCGGCGTATCCGTACCCATCGAACCGATGGCTTCCTGACCGGTGGTCGCCATCGGGGACATCAAAAGCTTGGTGTCTTCCTGGCTGTAACCGAAGGCCTGCTGACGGTCGAGCAGGCTCACATCCTTGCGCAGCGCACGCGGTTCGACCGGGCTAAGGTCTTCCAGAATGAGCTGGGTGTTGCCAAGCCACTGCTTGTAGGGATGCTTCTGCGCGATCTGCGACTTGATTTCCTCATCGGAAACGATGCGGCCCTCTTCCATATCGATGAGCAGCATACGGCCCGGCTGAAGACGCCACTTCTTGACGACCTTCTTTTCCTCTACCGGCAGAACGCCAGCTTCCGAAGCCAGAATGACGAAATCGTCGTCGGTCACGATGTAGCGGGCCGGACGCAGGCCGTTACGGTCCAGCGTTGCGCCGATCTGGCGACCATCCGTGAAGGCCACGGCGGCAGGGCCGTCCCATGGTTCCATCAGGGCTGCGTGATATTCGTAGAATGCGCGACGATCATCCGACATCAGCTTGTTGCCGGACCATGCTTCGGGGATCAGCATCATCATCGCATGAGCGAGGCTGTAGCCGCCCTGATGCAGGAATTCCAGCGCATTGTCGAAGCAGGCCGTATCTGACTGGCCTTCGTAGGAAATAGGCCACAGCTTGGAAATGTCGTTGCCGAACAGTTCCGAGTCAACCGAAGCCTGACGCGCCGCCATCCAGTTCACATTGCCGCGCAGCGTGTTGATTTCGCCGTTATGCGCGACCATGCGGTAAGGGTGAGCCAGACGCCAGGACGGGAAGGTGTTGGTCGAGAAACGCTGGTGAACAAGCGCCACCGCGCTTTCGAAGCGCGGGTCTTTCAGGTCCTTATAATAGCTGCCGACCTGATAAGCCAGGAACATGCCCTTATAGACGACCGTGCGCGCCGACATGGAGACGACATAGAAGCCGTTATCGTTGCCGTCGTTTTCCTGATAGATGCGGTTGGAAATGACCTTGCGTAGCACGAACAGGCGGCGCTCGAACTCATCGTCGGTTTCCAGCATCGGGTTGCGACCGATGAAGACCTGAACATGGAAAGGTTCGGTCGCGGCAATATCCGGCGCCTTCGACAAGGATGAATTGTCGACTGGCACTTCACGGAAGCCGATGAACTGCTGGCCTTCTGCAGCGATCACTTCCTTGACGATTTCTTCGGCATGGGCGCGCAGCTGAGAGTCGCGCGGCATGAACAGATAGCCGACGCCATAATGGCCCGGCTGCGGCAGGTCGATGCCCTGACGCGCCATTTCCTCACGGAAAAAGCGATCTGGAATCTGTACAAGAATGCCTGCACCGTCGCCCATCAGTGGATCAGCGCCAACGGCGCCGCGATGGGTGAGGTTTTCGAGCATCTTCAGGCCGTTTTCCACGACCTCATGCGACTTCTTGCCCTTCATATGGGCAATGAAGCCAACGCCGCACGCATCATGCTCGTTGCGCGGATCGTAGAGACCTTGAGCAGGCGGGACACCCGCCGCCTTAGTTTTTCGCGTCGTTCGGGTGGAAGCGGTCGTCGCAGCTTTGACCGTTCCGTTCTGTACGTTGTGAGAAACCACATTCGATACAGATGGCGTCAAATGCGTCATCGTCATTCCCTCCGTTTGGCCCTCTTCATGAGGCGCGCGATCAGTATATACCGAGATGGTGACAACCATCTCGCTGGTGTGTTCATTCTATGGAAAGCCTTATCGACAAGGCGTTGGACGAGGTTCCGGGCAAATGGCAAGGCCAAGCGGGCAAAGCCGGTGCGAGGAACGATGTTTAGCGCCTTATTCTCATCAGGCTCGGACAGACGATATCCAGCCCGCCAGATGATGGCGCACTCGAAACTCCCTGTCACAGTCGGAGCGCCGGTGACCGTCAAGCCATTGGCCTGCCAGCACAGCGCTTTTATTTCTGAAACCGACGGCACGGTTCTATCCGTGTTTTCCGCCTGCATCAGCTTTTAATTGGACAGCATTGCTGTCCTAATTACGTATGACAGAATTCAAATTGCCTCACAAGATGGAAACGCAATTTTTCTCAGCAACTTCCGTAATAAAATATCAAAAGCTGTGATTTTACTGGATTTTAATTGCGTTTAGCCGCCATTGCGTCAGTTTGGCGCGCTTTTGTTCACAGTGCCTCTGCCTATAAAATAGGCAGGTTGATGACATTTTTCGCGTAAGCCGGGCCTTAACCGCTTCTGTCAGACAGGTTATAGAGACATCAACTGAGCGTAAGCCCATTTAACCCATCTGGAGGAATACGTGCATTTTGCATCAGACAACTGGGCGGGCGCCCATCCGAAAATTGCGGAAAGCCTTTCGCTGCACGCAGCCGGTTTTGCCGCCGCCTATGGCGCAAGCGAACTCGACAAGCGCGTCGAGCAGCGTTTCAATGAAGTCTTCGAGCGCGAAGTTGCCGTCTTCTTCGTCGGCACCGGCACAGCCGCGAACTCGCTGGCACTGGCCAGCGTCAACCGTCCAGGCGGCGTTTCACTGGTGCATCGCGAAGCGCATGTCATCGAAGATGAATGCGGCGCGCCTGAATACTTCACCGGCGGCGCACGTCTTCATCCCATTGACGGTGCGCTCGGCCGCATCGACCCTGAACTCCTCAAGAGGGAACTGAAGCGCTTCAACCCGGCTTTCGTCCATGCCGGACAGCCAATGGCCGTCAGCATCACGCAGGCTACGGAAGTCGGCACGCTCTATCAACCGCAACAAATCGCCACCATTTCGAAAATCTGTCGCGATTCTGGTCTGCCGCTTCACATGGATGGCGCACGTTTCGCCAATGCGCTGGTTACGCTCGGCCTGACACCGGCCGAAATGACATGGAAGCAGGGCGTCGATATCGTCTCCTTCGGCGGCACCAAGAATGGCTGCTGGTGCGCGGAAGCGCTGGTCTTCATGGACCCGGCGCGCGCAAAGGATCTGCCGTTCATTCGCAAGCGCGCAGCACAGCTCTTTTCCAAGACCCGTTTTGTGGCTGCACAGTTCGATGCCTACCTGCAAGATGATCTGTGGCTGGAACTCGCACGTCATTCCAATGCGCTGGCAACCCGCCTTGCAGGCCACGTCAACGCGTCCAGCCAGATGCGCCTTGCCTGGAAGCCGGAAGCCAATGAAGTTTTTGCCATCATGAAACAGTCGGTCTATGACCGCCTGCGCAATGCCGGAGCGATCTTCTACGACTGGAACCCGCCGCATTCGGAAGAAAACCGCATTGGTGAGGGCGAGATTTTCGCCCGCTTTGTGACCAGCTTCGCCAACACGGAAGAAGATGTGGACCGGTTCGGCGACATGATCGCCTGAGTGTCTGATCCATACGCACCATAAAGAGAAAAGGCGGCGCTTTGCAGCGCCGCCTTTCTTATTTCTACAAGCTGATCAGTGATTAGTGTGCGGTTTTGGCTTCGATCTGCTGAGCGCTGTCGGAACCAGCCTTGGCGACTTCGATCTTGCGCGGCTTCATCTGTTCAGGAATCTCGCGCTTGAGGTCGATGTGCAGAAGGCCATTCTTGAGGCTTGCACCAGCGACTTCGACAAAATCAGCAAGCTGGAAGCGGCGCTCGAAAGCACGCGAAGCAATACCGCGATAAAGCACTTCACCAATATCGGATGCCTTTTCGTCAGCCTTCTGGCCTTTTACGGTCAGCTGGTTGCGATGGGCCTCGATTTCGAGTTCGCTTTCGGAAAAGCCCGCAACGGCCATGGTGATGCGATAGGTGTTCTCACCCGTGCGCTCAATATTATACGGCGGATAGGACTGTGTGCCCTCCGGCGAAGCGAGCGAATCAAGCATGGTGAAAAGCCGGTCGAAACCAACCGTGGAACGATAGAGCGGGGAAAAATCTACGTGACGCATGTGTTAGCCCTCCTTCAGAGCGACATGATGCATGGTTCCGCATGATCCTTTCCAAAAACCGACCTGCGGCTTCGGGATCATGCATGGCGGCGAAACTCCCTTAATGGCGAATTCCTTGGTGCCGGCGGCCCCTTTTTGGCGACCGCAAAACTCATTTGGGAATGGCTGTTTTGCTTTTCAAGAGTGCTCTCAAACAACAATATCCCCAGCTTCGCCTACACGGCATGTCACTTCGCGTAACAACTCCTGATCCGTAGTGGCCTACATTTTTGGGAGCAACCGCACAGTGAACCCAAAATGAACATCATCTTCCGCGAGCGTTCATCTGCTTGGGGCTAATACATGTCCCGTCATGCCTGTCGCTCGGCAGGTTTTATTAAGGATCACGGTTATGAAAAAAGCTGTTCTCGCTTTTGCCGCACTTGCCACCGTCGCTACCGGCTTTGCGACCCCTTCCCTCGCTGACAGCTCGGGTTTGCGCGTCCAGGTTCAGTATTACGACAACAATGATGGTTATCGCCCACGCCCGCCGCGCCCGGATGCACCACCTCCGCCGCCCGGCTATGGCCGCCCGGATCGTCGCCCCGACTGGGGTAATCGCGATACGCTGCGCCCGCGTGAAGTCACCCGTATGCTGGAACGCCGCGGCTATGCAGTCGGCGACATGCGCCGGGATCGCGACACCTATATGGTCCGCGCCACACGTCCGAATGGTCGTCGCGTCATCGTTATGGTCGACGCCTTCTCCGGACGTATCGTCGGCGAACGCCGTCCGGGCGGCTACTAAACATTTGAGAAGTCGGAACGTCTGGCCGCAACGTCCCTTGCACCTGACGATCCTTTGGCCGGAAGTTCGCCCGCGAACTTCCGGTTACTTTTTATCATCACTTCGCGCATAATACTCGAAACGATCAGGGCATTATCATTCGCGAAAGGCTGCGCAACGGATGTCGGAACTACTGTTCGAAACCGATGCGAATCCGATTCCGCATGGCATACGGTCGGGCTTTTTCACCAGCCATTCCGATTATCCCGACAGCACCCTGCGCTACAGCATCCTGAAGCCCGAAACAGGCCCGGTGCGCGGCACGGTCATCGTGCTGCAAGGTCGAAACGAATTCATCGAAAAATATTTCGAGACGATGAGCGAGCTGACGGCACGCGGCTTTGTTGCCGCCACCTTCGACTGGCGCGGCCAGGGCGGCTCTCACCGGCTGCTGCGCGACAGGCTTCGCGGCTATGTCCGCAGTTTCGATGATTATCAGGAAGATCTGGATCATTTTTTGACAGATATCGTTCTGCCCGATTGCCCGCCGCCCTTCTATATTCTCGGCCATTCTTCCGGCGCCATGGTGGCGCTGGCTTCAATGGGCAGCCTGTCGTCCCGCATCACGCGCATGGTGCTGTGCGCGCCTTTCATGGGCCTCGCCACACAGAAATTGAGCGACGATGTCGTGCGCCGCCTGGCTGCCACGCTGCGACGCATCGGGCTTGGAACGCTCTATGCCTCTGGTGGGAAAAGGCTGACCGCACGACCCTTTGCCGGAAATCCGCTGACCAGCGATCCTGCGCGTTTTATGCGCAATACGGAAATCACGCGCCTCTTCCCCGATCTGGCGCTAGGCGGACCGACGGTGCGCTGGGTGTGGGGTGCGCTTGAAACGGCGCGCCGCATCAATCAGCCGGATTTTTATGAGGAAAGCCCCAGTGTGCCTGTGCTGATCATTGCGGCAGGTGACGAACGTGTTGTGTCGACGCCGGTGCTTGAGCGTTTTGCGGCGCGCACGCGCAATGTTTCACTGATTACCATCGATGGCGGACGCCACGAATTGTTGCAGGAAGCCGATTTCTATCGCGAGCAGCTCTGGGCCGCATTCGACGCCTTCATTCCCGGATCGTCCGATGTCGAAACCATGCCGGAAACCATCGAGCCGGAGTTTTCCGGCGTCTGACAGGCAGGAACAGGGAACCGGCCCGACAGGCCGATCCCCCGAAATGTTTTAGCCATTCAGCAAATCGAGCGCGGCCTTGTGCAATTCAGGCGTGGCAGCCGCAACAATATCGCCAGCCTGTTCGGCGGGGCCACCATCGCGACGTGTGATCACGCCACCCGCCTGCTCGATGATCGGGATGAGCGCCACGATATCGTAAGGCTGCAAACCAGCCTCGACGACGATATCGACATAACCGCCTGCGAGCATCGCAAAGGCGTAGCAATCCACACCATAACGCGACAGGCGTACCGCGCTTTCAAGCCGGTCAAACCCCTGGCGATTCTCGCCTTTGAACATCGCTGGCGTCGTCGTGAACAGCGTCGCATCCGCCAAGGTCGCGCCCTTGCGCACGGAAAGACGGCGCGGCTCCTCACCGTCACCTTCGCGCAGCAAATAGGCGCCTTCGCCGTCGCTGAAGAACAGCTCACCCGTGAAAGGCTGTGACATCATCCCGGCGCGTGCATCGCCATCCACTGTCAGGCCGACCAGCGTGCCCCAGACAGGCAGACCGGATATAAAGGCGCGCGTGCCGTCTATGGGGTCGATAACCCAGACATGGCTGCGGTCGGTATTTTCCGGGCCATATTCCTCGCCCAGAATGCCGTGCTCCGGATAACGGTGCCCAATGACGGCACGAATCGCCCGTTCCGCAGCACGGTCCGCTTCGGTCACAGGGTCGAATCCGACGCTGTATTTGTTGTCCACCGCGTTCAATTGACGAAAGCGCGGCAAAGTTTCAGCTGCTGCAGCCGCTGCCACTTCGGAAAAAAATGCCTTGTCGATGAGCAACCCCATTCTCCTGTTTCCAAGACATGGCTGCAACTTGTGCATCCATGCTAATTTTGCTCAATTATTGAGCAAGAAAAAATCAGCCCAAAAAAGATGCGCATTTTCTTGACGCAAGCACCTTTCGCGCGTAACTTAAAGATCAGACAGGTCTTCCTGTCGATGCCTTTCGGGGCATTTCCTCCCTAGTCTTTGGCCGCGTTCGTATTGTTCGAGCGCGGCTCTTTTTATCTGCCTGCTAAATTGAATTTCTTATACTTACCATGGGCTTGTCGCATTTGTGCGACATGCCGCCGAACACCTCATTCGGCAGCAAGCGGCGGCGCGATAAACAGATCATCCGGCAAGGATGTGAGGTCGCTCAGGAACTGATGCAGATCGCCACATAATGTGTCGAAACCCGTGAGCTTGTGCAGCGATTGCTCATTTACATAGAGACTGCGGTTAATCTCGATCTGCAAGGCATGGCACGCAACGGCGGGCCGGCCATAATGTTCGGTGATGAAACCGCCCGCATAGGGCTTGTTATGTGCAACCGTGTAGCCCAGATCCCGCAACAGCTCGATGGCAGCCTGCGTAAGGCGCTCACTGCACGAGCGACCGAACCGGTCACCGATAATGAAATCAGGACGCGAAGCCACTTCTCCCGGACGCACACCACCGGGCATCGAATGGCAATCGATCAGGACCGCATAGCCAAACCGCGCGCGAGTCGATTGCAGCAAGCCTTCAAGCGTGCGGTGGTAGGGCTTGTAGAGGTCTTCAATGCGATAGAAGGCTTCGGCAAGCGGGATACGCCCCGAATAGATCATCTGCCCCTCGCCCACCAGACGCGGCACCGTGCCCAGCCCGCCGGCAACCCGCGCCGACTGACTGTTGGTGAACGGCGGCAGCGTTTCGGTGAACATGCGTGGATCAAGCTCGTAGGCTTCGCGATTCACATCAAGAAAAGCGCGCGGAAAATGCGCCTTGAGCAAGGGCGCACCGAGTCGGACGGCGGAGGCAAACAACTCATCGACATAGCAATCCTCCGAATGACGGATGCTGAGACTGTCGAGACGGGATAACTCCAGAAAGGATTGCGGATAATAGCGACCGCTATGCGGCGAATTGAATACGAACGGAATTCGCTGCTCTGCCGGAGCATTCACCTCGAAAGGCGGTATCAGGCTGAAATCACGCTCCAAACTCATATTTTGATCCGTTTATGCATGTCATCTTTGCGGTGGCTGGACACAGCACGCCGCCGGGCTCGACAAATTACGTCAACCGCTGCGCCGGTGCAAATACCAACACGTAGCGCCGAATTCGATCATGAACCGAAAACTGCGGCAATCCCGTCACAAATGACAGATTGTTGCCAAATGCATGCCATAACAATTAACATTCGCGCGAGCATTCATTTCATATTTACCAAAGAAGCGTTTTCTAGAGTGGAAAATTGAATCGTTCACGCTGCCCGAGCACTGGAGCGAACGATGGGAAATTCGGACGGACCAATGAAAAGAATTCTTCTTGCTGAAGACGATAACGATATGCGCCGCTTCCTCGTGAAGGCACTGGAAAAGGCGGGCTATCACGTAACACACTTCGACAATGGCGCGAGCGCCTATGAACGCCTGCAGGAAGAGCCGTTCTCACTGCTGCTGACTGATATCGTCATGCCGGAGATGGACGGTATCGAACTGGCGCGCCGCGCCACGGAAATCGATCCCGACCTGAAAATAATGTTCATCACCGGATTCGCTGCCGTTGCTTTGAACCCTGATTCTGACGCCCCGCGCGATGCGAAAGTGCTTTCCAAGCCATTCCACCTGCGCGACCTGGTGAACGAAATCGAAAAAATGTTGATCGCCGCCTAAGGCGATCACCGGCCAAGTCGCGGTTTTCCGGGCTTTTGAAAAGTCTTCAACAAAAAGACGAAAAAACTTCAAAAAAGGCCATTGACGGGCGCAACGCGATATGGTGTATGCGGCACATCGAATGGGCGTATAGCTCAGCGGGAGAGCACTACATTGACATTGTAGGGGTCACAGGTTCAATCCCTGTTACGCCCACCATTCGATCCTCCACTTAGGACATATATAAATCATATCAGATGCTTAGACTGATGGATGGTTTACAGATGCCCTCACCTGCCTCCAGAATATGCACTGTTATTGCTAAGGAACCCGACGCGAGCGCCTTACCTTCTAGCCGCGAATCATTCCCAATTCTTTCACCGCCCGCAGGCTACGCCCTTCTTTATGGTGTCGTGTAAAACCAAATGACCGGCGCGACGATCAGCGCCGCCAACACGATCCAGGCTATCCGCCAGCCAATGTTCTTTGTTCCGAGAAACGCCGTCATGACTATCGCAGCCGCTACCATCACGGTAACCGGCCAATAGATCGACATGATAACGAGAACGGCAACCCACCAAGGAAATGAAATCATGATGCGCTTGTAGCCAGCCGCACCCGCGTCGGCAAGGGATTGGCGCGCGCCGCGTCTGCCGGTAAGTGTAATAACTGCGCGCCGAAGCGGGGCTTATGCCCCGCCCTTTTCGTTATTCTTCTTCTTTTTGTCTTCATCGTAATGAAACTTGATGGCGAAGAACATGGCCGCGCCCAACACGAGAACCTTGAACGCGATCAAGAATACCGGAATCCATTCCATCTTTTGAATATTTCCATACTGCTATCGATGGTGAGGTGCATTAGCACACTATCTCCGCTTCAACAGTTCATTTTATTTGATCATGACACCTGAGTTGCTTGGCTTGCTAACCATATGCAGCGCAGCTGATTGTGTCGTGGCGTTAAGAGAGTTGACCGCCACATCTGGAACCGGCAGTTGATTAGCTCGTTCATTCCTGCGGCGGGCGCTAAACGAATAATGGATAGTCGCCATGTACAGGTTTTCGGCAATCGCAGCAGTGATAGTGGCAGCCCTTTTGTCCACTGTCCCGGCACAAGCGCAAAGCATTGAAATTGGACCAAACGGCATTCAGGTCAATCCAGACGATGACCGCAGAATGCACCGTGACCGCCGTGATTACGGCGATGAAATCAGCGAACGTCGAGCAGCAAGAATTGCACGCAACGAAGGCATGGACGAGGTTGAAAGCGTTTCAAGACGCCGTAATGCTTACATCGTCAGAGGCCTGGATCGAGACGACAACGATATGCGTGTCATCATTGACCGTCGTAGCGGAGATGTACTCGAAGTGCGCTGACCGTGCGTAACACCCCGCACCGTTATCAAGTGGAATCGAAAAGCCGTCCCTCGCCCTGCAACTGCCGGAGAGGGGCGGAAAACTGTGCTGAAAAGCCTTCAGGCCTAAAGTCAGATTTGACCTCACCGGAGCCAAGAAGGCCCATTCTGATCAGCTTCGAGCCAAAACCGGACTTTTGCGGTTCGATAACAGTCGGACCACCGATCTCAGCCCAGAACAGGGTCAGGGTCGGCTCGCTCTGGCCCTTCGAGACTTTCGCTTCCAGTTGGACATGGCCGCCCTCGTTAGACAGTGCACCATATTTGATCGCATTGGTGGTCAGTTCGTGGATAAGCAGCGAAACCGTGGACGCCCCTTTCGGGCCGATCATAATATCCCTGCCTTCAAATTGGACCCGATCGCTTACAGCCAGCGCATTTGTAATGCCTGTCACGATCTCCCGAAGTGACCCTTCCGAGCTTTTCCCAAGCCGAAGCACATCATGTGCATTCCCAAGCGCAAACAACCGCCGGGTAAACGTATGGATCACATCGTCATCAGCATTGTTATTGAAGGTCTGGCTCGCAATCGCCGAAACCACGCTGAAAGTATTCTTTATGCGATGTGCAAGCTCAGCGTTCAGGATCTTCGCGTGTTTTTCGGATTCTACTTTGGAGGTGGTCTCGATGACCGTATCGATCATCCCGGCAACACGCCCCTTTTCATCAAAAATTGGGCTGTAGCAGAATGTAAAATAGCATTGTTCAGAATAACCATGGCGATCAATGACCAAGGGAAAGTCTTCGATAAAGGTCGCTTCTCCGGCATAGGCGCTCTCAATCATCGGCACCAGCTCATCCCAGACTTCCGCCCAAATATCGCCGAATGACGCCCCCATGCAATTCTCTTTCTCGCCGAGAATTTGCCGAAAGCCATCATTATAGATTGTCGTATACTCAGGTCCCCAGACAATTGCTTTCGGGAAATGTGACGCGAGCATCATTTGCACTGCGGTGACGAGCGGTGCTGGCCAGTGATTCGGCTCCCCTAATGGATTTTTACTCCAATCCAGACTTCTGATCTCATCGGCCGACCGTCCGCGTGCATGCAGGAAAAGCACCGCACTATCCATTATTATTTCCATATATATATGAGGAAGTTACAGAGGCGGGCATCGATCTTAGATTCGTCGCTTCAAGCATTAGAAGCTAGTCCAGCAACCACTAATATGTCAAACGACCCTTCAGATCGGGACAATCGCACATAAACTCTCATGAACTCTGAAAAACTATTCGCCTCAATCATTGTGCTCGGGGGAGTTATCCTCCTGGCGGCTCTCGGTATCCGCCTGTACAACACCTATAACGGCATCGATCCCACATGGGGCAATACCCATATCGGCGTTCAACCCAGACTGGATGATTGAACGCGAAGGCCACCGTCTCACCTCTTGCTCAGACGCCATATGATTTGTTGCTCGGAACTGAATCTGCGCGATCTCGTTTAACTATATCTGCAATGAGACTGCAGCGAATGATGCTAGCGCGGGCTTGCCCGATATTTCTCTCAAACCGAACTTCGGTGCCGGGCAAGGCTCTTGCGTCCCTCGAACGCGTCAAACGCGGAACAAACAACAGGCAAGAAATCGGGCGGCACGGGCAGTAGCATGGAGGAATGCTATGATTGAGAATGGTTTTGGGGTCCGGCAGGAAGCCGACAGTACCTGGTCCGTTTTCGATAAATTCAGCGGCGAAGTCGTCGTGATTGACGGTCACGTTCAGGCGCACCTGCCTGAGGCAGAAGCCAGAGAGGCGCTCGATTTGCTGATCCGCAAATACATGGTCCGCCATCACGAAGATGGCAGCGGGCGACTGCCTTAAACGGTGACTGTTGCGGTGTGGATGTACCAACTATCAGAGATATTTGCAGCTGGAGGTAGTCATGAGCGGCGAACTTGAAAAGCAGTTAGAGATCGAAGAGCTAGCCAAGCAACTTTTCGAGCATGAGAACCCCGATCCCGATTTGGACTGGGATGCTGCCGTTGGCAAAATCGTCAGCGGCGCCAGTGTCAGCGGCGGCGTTCCCGATGACGTGAAAGAGAAATACCGGGCGAGAGCCGCGCAAATTCTCAGAGACCGGGCAGAAGGCAAAGACGTTTAGGCAGGTGCGATTTTGTAACTGCAATATCTAAATTGGAGAGCCGGAAGTTACAGTAAAACTCAAAATCCTTGAGAAATTCAACAAATAAACCGATACGCATGGAAACATGCTGGGATTGGCCCTCTCGCCATGTAGGTCGTTTATCTGCTATTCAATATTGTTATTCGGCATGATGTAACTTGGCGATAACCGGCCTATATTGGCAATCTATATCCCAGTATTGAATCGCCAGCGAGGTCACCGCAAAATGACAAGGCCTGCTGGTTGGAAAGTAATAACGATTTAAATCTACGGCTCTCGATTATCGAATGGACATCAGGTCACCACTTGTTCTTCATAAGTCTTTTTGACCCGTGGGACAAAAAGGCAAATTGGCACAATCAAGACCGCGATCAGCATCATCGCAACAAAGGTCGCGTGCAGCGCATTTTGAAGCGCCAGTCGCAGCGCCTGCTGATCCATCAGCGTCTCCGCGCCATTCAGCAAGTCGCGAAGTTGATCCGATGTAATCGCCTCACCGTGATTAGCGTTCGAAAGTCCGTAGGTCAGCACCGCGCCCAGAACAGTCGCTCCGAGCGTACTGCCCAAATTGCGCGAGAAGACATTTGATGCCGTGGCACTGCCGCGCTCCGACCAGCTCACGCTGTCCTGCGTCAGGATCAGCGCCCCGATGTTGAGCAGCCCCATGCCAAATCCCATGATCAGAGAACCGGCTCCAGCCAGTGTGGCTGAACTAGCTGGGGTGAGCATGACGAGCAGCGACGTTCCAATCGGAATGCAGATGCTTCCCGCGATCATGATTGG
Organism: Ochrobactrum sp. 19YEA23; assembly: GCF_029909865.1. Taxonomy (NCBI): domain Bacteria; kingdom Pseudomonadati; phylum Pseudomonadota; class Alphaproteobacteria; order Hyphomicrobiales; family Brucellaceae; genus Ochrobactrum; species Ochrobactrum sp. 19YEA23. Next base: position 90,297 of record NZ_JASAMQ010000003.1, on the reverse strand, counting down.
GCGCAGTCCAAACCGCGTGAACTGGCGCGATGCAATCGTCGCGCCGCACGGCCAGCCCAGCAGCAACATGGTGAGCGCAAAGCCCGCGACCACGGGAGACCGGTTGAGGACCGTCTGCACATACATGGGCAGGAATGTCGTCAGCCCCATGATCGACATACTGGCCAGAAAAACCGCCAGATTGGAAAATGCTATGGGACGCTTTAGCCACAAATCGGGCGCAACCATCGGCTCTTTCGCGCGGCGCTCCTGCCAGATGAAGGCAACCAGCGAAAGACCGAACAGCGCTAGTGCCAGAATTCCCTCCAGCGAAACCGCGCTCTCCATAAGCGTGAGCGCAATCATCAGCGAGGAGATGGAGACGGCGAAAAGAGCCGCGCCAAGCACATCGACCGATACGCGCGTGGAGCGCTTCTCTTCATGCAGGAAAAGGAGAAAGCCGGATGCGGCCAGAATACCGACAGGCACGTTGATCCAGAACACCCATGCCCAGCTCAAATTGTGAATGATGAGACTACCAAGCAAAGGACCGACAACGGCAGACAATGCCCAGACACTGGCAAGATATCCCTGAACCTTGCTGCGCTGCGCTCCAGGAAAAAGATCGGCTACGACGGTCATGGCCGCGGGCTGGATCGCCCCTGCCCCAATGCCCTGCAACAATCGAAAAGCAATCATCGACGGCATAGACCATGCAAAACCGGCCAGCACAGAGGCAACCAGAAACAGAGCTATGCCAAAGACGAGCACCGGCTTGCGTCCATAGATATCGGCCAGTTTGCCAAACACGACTGTCGTTGCCGTCTGGGTCAAAAGGAATGACGAGAACACCCAGGAATAAAGATTGAGCTGGCCAAGTTGCGCTGCGATCTGCGGCATCGCGGTCGACACAATTGTTGCCTCGACGGCGATCATGGCCATGCTTGCCATAATCGCGGCGACAACAAGCCCGCGATGAGAGTGTTTTTCAGTCATGGATTGCTTTCAGACCAGAATTGGCCGTCGTTGAGGGAAGCCTCGTGCTTCTGACCTGTTTCTAGACCCGCCTAACGACCATCGCAATAGTTTACCCGCCGCGTGACTACACATTGTTGCTACCTCACGCAGAGCCGGTTCGAGGCAAGAAAGAGCAATTCGTATCCAGTTTGAGCAATAACAATGCTCTGGCTGCTTGTTTTAACGCGCAACTTATCCCAAAACCGCGTCGCAGATTTCGGATACTCGCCAACGACCGGAGAAGACCATGACGAACAGCACAACGCCCTATTTCCTTGAGGATACAGACGAAAGCGAAATCTCTTCCGATGTTGCAGGCATCGGCAATTTCCTGGTGACCACCCATGTTCCCATCCGGGCCGATGGCTCCATGGAAACCGGTGATATAACGGCCCAAAGCGAATGCACGCTGAACAGCCTCAAAGCATCGCTTGAAAAGGCTGGCAGCAGTCTGGCGAATGTTATTCACCTGACGATTTATCTGACCGACATCAATGAGCGCCCGGCGTTCAATGAAGTGTATCTGCGCTTTTTCAAGAAGCCGTTTCCGGTTCGTTGCGCGGTGGGTGTTTCAGGTCTCGCCACCCCGGAAATGCGGGTTGAAGTCACCGCAATGGCAGTGCGCAACCAATAGTCGGCAGCACCGGCGATCAGACGAATTCGCTTGTGATGGCGGGGCCATTCGCTTGAGCGGCCCCGAACACAAACAGGCCCGACCCTACATCCTGCAAGAACGGCATATCATCATACGCTAATTTCATAACCTACTTATCCGGGCCGCCTAGCCGTTGCTTCCGGGTTTATGCAATGCTGATGCATCAAACCAGAGGAGGGGTTCGATAAAATGAAAAAAATCATAACAATAATGGGTATCGCAGGCGCTATTCTGGCTACCGGATTTTCTGCTTATGCAGGAGAGACGCTGGATCGCGTCATGGAAAAAAAGGCCATGGTTGTCGCAACCAATGCGGGTTGGCCACCCCAGAGCTTTCTGGATGATTCCAACAAACTCGTAGGCTTCGACGTGGACGTGGCCAACGAGATCGGCAAGCGCCTTGGCGTCAGCGTCTCTTTCGAAACGCCGGATTGGGCAACGCTGACCGGCGGACGCTGGCAGGGGCGCTATGACGTGGGTGTCGGATCGGTAACACCGACCAAGGCGCGCGCCAATGTCATCGATTTCGCCGGTGTTTATTATTACAGCCCCTATGTCTATGTCGTGCACAAGGACAGCGAGGCGAAATCCGTTGCTGATCTCAAGGGCAAAGTCATCGGCGTAGAAACGGCGACCACGTCGGAAGATTTCGCGCGTCACCAGCTGGAAATTGACGCACCGGGCCTTCCCCCAATCGAATACAAGCTGGAACCGGGCGAAATTCGCACCTTTGCGGATTCCATGCTGCCGTTCGACGATCTGAGACTGGGTGACGGCGTTCGCATTGATGCGATCATCGCTCCGGAACAGACGGCGCAGAACGCCATCAAGAACGGTTATCCGGTGAAAATTCTTGAGGGCGAATATGCCTTCCGTGAGCCGCTCGTGGTCATCGCGGAGAAGAACGATCCGGAATGGACCGCCAAGATTGGCGAGATCATCAAGCAGATGAAGTCTGACGGCACTTTGGCGACACTCACTGCAAAGTGGTACGGCAAAGACTACAGCGCCGACTGACATTCCCCTTAGATCAATATCGAAATGAGCCATCGTGACGGTGGCTCATCCGATATGCTTTTCCTGGTATTGCGATGACTTATCCGGCCACATATTACAGCCAGACGACGGCGGACACATTGGTGCGTCCGACACTCGAACGCGAGATAACAGCAGATGTTGCCGTGATCGGCGGAGGGCTGGCTGGTTTGTCAGCCGCTTTGCAGATGTCGCGCGCAGGCAAGCGAGTTGTTGTTCTGGAAGCCGAGAGCATCGGCTTCGGCGCCTCCGGGCGCAATGGCGGTTTTGTCAGCCCCGGCTTTGCCTCTGGTGGCGATGAAATTGCTGCCCGGGCTGGCAAGTCTGTTGCCAAGACACTGCATCAATTATCGATTGAAGGTGTCGAATTCGTTCGACAAAACATCGACACGCTGAAGATCGATGAAGCCCAGTCCATTCCCGGCATTTTGCATGTCCGCCGTTATGACGATGGTGACAGCCTGAAACACTACGCCGACGCGCTGCAACGCGATTATGGCTACAAGATTGACTTCCACCCAACCACTGAAACGCGCGGCATCCTGAATTCGCAGCGCTACTTTCAATCGGTCTACGACCCCAATGCATTCCATATCCATCCATTGAATTATCTCCGGGCGCTGGCGCGCGAGATAGAGCGGCTTGGTGGGCGGATATTCGAGCATAGTCGTGTGGTGCAGTTGCTCGACCACAAGGACGGGAAGCTTGTCAAAACAGCTCAGGGACAGGTCAAGGCAGGCGCAGTGCTGATCACCACTGGTGGTTATACTGACGGTCTGGTGGGCCAGATCAGGCGGGCCTACCTGCCAATTGCAACCTATGTGATGGTGAGTGAAGAAGCGCCTGAACTGATTGCATCGGCAATCCGCACAACAGCCGCGATTGGTGATAACCGCCGCGCTGGTGACTACTATCGTGTGATTGATGGTGGTCGCAGACTTTTGTGGGGCGGACGCATCACCACAAGAGCAGCCAATACGCCCGGCGTGGTGCGCGAGTTGCGCAACGAGATGGTGGGAACCTATCCCCAGCTTGCGTCACTCAAGACGGAACTGGCGTGGTCGGGCTTGATGTCCTACGCCAGACATTTGATGCCCCAGATTGGCCAACTGGATCGCAGCACCTGGTATTGCACCGCTTTTGGTGGCCATGGACTCAACACCACCGCCATTGGCGGCAAGGTCGTGGCGGAAGCTATCTGCGGACAGAGTGACCGCTACAAGCTGTTCGAAAAATTCGGATTGGTCTGGGCTGGCGGAGCCGCTGGCCTCGCAGCCGCACAGCTCACCTATTGGAAATTGCAGATGCAGGATTGGCTTGCTGAGCGAAAGGCAAGCTAACAGAGGAGAGAACATGCTCGGGAGGTTTTTTCTGATGCGGCCGGAGGCCGCCAAGCGTACTGTTCAGATAGCGTTCTTTGTTATCCTGACGGCACTCTTCTGTTTCATGAATATCCGGTTCTCCGGCATAACAAACTGGCTTGGTATCGACCCCAAAGTCGCGAAAGCGGGTTTCACCAAAGCGACACTGATCTCCTCTATACTGCTTAGCGTTATCATATTCGCCAATTGGAGTTTTCTGAGACTTTTTCCGCGTTGGGCACAGATATCCGGAATATGGCTGGAACTGTTCCTGCTCTTGATGGTCTTCTTCTATTCATTCAATCTTTCGTTTGAATTCATAGCCCGCAAGATCGGATTTCTGATCAGTCAGGGTGTCGTCACAACGCTTTACATTTCCGCAGCCTCCATCTTTTTCGCCACCATTCTGGCGTTGGTTGGCGCTGTGGCCAAGCTATCAAAGAACGGTCTGGTCTACGGGCTGGCGACGTTCTACACATCGCTCTTCCGCGGCCTGCCATTGCTGATGCAGATCTATATCATCTACCTTGGACTACCGCAGGTGGGCTATGTCATCGGGCCTATTCCAGCGGGTATTCTGGCGCTGTCGCTATGCTATGGCGCTTATATGACCGAGATTTTCCGCGCAGGCATCGAGAGCATTCCGCGTGGACAGCAGGAAGGCGCTTTCGCGCTCGGCCTCGGCCCTTCACAGACCATGTGGCTGGTCATTCTTCCGCAGGCAATGCGCATCATCATTCCGCCGACCGGTAACCAGTTCATCGCAATGCTCAAGGACTCGTCACTGGTCTCGGTCATTGGCGTATGGGAACTCATGTATCTCGCCCGCACACAGGGGCAAACCGAGTTCCGGCATATCGAAATGCTCATTACCGCATCGATGATCTACTGGGCCCTATCCATCGTTCTGGAATATGGTCAGGCCAAACTCGAAGCCCGCTTCAAACGATCTCTGGCGCGTTAAACGCGGCAGAGATTCACGTCAGATTGTGTCACCCCCAAAGAGGGGTGGCCTTCTTCCAAATGATAAGCAGAGCGACCATGGACAAGCGTCACGAAATTCTGTTCGAGCCAATCAAGATTGGCCCCGTCACGACGAAGAACCGTTTCTATCAGGTTCCACATTGTAGCGGCATGGGCCATCGCTATCCCGAGCATGATCTTCGCCTGCGTGAGATGAAGGCAGAGGGCGGTTGGGGTGTGGTTTCCACGCAGGAAACCGAAATCCATCCCACATCGGATATTACGCCTTCCAATCAGGGTCGCATATGGGACGACAGGGACGCCGACCGTCTCCAGAAGCTGACTGACGCGGTTCACCAGCATGGCAGTCTCGCGGCAATCCAGCTTGTGCATAACGGCATCCATGTCTCCAACCGTCTGACCAGACTGGCGCCTCTTGGGCCCATGGACATGATTGTCGATGTGGAAGATCCGGTTCAGGCAAAAGCCATGGACAAGACCGACATTGCACGGTTTCGCAAATGGCATCGCGATGCAGCGCTGCGCGCCAAACGAGCCGGTTTCGATATCGTCTATGTTTACGCAGGCCACGACATGACTTTGCTGCAGCATTTTCTGCTGCAACGTTATAATAGCCGCACGGACGAATATGGCGGGTCGTTCGAGAACCGACTGCGTTTGTTTCGTGAAGTGCTGGCGGATACGCGCGACGCTGTCGGTGACAAATGTGCGATTGCGGTGCGCTTTGCGGTTGAGGAGTTTCTGGGTGATCAGGGCATCCAGCACAATGGTGAAGGACGGGACGTCATTGCCGCTCTCGCCGATGAGCCTGATCTTTGGGATGTGAACCTGTCCGGCTGGTCCAACGACAGCCAGACATCCCGCTTTTCGCAGGAAGGCTTTCAGGAGCCTTATATTTCTTTTGTAAAATCACTCACCACCAAACCAGTCGTTGGTGTCGGCCGTTATACATCGCCGGACACGATGGTACAGGCAATCAAATCCGGCGTTCTCGATCTTATCGGCGCGGCGCGCCCGTCAATTGCCGACCCATTTCTGCCAGAGAAAATCCAGAGCGGTCGCGTCGATGACATTCGCGAATGCATCGGTTGCAATATATGCACCGCCAGCGACAACATCGTTGCACCATTGCGCTGTACCCAAAACCCGACAATTGGCGAAGAAGCGCGCAAGGGTTGGCACCCGGAAAAAATCGGCAAGCTGCAGACCACCGAGAAAGTTCTGGTGGTCGGTGGTGGCCCCGCTGGTCTGGAAGCTGCCCGCGCCATGGCCGAGCGCGGCGCAGAAGTCATCATTGCTGATAGAAGCACGCAGTGGGGTGGGCGTGTGACCGAGGAAGCGGCCCTCCCCGGTCTTGCAAGCTGGGCGCGTGTTCGCGATTGGCGGATGACGCAATTGCAGCGTGCGACCAATGTGGAGATGTATCTCGACAGCCATCTGGATGCCGATGAGATTTTGACTTACGGAATTCCCAACGTGGTGCTGGCAACCGGCGCGCGCTGGCGCACCGATGCCGTCGGGCGTTCCCACAGACAACCTCTGGGAACACTGGATGGTCACACGTTGAGTGTCGACACCATTCTCAAAGACAAAACATCCCTTGATGATTGTCGCGGACCTTTGGTGATATTCGATGATGATCGTTACTATCTCGGCTCGGTTCTCGCCGAGCTTGCGGTCAGTCGCGGCATTGATACGACATTGGTAACACCAGCTGCAATCGTGGCCCCCTGGAGCGAACACACGCTCGAACAGTCGAAGATTCAAACGAGATTGATAGAGCTGGGTGTCAGGATAATCCCGCTGCACAGGCTCGCCAGACAAACCACCGATAGCCTGTCTGTCGCATGTGTCTATTCCGGCAGGGAAACCGAAATTCCATGCGCCACACTGGTGCCAGTCACCAGCCGTCATCCCGACAAAAGCCTGGCGGTTGCACTGGAAGCTCGCCGGAATGAATGGCAGGAAGCGGGCATAAAATCCGTTACCTCAATTGGTGACTGTTATGCACCATCGATCATCGCCGCTGCGGTTTATAGCGGCCATTCCTATGCGCGCAGTTTTGGGACACCAGACGCAGACAATATGGATGTCTATCGATAGATCCCAATCATTGAGGCGGGCCATAGATCATCCGATAAAAATCGGCGCTGGATACCAGCGCCGATCTATCGTCTGGAATGCATCCTGACTATCGCCACCACCGCAGCGACATGCACGACAGGCCCGCATCGATCCGCCCAATCTGCCCCGTCTTCAGAGCTACAACCTTGTAGCCCTTTGTATCGAGCAGATCGATCGTACGAGGAAAATCAGCCCCAACAAAGACGACATCGTTGACCCTCAGCGCATTGGCGGCGGCCTCCTCACCTTCGGGCGTCACGATTTCACGCAAGCCTCTGAAGAAACCCGAACCCGCCAGCCTGTGCGTGGCAAGCACGGTCTCCTCATCAAGCAGCGAGCAGTCGGTCTTGAAATGCAACACGCCCTTCGGTGTTTCGACAATCTCCGCAGCATGACCGAGGGTTGCAAGGGCTGCACGAAGCCCCTCGGCGCCGCTTTTGTCTGTGCGCGCTGACAGGCCAATCATCACCGCCGACGGTGTGACAAGAACGTCCCCACCGTCCGCAAAGCCCGGCGATGCAAGCGGCACGACCCTCTCAAAAAGAGAGCGCAGAACCGGCTCGATTTCCGCCGTTTCACCCACACGCGTGGGTGCACCGGGACGCAGCAGAACAGCGCCTTCGTGGAACACCAAAGCCGGGTCTTCGACAAAGATCGAATCCGGAAATTCCGCCATTGGGGGAAGCGCGGTTACTTCTACACCTGCCTGCCGCAGGGCCTGCACATAGGCTTCGTGTTCTTCCTTGACCCCCTCATAGGTCGGGTTGCCCCGGTCATCGGCGCGCAAACCATTGATGACGGATCGTCCCGGCGTCCGGACGATGGCAGAATTGAATTCATAAACGGCGGTCATGGGCTCACTCGGGTTTAAGATAGGCTTCAGCAAGCTCGGTCCAGAAGGCCGCGCCGATGGGGATCAGATCATCATTGAAATCATAAGATGGATGGTGGAGCTGGAAGTCATTCTCTCCCTTGCCCCCACCCAAAAAGAAATAGGTGCCGGGTCGCTCGACAAGCATATAGGCGAAGTCCTCGCTGCCCATGAACGGGCGCTCCAGCTCAATCACATTCGTCGCACCAAACGATTGCAGCGCCAGATTGCGCGCGAAATCCGTTTCAGCGGTATGATTGATCGTTGCGTCGTAACTGCGCAGATAATCGACTTCTGCAGTCAGTCCAAAGCTCTCTGCCTGATAGGCCGCAACACGTTTGATCCGCTCTTCAATCTGATCGCGAATGACCGGCGAAAAGGTGCGGATACCGACGACAATTTCCGCCGACGATGGAATGATGTTGCTTGCCGAGCCGCCATGAAAAGCTGCAACGGTCACAACCGCCGGGTCCAGCGCCGGCACATTGCGCGACTTGATAGTCTGCAACGCCATCACGATGGAAGCGCCAGCCATTATGGGATCGGCGGTCTTTTCCGGCTCCGATCCATGACCACCATAGCCTTTCACTTTGATCATCGCCTCATCAACCGCAGCCATGATCGGTCCATCGCGAAAGGCAAACTTGCCAAGCGGAATGCCGGGATCATTGTGAAGGGCAAAAACAGCGTCGCAGGGAAAGCGATCAAACAATCCTTCTTCGATCATGATCTTGGCCCCGCCGAAATTCTCTTCCGCCGGTTGAAAGATCAGATGAATGGTGCCGTCGAAATTGCGCCGCTCGGCCAGGGCCTTGGCGGCGCCAAGCAACATGGTCGTATGGCCATCATGCCCGCATGCATGCATCAGCCCCGGCGACTTGCTGGAATAGGAAAGACCTGTCTGCTCGTGAATCGGCAGCGCATCGATATCAGCGCGAATGCCGACCGACTTCCGGCTCGACCCGTTCGTCAAAGTGCCAATCACCCCGGTTTTTGCAAGCCCGCGTGTGACTTTGTACCCTAAAGCCTCAAGCTCCCGCGCAACAATCTCCGAGGTCCGTTTTTCCTCAAGACCAAGTTCGGGATGAGCATGGAGGTCACGTCGCAATGCCGTCAGTTCGGGCAGGTTATTGCGAATAGCAGTCGAAAAATCGCGCATTCAAGCACCTCTTGTCGGAATTCGGTTCTCAAGACGGCGGAAGACCCAGACCAGACCTGCGGTCAGTATCATGTAGATCAATGCCAGCAGAAGAAGCGGCTCATAGGTCAGGTAAGTGTCCTGTCGCACACGGGAGACGACGCCGTAAACATCGACCACGGTGATTGTTGCGACCAGCGGTGTCGACTTCAGCTGCAGAACCGTTTCACCGTTCAGCGTGGGCAACGCGCGATGGATGGCACGTGGCAGCCAGATGCGGCGAAACACTTTCCAGGGCGACATGCCAAAAGCACGCCCGGCTTGCAATTCGCCAGACGGCACGCCAGCGAAAGCGCCGCGCATGACCTCGCCCTCATAGGCCGCAAATGAGATCGTCAGCGCGGCAAGTCCATAGGGCCATGCTTCACGCAGATAAGGCCAGATAAATGAACTGCGAATGCCGGGAATGGACGGGAACAGAGAACCAAGGCCGTAATAGAGCAGCCAGAGCTGCAACAGCAGAGGCGTGCCCCGGATGACGGTGCAGAACGCCTTGGCTGGCCAGCTCAACCACCAGGGCCCAGTCACCTGAAGCAGCCCAAGCGGGAGCGCCAGCATGAACCCTAGAATGGCCGACCCAAACAACATGAACAGGGTGACCAGAATGCCGGACCCCAGACGAGGCAGATATTGCGGCAGCCAGTCCCAGCGGCCAAATATCACCGCCGAGGCAAACAGTGCGATTGCGATGACAATCAGCACGACGCGGTGCGGTTCAAGCCAGATTCTGGCAGAGGTTCGGTTTTCGTATATGGCTGAAGATGTGCTCATCTCAGTCAATCCGCGCAAAACCACGGCGCGAGCGCCGCTCAATCATGCCGATGAAGGCATTCGAAATCAGGGTGAGCCCGAGGTAAAGCACGCCAGCGGTCAAGAAGAACAGCAGATAGTGCTTGGTCGTGCCTGCCGCCTGTCGTGTTACCAGCGTCAATTCGCTGAAACCGACGACAGCCAGAAGAGCCGTGTCCTTGGTCGAGATAAGCCACAGATTGGCAAGGCCCGGTATGGCAAAGGGCAGCATGGCCGGTATCGTAATGCGTCGGAGCATCTTCGACGGCGGCATGCCGAACGCGCGCGCCGCCTCGATCTGGCCGGGTGCAATCGCTTTGATCGCACCGCGCAGGACTTCCGTTGAATAGGCGCCCTGCACCACCCCGATGACAAAGATGCCAGCAGCGAGCCCGCTGATATCGACTTTGCCATAGCCGAACACAGCGAGCATCTGGTTCAGCAAATCTGTGCCTGCATAATACAGGATGAGGATCAGCACCAGCTCCGGCACGGCGCGCACCACGGTCGTGTAGACTTCCAGCAGATCACGAATGATAGGGCCGCCATAGAGCTTGCCCAGCGCACCAAACATGCCGATCAACAGACCGAGCGAATAACCGCCGACGGCAATTTGCAGCGTGTGCCAGAAGCCCTGCAGAAGCACGCCTCCCCACCCCGGTGGATTGAGAGCAAGCAGGCTCCAGTTGATCAATGGTGCATCCATGGCCAGTCCCGTTCATGCTGAAATCAGAATAGGCCAGCCGACTGGATGCCGGCTGGCCATGACGTTCACTGGCCGTAAATGTCGAAGTCGAAATATTTTTTCGTGAAAGTGTCGTAGGTGCCGTTGGAACGGATCGCCTTGATTGCAGCGTTCAACTTGTCCTTGAGTTCCGTATCGCCCTTGCGCAATCCGATACCCACGCCTGGTCCCAGAACCTCAACGTCCTGCGCGACCGTGCCCTTTTCCTCGCAGCATGCCTTGCCGCTGTCCGTGGCAAGAAAGGTGCGAAGCGCCAGCGAATCCGCCTGTACAGCGTCGATACGCCCGGCTGTCAGGTCGTTATTGGCTTCGTCCTGCGTCTGATATTCCTTGATCGTGGCACCGGCGGGCGCGAAGTGCTTCATCGCGTAAGCCTGATGGATGGTCGAGACCTGAACGCCAATGGTCTTGTCCTTCAGCCCCTCCGGTGTCGCATCGAATTTGAGATCCTTGGTACCGATGACGATCGTCGGCGTATTGTAATACTTGTCCGAGAAATCGATCGTCTTGAGACGTTCGGGCGTCATCGACATGGAGCCGACAATCATGTCGATCTTGCTGGTGGTCAGCGCTGGAATGATGCCATCCCAGGCGACAGGCGTGATCACACAATCAAGCTTGGCCTCTTTACAGACGGCATCGGCAAAATCAATTTCCCATCCCTGCCACTTTCCCGACGCATCGGGCGAGGTAAAGGGCGGATAGGGTTCGGCTGCGATACCGACCTTTACCTGTTCGGCATTCGCAACCGCGACGCCCGCGACAGCAAATGTTACACCGATACACAGACTTGTAAAAAGACGCTTCATTAGTACTTCTCCCATTCCCGTTTCAGTGCGTTGAACTGATGAATTTTTTCAGTCGTTCGGATTTGGGGTTCCCGAATACGTCTTCGGGGGACCCCTCTTCCTCGATCCTGCCATCATGTAAAAAGACAATGTGGTTCGCGACCTTGCGCGCAAATTTCATCTCGTGCGTAACGAGAATCATCGTGCGCTTTTCCTTGGCCAGATCTCCGATAACGGAGAGCACCTCGCCAACAAGCTCAGGGTCCAGCGCAGAGGTCGGTTCATCGAAAAGCATGACCAGCGGTTCTATCGCGAGCGCACGCGCAATCGCGGCGCGCTGCTGCTGGCCGCCGGACATGAAAGCTGGATACACATCCCGCTTTTCATAGAGCCCAACGCGCTTCAGCAGCGTTTCGGCGCGATCTATCGCCTCGGCTTTCGGCACCCCCAGCACATGAACGGGCGCTTCGATCACGTTCTCAAGAACAGTCATGTGCTGCCAGAGATTAAAGCTCTGGAAGACCATTCCAAGCCGTGTGCGAATGCGCTCGATCTGCTTTCTGTCCGTGGGAATCTGGCTGCCATTACCACCGTTCTTCATGGCGATAGTCTCACCATGGATGGTAACCGCCCCCGAAGTCGGCAGTTCCAGCATGTTGATGCAGCGAAGAAATGTCGATTTGCCGGAGCCCGATCCGCCGATAATTGCGATAACATCGCCCTCGCGCGCCTTGAGTGAAACGCCCTTAAGCACCTCGAGATCACCGAAACGCTTGTGAAGGTCGACGACAGAGATCGCCTCTTCGCCCTGGCTCATGCGGCACGAACCTCCCTTGGCCCGGCCACCCAATCGGTTCGCCGAAAGCCACCTGGATATTACTTGTCTATCAGCCACTTCGAAGTTCTTGTTCGACTTCTCAACAAGCAGCCAACGGTTCCCTTGACGCTGACTATACACTTGAATAAGTGTTATGCAAGTGCATAGTCACGCATCAAGGGAGGAGAAGATGACCGCATCGTTTCGACGTGCGCCAGACTTCGACCGTCGCACAGACATGATAGAGGCTACGCTCGATTGCATTGCCGATCTGGGGATACAGGCGACGACGGTGCGCGCCGTCGCCGCGCGTGCCGGGGTCAGCAATGGCCTCATCAGGCATCACTTCACATCAAAGGCCAATCTCATCGCCGCCGCCTACCGGCGTATGATCGAAATGATGACCGTGCCGGCGTTGAGTATTCTGGAATCGGACGGCGGCACGCCCCATGACCGGCTGACGCGTTTCGTCGCTGCCAGCCTTGGTGGAGCAGTGGCAGACCCGCGCATGCTTTCGCTCTGGGCGACTTTCGTCAGTCAGGTTCATCTCGATCCGGATCTGGAACGCGAGCATCGTGAAGGCTATCTCGCTTTTCGCCGGGCGACTGAAACCCTGATTGCGGAGGTCTTGTCGGCGGAAGGCCGCGAGCCAACCCCGCAGGCGTGCCGACGCCTCGCCATCGCGGTCAACGCACTGATCGACGGCCTGTGGATCGAAGGCTGTCTCAGCGCGGACGAAATCGACGACACCATGCAAATCGGCATCGGACTAAGCTCCATCGGCGCCCTTCTCGGCATCGAGCTTCCCGCCGTGCCACCACTTCCGAGACATTGACATGCATTACGCTTCCATCACCGAAAGACTATCAGGACTGGGGTCGGACAAATGGCGTGTCCATGCGCGTGGCAGGGAACTGCGCGCGCTCGGCCATCCGGTTATCGAGTTCACGATTGGCGAACCCGACGTCGCGCCAGACCCCATGCTGCTGGAGGTGTGCAACAATGCCATGCGCGCCGGTCGCACCCGCTATTCGAACGGTCGCGGCGAACCGGCAGTGCTGGCGGCACTGGCCGCAAAATACTCAAAGCGCACTGGCCGCACCATCACCACAGACAACATCCTCTATTTTCCGGGCACCCAGACAGCACTCTATGCAGTCCTGACCGGACTGGTCGAGGCAGGTGACAAGGTTCTCGTTCCAGACCCCTATTATGCGACCTATGAAGGCGTTGTGCGCGCGCCGGGAGCTGATATCGTTCCAGTGCCATTGCGGGCCGAAGACGGCTTTCATCTTCGCGCGGACATACTGGAAGCCGCCATTACGCCCGACTGCCGCGCGTTGCTCCTCAACAATCCGCACAACCCCACCGGCTCGGTGCTGACAAAGCCCGAAATTGCCGCCATCGCCGAAGTGTGCCGTAAGCACAATCTCTGGATCATCTGCGATGAGGTGTATGAAGAGCTTACCTTCGGCGCAGCATTTGCTTCGCCGCTCGACATTCCAGAAATGGCTGATCGCGCAATCGTGGTCTCTTCCATATCCAAGTCGCATGCAGCACCCGGTTTTCGCGCGGGTTGGGCTATTGGATCGGAAGAGTTCTGCCAAAGATTGCTGCCGTTTTCCGAATCCATGCTCTTCGGCGGACAGCCTTTCATCGCCGACATGGTGGCTTATGCGCTGACCCACGACCTGACGACATCTTCCGTCATGCGCGCCCAATACAAGGCCCGGTCGGAACTCGTGGTCAAACAATTGCGCGGTGTCGCGGGCATCAAGCCGTTGATGCCGGAAGCTGGCATGTTCGTACTGCTGGATATTGGCGGCACCGGACTGAATGGCGAAGAATTCGCCAGCCGCCTGCTTGAAGAACACTATGTCTCGATGATGCCCGGCACGTCTTTTGGCCAGGTTGCGAAGGATCTGGTGCGCATGAGCGTCACCGTTCCCGAAGACCGGATTATCGAGGCTTGCGACCGTATTGCCCGTTTTGCCCGCGGCCTTAACCACAATGCGGAAAGTCTGGTGTCATGAGCAGCAAAACAACGGTCGGGCAGGCGTTGATTGAGCTTCTGGAAGCGCACGACGTCGATACCGTGTTTGGCATTCCAGGCGTGCATACGGCAGAGCTTTATCGCGGTCTGGCCGGGTCGGGCATTCGGCACGTCACCCCGCGCGACGAGCAGGATGCAGGTTTTATGGCGGATGGCTATGCGCGGGTTTCCGGCAAGCCGGGCGTTTGCCTGCTGATTACCGGCCCGGGGTTGACCAACGCCATCACCCCCATGGCGCAGGCGCGCGCGGATTCCATCCCGATGCTGGTCATCTCCGGGGTCAATGCCCGCCATACGCTCGGACATTACCGGGGGCATCTGCACGAACTGCCCGATCAGTCCGCAACGATGCGAACAATCGCCTTGTCATCGGAACGGCTGGAACAACCCGGCGATCTGGTATCACTGGTTGGCCGCGCCTTTGCCCGGATGAAATCGGGACGTCCCGGTCCCGTCCATATTGAAATTCCAACCGACCTCATGGAAGCTCCATTTGAAGGCGCACCACTGAAGCCGTTGGAAAAGGCTGCCGTCGCTTTCGACACCGATAAAATCATCGACGCCGCAACATTGTGTGCGGAAGCGCGGCGTCCTTTGATCCTCGCTGGCGGGGGCGCCAACCGCGCGTGTGATGCCATTTCCACCCTTGCACAAATGCTTGACGCACCGGTGATCACCACAACAAACGCCCGTGGTTTGCTTGGTCGCCATCCCCTTATGGTGCAGGCAAGCCCAAGCCTGCCGCCGATCCGCCAACTGATCGCAGAGGCCGATCTCGTCATCGCCATCGGAACCCAGTTTGGGCCGACCGATTACGACATGTATGTGGACGGCGGTTTTGAACCGCCCGCCAGAATGATCCGCATTGATGTCGATCCCGATGCAGCTGCTACCAGCTATCCGGCCGCGCTCGCGCTCACAGGCGACGCAGCCCTGATAGTGGAAGCGCTCGCGTCGTCCCTCCGTGATTTGTCTCACGCAGAGCGCGACGGCGGAAAGGAACGCGCTTCTGTCGCAACGGAGGCAGCCTACCGCTCTCTTTCATCCAAAATGCAGGCATTGATCGAAGTTCTGGATACCATTCGGGACACGTTGCCCGGGAGCATTATCGTCGGGGATTCCACCCAGCTTGCCTATGCAGGCAATCTGTTCTTCGAAGCCGACGACCCGCGAAGCTGGTTCAATGCTTCAACCGGCTATGGTGCGCTCGGGTTTGGTCCTCCTGCCGCAGTCGGCGCAAGCCTTGCGCAGAGCGGCGCGCCTGTTGTCTGCCTTGTGGGCGATGGCGGCTTCCAGTTTTGTCTGGGCACGCTCGGCACTGCTGTGGATGAGAAAGCACCGGTGATTTTCGTGGTCTGGAACAATCACGGTTATCAGGAAATCGAAGATTACATGCTGTCCCGGGAGATAGAACCGGTTGGAGTGCGCCCGACAGCGCCCGATTTCGTCAAGCTCGCACAGGCCTATGGCATAGCGGGCGAACATATCCGGCTGACAAATGGCGACCATCAGGACGCACTTCGTCCGGGCGCACTTGATCTTGCGCAGCTTGCCACAGCGCTGCGAAACGCCCGGGCGGTTGAGGGACCTGCACTTATAGAAATAACAACGCCATAGGCCAGAGGGTCTAGCAAGGCGTAATGGGAGGAACGCAATGCATTTCGGACTGACTGAAGAACAGGAAATGATCGTCTCGACAGTTCGAAGCTTTGTCGAGAACGAGATTTATCCGCATGAAACGACCGTCGAGCGTCTCGGCCATGTGCCACACGAGATCGGCGAGGAAATCAAGCGCAAGACGATCGAACTTGGCTTCTACGCCAGCAATTTCCCGGAATCTGCCGGCGGCCCGGGTCTCTCCCATCTCGAATTCGCGCTGGTTGAGCGCGAACTCGGTCGCGGATCGATGGCGCTCACACATTTCTTCGGACGCCCGCAAAATATTCTGATGGCCTGTCAGGGTGAACAGATCGAGCGATATCTCCTGCCTGCCGTGCGCGGAGAAAGGATGGATGCGCTCGCCATGACCGAGCCCGATGCAGGCTCCGACATTCGCGGTATGAAAGCCAATGCGCGCCGCGATGGCGGCGACTGGGTGCTGAACGGTACCAAGCATTTCATTTCAGGCGCGGAGCACGCCGATTTTGTCATTGTCTTCATGGCGACCGGTGAAGAACAATCTTCTGCCGGACCAAAGAAGAAAATCACGACCTTTCTGGTGGACCGCGGCACGCCGGGCTTCACGATCCGCGAGGGATATAAATCCGTCAGCCATCGCGGCTACAAGAATATGATTCTTGAATTTGACGATTGCCGCATTCCGGATACTCAGGTTCTCGGCGATGTCGATGGGGGCTTTGCCGTCATGAATGAATGGCTTTATGCCACCCGCATCACCGTGGCGACAATGGCGGTTGGGCGAGCGCGCCGTGTGTTCGACATGATGGTGGACTATGCCGCGCAGCGTAAGCAATTTGGTCAGCCCATCGGACGCTTTCAGGGCGTCGGTTTCCAGCTTGCCGATTCCGTTACCGAAATCGATGCCGCCGACTGGCTGACGCTGGCAGCCGCCTGGCGTCTCGATCAGGGCTTGCCCGCAAACCGTGAGATAGCGTCCGCGAAGGTCTATGCGTCCGAGATGTTGGCCCGCATTACCGACCGCGCCATTCAGGTGCATGGCGGCATGGGATTGATGGACGACCTGCCGTTGGAACGCTTCTGGCGCGACGCCCGTGTGGAGCGAATTTGGGATGGCACCAGCGAAATCCAACGCCACATCATTGCCCGCGACCTTCTCCGACCACTCGGAGCCTGATCGTGAGCAAAAAGAACCTGTCTCGTGTTCTACGTCCGCGTTCGATTGCGATCTTTGGCGGCGGGTGGTCTATGGCAGTGCTGAGGCAATGCCGTAAAATGGGTTTTGAAGGCGACCTTTGGCCAGTCCACCCCACGCGCGATACGATCGACGATATCCAGTGCTATAGATCTGTCGCAGACCTGCCCGGCGCGCCGGATGTCAGCTTCATCGGCGTCAATCGCGACGGAACGATCAACATCGTTCGAGAACTGGCTGCCCGCGGCAGTGGCGGCGCGGTGTGCTTTGCATCCGGCTTCAATGAGGTTTCCGATGGCGCCGAGCGCAACCGGGCTTTGCTGGAAGCAGCAGGCGATATGCCGATCCTCGGCCCCAATTGCTATGGCTTCGTCAATTATCTTGACGGCGCGCTGCTCTGGCCAGACCAGCATGGCGGCAAGAGAGTGGAAAGCGGTGCCGCCCTTGTCGTGCAGTCGTCCAATATCGCCATCAATCTCACTATGCAGCGTCGCGGCCTGCCGATTGCCTATGTGCTGACCGCCGGAAATCAGGCCCAAACGGGTCTTTCTGAACTTGCCGAAGCAGCCCTGGACGATCCGCGTGTTACCGTTCTTGGCCTGCACATTGAAGGCTTTGACAATATTGTACGGCTGGAACGTGTATTCGCCAAAGCGCGCGCAATGAGGAAGCCGGTCGTGGCGATCAAGGTCGGGACCTCCGCCGCGGCACAGGCGATGACCCTTTCACATACCGCTTCACTGGCCGGAGCCGACACGCTGGCCGATGCCTTTTTCGCACGATGCGGCGTCATTCGTGCCCGGACGCTCGACGAATTCGTCGAAACCCTGAAGCTGCTGCATGTGCTCGGTCCCTCGCCGGATAACAGTCTCGGCTCGATGAGCTGTTCCGGCGGCGAAGCATCGCTCGTTGGCGATCTTGCAAGCGCTGCCGGTCTTGACCTCCGACCGCTTGCACCTGACGAGGCCGAGAAACTACGCGCCACCTTGCCCGAAATGGTCACGATCTCGAACCCCCTTGACTATCACACCTTCACATGGGGAAATGGACCAGCACTCACGGCAACCTATCGCGCCATGCTCGACGGAAATTTCGGCCTGACCATATTGGTGCTCGACTTTCCTCGCGGCGACCGCTGCGTCGACAATGGTTGCGAAACATCGCTAGAAGCGGCGATAGAAGCGCACAAGGCAAGCGGTGGGCGCTTCGCACTCGTCGCCAGTCTGCCGGAAAACCTCACAGAAACCCATGCCGAACGGCTGATCGCCGCCGGTATCGCGCCAATGATGGGGCTTGCCACAGCACTGACGGCTGCTGCCAATGCCGCCTGGATTGGTGAAAGCTGGTCACGCCCGCAACCTCCAATGCTGACAGCCCAAGCGCCAGCCCTTGCATCGGACGCGATTGCAATGGACGAATGGTCGTCCAAAGCTGTCCTGCATGAAATCGGTATCGTCACCCCAGAGGGCGGCATTGCATCCACCGTCGATGATGCTGTCGCGCTTGCTGAAAAGCTGGGCTACCCCGTCGTCCTGAAGGGCGTTGGAGACAACCTTCTCCACAAGACCGAAATGGCGGCGGTCCACCTCAATCTGGCGGATGCCGAGGCTGTGCGCACAGCCGCAGTTTCGCTTGCCCATCTTGAATGCGATTTTCTGGTCGAGAAAATGGTTCAGGGAGGGGTTACCGAACTGATCGTCGGCATCGCACGCGATCCGCAATTCGGGCTTTATCTCACCATCGGCGCAGGCGGCGTGATGGTCGAACTCTGGAATGATACGCGCGCGCTTCTTTTACCTGCCAGTCGCAATGATATTCGAACAGCGCTTCTCTCGTTGCGCTCAGCCCCGCTTCTGACCGGGTTCCGTGGCCGACGGAAAGCGGACATCGAAGCCGCCGTGGAAGCGGCGTGGCGAGTTGGCAACCATGCGCTCGCTCAGACAGACTTGATTGAGGAACTCGACATCAATCCGCTCATCGTCACCGCTGATAATGCCATCGCCGTCGATGCCCTAATACGCAACAGGAGAGCATGATGTCTGAAGAGGTGAAAATTGTTCGCAACGGCCAGATATTGGAGATAACGCTCGACCGGCCCAAGGCCAATGCGATAGACCAGCCGACCAGTCGAAAGCTCGGCGACGCCTTCGCCATTTTTCGCGATGACCCGGACCTGCGCGTTGCGATTTTCACAGGCGGAGGTGAGAAGTTCTTCTCCGCTGGGTGGGATCTGAACGAAGCTGCCGCCACTGGCGGAGATGGCTATATCGCCGACTATGGTCAAGGCGGCATCTATGGCTTTTCAGAACTGCCCGGACTGGAAAAGCCGGTCATCTGCGCGGTCAACGGCTATGCCATTGGCGCTGGCTTCGAAATACTCCTGACCGCCGACTTCATTATCGCCGCTGATCATGCACAATTCTGGCTACCCGAGACGTCGCTGGGTGTTCTGCCGGATATCGGTTCGTTCGTTCTACCCAAACTTCTGCCCAAGGTCATTGCAAACGAAGTTCTTTACGGCGGTCGACGTTTCAATGCACAGGACTGTCTGCGGTGGGGGCTGGTCAATGATGTCGTGCCGCAGGCCGAGCTGATGAATGCGGCCAGGGCACTCGCCGCACGCATCCTGCGTTCTGCGCCGCTTTCGGTTGCCGCCGCAAAACAGACGACACGCATGGCGGAGCATATGAGCCTAGCCGAGAGCTATGCCGCCATGCGCGCCGGTACGTTTCCACTGTTCAAAGCGCTGATCGAAAGCGAAGACGCGCTGGAGGGCCCACGCGCAGCTGTGGAGAAACGCGATCCCGTTTGGAAAGGCAGATGAAATGAGCACGCAGGCCGAAGCTGCCATAACAACCCGCCGTGAAGGCGCTATTCTGGAAGTTACGTTGGACCGGCCCAAGGCCAACGCGATTGATCTTCCAACGTCGCGGATCATGGGGCAAACCTTCGCGGCCTTTCGCGACGACCCCGAACTGCGCGTCGCCATTCTCAAGACCGCCGGTGAACGCTTCTTCTCTGCCGGTTGGGATTTGAAAGCAGCGGCCGAAGGCGCTCCCATCGACGGTGACTATGGGATTGGCGGCTTTGGCGGCATTCAGGAACTGCGCGACCTGAACAAGCCTGTCATCGCGTGTGTCAGCGGCATGGCCGCAGGGGGTGGCTTCGAACTGGCCCTGTCCTGCGACCTGATCTATGCAGCGGACCACTCTTCTTTTTCATTGCCGGAAATCCGCTCGGGAACCATTGCAGATGCAGCAAGCATCCGGCTTCCGAAACGCATTCCCTATCACATCGCGATGGAACTGTTGTTGACCGGCCGCTGGATCGACGCTCAGGAAGCGCATCGCTGGGGCCTCGTCAATGAGGTCCTGCCTCAAGATAAACTGGAAGAGCGCGTATGGGAGATTGCGCGTTTGCTGGCATCCGGTCCACCGCTGGTTTACGCAGCAATCAAGGAAACCGTGCGCCGCGCCGAAAGCGAAGATTTCCAGACCATGATGAACCTTGTCATGCGTCGCAAGCTGGCAACGGTCGATATTCTCTATGGATCGGACGATAATCTGGAAGGCGCCAAAGCCTTCGCCGAAAAGCGCGATCCCGTCTGGAAGGGAAAATAGCGATCAGATTTACTGCTGGATGCGCTTACGACCGCCCTGCCAATGCCATCACGATATCTCACTGAAAAAGCTGTCCTTTGTCTGCAAACGCTTCATCTCTGCTGGAAGACATAGCCGTCCCGACTGGGTCTTAGGTTCATCTCCGCTCCCCCAAGCTATTGGGTATTCCCTCAAAGGGACTTGACGAACAAGGTTCGGATACAGGAAACCAAACCAAAATTGCAATTCATGCCTTCTGGCAAACGGGAGTAATCAACTGTGGCAGTCGGTCGTCAATCCATGCCGCCGCTTAATGCGCTGGTGGTTTTCGACAGCGCGGCCAGACTTGGCAGTTTCTCCCGCGCAGGTCTGGAACTGGGCCTGACCCAAAGCGCCGTCAGCCGCCAGATCGGCAAGCTGGAAGCGTTCATCGGCTCCAAACTCTTCAATCGTCTGCCCGTCGGCGTGCAACTGACCGCAATCGGCGAGAGCTATGCCTCGGAAGTCAGTCGGCTCTTGGGCGATCTGAGCGCTGTCACAGACGGCCTTCGGGCTTGGATCGGGCCCCGGCAGATCACCATCGCCTGTTCGCGCGGCATTGCCGACCAGTGGTTTCTTTCGCGCATAGGCAAGTTGAAAGCTGAAATTTCGGGCATTGAAATCCGGCTGCGCGTGACGGATGACGTCGCCCACCTGCGCCTCGATGAGTTCGACCTTGCATTGTTCTATCGCAAAGAACGCCCCATCGGCGTCAATCTCACAGTGCTGGGTCGAGAGGAAGTTGTGCCGGTATCAGCACCGGGCGTGCCCAATATCATGGAGCAGGAAGCGCCGGTGCTGCTTGCTATCGAAGATACGATGCGCGAATGGCAGGGATGGCCGGAATGGTGGCACGATGCCAGACTGTCGCCGCCGCCCGGCGCGCTGGAATGGCGGCTTGGCGATTACGGCCTTTGCGTTGCGGCGGCAACGCAAGGCATCGGCATCACGCTCGGCTGGACATGGCTGATCAAGGAACAGCTTGCGAGTGGGACACTGGTTCCCGTGCACCGCCACATGATGCGGTCGGACGCCTATTTCTATCTGATGCGGCCAGCGGACCGTCACCAGCGCAAAATCGTGCGGGAAGTGGCCGACTGGCTGATTGCAAGCAATGGAACCGATCCGATCACGTAAAGATGATCGGATCGGCGAAACGCATCATTCCTGCGCGAGTGCGGCGCGGCGACGCGACACCATGCGGAAGCGGATATATCCGAAAACGGTGATGACCAGCCAGGCAACCTGCGAAATGAATGAGCCGAGGTTGAAATTCCAGGCAAGCGAATAGATCAGGGCAACGCCGCCCAGAACATTCAGCAGCGGAATGACCGGATCATCGACGGTAAAAATACGCAATTGAATCAGCGCATAGCCAAGCAGGTAAAAGAAAGCGCCCACCAAGCCGATAACATCCGGCAAACCCATTTTCGATCTCCAGGATCATCCAAATCTGAAAAAGCAGGAGCGGCTTCCGTTACGGAAAAGCGCCCCTGCCGGTACTGTTGGACGCTCCTTTATTCCTGTTCGCGCAAATGCCAAGACACACATTTCGCATGGGGGTATGCTTAAAAGTCATACCCAGAAATCGGACATCAACCCTTGAAAATAAGGGCTGCAGTAAGCTACCCCACCCGCAAAAGCCGATAAGCTATGACTTAAACACAGGGGTACAGAATGCCTGAGCAAAAAAGCCAGTTTCAATTGACACGTCGTTCTTTCATGGCGGGCGCAGCCGGCCTCGGTCTGGTGGGCATCACCGGCATGAGCGGCCTGATCACCTCGCCCGCTGCTGCGGCAGGCGATGGCACGCCAAAGAAAGGCGGAGTGCTCAAGCTCGGCATCGGCGGCGGCAGCACGACCGATAATTTTGATCCGCGCCTTCTGAAAGATTGGGTTCCGGTCAATCAGGCCTACATGCTGATGAACGGCCTTGTCGAAATCGACGCCGACAACAAGGCTGTGCCTGAGCTGTTCGAAAGCTGGGAACCCTCAGCCGACGCCAAGGAATGGACCTTCAAGGTTCGTCAGGGCGTGACCTTCCATAATGGCAAGACGCTTGACGCCGACGACGTCATCTATTCGATCAACCTGCATCGCGGCGAAACTACATCCGGCGCGCGTTCGCTCGCATCTGAATTCACTGATGTCGTCAAGGTTGACGCTGGCACGGTCAAGATCACGCTGAATAGCGGCAATGCTGATCTGCCTTATATCCTGTCTGATTATCACTTCCTCGTCGTTCCGAAAGACTGGACCGATTTCAACAAGCCGGTCGGCACCGGACCTTTCGTTTTCGAGCGTTTCCAGCCGGGCGTGCGTTCGCGTTTCACGCGCAATGAGAGCTATTGGAAGCCGAACACGGCATGGGTCGATGCAGTTGAAGTCATCGTCATCAACGATGTGTCTGCCCGCACCAACGCCATGATGTCCGGTCAGGTACATGCTATCAACCAGCTCGACTTTAAGACCGTCGATCTGTTGAAGCGCAATCCGAACCTCAACATCGTCCAGTCGTCCGGCGGCCAGCATTTCTCCTTCCTGATGGATTGCACGCAGGCGCCGTTCACCGACAACAATGTCCGTCTCGCCGTCAAGCACGCCATCGACCGCGAACAGATGCTGAAGACCGCCTTGCGCGGCTATGGACGTCTGGGCAACGACAACCCTATCCCGAGCACCGACCCGTTCTTCGACGCAGCACTGCCGCAGCGCGCCTATGATCCGGAAAAGGCCAAGTTCTATCTCAAGCAGGCAGGTATGGATTCGCTGAAAATCCAGCTGTCCGCATCCGATGCCGCCTTCACGGGCGCTGTCGATGCCGCAGCGATTTTCCGCACCGCCGCCGCCAAGTCGGGCATCGAGATCGACATCAAGCGTGAACCGGCAGACGGATATTGGGACAATGTCTGGATGAAGGCGCCGTTCTGCATGTCTTATCGTGGTGGTCGCCCGACTGCCGATCAGGCCCTGTCGGTTGCCTACGCATCCAACGCATCGCAGAACGATACGCATTGGAAGAGCGCCGATTTCGACGCCAAGCTGCTCGAAGCTCGTGCGATGCTCGATCAGGCCAAGCGCAAGGAAATCTACGCCGAATTGCAGGCCATGATCAGCAATGATGGCGGCGCGCTTATTCCAATGTTCGGCGACTATCTCGACGCCACCTCCAAGAAGCTCAAGGGCGTGACCACGCATCCGATGTTCAATCTGATGGGTGCGCGCCTTGCCGAAAAAGTCTGGCTGGAAGCATAAATGTTCGTTCTAATCATCAAGCGTGTGGGGCTCGGGCTCCTCACGCTGTTCCTCGTGTCGGCGTTGATTTTCGCCGGCACGCAGATCCTGCCGGGTGACGTGGCGTCCGCCATTCTCGGTCAGAATGCCACGCCGGAAGCGCTTGCGACGTTGCGCGAAAGCCTTGGCCTCAATCAACCGGTCCTCGCACGCTATTTCGCATGGCTGGCAGGTTTCGTGACTGGCGATCTCGGCACCTCGCTTGCCAACCAGCAGCCGGTAGCCGATCTCCTGTGGCCGCGTTTCTGGAATACGATGGCGCTTGCAGCCTTTGCAGCGGTCATCAGCGTTCCTATCGCTATTCTCCTTGGCCTTATCACTGCGGTGAAGCGCGGCGGCATTTTCGACCGCATCGTAAATATTGTGGCGCTCGCCTTTGTTTCACTGCCAGAGTATTTCCTCGGCCTGCTACTGATCCTGTTCCTGTCGATCCGCTTCAATCTGCTGCCGAGCCTTGCCGATACGTATGAAGGCATGACGTTCCTTGAATGGATTCAGGCCACTGCCCTGCCCGCACTGACGCTGGTTCTGGTGACCGTTGCGCAGATGATGCGCATGACCCGCACCGCCGTTTTGTCTGTTATGGATCAGGCTTATGTTGAAACGGCATACCTCAAGGGCCTGCGCACCAAGCGCGTTGTGACCAAGCACGCTTTGCCCAATGCGGCAGCGCCGATCGTCAATGTGGTGGCGTTCAACATCGCTTACCTCATCACCGGCGTGGTGCTTGTCGAAGCCGTCTTCAACTATAACGGCCTTGGCCGCTTCATGGTTGACGCCGTTTCCAAGCGCGACCTTCCGCTCGTGCAGGCTGCGGCCCTCGTCTTCGGCGCGGCCTATGTCATTCTCAACATCATCGCCGATGTCGCTGCCATCGCGCTCAATCCGCGCCTGAGGCATCCACGGTGAAGACAATGAAGAAATCTATTCCCCTGACGGCGTGGGTCGGTCTGGCCATCGTCACCCTCTGCCTCCTGATGTTCCTGTTTGGCCCAATGATCGCGCCTTATGGTCAGGAAGATATTGTCGGCGCGCCATTTGATCCGCCATCGGCGCAGTTCTGGTTCGGTCTCGATCAGAATGGCCGTGACATGCTCTCGCGCCTGCTCTTTGGTGCGCAAATGTCGATTGGCGTTTCGCTGGCTGCATCGCTGTTGTCGTTCAGCGTCGGCGTGCCTCTCGGTTTCCTTGCCGCCATTTTCGGCAGCTGGGTCGATACGATCCTGTCGCGCATCGTCGATACCGTCATGTGCATTCCGGTGCTCATTTCGGCGCTCGTCATCCTTCAGGCGCTCGGCTCTTCTCTCCCGGTGCTGATCATCACCATCGCATTGCTCGATTCCACCCGCGTGTTCCGTCTGGCGCGTATTGTGGCGCAGGGCGTCAATGTGCTGGAATATGCCGAAACCGCCCGTCTGCGTGGCGAAGGTCTCGGCTGGCT
Source organism: Ochrobactrum sp. 19YEA23 (assembly GCF_029909865.1). NCBI lineage: Bacteria > Pseudomonadati > Pseudomonadota > Alphaproteobacteria > Hyphomicrobiales > Brucellaceae > Ochrobactrum > Ochrobactrum sp. 19YEA23. The sequence goes on along the minus strand of NZ_JASAMQ010000003.1, from coordinate 64,675 downwards.
GATCTGGCGTGAAATCCTGCCGAACACATTGCCGCCGCTGATCGCAGAATTCGGCCTGCGTTTCTGCTTCACCTTCCTGTTCGTGGCCGGTCTGTCGTTCCTTGGCCTCGGCATCCAGCCACCGTTTGCAGACTGGGGCGGCATGGTGAAGGACAACCAGCAGGCCATTCTCTACGGCCTCTACGCACCGCTTTTCCCGGCGGCTGCAATCGCCATTCTCACTGTTGGCGTCAACCTCGTCGTCGACTGGCTTCTGGCCGGGCGCACGACCACGCAGGGAGCTGATCGATGAGCAAGGATATCGTTCTTTCAATGTCCGACCTCGTCGTCAAAGCACCCAATGGCGCAACGCTTGTCGATCATGTCGATGTGGCGCTAAAGCGCGGTGAAGTGCTGGGCCTCATTGGAGAGTCCGGCGCAGGCAAATCCACCATTGGTCTGGCCGCAATGGGCTATGGCCGTGGTGGTTGCAGAATCACTGAGGGCACCGTTGTCGTTGACGATATTTCGCTGATGGACGGCACCCGAGAGACCCGTGAAAAGGCGCGCGGCGCACGCATCGCCTATGTGGCGCAAAGTGCGGCGGCATCGTTTAATCCGGCGCACCGCATTGGCGATCAGATCATGGAAGGCCCGCTTTATCACGGCCTCATGACCAAGGCAGAAGCTAAAGCTTGGATGCTGGAACTGCTGCATACATTGCAGCTTCCCGATGCCGACACTTTTGGTGATCGCTATCCGCATCAGGTTTCCGGTGGCCAGTTGCAGCGCGCCATGGTCGCCATGGCCATGTCCTGCCGCCCGGATATTCTGGTGCTGGACGAGCCGACCACCGCACTTGATGTGACGACCCAGATCGAGGTACTAGCACTCTTGCGCAGCCTGATCCAGCGTTACAACACCGCTGCTCTTTACATCACGCATGACCTTGCAGTGGTGGCGCAAATCGCCGACCGCATCATGGTTCTGCGTCATGGCAAGATGGTCGAGCTTGGCTCTGCGGAAGACATTCTCGAAGCGCCAAAGCAGGACTATACCCAGCGCCTGGTGTCTGAACGTGAAGCCAGCATTTCGGGCGAACAGGCCGAGCACAAGACCGGCGAAATCCTGCTCGAAGTGAAAAATGCAACCGCCTATTACGGCAAGAAACTCGTTCTGACCGATGTGGGTTGCTATATCCGTCGCGGTGAAACGCTTGCCGTGGTGGGTGAATCCGGCTCGGGCAAGTCAACGCTTGCGCGCATTATCGCAGGCCTGCCGCCGCACTCGAGCGGCATCATCACGCTTGCCGGGCAACGGCTGGAAGCGAACTACAAAAAGCGTAGCCGCGAAGAACTGCGCCGCATCCAGCTCGTTTACCAGCTGCCTGACGTGGCATTGAACCCGCGCCAGACCGTTGGTGAAATCATCGGTCGCCCGATGAAGTTCTATTTCGGCATGAATGAGGACCAGCGCGAGATTGAGGTCAAACGTCTGCTTGAACTCATTGGCCTGCCTGCCGACTTTGCAGACCGCCTGCCGGGCGCGCTTTCGGGCGGACAGAAGCAGCGTGTGTGTATCGCCCGTGCGCTGGCTGCCAAGCCTGATCTCATCATCTGCGATGAAGTAACTTCAGCACTCGACCCGCTTGTCGCAGAGGAAATTCTCAGACTTCTGCGCAAGTTGCAGGACGAATTGCACGTGTCATATCTCTTCATCACCCACGACCTTGGCGTCGTCCGTCGGCTCGCCGACCGCACCATGGTGATGCAGAAGGGCAAGGTGGTCGAAACCGGCACCACGAAGGCAATTTTCGAACCGCCTTACGAGCCCTATACGGAGCAGCTCATCACATCCGTTCCGGAGCTGCGCCGTGACTGGCTGGACGATATCCTGAAAGCACGTGCCGCCAGTTAAACTACCGATGCGGCGCTAATGCCGCAACGGCTTCTCTTTATTGAAATTGGAACCGATCATGACCGTAAACGTCACCGAGCATCTGTGGATCACTCTCAAGGATGGCACCCGTCTTGGTGCGCGCCTGTGGCTGCCTGAAGGCGCCGAGGAAAATCCCGTTCCTGCCGTGCTCGAATATATTCCATACCGCAAACGCGACGGCACGCGAGGCCGCGACGAGCCGATGCACGGCTATTTCGCGCAGAACGGCTATGCCGCAATCCGCGTTGATATGCGCGGCACGGGCGAGTCCGATGGCCATATGGCCGATGAATATATCCAGCAGGAGCAGGATGATGCGCTGGAAGTTATCGCCTGGATCGCGGAGCAGCCATGGTGCAGCGGCAATGTCGGCATGATGGGCAAGAGCTGGGGCGGTTTCAACGGTCTCCAGGTTGCAGCCTGCCGTCCGCCCGCGTTGAAGGCGATCATCACCGCCTATTCGACTGACGACCGTTTCCGCGACGACATCCACTACATGGGCGGTCTGCTGCTCAATGATAATCTGTGGTGGGGCACGATCATGCTCGCCTATCAGTCGCGTCCGCTTGACCCGGCGATTGTGGGTGCTGGCTGGCGCGATGCATGGATTGAACGTCTGGAGCGTCTACCGTTCTTCCCTGCCCTATGGCTTGAACATCAGCATTACGACGAATATTGGAAGCATGGTTCGGTCTGCGAAGACTGGTCTGCAATCCAGTGCCCGGTTCTCACCATTGGCGCATGGGCCGACAGCTACACCAATGCCGTTCCACGCCTTCTTGAAAACCTGCAAGTCCCTGCGCGTGGCATTATCGGCCCATGGGGCCATGTCTATCCGCAGGACGGCCTGCCGGGCCCGGCAATCGGCTTCCTGCAGGAAGCGGTGCGCTGGTGGGACCAGTGGCTCAAGGGCAAAGAGACCGGCATCATGGACGAGCCAAAGCTGCGCGCCTATATCTGCGACACCATCGAGCCAACCGGCTCGCGCGACTTTACCAATGGTCGCTGGGTTGGCGAACAGAACTGGCCTTCGACCGAAATCACGCCCAAGCCTTTCGCGCTTGGCGCCGACTTCACGTTGGGCAAGGCCGATGCAGCCAAGAGTGTACTCTCAATCTCCTCACCAAACAGCCATGGCAAGGCGGGCGGCGAATGGATGGCGACGGGCTGCCCCGGCGAACACCCGACCGATCAGCGTCTTGACGATGGCGGCTCGCTCAACTTCGATACCGTTGTTCTCGCCGAAGACCTCGAAATTCTGGGCGCGCCGGTTGCACGCCTGACATTCACCGTCGATCAGCCGGTTGCACAGGTTTCGCTGCGTCTGAGCGATATTCTGCCCGATGGCCGTATCACCCGCGTCAGCTATCAGGTCTTCAACCTCAACCACATCAACGGCCATGACAAGCCGGAAATGCTTGTGCCGGGCAAGACCTATGAAATCGCGATCAAGCTCAACGATAGCGGCTACAGCTTCAAGAAGGGCCACCGCATCCGTCTTTCGGTTGCGACCGGCTACTGGCCGATGGTCTGGCCGTCGCCTAAGCGCGTGACGCTGACGCTCGACACCGCCACCTCGGTTCTCGATCTGCCTGTGCGTCAGCCGTCTGCCGACGATGCTAAGGTTTCCTTCCAGAAGCCTGCGCATGGCCCGGCAACGCCAATGACCCAGCTTGACCCGGGCAGCGTGCGCCGCTGGACCGAACAGGATCACGTTACCGGCGAAACGCTCTATGTGACGGAAGGCATTGGTGGTCTCTTCGGTGAAGGCATTTTGCGCTTTGACGATCTCGGCACGCAATTGAGCCACAGCCTCAAGCGTGAACTGCGCATCAATGACAATGACCCGTTATCCGCGTCTTATGTGCTGACACAGGCCTATCAGATGGGCCGCGAGGGCTGGATGATCGATATCGAAAGCACCACCAAGATGCATTCGGACGCCACGAATTTCTATATTTCCGGCGTGCTGACGGCAAAGGAAAATGGTGAAGCGGTGACAACCCGCGATTGGAACCAGACCATTCCGCGCGATCACCTCTAATAGCCGCGAAAAGCGTCAATCCAATTCGTTGGATTGACGCTATCTACACGAATGCAAGATCTGCTGAACCAAGGTTGGCGAGCAATGACTCGCGCAATGTGTCAGCGACAAGGGCATTGGCATGACCATGGCCCATGCCATGTTCCTGCTTGAGCCATGCGACCAGCTCCATGTGCTTCTTTCCGCCCTGGCTGCGGATCAGCTCTTTCCATTCAGCGATCGGACGCCCATATTTGGCCTCTATAGACGGAAAATAGGACGCGGGGCCCTTTACAGTATTCGTCGCCATTGCTCCTCCCGGGCATCAGGTTCCTCACGCGACAAGTGATAGCACGACCAGACGCACTGTCACTATCCGCCTTTTCGGCCACGAATTGTCCGGCAACTATCAGCGCCGCGAAAACTTTACGGGAGCCGTAACCGTCCTGTTGACGTCAGGCGGTGGTGCGGGAACCGGCGAAGCGCGCTGCACCAGCGACAGGACTTCATCGTCGAGTTCCGGGAAACCCGACGAACGTGCCAGAGAAGCTGATAATACCTTGCCTGTTTCATCGATGCGAAAGCGAACATAGACGACACCCTCCTCGTGGCGAGACTTCGCGCCCGCCGGGTAACGCTTGCGCCGCTCCAGATGTGCCATCAGTCGTGACTGCCAGCGGGCCGGACTGACTGAAGAGGCAAACATGCCGGATGCCGACTGGCGGGCCGCATTGCGGTTGGATTGTGTTACCTGCGCCTGCGCCTGATCGGCCTGCCGCGATGCGGCCTGCTCTTGTTGGCGCTGTTTAACCGGTTTTTTCTTCGGCTGTTCTTTCCGGACGATCTGCTTTTCCGTTTCCTGCGGCTTGGGTCTTAAGAGCGGCAGCGGAACCTCGACCTTGTCGAGCTGCACCAGTTCTTCCGCCGGTTCGTCTTCAACCGGCTCAGGCTCCTGCTCCACTACTTCCTCTGGCTGTTCCGGCTTTTCAATCGGCTCCTCCAGCTTTTCCGCAGGCGCGCTTGCATCGGCGGTTTCCTGATCGGGAGAGATTTCGTTTTCTTCCGTCATCTGGGCTTCGGGCGTTTCCGCAAGCTCGATCATGATCGCGGCAGGCGGTGTGTTGTCGGCAGCCGCCATTGCAGGCTCACGCAGGAGCCAAAGCGCCACCCCGACATGAACCGACAGAACCACGAACCCTGCCGCAGCCCATAGGACAAACTCTGCAAAACTGGTCTCAAGTCCCCGGTTGTCTTCCATATGGTTCACGTTGCGCTGGCCTGTATCCTGTGCCACGTCAGGAGCACGGTCTTGCCCGCCGCTGCGGCCCGACAAAGAGCAGCAGGCCTGCGAAAAGCAACGCGTTGATCGTCATTTCGAAATGCCACAAAGGGCGCGGACCGAGCACCAGCACGACCGTACAAAGCACCGTTACCAAGACGAAAATCGCCAACCGGAAAAGACGTGGAAACGCGCCGAGCCGCCGCCAGAGCGAAAGCGTATGGCGCGCAACGCCGTTCGTCTCGAACCAGCGCAACGCGCGCGATGACAGCTGGATAAGGCAGAGAAGCGCGCAGAAGGCAAACAGCGTTGACGGCATCAGCCGGACCTGCAGGCCAACCAAGGAAGCCGCGCTGAGCATGAAGCCAAGCGACAGGTAACCAGCGCGCTGCCTTTCATCGGGATAGCGGATTGTTTCACTGGATGGGGCATCCACATTGCAGGTTGATAGTTCGATGGCATTCATTGGAACATCTCCTTCACAAGAGCGTGGATATGAAGGAACGGCGCGCCCGTCTGGACGACGATGCGAGCCGTTCTGGACCTCAGCCTAGAAGTGGAAGTTGAGGCCGAGCTTCACCGTATGCGTATCAAGCGAGTTCGAAGCCTTGCGCCCATTCACGACACTGGAGCTTCCCTGATGTTCGACAGTCTCGTAGATCGGGCGCTCGCTTGGTTCGCAGAACTCTCCGCCCAGAATTTCGCAGATAATCGGCTCCGGCGGTACGATCTCCGTCCCAACCTGTTCTGATGTGGTATAGTTGGTGCTGGTGCCACTCCGTCCGTTTTCAAACGCGAAGTTACGGTTTCCGAACCGGCTGTAATTGTAGTCGGCCTTCACCGACCAGCGATCGTTGATCGCATATTCCACACCACCACCGATGGTCAGTCCGGCGCGCATCCCCGAAGACTGGTCAACGGCAAACATGGTCGTGCTTTCCTTGCCCATAATATCCATTGAGTAGCGATACTGATCGCGCGTCTGCCTCTCATGAAGGAATGCAACGCCCGCCGTGCCATAGACCAGCCAGCGATTATCGAGCGCATAGCCGAGGCGACCTCGGACCGATCCTGTCCAGTCGACGTTGTAATGGGTCACGGACTGAATACCCATTGTGTCATTGACCGGCTGAAGCCAGTCTTCCTGCATCATGGCGGTCTGCGAACCACGCATCCGCGTCTTGCTCACATCGGCCTCAATGCCAAGCACAACACGGTTGCCAAGCTGGTAGTTGTAACCGGCCTGCACACCATAGAGCGGCGCAGCGCCGAAGCCGCGATCTGCCGATTCAGATGAAGATATGGGGTCCACAGTGCCATCGAGAGCGGTGGTTGTGCCCCATGTCCGCCCCGATGACATGCCGGTATGGACACCGGCATAGAACCCTGTCCAGTCGATCCCCGGCGAACCGCCTTGCGAACGGGAGAATGGTGACAGTTGCGGCAGTTTCTGATCGCCGCCAAACGTGCTTGTCAGACCCGCATAGAAGGTGCGCCCCGGTCCCGGCTGGTTCACCAGCCCCAGCGGATCGACATAATATTGATCGGTCAGATTTTCGATTCGCGCCGTCGCCGTCAGGCTGTCGGTGACCTTGTACTCGGCGAATACATCCACCAGCGTATAAGGCTTCCAGCGCGTCTGCGAGATGAACTCGCTTGCGCCGGTTGCGGTCACATCGCCATGGCCGATTGCGCGCGGGCCGATATAGGAAACGCGCCCGCCAAGCGTCAGCCTGTCGTCGAGCATTTTCTGAGACAGTGTCAGATCAACCGAGTATTTCGGCGGAACATGGTTAGTTGCATAGTCGCCATAAAGCGACTTGCTTCCGCATGTGTCGGAGGTTCGGCAAAACTCCACATCGAGATAATAGTTCGCAGACAGATCGGCGGTGAAACCACCAGCCTCATACCGGCTGGAAAACTCAAGACCGGAAAACTGGGCCCGGTCGATATTGTGGATGCGCATGCTCGAATAGCCGAGCGGACTGCTCCACCATTCGCGCGAAATATAGTTCTTGATGTCCCAGTTAAAGTAACCGAGCTTCATCATGAGTGTGTCGTCGCTCTGGAACACGTCACTCCGTTTGAGATTTGCACCGATGTCCCAATTGTTACCCCGCTCTGGAGCAAGATCGGGCTGGATGACGGTGAAGACACCCATGGACTCCACAACGCTCGGGAAACGCAGCGCGTTCGAATAATTCACATAGAGCTGCGCGCCGTCAAAAGGCTCGACCACAACGCCCGCGGTCGGGCTTACCCCGCCCTGCGAACGCTCGCTCGGTTCCGCTTCCACATTCGAGCTCTCGCCCCGGTTATGCGACCAGTAATGCGAGTAGCGCAGACCCGTATTCAATGTCAGCCAGTCCACCGGCTTGTAGGACATTTTGGTATAGACGGCGGCTTCGTCACGATAGACGCTTGGAAGCTGTAACCAGCCTTCCAGCAACTCGGTATATCCACTCGGCTTGGTATCCTCATTGAGATAGGAAACGCCATAGGTGAGATCGACCGACCCATAGCGGCTCAGATCAAAACTTGACGTATTCGACACATCGCCGCCCCACATGACAGTGTCTGAACCTGTTCTGTAATCGGATGGAAGACCCACCGATTCCGATGTCGGTATCGGCGAACCGCGACGCGGATTGCGCATCTCCAGCCTGGTCAGCCACAGATTGGCCTTCATGTCGATCAGATCGTTGTCGTCCGGGTTCCAGCGATAGCGCAGCGTGCCCGTATCCAGCTTGGTGCCCGATGTCAGCTCCTGCTGTGTCGGCTGGGTGCGTTCGCTGGTGAAGCGCGAGGCGAGAAGATCGCCCGCCTCGCTGCGAAAACCGTTATAGCCGAGCTGAAGCTCATGACCGCCATCAAAACGCAGCGTCGCCTTGGTCAGATAAGATTCGGTCTGAAGCTGAGTGTTCAGCACCTCCTCACCGGCACGGTAATTCGTCAGACCACCGTTTTCGACATAAGACGGCCAGTTTTCGCACCAGCTGCCCGAACTGTTGCAGATCCTTCGCGGCCCGACATTGATCGGCTCCGCCGCAGGGCCATGCTTGCCCGCGTAATAATTGCCGCGCTTGCGATAGGCATAGCCTGCAAGGAGATCGTAGTTTTCCTCCTTCATGGCTGCAACGATGCTGCCTGAACCGGCGGTCGGCGTGAGAAGGGACGGCCTGTCCAAACCATCGCTGGAGGGAACGGCGACCGGATTGTTCCCCGGAGAATAGGGCCACTCATAACCGCCCTTCGCGCCACCATGCGGCGTTGCGGAGTTTCCGGCATATTCGCCCTTCACCCGGAGACCCCAGGTGTCGCCCGGCTTGACGATATCATCCGCATTCACCGTGCGAATGGCGACGCTACCCGCAATACCGCGCGACGTCGCATCCGATCCCTTGCGCACATCAATGCCGCCAATAAAATCAGGGTCGATATAGGTGCGGTTCGAAAGGCCCTGATAGCCCTGATAGACAGTGATGCCGTTTTCCGCGCCGTCGATGGTGGTGGCAACACGCCCGAAGCCCTGCATGCCGCGAATATTCACATCGACTGCACCTGCGCCGTTGCGGGCTTCGCCCGACATCACACCCGGTGTGCCGCGGAAGATATCGGCGGGGCTGGAACCCCTGAACCGCTCAATCGTCTCGGCCGAAATATAGTTCGTCGCTGCCGGTGTCACATAAGGCGCATCTGACGCGGCGACGCCGCTGCCGCTCGTCACCGTGATCGTATCGAGAAGAGTGGTTCCAGCCACATCAAGCGGTGCTTGCCCCGCTGCCGTCTGGCCGGAAAGCGCGACCGTGCTGCCGCTTGTGAAACGATAGGAAATACCAGACCCGGAGAGAAGCCTCGTCAGCGCCTGTTCTGATGTCATCGTGCCGGAAACACCGGCAGAACGCTTTGCTGAGGCCAGTTCCGGCAGATAGGTCACCTGCAATCCGGCCTGCTTGCCGAATGCGGCAAGCGCACCGGACAGCGACCCGGCGGGGATGTTGAATGCAGTCTGCCTTGTTGTCTGGGCCTGCGCGGCATCACTTGTCGCCAATGACAGTGCGAAAACGTAGGTCGACCCCAGAAGCGCCGTGGTTAGAATACCTATTCCAAACTGCCGCCAAACACGATTATTGACATCAAGCCCCATAGCTCAACCACTCCAATCCGCCATTTATGGAAATGGGCTGTCGTATGGCAGCAGCTAACTTCCGGCCCTGTTATCTGAAACGGACGGTGCCCCGCAATTTTCTCCCCCTGCTTCAAAAAAAGCGGACGAAAAATCAGATGGTGGAAATAATCGTAAGCCAGGGTGATATCTGGCGGACCTTGCCGCCATAGGGTTCGACGACGGCTTCAAGCGCCGACAATGGCTGGTTGAGGTCGAACACACCAGAAATGCGCTCGGCACCAAAACTCGACTGGGCCAACACCACACGTCCAGATTTCCAGCGCGCAATCCGCGCCACAACCGAGGCAATGCTGTCGCGATCCGCCACCAGCAGCCCTTCCTGCCAGGCTGCGATCTGGCTGACGTCGCGAATGCCGCGCTCGAAACTTGATCTGCGTGGATCAAAGGACAGCCATTCGCCTGCACCGACCGGTGGTTGCGCAGGCAGGCTATCCGGCTGAACCTTCACATCCACAGCGCCATGATCGACAGATACAGCGAGATAACCTGCATCATTGCTGACATCAAAAGCCGTTCCCAACGCCGTCGCCACCAGATTGCCCGTCATCACCTGAAATGGCCGCGCCGTATCCGGCGTGACATCGAAAAAAGCCATGCCAGCCAGAAGCTCAACATTGCGGGAGTGCTCGTCGAAGCGCGACCGGATGGCGCTATCGGGTCCGAGTGTCACTTGCGTTCCGTCTTTGAGCGTGACGCGCCGCAGTTCGGCGGTGGCTGTCAGATAGTCGGCGCGCGCCTGCAAGACCAGCTGTGGTCCAAGCATAGAACCCAGCCCGATGGCAGCCAGACCGGCTGCGCCGCCAAACAGAACTGAGCGACGCGACATGCCCCGGCCTGCACTTGCTGTGCTGCGCTGCGCCTGCATGACCTTTCCGGCCATGCCGTGAATTTCCATTGCCTCGCGCCAGGCCGTCTCATGGTCGGCGCTGCGTGCGCGCCAGCGCGCAACGAGGTCCAGCGCGACCGGATTACCGGGATCGTCCTGCATGCGGATGACGAGGTCCAGCGCTTCCTCGAACAGCCTTTCGCTTTTCGACACTTTGTCATCCATCAACGAACGGTTCCTCGTGGCGCTGCAACTCCGCAAGCCGGAGCAATCTCTCTATAATTGGTGAAACGGACGAGCGGCGGAAATTTTCACCTGCAAGCGGCAGAACAGCGATCAAAAGGAAGCGTCTTCCTTCAGCCGCTGGCGCAAATGCAGATAGGCGCGCTTGATCAACGTCCATGTCCGCGAGACGGAAAGGCCAAGCTCGGATGCAACTTCAGCAATCGTCTTTTCATCGAGACGATGCATCTCGAAGGCCCTGCGCGTCTTTTCCGGCAATTCCAGGAGCGCGCTTTCGATAATGGCGAGGCGCTGCCGATCATAGACTACGGCTTCAGGCGTTGGCGTGGTGTCGGCAATCCGCCGCCATTCGTCGTCCGCGAGATCGGATTGCTGGAACAGCCTTTCACGCCGGTAGAGGTCAATCGACAGGTTGCGGGCGATCTGATGCAGATAAGCGCGGGGATTGTTGTCGGTCTGCGGCGTTGCGGTCAGAACCCGGACAAATGTGTCCTGTGTGAGATCGGCAGCCGTTTCCGCATTATGCCCCCTGCGCCGGAAGAACCGGTTCAGCTCCCGGGCATGGTTCTGGAAGAGACGGTGCAAGTTCCACATTGGTCGAAACTTTATTTAACCCGGTCGAATGGGAATGAACAAACTGGCGCGCCGCCACAAGGCAGCGTGTCTGCTTCTCATCTTATATATGACTATAATAGTCAAGTTTAATTTGATGTGAAAAAGGATGGCGCAGCATCCTGCCCGCGCCCTTTATCGGCGCGGGCAGGATCGGCAATCAGAGGTTATACTGTTGGCGGGCGATAACCCCGAGGCCAGCCTTATCCAGGTTGGCCAAAGGCGCGAGGAATGTCACCTGTATCACGCCCGGATCGCGCCCGATTTCAATCGCGCCGTTGATCGTCGCCCGGTTCCGCACTTCCGAAACGGACATATCCAGCAGTTTGGCCGCTCTTTCCAGACCGTTGGCAATAGCGGCATTCATGTTGGCCGCAGTACCGATGACGGAAATCGGCGCAACATCCTCGACGGCTTTGACACCCCATTGCTGAGCCAATTTAGCACCGCGCTTTTTCTCGTCCTCCGTGAAGGGTTTGGCCAATGGCGGCAGATCTTCAAGCAATGGGAACAGCACGGGACCGTCATTGTTGTATTTCTTCAGCACTTCAACCTGCAGGGTCACGCTTCCGGCCACATCCATCGTGTGGCCTGCGATTTCGCCATCACCCTGCGCAGCGTGCATGTCGCCCATATAGACACCAGCACCCGGAACCTTCACCGGACAAACCAGCACAGCGCCAGCGCGAACGGCATCAATATCCATATGCCCATCAGTCTTGTGCTTCTGCAATTCCTCCTCGGTCAAAGCATAAGGATGTGGCGCACCGACAAGGAACGCGCCAAAATCGCCTGCATTGTGAGAATCCGGCATAGCCTTCGACGGTGTGGTGCCCAACTGCCCAAGGAAGGGCCGCATGCGCACGATCGCACCAACCAGATCAGCCGGAGCATAATTCAGAACCGAGTGCTGTACGGATTGATCGGGCAATGATGCATAATGGTTCGCGTTCTTTGCAATGCGTTCGGCGGCATCTTTATTCACCGTCAAACCGACATCTTGCGCCTCATCGAAAACAACCGTGTAGCCATGCACAATCTCGAATGGCTTGATTGCGGTTCCGCATTTGTTGCAGCGCACGGAATCCTGACCCACACCTTCAATGTGCGTTTCAGGCCATACCTCGTCACAAACGGGACAACGCGCGGCGACAAACGGGTCACCAAGGCAATACTTGTTCGAAACAGCATCATGACCCGATGCAGTCGCCAGCGAAGTTACGGATATGTCGCGAATGCGGATGACAACACCATCACCAACATCTGCGCCTTCAATATAAACCGGCTTCGTGACCTCGTGCCCGCCACGCAGCCGCGGCGTAATCATTGGTCCCCAGCAGCCCGGCGCTGTATTGGCGATGATCGTTCCACCATTTTGCAACGGGCCCATCATTGGTTGGGACGGGTCCAGAACGCTATTGGTGAAACCGTCAACGACGACGCTTCGTTTCGCAATGTTTGCTGGTGTATCGGCCATGATTGCTCTCCCGCTGATTTGCATTGAAGGCCTGATCATACCGCCAATGGCCGCGACCACAAGGAAAGAACGCTTGGCGTCTGGTTATCGCTGGAATTGAAAGCGGCACCTTTTTAGCACAGGCGAGGTTTTAAGCGGCGCGCATAGCAGCCATGTCTTATTGAAGCTTGTCGATAACGAACCTGATAAGTATTTACGCTGCAATTACTGAACATCGGATAATCTAATGAGCCCGAACACTTATGTGGCCACGGTGGTTGTGGCTTGTGCGTTATTCCTGGCCTGGTCCATCGCGGAGCGGTTTCGATACGAAATGGCGAGCACGCAGATTTCTGTCCAATCGGCAGAGTGGTGAGATATTGTGTTGCGCATCGACCGATTGGTCGAGACGACACTAATCGCGCGATGATGAACGCTTTCCACCCGCTGATGCAGAGGCTTGCAGCTTTGAGGGCTTCTGCTGCGAAAGACAGTCGATCACAACGTCGACGATATCAGACGAAACAAAGTCTGCTTGTATCCGACTTTGAAGTTCCGCACCTTCCTTGCCATTTTTGGCTGACTTCAGCGACCAAATTGCAATGCCAATCAGGGCATCTGGATTAAAGCGCTTCAATCTACGGATTGAAAATCTGCCGCGTATTGCAGATTCCACATTCAGATAACAGACGACGACAGCCGACGCCGCGGCAATGGCCTCTTTGCTCAACTGGCTTGGCAACAGTCCCGCATGGCCAATCACAGTGGCCTGCGCACCCTGAACCGACAGCGCCTGCCCCACCATTTCGGCGGTAATGTCCTCCAGCGCATCATGCCCCCCAATACTGACGATCACCTTTCCATCGCCGGATGGGAGTTCGATCTTGGCCTTTTCGTCCGATGCGGTTTCAACTGTGACATCTTCATCATTGTCGAGTTCTTCACTAGCGATCATGCGAAGATTGGCAACCAGCATATTTGCGCTGTTCGTCACGTCGTCGAGCTGCTTGTCGTTCAGTGCACCACGCGCCCTGTCCTGTTCCGCAAGTAGAAGAGCTGGAATGCCGACCGTACCATAATACTCAACCAGAAACTTCTCTTCGAGTATCTCTTCCGCGTTGTCTGTCGCTTCGATAGGGTCTCCGGCAAGCAGGCGTTGATAGAGCCTCTCCTCGGGATCGAGAACCGGTTCGTCTCCGAACAATATTTCGAAGAACTCAAACTGCGGCACGTGCCGACCCAAAACAACAAGACAAACCGTCAATGGGGTGGAAAGCACCAGTCCCACAGGCCCCCACAACCACGCCCAGAAAATTGCGGATACAATGATTGCAAGTGGAGACAATCCTGTTCTGGAGCCATAAAGCCAGGGTTCGATCACATTGTTGCTGATGAGTTCCACGACAATGAAAAGCGCAATCGTACAGATAAGCAATGTCCAACCGGGGGAAACCGCAAAGGCCAGGAATATTGGCATGACCGCAGCTATCACTGGTCCGATATAGGGGACAAACCTCAAGACAATGGCAAGCATGCCCCACAAAAGCGCATTGGGTATGCCGAGTAACCACAAGCCGATACCCAATGGAACACCATAGGCGATGTTGACCATAAGTTGGGTCAGCAGATATTGGCCCACACGACTACCAGCCTCCTGAAGGGCTTCGGTCGTTCGGTGCAGGTCGCCATAACCAACGAGCCGGATAAACCTGTCGCGCAGCTCCTCCCTCTCAAGCAGCATAAACACAACGACCACAATGACGAGCCCGGTTGTCGCCAGTGGGCTGACCAGCGGCCCTATGATGCTTTCCAGTGTTTCAATGGGGCTTCGACGCGAGAATACCTCGACCAGAACCGGCTTTCTTTCCGGCTCCGGATTAATACCCGGAACGTTCGGCTTATCTTCCGGACTATTGATCTCGGCCCCCACCCTTTCGGCAAACCGGTTCAGACGGTCAATAATCCCGCCTTCCGTGCCTGCCTTCTTCAGGTTCCGTATCTTTTCAATGATATTGTACTGGTAAGTCGCTATATTCTGCCCGACTTCCGTTACCTGAAAGGCCAGAATTGCGCTGAAAACTGCGATGATCAGAAAGCCGCCAGCAACGCTGGTGATGATTGCCACCAGCCTCGGCAGCCGTAACCTCCGCAGGAAGGCCACAATTGGCGCAAGCATGAAGGTCAGCAGGATCGCAATTGCCAGCGGCAGGAAAACATCTTTGGCAAAATAGAACACAGCAATGACGCCAGCCATCGCGGCCAGAGTGGGCAATCTGGTTTGGGCTGCGTTCAAAGGCAGATTTCGATTAGGAACCCCACCATAACGGTCCATAGTGCATCCGGCTAATAATTGCTCACCTTATAAATAGTGCTGCGCCGCTTTTGTTCCGTCGAACGGAAAACTGGACCGGATAATAAGAAAAAAGCGGCCTTTCGGCCGCTTTTGACTAGAATTTCGCACCGACCCGCAGTGCAATTGCATGGTCTCTCGCACCGGAACCGCCGAAGCCGGTTCGATATTCGATGCCGGTTACGCAGGCATTATCGAAGCTGAAATCGAGCGACAGGCCCACATTGCCGCTGTCGGTGCTCTCGCCTTCAACATCGAGCGCATAGGGAAGCCCGCCAAGCGCGCTGTAACCCATTGCGGCCCGGCTCGACCCCTGAAAATCATGCGCATATTCCGCCCGGACACCCGGTGTCAAACGCCCCCAAGTGTAGTCGATGGAGTAATTTGCGCGCAAACCAACCACACCCGTGACGGTGTCCACTGTCTGATCACTATAGGTCAGCCGGTAGATGCTATCGCCGCCTTCAGAATAGCCATCAAGCCAGGAGCGCGACATTTCCATCCGGCCATAGGGCGAAACCAGCCATGCTTCTTGACGAAACTCGTATGCAGCCGTGACGGACCCGAACAGTTGATGGCCATCACGTTTGCCATCCGTCAAACTACCGTCAGCCGTTATGAAGCGCGTTGAGTCAAAATCCAGAATGCTGCCGCCGACAAGCGCGTCGATAAAGAAATTGTCGATCGGCTTGAAGCTACCAAAGACAGCGGCGCTATATGCATTGGCGCGGCTTTCCGTGCCGTTGTCGCCAATATCTGTACGATCCCGCCCGTATCCGACACCGAAGCCCGCCACGAAGCGTTCTGAGAACCGGTAGTCGATGCCGCCGCTCACGCCGACAAGCATATAGTCCAGATCGAGCTTACCGCTATCGCGCTGGCCGAAATTGACAAAGCCGCTACTCCACAAGGCGACCGGTCCAAGATCAGGCTCAAAGCTCTGCTGGGGCTGTTCCGGCTCTTTCAGGCCAATCGCCTTACCCGGAAAAGCATCACGCTTTTCGGAGGCATAACCCAGAGGCGAAATCCCTCCCGACGATGCAGAAGAAGACGGATTGGCCGGGTCTTCCGGTTGCTGTGTGGATGATGAACCACCAAGCCGCACGCCGAGGCTGGACCGTCGCCTGTCGCCTTCATCATGCAATTGTTCAAGTCGGTTTTGAAAATTCCGTGTTTGAACCTGCGCAAAGCGTCGTGCGGCACTTGTCTGCGCATTCAACAAGCCGATCACTTCCGGATCGAGCGACGGGTCCGGGAAAACCATGGCCGCACGGCTAACGACAACCGTATAGCTGCGATTGGCCCCACTTGGCGCAGTCACAACAATCGAAATCGTGTTAGAACCAACGGCCAGTCCCACGGGTGCACTGGAACTTCCCGACGCAACACCGTTACCAGCAACACTGACCCGCGCTAAGGGTTCTGAAACCGTTGGCGCGAAGGAAATGCTTTCGACCGTGTTTTCAACGTTGAGAGAATAGCTGAGTGTCTCTTTGTCAAATGCCGGGTCCAGCGATCCCACACTGGGAACAAGGCTTGCAAGCGTTGCATCCGCTGATGCAGCCTTCGTAACGTTTATCGTATAGCTGCGTGTCGTTCCATTCGGTGCTGTCACGACAACCGTGAGGGTCGTGGTGCCGGCACCTAGTTGGAGCGCATTGCTAGAACTACCAGATGATACGGTTGCTCCATTGACCGTAATGGTAGCCGCCGCGTCTGCCGATGTGGGTGCCAGTTGGAGTGATGACGTATTTGTGGGGACCGTCAACGAATACATGGCCGTGCTCGGCGAAAATGCAGGTTCCAGTGTTCCGACGCTCGGAGCCAGCCCCACAAGACCGGCATTGCCCGACTGCGCGCGGATGACATTGACAGTGTAGGTTTTCTTGGTGATGCCGTCCAGCGCGGTTATTGTGGTGGTAACCGTATTGCTTCCTACCGCCAGATTGATTGGAGGGGTAGCCGTTCCATTGGGTATTGTTGCCCCGTTGATGACAATCGCACCCCTCGTATCCGAAAGCGTTGGCGTAAAAGCAATTGTCTCGACGTCGTTTGCTACATTCAGCGTATAAGAGGTCGTGCCGGGTGAGAAAGCTGGCGTTAGAGTACCTGCGCGGGAAACAAGGCTCGTCAAGTTCGCATCAGATGACTGCAGTATAGGTACAGTCATTGTGTTGGAAGGAGTGTTTGGATTTCCGTACTTACTTTCGACAGCTCCCGAGGGCAACTGCACGCCCAGCGAACCGTTGCCGGTTACACTGACGTCAAACGTATAAACCAGATTACTGCTTGTTTGGACCTCACTGGGGGTTACACCAACATTACCGGTGGTTGTGAAGGCAAAATCAGTTGCGGCCAATCCCCACACCGTCTCGGAAAATGTCACAACGAAGTGTTGAACGGCATCGGAAGGTAGCGACGAGGTCGTGATTACTGCTGTAGGGCTCGACGTATTCACAAGCACGCCGACCGTAGACCCGACAGCGTTGAGCGATGGCATGGCCGATAGACTGGTGTTGCTGAGGATCGTCCCGCCGTTCATTGCGATCGATGAACCAAGTGTAATTCCGTCCATATCCATATCACCGGACTGAACTGAATAGGTGAAACTAAGGACCCTTGTGCCACTGCCACTTGCATATTCGGCGGATCGACTAGTCGAACCAATAGTAAGTGATAAAGACGGTCGCCCCGTAACATAAACATTTTGATCAAATGCTACAGAGAAAATCAGTGTAGATCTTTCTCCATAATAGCCACTTGCAGGAACACTCACGGCAGTTACCTGCGGAGACACATCAGATATTGTGAAATAAGCAGTACCTTGTGAAGATCCTCCGGTCGTTCCGCCGGTTTCTTCCACCAGGTATTTGAATGAATCACCGCCCGTGTATTCGGCATTAGGCCTATATGTAAAACTTCCATCGGCATTAAGCACAACAGTTCCATGCACAGGAGCAGTAACGAGGCTGAACGTAAGCACGCCTCCGCTTCCCGTGGCTGTCAGCGTGCCCGTCACTGCTGTATTTTTCGGACCACCGAAAGAGTTCGAGGAGATAATCGGGGCAGAATGCGCCGATATCGAACAGATCATTATTGCGTAAAGCCCCAGCAATGCCGTGCAAAAATAGCGCCATCCCGACGCGCCAAGCGCCCCCGCCAGTGTCCCCGACCGCACGATATCCCCCTTGCCCCGAAATTCTTATTTTCTTTGTCACTAAAATGTATTTGCGACAAGAGGACATTGAGTAGACATACAGAAACATTTACCAAAATACGGCACATGTCGTATTTTACATTGTCTTCAGAAAACAACTTTCAACACTGCATGGAAACCCGAGTATTACTGCACGCATGAGTGGAAAAAACCGCGAGCGCGTCCTGTCAGAAACCCTGATCAATCGATCATTATTTTTGACATGACATTGCCTCGCGGCGGGAGTAACAGCTCGTTGAATAATAACGGGTTTGGCGGGTCATTATGGCAACGGGCATGCAGGAAACAAAGCCGCTGGTCGGAATTGCGCTGGCATCGGCTGGCTATGCCTGTTTTGCTTTGCAGGATGCATTGGTGAAGTGGCTTGTCGCCAGTTATGCCGTGCCGCAAATCCTGTTCATGCGCAGTCTGGTCATCGTGGTGATTACCGGCGTTCTGGTGCGCCATTATCGTCACCCGTCGATCATGCACAGCCCCTATCGCGGAACGCTTGTTTTGCGCGCCGGGCTGATGCTGCTTGCATGGCTGCTGTTCTATAATGCAGCCAAGTTTCTCGGCCTTGCCGAGCTGACTACACTTTATTTCTCTGCTCCCATCATGGTCATGTTCCTGTCCATTCTCGTCTTGAAGGAACGGATTGGAACCGGTCGCTGGATCGCCTGTTTCGGCGGCTTCGTCGGCGTTCTCATTGCGGCCAATCCGGGCCACTCGCCAAACCTGATACCCGCCATCATGTGCGTCGTGGCTGGCTTTTGCTGGGCGTGGAGCACAATCCTGATCCGGCTTGTCAGCCGCAGTGAAACAACGCTGACCCAGATGTTCGCCACGAGCCTGATTTTCGGCATCGCCTGCGCGGTTTCCTTTCCATGGATCTGGCAATGGCCCGACGCCATGGGATGGGCGCTCATGTTCGGCCTTGGACTGATCGCCACGCTCGGCCAATATCTTCTTTATGAAGGGTTTCGCCACGCACCCGCATCCGCACTTGCGCCTGTGGAGTATACCGGCCTCATCTGGGCCTTTGTCTATGGCTATGCGATCTGGGCGGAGGTCCCGGCCTCAAACGTGTTCGTCGGCGCCTTGCTGATCGTCGCCTCCAGCTTTGTGCTTGTCGGATGGGAACGCTACGAAATCACCGTGAAGCGCAGGCGCGCGGTCTGACGCGTTCGGGACCAAACGGTCCCACACCTAACTGCCGAGAACATAGAGCCAGAAGGACATGGTGACTGCTGAAAGCAGTGTGCCAATGAGGATGGCGTTGGCCGCCACACCGGAGGCGCGGTTGTAATAGGTCGCGAATATATAGACATTCACCCCGGCGGGCATGGCAGCAAGCAGCACGCCATAGCGCGCAGTTTCCACCGGCACTTTCAGCACCCAGACCATGAGGATATAGGCCAGCGCCGGATGCACCATCAGCTTGATGATCGATGCAATGAGGGCCTGTTTCCAGTTTTCCGACAGTTTGAATTGGGTGAGCGCACCACCGATGCCGAACAGCGAAACCGGTACAACCGACTGCGCCATCATCGAGAAAAACGCATCCGCAGGCTCTATCAGCTGGAGGCCCAGGCTCGAGCCAATAATGCCCGTGGCAATACCCCATATGAGCGGGTTGGAGCCAATACGTCGCAGAGCAACAATGATCGTCTTGCTCAAAACCTCACCGTCGCGGCGCACGAGCTCCATCGTCATCATGCCGACAGTCAGCAGGATGGCCCCATGCAGACCGATGATCGACAAGGTGACCGGCAGCGCCTGATCGCCATAGGCGCGCGTCATGATCGGCAAGCCGATCAGCACGGTATTGGTGAATGTGCCGGTGAAGCCAACGGACACGCTTTCGCCCGGACGGTTCGCATAGACTTTGCGGGCAATCGTAATGCCCAGCACAAAACAGATGATCGCCGCCACGTAAAACGGCCCGATGATCTTGAGATCGAAGGCGGAACGAAAGTCGCTCGTCGTAATCGAGTAAAAAAGCAAACAGGGCGTTGCAAAATTATTCACGAAGGAGATGAGACTGCCAACACCAGCAGCCGGGAATAAACCCACCTTCACCGCAAGAAAACCAAATGCCATGAGCGCGAATATCGGCGTAATAACGTATATGATATCGATCATTTCAAGATTTCATGGCCATTCTATTGCGTATTTCTTTTATCTTTACCAAATAATATTATTTTCTCAATAAAAGAATATGAATATTCCTCTCGAAAAATTTAAAGATTCAGAAAAGAAATGCCACGCAACTTTCTCCCAACTTTGGCCTTGTCTTGCAGATCAACGGCAGCTGCCGCCATCATCAATATTTAACTATATGCGACGCTTTGCACATTTGACCGATAACCGCCCCATCCTGTCAACATAATATAAAGGCTTCCTGATACTAATATCGCCTCAAGCAGGGGTTGTAGACCTTCAAGAGCTGACATAAGCAAATGGTGCGCCGGATGAAGACGCTTCCGTCGATCCGTGCACCAAACGCGGGGAAATGAATCATGAATGAATCCATTCGGGAACTTCTGACCAAAGTTGGCGGCTTGCCCATAGCCGTAACCGACATCGCTGACGATGCAGATCTTTATACGGCTGGCCTGTCATCCTTCGCGTCGGTGCAGTTGATGCTTGGCCTCGAAGACAAGTTCGACATCGAATTTCCGGACCAGTTTCTCAATCGCAAGTCCTTTGCGAGCATCAGCGCGATTGAACAGACGATCACAAGCATCCTCAAGGATAATGAGGCCGTGTAATGAATGCAGGCGGGGGGAATAGCCTTTCCGAGCGTGCAGGTCGCGTAGCAGCCATCGCCGGAAAATTTGCCGATAGCGTCGACAAGGAAGGACGCTTTCCGCAGGAAGCCATCGATGCGATGAAGACCGAGCGCCTTCTCGGTATTCAGGTGTCGCGCGATCTGGGCGGCGAAAGTGCGGAGATCGACCAGATTGCAGAACTGTGCTGCATTCTGGGACAATCCTGTGCTGCAAGCGCGATGATCTTCGCCATGCACCACATCAAGCTGTCCAGCCTGGTGGAGCATGGGCAATCGGTCGAATGGCATCGCAATTTCATGCGCGACGTCGCGGACGAGCAGTTGCTGCTCGCCTCGGCGACGACGGAAGGCGGCATTGGCGGCGATTTGCGCAACTCCATCTGCGCGATCGAAATTGACGGCGACACCTGCCGTCTGGAAAAGAACGCCACCGTTATTTCCTATGGCGTCTATGCTGATGCCATCCTGATCACGTCGCGTTCACACAAGGATGCGGCCTCGTCCGATCAGGTCATGACCGTTTTCCGGAAAGACCAGTACACGCTGGAAAAGACCAATGAATGGGACACGCTCGGCATGCGTGGCACCTGTTCGGAAGGCTTTGTGTTCCGGGGTGAAGCGGACAAGGTGCAGATCCTGCCGCATCCGTTTGCCGAGATCGCCGCGCAGTCCATGCTGGCGCAGTCCCATACATTGTGGAGTTCGCTCTGGTATGGCATCGCCGTCGATGCCGTGAACCGCGCGCAGGCTTTCGTGCGCGCCGCAGCACGCCGCAATCCGGGCGCACCGCAGCCGGGCCCTTTGCGCGTTGCCGAAGCCTCCAACATGCTGCAAATGCTGAAATCGGAAATCGTCGCCTGCCTCAAGACCTATAAGGATGCGAAGCACGACGCGGACAAGCTTGCTTCCATGGGCTTTGCCATTGCGATGAACAATCTGAAAGTGGCAGCCTCGCAGACCATCTTGCAGGTGATCAACCACGCCATGCTGGTGTGCGGCATCATGGGCTACAAGAACGGCACGCCCTACAGCCTTGGCCGTCATTTGCGCGATGCGCATTCGGCCCAGCTCATGATTTCCAACGAGCGCATCCTCGGCAACACCGCCACCATGCTGCTCATTCACAAACAGAACACCAGCCTCTTGGGATAACGCCATGGACGCGCAACGATCTTTTCTCAACCGGCTTTTCGATGCCGGACTGCTGATTGAAACCGGCGTGGACGGCCTTTACGGACGCTCCGGCCAGTTTGAAGATGTCATCGTCGCCTTCGAGCGCCTTGTTGACCGCACCGGCGGCGCTGATGGCGCGGAAGCGATCCGCTTCCCGCCCGGCCTCAATCGCGCTTACTTTGAAAAAAGCGGCTATATGAAGAGCTTCCCGCAGCTGGCTGGCACGGTGCACAGCTTTTGCGGTTGCGAACTGGACCATGTCAACCTCATCAAATGCATGGATGCTGGCGAAGACTGGACGCTGGAGCAGAAGGCGACAGACATCGTCCTGACGCCCGCTGCCTGCTATCCGCTCTATCCAACGATTGCCAAACGCGGTCCGCTACCGCAGGGCGGTGGCCTCTATGACCTGCAATCCTATTGCTTCCGTCATGAACCTTCGGTGGACCCTGCCCGTCAGCAGCTGTTCCGCATGCGCGAATATGTGCGCATGGGCACGGAAGCCGATGTGATGGAATTCCGCCAGCTGTGGATCGAGCGCGGCACGGACATGATGGAGAAGGTCGGCCTGCCGGTTGAAATCGACGTGGCGAACGATCCCTTCTTCGGACGCGCGGGCCGTATGCTGGTCAACAACCAGCGCGACCAGAACCTGAAATTCGAACTACTGATCCCGATCACCAGCGTCGAAAAGCCGACCGCCTGCATGAGCTTCAACTATCATCAGGACCAGTTCGGTGTGAAATGGGGCTTGTCGCAGCATGACGGCGAAGTTGCGCACACGGCTTGCGTCGGCTTCGGACTGGAACGCATCGCGCTGGCGCTGTTCCATCATCATGGCCTCGACGTCAAAGCCTGGCCGGAGAGCGTACGCAACGAATTGTGGGGTTGAAGCATAATCCGACCGGAGTGAAACGAGGATCGATCAAGGTTATGCAGGCAGTCTATCCGCATATCTCGCCCGAAGGCTACGCGCCGCATGCGCTACATGCACAGACACGCATTTGGCCTGAAACCAATTGCTATGTCGATCTCTGGATCGAGGTGCTGGCATCGCTTCGGGTCGCCCCCGAAGCCATGCTGGGCTTTACGCTGACGCAGGATTTCGAAGGCGACCAGTTCACCTTCTTCAAGGTACCGCTGGAAGACCTCGAAGCGCTCTATGGCGTGCGGGCGACGGAACTTGCGATTTTCGACAATGTGGAAGGCCATATCGCGGAACAGATCTCGCGCGGGCGGCTGTGCATGGTGGAGATGGACAGCTATTTCATGCCTGACACGCATGGCGTGAGCTATCGCACCGAGCATGGCAAAACCACCATCGCGATCAACCGCATGGATGTGGAGAACCGCTCGCTCGATTATTTCCATAATGGCGGTTTTTATCATCTGGAGGGCGAGGATTTCGACGGCGTTTTCCAACGTCATCTGACGGAAGCAGACTTGCCCTTCCTGCCCTATACGGAATTTGCCAAATTCCCGAAGGATGCGCCCAGTGAAGCGCATCAGCGGCGCGTAGCGGAAATTCTGTTGCCGCGCCACTTTGCGCGCAGACCCAAGGACAATCCGATCCGCGCTTTCGCAACTGTTTTTCCGGCACAGGTGGAAGCCATTGCGGAGCGTCCCTTCGGCTTCTTCCACAAATATGCGTTCAACACGCTGCGCCAGCTTGGCGCGAATTTCGAACTGGCCGCAAGCCATCTGCAATGGCTAGGCGAAGGCAAGCGGTTTACCTCGGCTGCCGCCGACGCAATCCAGATTGCCGAAACCGCTAAGGCCGTGCAGTTCCAGCTTGCCCGCGCAGTGATGCGCAAGAAGTTCGATACGCTGGCAAGCGCATTGGTGCCTGCCGCCGATGCGTGGGATCGCATGACAGGAGCGCTTGAAACAGAACTTGGTCGCGATGCTGCCTGAACAAACTGCCACAAGCCGCCCGCTCACTGAGGGCTGGCGGCTTTTCCTGACAGCAGCCAACGCCGCCGCAACGCCGGGCGATGTCTTGCGCGATGGGGCATATCTCGATGCGCCGGTTCCGGGCACAGTGGCGGAAGCGCTTGAAAAAGCAGGCCATTTCAGCCGCACTGCTCCGACGCCGCTGAACAATCAGGATGCGTGGTATTTTCTCGACCTCTCCGAGCCGCCCGGTGAGGCAATGCTGCATTTTGCGGGTCTTGCCACGATTTGCGAAGTCTATCTGAACGGTGCTTTGGTTCACAAGAGCGACAGCATGTTCCTCGCCCACGACTTGCCGGTCACGCTGACGGGCGCGGATGAGCTGGCGCTCTGCTTCCGTGCTCTCGGTCCCCGGCTGGAGCAAAAGGGCCCGCGTGCACGTTGGCGCACGCAATTGATGAACACGCAGGGCTTGCGCCTGATCCGCACGACAGCGCTTGGTCATATGCCGGGCTGGTGCCCGGAAGTTCATGCCGTGGGGCCCTGGCGTCCGGTGACGATCAGCCGAGCCGACGCAGAAACTGTTACCGAAATTGCTATCCAATCCACGCTTCATGAAAATGGCGACGGAGAACTTGCTGTCAGTTTTACCTACGCGGGCAAGGCTGAAAATCTGACCCTGCATTGCGCGGGATCGAAGATCACCTGTAACCGACAAACGGATGGTCGCTGGCAGGCGAACCTGACCATTCCCGCTGTCGAAGCGTGGTGGCCGCACACTCATGGCGCGCCGACGCTCCATGATGTGGAACTGTCCATCGACGCCAAAAAGCAGCCGCTCGGGCGCACCGGCTTTCGCCGCATCAGCGTGGATCGCGGATCGGACGGAAAATCCTTTGCGCTGGTTATCAACGGCGAGAAAGTCTTTTGTCGCGGCGCGGTCTGGAGTTCTGCCGACATTGTCCGACTGCCGGGCGCACGCAACGACTATCAACCCTGGCTGCAACTCGCGCAGGATGCGGGCATGAACATGCTGCGCATCAGCGGCATCACCGCTTATGAAACGCCTGACTTTTATGCCCTTTGTGACGAACTCGGCATCATGGTCTGGCAGGACTTCATGTTCGCCAATTTCGATTACCCGGTGAAAGACGAGGGCTTCGTCGCCAAGGTACGGGATGAAGCACGACAGCTTCTTTGCGCCATTCGCCATGCGCCGTCACTGACAGTATTGTGCGGCGGAAGCGAAATTTACCAGCAGGGCGCCATGATGGGCCTGCCCGAAACGATCTGGAAAGGCGCGCTGACCGAAGAAATTCTGCCTGCCATCGTGCGCGAATTCTGCCCAGACATTCCTTATGTGCCGAATTCGCCCTGCGATGGGGCACTGCCCTTCATCAGCAATGAAGGCGTCAGCCATTATTATGGCGTGAGCGCCTATTGCAGGCCACTGGACGACGCGCGCCGCGCCGAAGTGCGCTTTGCGACCGAAAGTCTGGCCTTCTCCAATGTTCCCGAAGCACGCACGCTCAAGGCGCATCTCGACGTGCCTGCGGTCCATGATCCGCGCTGGAAAGCGCGTGTTCCGCGCGATCGCGGCGTCTCGTGGGATTTCGAAGACGTGCGCGATGCCTATCTGGAAATGCTCTATGGCTACGATCCCGCTCGCTTGCGGCGGGAGGATATGGAGCAATATCTCCATCTTTCCCGCGCCGTCACGGCGGAAGTGATGGAGGCGACCTTCGCCGAATGGAGGCGTCCGACAAGCACCTGCTTCGGCGCTCTGGTCTGGACGTTTCAGGATGTGTTGCCGGGTGCGGGCTGGGGCGTGGTCGATGCGACCTTGGAACCCAAGGCCTCATGGCATGGGTTAAAACGCGCGTTTCGTCCGGTGCAAGTTGCCTTGACCGACGAAGGCGTCAACGGGCTTGCCATTCATGTTCTGAACGAACAACCCCATACCGACGATCTGACACTGGAACTCGCCTGCCTGCGCGCCGGTGCGCAAGCCGTCGTGAGCGGTCGCCGCAATCTTTCGCTCTCGGCACGCTCGGGCGTCACAATACCGGCGACCGAATTGTTTGGAGCATTTTTCGACACGACTTATGCCTATCGCTTCGGCCCTCCGGCCCATGACGTGACGGTTGCCCGGTTGAAACGTGGCGAAGCCACAATCGCGGAAGCTTTTCATTTTCCGCAGGGGCGCAGCAAAGCTTTCCACGATGCCGCAATTGACTGCAGTGTCGTGGAAGAAAGCAGCAACTGGTTTCTCGATCTCAGCACATCCGTGCTGGCGCAATCGGTCAGCATCGACGCGGAAGGCTGGAGAGCCGCAGAAAACTGGTTCCACCTCGCCCCCGGCGAGACGAAACGTGTAGCACTTCTTCCCCGCCATGATGGCGAAGGCAAACCGTCCGGCGAAATTCGCTTTGCCGGATCGTCGCGAACCGTCTGGTTCTAACGAGTTTTCAGCGCCAGCGCGCGGACAGCATCAATATAGACCGTGCGCGCATGTTCCGGCGTCAGATTGTGATCGGCGTCCGGAATGACCGCGACACTCACATTGTCGAAGCCCTGCACCCTGTCGCCCGCCTGATCGAAATAATAATTGAAATGCTCGCGACCAGTGTCTTTTTCGGCATAGACCAGCGTCAGCGGCACCTGCCGCAACTTCAATTCATCAAAAGCGGAATAGATCGCCCGGCCTTCAACCGTGCGGCTGCGCAAGAGCTTGCGCGCCAGTCCGCGCAAGCGGCCACTGACACCCCGCACGAGGTTGCGCAGGATGGCGCGAATATCGAGTTCTCCGCGAAACAGGCGTTTGAACGTATCGAGACGCATGGCGCGGCTGCCATAATCTTCCAGCGTTCGGTTGCCCTCCCGCACGACATCGTCAACCGAAAGCTCCGGCGCCCAATAGAATGTCACCGGATTGACCAGCACCGCACCCGATACCCGCTCATCCAGCACCGCACAGTGCAGCCCAAGAAACGCGCCGCTGCAACGCCCGGCCAATACCGGACGCCCAAGTCCAATCCCGTCCAGATAATCGAGCGTATCGGCCACATCGGCCTCCGGCGCATGGGTATAGAGCACCTGTTCCGGCATGCCCGGATTGGGCGGGCTGTCGCCAGCATTGGCAATGTCGAAGCGAAGCGACGGCACGCCGTCTCGCGCAAGCTTGCGCGCCATGTCGACTGTGGTTCGCCCCCATCCGACGCGCCGATCATAAGAGGAAGACAGGAACAGGACCGTCTGTCCCTTTCTTTCACCTGAGGGTTCGCAGAGCACACCCGACAAACGGCTATGTGAACCGAATGCGACCGGCGTTTCGACGAAGCCGTCGCCCGCGATCTGCCCGCCGAGACCAGTTTCATCGGCACTGTTCCGGGCGGGTCCGGAACCGGCAAGCGCCACCGCCCAATCGACCAGCCGATCCGCAACATTCAACGGCAATCGTGAAATGACCGGGTTGGAAATCAGCTTGTCGTAATCGGTGAAAGCTTCCACCGTAACATCCGTACCCAGCTTTTCGAGATGTGCCGCCAGTTCCGCGTCATTGGGACGGTCGACCCTTGCGAGCAGAAGGCACTTGTCCGCAGGCTTTTCAGGCAGCGACAGAAGATTGATCTGCTTCACTTCAGTTGCGATTTCCGGCGTCATCGTCAGGGACGCGATGGACACCGCCCCTTTGATCCGCTGCGCATCGGGAAGGCCCAGATCGGCATCGACCATGCTCGACCACACGGCCAGTTCGCGGGTGTAAAACCGACCGGAAATCACCGGAGACAGCAACGCAAGTGCGTCCAGACCTTCAATACGCGGCCCGGCTTCGGCGGCGACTGCCGCTCCAAGACTCTGCCCGATGATCACCACGCGGCTTGCGCCTGACAAAAGCCGCGCCTTGTCTGCCGCTTCGATCAGCGTCTTGCGCCAGAGTTCCAGACCGGAAGAAAAGTCAATGTCATCGCGCGCGTCGCCGGTGCCCGGCCAGTCAAAGCGAAGCGACGCAATCCCATGGCTCGACAGCCTGTCCGCAATGATGCGGAAGAATTTCCGCGTAGTGCAAAGCTCTTCCAGCCCCCAGGGGCTTGCAAAGACGACAACTGTATCGAGGCATGTACCGACAGCGCGCTGAAACAGCCCCAGAGTGTCCGAAAAGACAATTGGACTGGCCGCCGCCATGCCGTTCAATGGCTTGGAAGAAAATATGCTTTCCGCGCCGTCGCCCATGCCCGATATCCCCAATTATATAAACAATATCTGCAATAACGGAAATTAAGCACAGAACCAAGAGGGCAACTTGGATACCAACCAGAGATACTACCTAAAGATGCAATTCATATGCATATTTTATGGAATATTTTGAACTTATAAATGTATGAGCAACGTCGTTTCCCCTTTGAAAACGCCGCAATAGCGGGCGTTTTTTATAACAAGCTTGTGAAAAATGCATTTTCATCGTTTTATGGATATTCGCGTTAACCGCTAATCAGTAATTGCTATGCAACCAAAGAGGCCGTCGATTTAGAGCAGGCTTTCTAGAGGCTAAGATGTGTTGCTTGATAAAAATGCGCAGTCTGGCGCTGATACGATCTGAGGGCTTTGGTCGCTCGATCTCCATCCAGTCTCTGCATTTGTAATGACCACCTAAACAGCCAAGTCTATCTGTCGCGTCGAACTGACCGTCATTTAGACCAAGCCAATCGCTTGGGCAGTCCAGTGCCCTGACCTCGTCATTTAGACTACCGGGGCCAATCCATCCCATGATGACCGTTCTCAATTGCATCACCACACAACATGAAGTGTGGTTGACAACGTTAGCAGCTCTGATCTGCCTCGTCGGTTCAGCGATCACGCTCAATCTCGTCCGCAAAGCAGCGAAGTGCCAGGGCGCGGTTCGCTATGGCTGGCATTTTCTGGTGGCTATCGCATCGGGCTCGACCGTCTGGTGCACGCATTTCGTCGCCATGCTTGCCTATGAACCGAGCGCGCCCGTCGTGTTGTTGCCAGACCTGACCATCCTGTCGCTGGTGATTGCCGTTGTGGGCACCGGGATCGGCTTCGTCGTCATGACCGGCGGCTTTCCGCGCTTTGCCCCCATCATCGGCGGCGCCATGGTCGGTGCTTCGATTGCGGCCATGCACTATATCGGCATGCTGGCATATCGCGTCGACGGGCTGATCGAATGGAACATGGATTATTTCTATGCGTCCATCGCGCTTGCGGTGCTGTTCGGCTCCCTGTCCGGTCAGGTTTTGCTGCGCCTGCGCTATCCAACCTCGTACCGTCTGGCGGTTCTGACGTTCACAACAGCCATCGTCAGCCTGCATTTTACCGGCATGACCGCCCTCACCGTCACGCCGATGAACTATCTGCAAGACGCCGCACTGGCCGACAAGTTTGCGCTCGCCGTTTCGGTTGGCGGCGTCGGCCTGCTCGTGCTTGGCACAGCACTTGCGAGCTACCTCATTGACAGCCACGTCCAGTCATCGAACTTGCGGCAGCTGCAGCATATTGCGCGCCATGACTCGCTGACCGGATTGCCCAACCGTACCCAGTTTGTCGAGCGTCTGAACCGCGAAAAGATCAATGCCGATAATGGCCACTATCGTATTGCGCTGATCGGTATCGATCTGGATCGCTTCAAGGAGGTCAACGACCTCTATGGCCACGCCGCCGGTGACAGGTTGCTCTGCGAAATTTCTGCCCGCATGACCGAGCATCTGGAAAGCGGTGAACTGATAGGCCGCTTCGGCGGCGATGAATTCGCGGCGCTCAAGACGTTTGAGGACGAAGACGATCTGCGCAGCTTCGTCTCTCGCCTCAATATCGCGCTGTGCGATCTGGTGGATCTCGACAATGCTGTCGTGCGTCCCGGCGCGAGCCTCGGCATTGCGATTTATCCGACCGATGCCGACGACGTGGAGAAGCTTCTGTCCAATGCGGATATGGCCATGTATCGCGCCAAGCAGAGCATTGAAGACAAGATCTGTTACTATGAAAGCAGCATGGATGAAGCGGCACGCAAGCGCGCCGCGCTGGCCCGTGATATCTGGACAGCGATCGACGAAAACCAGTTCTTCCTGAATTTTCAGGTCCAGCGCAGCATGAAGGATGGCGGCGTATCGGGATATGAAGTTCTGCTGCGCTGGCGTCATCCCGTGCAGGGTCTGGTTCCGCCAACCGTGTTCATTCCGATAGCCGAGGAATCCGGCGTCATCACACAGCTTGGCGAGTGGGTATTGCGTGCAGCCTGCCGCGAAGCGGCTAGCTGGCCCGTTGCCCGCAGGATCGCTGTCAATATCTCGCCGCTACAGCTCAGCCATACCGGCCTCGTAGAAACGGTTCAGGACATTCTGACCGAGACCGGGCTGCCGCCACGGCTTCTGGAGCTGGAAGTGACCGAAAGCGCGATCATTCGCGATCAAGCCCGCGCCCTGCACATCTTGCGTGAAATCAAGGCGCTTGGGGTCAGCATTGCGATTGACGATTTCGGCACCGGCTATTCGTCGCTGGCGACGCTGCGCTCCTTCCCCTTCGACAAGATCAAGCTCGACCGCAGCTTCGTCACCGATCTGGCGCAGAATGTGCAGTCGAAAGCCTTCGTGCGCGCCATTCTGGCGCTTGGCCAGAGCCTTGACATTCCGGTGCTGGCCGAAGGTGTCGAAACGCAGATCCAGATGGATATTCTGCAGGAAGAAGGCTGCAATCAGGTGCAGGGCTTCCTGCTCGGTTATCCCGCACCCGCAATTCAGCTCGGCCTCAACAAAGAGGCTGAGGCCCAGGCAGCCTGACGCCGTTACAAAGCAAACCGCAGGACTAAAGCCTGCGGTTTCATTCGCTCGGTTCGCAAGCTGTGCGGCGCTATTACAGCAGCTTGCGAATCTGCCTATAATCGCCACATGCCCATTCGACACTTAAGCGAAACCATCATCAATCAGATCGCGGCAGGCGAGGTCATCGAACGGCCCGCCAGCGTGATCAAGGAACTTGTCGAGAACGCCATCGACGCTGGCGCGACCCGCATCGAGGTTGTGACCGGCGGCGGCGGCAAGACGCTGCTGCGCGTCACCGACAACGGCTCCGGCATTCCCGCCAACGAGCTGCCGCTTGCGGTTTCGCGCCATTGCACATCCAAACTTTCCGACGACGTGCACGATATTCGCGCGCTGGGCTTTCGCGGCGAAGCCCTGCCCTCCATCGGTTCAGTCGCGAAGCTGACGCTGAAATCGCGTCCGCAGGATGCGGATGCTGGTTTCGAAGTTTCCGTTTCAGGCGGCCATCTGGAAGGCCCGCGCCCTGCCGCACTCAATCGCGGCACGATAGCCGAAGTGCGCGACCTGTTTTATGCGACGCCCGCCCGCCTCAAATTCATGAAGACCGACCGCGCCGAAGCTTCCGCCATCACAGATGTGCTGAAGCGCATCGCCATCGCCTTCCCGCATGTGCGCTTTTCGCTGTCAGGCACCGACCGCTCGCCTTTGGAAATGCCTGCGACCGGCACGGGCGCCGATGCAACGCTGGAACGCATCGGGCAGGTTCTGGGTCAGGATTTCGGCGAAAACGCACTGGCCATTAATGCCGAGCGCGATGATGTGCGGCTTGCAGGATTTGTTGGCATACCGTCCCACAATCGCGGCAATGCGCAGCACCAGTTCGCTTATGTGAATGGTCGACCGGTGCGCGACAAGCAGATTTTTGGCGCGCTGCGCGGGGCCTATGCCGATGTCATTGCCCGTGACCGCCATCCGGTCGCCGTGCTGTTTCTGACGCTCGATCCGGCACTGGTCGATGTGAATGTGCACCCGGCCAAGGCCGATGTCCGCTTCCGCGATCCCGGTCTGGTGCGCGGCCTTATCGTCGGTGCGATCAAGCAGGCTCTCGCCCAATCCGGCATCCGCCCGGCAACCAGCGGTGCGGAAGCCATGTTGCAGGCCTTTCGCGCTGAAGGGTTTCAGCCGCAGTCCTCATCAAGCGCGCGCGCCGCATCCAGCAGCTATGCCTCCACGAGCTGGCGGACTGACCGCCCAACGCCTCGAAGCGAATGGTCGCCGCAGACTGCACATCCAGCGCATAGACCGCTTGATTTCGGCAGCGCATCCGGTTTCCATGAAAGCGAGCAGACGAAAATCGACGTCGTGAATATTCCCACAGCCGATGCGCGCGCAACGATGAGCGAAGCCCCGGCCGAGTTGCAGCAAAAGCCGCTGGGTGCTGCCCGTGCACAAATTCATGCCAATTATATTGTCTCACAAACAGAAGACAGTCTCGTGATCGTGGACCAGCACGCGGCCCATGAACGGCTCGTCTATGAAGCACTCAAAAACGCGCTGCATTCCCGCCCGATACCGGGACAGATGCTGCTGATCCCCGAAGTGGTCGATCTGCCCGAAGAAGACGCCGAGCGGCTGGCAAGCCATGCCGAAACGCTGGCCCGGTTCGGGCTGGGCGTCGAGCAGTTCGGACCGGGCGCGATCGCCGTGCGCGAGACGCCAGCCATGCTGGGCGAGATGAATGTGCAACAACTGATCCGCGATCTGGCCGACGAGATTGCCGAGCATGAAACCTCCGACGGGTTGAAAGCCATGCTCAACCATGTCGCAGCCACCATGGCCTGCCACGGGTCAGTGCGTTCCGGACGCCGTCTCAAGCCGGAAGAAATGAACGCATTGCTGCGCGAAATGGAGGCAACGCCCGGTTCCGGCACCTGCAATCACGGACGCCCGACCTATATCGAGCTGAAGCTGAGCGATATTGAACGGCTTTTCGGCAGACGTTGACAGGATTTGGTATAAGCACCTTCAGCACCGCTGGACGCCAAGGTTCGCACTTGCTAGAGTTCAGTGCAAAGGTTTTACACATATGAACAGATTTGAATCGCCCCGCTCATCCTCCGAAGCTGTCCTGCGTTATCTCGACGGCGACTATGAAATCGTCAAGCACGGTTCCTATGTGCTCTGTGCCGTTACCGGCGCGCAAATTCCGCTGGACGAGCTGAAATACTGGAGCGTTGCGCGGCAGGAAGCCTATGCAACCGGCCACATTTCCTTCGAGCGCGAGCTTGAGTTCAACCCGGAAATGCGCAGCCGCAAGAAGGCCTAGTTCGCTTATAACGACCGGCTTTTAAAGCGCTCGATCACCGTATCGAGGATATGATTGAGCGCATCCGTGCGCTCAAATTTCAGATCGATATCAAGAACCGCCAGTTTCGACAGAAATTCCGCCGGTACACCGACCATGGTCGCCAGACGCACATGGTCCTTCGCCGTGGTGATCAGGCTCAGGCCGTTGCGGCGGGCCGTATCGATCAGATCGCGAATTTCGTCTGGCTCGAAGCTGTGATGATCAGGGAACGAGCGCGTTTCGACAATCGTGCCGCCCGCCTGCGCAAGACTGGCATAGAACTTGTCCGGATTGCCGATACCGGCAAAGGCCAGCCATCGCTGCCCCGCCACCGTTGCCGTCGAGGATGGAATGAGCTTTGCCTCATAGATCGGTCGTCCCGCTCGGGCCGCCTGACGGATCACGAAATCCGCCGCATCGCCCTTGCCGATCCGCAGCAGCGCATCGGTCTTGCGCATCTGGTCGGTCAGCGGCGCACGCAAAGGACCTGCCGGGATAACGCGGCCATTGCCAATCCCGCGCCCTGCATCCACCACCAGCAGCGCAAAATCGGCATGAAGCCGCGCGCTCTGGAACCCGTCATCCATGATGATGAAATCGCAGCCGAGCGATTGCAGATGCTGCGCGGCCCTCACGCGGTCAGGAGAAAGTGCGACCGGTGCATGGCGCGCAAGCAGCAGCGGTTCGTCACCGACATAGCGGGCGCTGTCATGCCCCGGGTCCACCACATGCAGGCCCTGATAGCTGCCGCCATAGCCACGCGAGACGATGCCCGGTTTCAACCCACGCGCCTTTGCGCCTTTGGCAAAGGCAATCGCTGTCGGGGTCTTGCCTGCCCCACCGACCGTGAAATTACCAATGCAGAGAACGGGCAGAGCAATCCTTGGCGGTTCAGACCGGATCAGGCGTCGCCCCGCGATTGCGCCGTAAATCCACGCGGCAGGAGCAAGTGATCTTGCGCGCCAATCGGGCTTTTCCCACCAGAAAGGCGGCGCTTCGCTCGCCATGTCAGATGCCGCCTTGGATGTAGGCAACCTCATTGCGATTGCCGGGGAACTGCGCCTGCAACACAAGCGGCTGGATGAACGGTTCCAGCGCGACAAGCGTGCGGTCAAGCGCACCGCGCATATCCTTGACTGTGCTGACGCCCGCATTGATCATGCCGCGCAGATGCTGCGGATTGTTGAACAGGAAATTGATCGCCCCGGCGAGCATGTTCCGGTCCTTCACGATGCGCGCGCCGCCATTCTTGATCAGGCGCTGGAAGGACTCGCGGAAATTCTGCACATTCTTGCCGGTCAGTACGGCTGTACCCATCATGGCCGGTTCCAGCGGATTGTGTCCGCCTTCCTTGGTCAGCGAATTGCCGATGAAAGCAATCTCGGTCAGCTGGAGATAAAGCCCCATTTCGCCAATCGTATCGCCCAGCAGAATATCGGTATCCGCTTCAACGGCCAAGCCGCTGCTGCGTTTGGTGACTTTCAAACCCTTTTCCGCCAGCATCGCCTCGATTGCAGGCGTGCGATCCGGATGACGCGGCACGATGATTGTCACGAGATGCGGATAACGCACTTTCAGCATCTGGTGCACTTCGGCAGCGATTGCCTCTTCGCCGTCATGGGTAGAGATCGCCGCCCAGCTGCGCCGTCCGGCAATCTGCCGCTGCAATGTGGACAAGGCCTGCGGATCGGCAGGTGGAGGCGTAGTGTCGACTTTCAGATTGCCCGATACACTGACCGGACGCGCGCCCAGCGCTCGGAAACGGTCACCGTCGAGTTCCGACTGGGCCACGACATGGGCAAAATTTTCGAACAAAGCTTCAGCCAGCTGAGGCCGCTTCTGCCATCTGGCGAAAGACCGATCCGACATGCGGCCATTGACCAGCACCTGCGGAATATGACGACCGCCGAGCGACAGCACCGTTGCGGGCCAGATTTCGGATTCGCAGCCAATCGCGAGGTCCGGCTTCCAGTGATTGAGGAAATTATTGACCGCCGGTTGCAGATCGAGCGGCGCATATTGATGGATGACCTTGGAGCCCAGCTGATCGGCCACAAGCTTTGCGGACGTCACTGTGCCCGTCGTCATCACGATATGAATGCCGGTTGCGGCAATGCTTTCGATCAGCGGCGTAATGGCAACGCTTTCGCCGACGCTGGCGGCATGGGCCCAGATGACCGGCCCCTGCGGGCGGGCAACGGCTGACTTGCCATAACGCTCACCACGACGCTGCCGCTCTTCCTTGCCGCGCGATGCGCGATAGGCAATGTAAGGCCCCATGAAGGGATAGGCGGCAGAGCCGAACATGCGATAGGCTGACAATAGATTGCGCGCCCAGCGTTCGCTCATTTCGCTTTCTCCAATGCCGCATAGGCGCGCTCCGTGGCATCGTTCAGCAGGCGCGTCAGTTCCATGCGTTTTTCTTCCAGTTGCGTTTCATCGGCGTCGGCATCCACCCAGACATTGTCGGCGCGCACAACAACGGACCGTCCAAAAGGCAGCGGAATCGTCGTCTTGTCCCACGACTTCTCCAAAACATGATTTCTTGAGAAGGCATAAGCAACCGGAATGATCGGTCGCCCGGACAATTTCGCCAACAAAATGATCCCCTCGCCCGCCTCGCGCGGCGTGCCATGGGGAATGTCGGCGATGATCGATGCCGACTGTCCTTTTTTCAGCGCGTTCTTCAAAGTGAGGAGCGCACGCGCACCACCCTTTTCCGGCTTCGCGCGCGAGCTGCGTCCACCGGAACCGCGAACCGTCATCAGCCCCAGCTTTTCCGCCACGCGGGCATTCAGCTCCGCATCGGCGCTGCGCGAGAACATGGCGACGAGTTCGATCCCCTTGGGGCAGATAAACGGCCCCATGAGATGCTGGCCGTGCCAGAAGGTCACAATGAAAGGATCGTCCTTGCCGACCAGCGCCTGCGGGTCGGCCGATCCTTTCAGACGTGTATTGGTATAATAGACGAACTTGAAATAGCTCGTGATAAGCCAGACCAATATCGATTTGAAGACAGCCGACTGCGTCAGCGGCCCGCGCACACGCTTCCAAAGACGCTTTGCAAAGCCGTCTTTTTTCTTGCGCCTGACGGGTTCTACCGCTGACTGGACCGGACGCTCTTCGCCTTCGGTTGTATGTTGGTCTGAACCGGGCAAACCGCTCAGTCCGCCTGCAGCGTCACACCTTCGGGATCGAGCAACCGATGCAGGTGCACGATGAAATAACGCATATGAGCGTTGTCGACAGTCTGCTGGGCCTTGGCCTTCCAGGCGGTCTTTGCGGATTCATAGTTGGGATAGATGCCGACGATATCGAGGTTTTCGAGATCGCGGAACTGAACGGTTCCGAGCTTCGACAGCTCGCCGCCGAAAACCAGATGAAGAAGCTGCTTTTTGTCGCCTTCGACACTCATGACAATAATCCCTGAACAATTTTGGTTCGCGGCATGATTAACCCAACGGTCACTCCGCGACAACACTCAACATTTCATGCAGCAAATTCCCGCTGGCCGCGACAAGAGCCCCATGGCTCCGCGTCGGACCGCCATAAATGAGCGGAAGAGCATCGTTTGTCAGAATTGCCCCGCCCGACTCACTCAAGATGAGATCGGCTGCAGCCAGATCCCAATCATGCGAATTTGGCCGAATGAAGGTACCTGCGATGTCCCCGCGCGCGACCATCGCAATACGATAGGCAAGCGATGGCACATAGGCGTGCAGCTTGACCCTGTCGCGCCATTTTTCCGGCAGCGCGGCGGTCATGTTGCGCGCCGAAGCGATGGTGACCTTCTCGCCTTCCGGCGGCAGTTTGACGTAGATCGGCGAATCGTTTTGCAC
This sequence comes from Ochrobactrum sp. 19YEA23, assembly GCF_029909865.1. Lineage (NCBI taxonomy): Bacteria > Pseudomonadati > Pseudomonadota > Alphaproteobacteria > Hyphomicrobiales > Brucellaceae > Ochrobactrum > Ochrobactrum sp. 19YEA23. The sequence continues at coordinate 27,759 of NZ_JASAMQ010000003.1, read as the reverse complement.
CGCGCCAAGTCCGTGCCCGGCCTCGATCAGCTCCTTGCGCACCGGGCATTCCAGAACCCCGGCAATCGGCCTGCCATCCTCGACAATCGCGATGCTCACGCACCACTGGTCCTGACCGGCAATATAAGCGCGGGTGCCGTCGATGGGATCGACGACGAAAGCCCGCCGCCGCTTTGCCTTGGCGCGCTCATCGACGGTTTCCTCAGAAATCCAGCCATAATCAGGCCGCGCCGTCAGAAGCACGTCTTTCAGATAGCGATCAACCGCAAGGTCGGCCTCGCTGACCGGCGAATGACCATCCTTCAACCAGACTTCAGGCGAGCGCCCGAAATAACGCATGGCAATGCGCCCGGCTTCGCGGGCTGCATCGCGCAACAGCGCCAGTTCGTTCCGCGTTGCGCTGTGTTTGTCAGTTTCCGGCAAGTGTCATGCCTTCGATTACGAGGGTCGGCGCGGTCATCCCGAAATTGCGGTCGATATCCGATGCCGGTGTCAGATTGAGGAACATGTCCTTCAGGTTCGACGCGATGGTGACTTCACTGACCGGATAGGCAAGTTCGCCATTTTCGATCCAGAAGCCGGAAGCACCGCGGCTATATTGCCCGGTGATCATATCGACGCCCTGACCGAAAACTTCCGTCACATAGAAACCCGTACCGACAGCGCGGATGAGATCTTCCGGCGACTGCGTGCCCGGCTCAATGGCAAAATTGGTCGAGGCAGGCGAAACACCGGAACCGGAACGTACGCCGCGTCCGTTGCCCGTCAGGCTCAGTTCACGCGCGCTGGAGCCGGACAACAGCCAATGGTTCAACACACCGTCTTCAACCATGGTCAGCGGCTGACCCTCAATGCCTTCGCCGTCGAAAGGACGGGACGACGATCCGCGCATGCGCAGCGGGTTATCCGTTACGGTGATGCCCTGCTTCAATATCTGCTTGCCCAGACTGTCGCGCAGAAAGCTCGTCTTGCGCGCGACCGATGCACCATTGATGGCGCTGGCCAGATGCCCGGCGATGCCGCGTGCGAGGCGCGGATCAAAGACCACTGTGACCGGGCCGGTCTTTGCCTGCCGTGCGCCGAGCCTGCGCACAGCGCGCTCCCCGGCGCGACGGCCGATAGCGTCCGGCGTATCGAGATCGCCAAAATGCAGCCGCGAGCTGAAATCATAGTCGCGCTCCATCTTGGTGCCTTCGCCCGCAATGGCCGAAACCGACCGTCCGAAACGGGTGGCGGCATAATGACCGGCAAAGCCGGTGGAAGTGACAAGCACCAGTCCGCCGAGGCTGCGCGATGCGCCCGCGCCGCCGGAATTCGTCACGCCCTTGACCTCGCGCGCAGCGGCTTCTGCCGCCAGTGCATCCTGTGTCAGACGTTCGGTATCGATTTCAGTCGTGTCGTAAAGATCAAGATCGCGTGGCGACTTCACCAACAGGGCCGAATCGGCAAGCTGCTCATAGGGATCTTCCGGTGCAACGCGCGCCATGGCGACGGCGCGCTCCGCCAGACGGTCGGGATCGGCGCCTGCATTGGCGGAAACACTAGCGATCCGCCGTCCGACAAAAACGCGCAGCGCAAAATCGTCGCTCTCCGACGATTCGGTTCCCTCAACCTTGCCAAGTCTCACCGAGACGCTGACGGAGCGGGCACGCATCACGACAGCGTCAGCATGATCGGCACCCGCACGTTCGACAGCTTTCACCAACTGGGCCGCACGCTCGACCAGCTTTTCCGCCGAATTATCTGAAATCATTGCACAATCCCGCTTTGGCAAGCTCGCCTCCGCCTGACCGGACATTGCAATGTGCAACGGGTCGTGACCGGGACTTGCTAAAAAAATATCGTCAATTTGGTCGACATCGGGCTGATTGCAGCCATATCTTGTTTCTATATTGCCGAAATCGGGGGGCATCAAGGCACGCCCGTCCACATTTCTCCAAATCCTCAAGTCGCGAGACCCTTCCGTCTCCGAACCACAAGAGCGCGCAGCATGATTCCGACCGGTGGAAATCTCTACCTACAGGCCCTAATGATTCTCGGTGGCGCCATCATCGCCGCGCCGCTGTTCAAGCGTCTGGGGCTTGGCACAGTGCTGGGCTATCTGGCTGCCGGCATCACGATCGGACCCGTCGCGCGCCTTATCGCCGACGGTGAGGAATTCCTGCACTTTTCCGAGCTGGGCGTGGTGTTCCTGCTCTTCATCATCGGCCTCGAACTGAAGCCGTCGCGGCTCTGGGCGTTGCGTCATGCGATCTTCGGGCTGGGCGCGGCACAGGTTCTGCTGTGTGGCGCAGTTCTAACGGCGCTTGGAATCTATCTGGCAGGCCTAAACCCGGAAGCTGCCATTATCATCGGCTTTGGCCTCGCCCTGTCTTCGACAGCCTTCGCCATGCAGGTGCTGGAAGATCGCGCCGAGACCAACCAGAAGCACGGGCAGCGCGCCTTCGCGATCCTGCTGTTTCAGGACCTCGCCATCGTTCCAATTCTGGCGATCATTCCGGCCCTGTCGCCCAATGAACCGTCACAGGCGAGCGCGGGCTTTCACCTTGCAACCGCCGTTGCCGCCATTGCCGCGCTCGTCGTTGCCGGGCGCTATCTGATCAATCCGATGTTCCGGATCATCGCCAATACTGGTGCGCGCGAGGTCATGATCGCTGCTGCCCTGTTTGTCGTGCTGGGATCGGCAGGATTGTTGCAGGCAGCTGGTCTGTCCATGGCCATGGGCGCGTTCATCGCTGGCGTGCTCCTGGCCGAGTCCTCCTATCGCCACGAGCTGGAAGCCGATATCGAACCGTTCCGTGGTATTTTCCTCGGCCTCTTCTTCGTCGCTGTGGGCCTGTCGCTCAATCTCAGCGTGATTTTGGAATATTGGAAGACGATCCTTCTGGCCGTGCCGGTCTTCATGGCGGCAAAGATCGCCGTCATCTATGTGCTCTGCCGCATCTTCCGTTCCAGCCACAATGACGCCGTGCGCATCGCCTTCCTGCTGCCGCAGGGCGGCGAGTTCGCCTTCGTGCTGTTCTCGGCTGCTTCCGCCGCAGCGATCATCTCCAGTGCTCTCGGCTCGGAACTGGTGGCGGCCGTTACCGTATCCATGGCGCTGACCCCGCTTTCGGTGGCCATCGGCTCGAAGCTTCTCATCAAGGACAAGCCAGTCGATGAAATCGAAGAGGATTTCGAAGGCGCGGGCTCCGACGTGTTGATGATCGGCTTCTCGCGTTACGGCCAGATTGCATCGCAGATCCTGCTCGCTGGCGGTATCGACGTGACGGTGATCGACAAGTCGCCGAACCGCGTGCGCGCTGCTGGCAAGTTCGGTTTCCGCATCTATTTCGGCGACGGCACCCGCAAGGACGTGCTGGAAGCTTCCGGCATCCGCAAGGCCAAGATCGTCGCAGTCTGCACCCATAACAAGGAAACAACGAACCATATCGTCAGCCTGATCCAGTCGGATTATCCGGATGTGCGTCTGTTTGTGCGCTCCTATGACCGCGAGCATACGTTACAGTTGCGGGCACAGGGCGTGGAATACGAACTGCGCGAAACTTTCGAATCCGGCCTGCTCTTCGGGCAGCGGGCGCTGGAAGGTCTGGGCATGGCGGAAAACAACGCCTATGCCATCCGCGAGGATGTGCGCCAGCGCGATGAGGACCGCCTGCATGTGCAGGCCTCTGAAGGCATCATGGCGGGACGGCATCTGTTGTTCAACAAGCCGGTTACGCCTGAACCTCTGGTCAAGCCGACGCGCGAAGGCCAGCGTATCGACAAGACGGTCGATGCGCCTTCCCCTGCCGCCAACGACGATACGATGGAAGATGCAATCCCCGCCGAGTGAACCGGCGGGTTAAGAAAGCGTCGGAAGATTATCGCCCTCGATAATGTGATCGAGGGCCTGTTTCAGTTCTTCGCGTACACCGACGCTCTGTTCGAGAATCTGATCGAATTTCAGGAAATCGAGCAGGCCGATGCGACCCACGTCCGGCCGCAGAAAAATATGCGGTGGCCGAATGCGGAACTTGTTCTCGATGATCGAGCACATGGTCAGCTGGTTGCCGCCGATAACCGCTTCGAATGTAGTCGGCATATAATCGTCGTCACCGGGCGGCGCGCCTACGACATCGATGCCGATGACAATATCCGCCTTGTCGAACAGAAGATCGAACGGCACCGGGTTGAACAGGCCGCCATCAACCAGAATGCGACCATTGCGGCGCACGGGTGCGAAGACCGGCGGAATGGCGCAGGAAGCGGCAATAGCAGAGCGCAAATCGCCATCGACGATCTGAACTTCCTTCGCGGCGTGAAAATCCGCCGCAGTAATGCTCATCGGAATCTTGAGGTCTTCGACCTTGTCCGGCAGCGATGCGGGCAGGAACACATCGATGATTTTCTCGATGTTGAACTGGCTGACGCGAAAGCCGCCTTTCAGCAGTTCGACCCAGCGGGATGGACGCGTCTGCCACATACGACGCGCCACTTCTGAACGACGATTGAAAATCGCCGCCATATAGTCGTGTATTTCCTTGCCGCTCATGCCGTTGGCCATGCCCGCGCCGACAATCGACCCGATGGACGATCCGGCAATGGCGACAGGCTTGATGCCCAGCTCGTCAAGGGCTTCGATAATATGCAGATGCGCAATGCCCCGCGCTCCGCCGCCGCCGAAAGCGACGGCAATGCGGGGCGTGGATGGCATGGCGTTATCCAAGCGAGTTCCTCAACTCTTAGCAGGTCCATAGATCAATATCGCCGGTTCTGCTTCGAGCAGTTTCTTGGCAATAGCCTTGACCTGATCAAGCGTCACCGCATCGATAAGCGCCGAACGCTTGTCGATATAATCACGCGGCAGTCCCGCATCCTGCAAGCTGACCAGCGTTTCGGCAATGGCTCCCGAAGAATCGAGATTGTTCACCGCATAAGATCCTTTGAGGAAACTCTTTGCGGCGGCAAGCTCTGCTTCCGTCGGGCCGTCATTCGCCATGGCAGCCACCTGCTCGCGAATGATCTTGAGCGAGTCCTGCGCTTTTTCCGGGCGCGTCGCCGTCGAGATCGCCAAGGCGGACACATGATCGTGCAACACCAGCTGCGAAGAAACCGAATAGGCGAGACCGCGCTTTTCGCGCACTTCAGCATAAAGCCGCGAGGTGAAGCCGCCACCCAGAATGTGGTTCATCAGGTAAGCGGCAAAGAAGTCCGGATCCTTGCGCGGGATTGCCGGATAGACGAACCGGATCGCCGTCTGCGGCACATCGAACGAAAGGCTGGTGGTCGTGCCGAGCGCCAGCTTGACGTCAGGCACCGGAACCAGTTCCGCCGCTGCGGGCAGATCGCCGAACACCTTGTCGAGCATCACGCCAAGGTCTTTGGCATTGATGGAGCCGACCACACCGATGGTCAGCCGGTCGCGGGCAAAATTCTTGCGATGGAACGCCACGAGATCGTCACGGGTAATCGCCTGAAGCGATTTGACCGTGCCTTCGTCTGGCCGTGCATAAGGATGGTTGCCATAAAGCACTTCAGCAAAACGGCGCGCTGCGATGGTGCCGGGATTGCGCTGCGCCGCCTCAATGCTTGCCACGACCTGACTGCGGATGCGGTCAACCGCAGGCTGATCGAAGCGCGGCTTGTTGACAGCCAGCGCCACGAGATCGGTCACGGCATCGCGATTTTCCGCCAGCATACGAACCCCGCCAGCAACGGCATCCTGCGTGGCGGTGAAGCTCATTTCCGCACCCAGATTATCGATCCGTTCCTGAAACGCATCGGAATCGAGATCACCTGCGCCTTCATCAAACAGGCCGGTCATCAGATTGGCGAGACCTTCCTTGCCTGCCGGGTCTTGCGACGTGCCGCCCTTGAACGAGAAGCGCATGGAAACCAGCGGCACCGAATTGTCCTCCACCAGCCAGGCATGAATGCCCTTGGGCGAAACGACTTCCTGTATCTCAATGGCGCGCGCAGGCAGCGCGCAAATCACGAGAAGCGCCATGGATGCGACCAGAGCACTTGCGAGCGAACGCGGACCGGGAGAGGCAAAAACGCGTTTGAAGTTCAGCATGATCATGGTCTTCACTGGATCGCTCCCTCTGCACCATTGCCGCTGGCACCGTTTGCGGGCGCGTTGGGGTTCTCACGGGCGTTTTCCGGCTCGGCATTGGGCGGCAGAAGATAACTGGTCACCGACTGGTCCTTGACGAGATACCGCTCCGCCACGTCTCGAATCTGATCGGCTGTCACCGCCTTGATAAGATCCGGCCATTTCTGGATATCTTCCACCGACTGGCCGACGGATAGCGTCGAACCATAAATCCGCGCCATGCCAGCCTGGCTGTCACGGGCGAAAATGACCGCCTTCAGGAAGCGGTTGCGCGCCTGATCCAGTTCGGTCTGGGTCACGCCGTCCTTGACGATCCGCGCCAGTTCAGCTTCCACCGCCTTCTCCACATCGCCAAGCGTTGCGCCGTCGCGCGGCGCGCCATAGACCGAGAAGGTGCCGTTATCGAGCGCGTCACCACTATAGGTTGCACCCGTATTGGCTGCGATGTTGTTCTTGACGATCAGCGTCTGGTAAAGGCGCGACCGGGTCGAGCCGCCGAGAATTTCACTCAACAGATCGAGCGCAGGCGCATCGCCCGGTTTCACATCGGGAAAACGCTTTTCATTGGCATAGGACGGAACCAGCCAGGACATACGGAACGATGGCGTGCTGATGCGCGCATCATGCAGCGTCACCACGCGGGCGGCGTGTTTTTCCGGCTCCTGCGGGCGGTCGCGCGGCAGAACTTCGGCACGCTTCGGCACATTGGCCCAGGTCTTGAGCGTCAGTTCACGCACGCGTTCCGGCGTCACGTCACCGGCGATGACCAGCGTGGCGTTGTTTGGCGTGTAATATTGCTGATAGAAGTCGATAGCGTTCTTGAGGCTCAGCTTTTCCATTTCCTGCCGCCAGCCGATAACCGGCTTGCGATAGGGATGGTTGTAGAAGAGCACGGCATCGGTGTTCTCGCTCAGCATCGCAGCGGGGTTGGAATCAACGCGCATGCGCCGTTCTTCCAGAATGACCTCACGCTCGGTGGTCACGGCCTCTTCGTTCAGAACCAGATTTTCCATCCGGTCCGACTCGAAACCCATGATCATTTCCAGCGCTTCGGGCGAAACCCGCTGGTAGTAGGCGGTGTAGTCATAAGAGGTGAAAGCGTTTTCCTCGCCGCCGATCGATGCGACCTTGGACGAGAACTCGCCTGCCGGATGGTTCTTCGTACCCTTGAACATCAAATGCTCAAGAAAATGCGCAATACCGGAAACGCCCGGCACTTCATCAGCCGAGCCAACGTGATACCAGATCATCTGCGTCACAACCGGTGCGCGATGATCGGGAATGACCACGACTTTCAGGCCATTGGGCAAGGTGAAATTGCTGACGCCATCGGACTGGGTGATTTCAGGCAGAGCGGCCTGATCGCCTTGCGCTTGTGGCGCAGGGGCCGGCTTAGCGGCATCGGTTTGGGGGGCTGGTTGATTTTGAGCTTCAACGGAGCCGGTTGCGAGCGGCAGAGCCAGCGCGAAACCAAGAGCGGTCGATAACAACAGGCGTCGGAGGGAGGTGTTATTCACCAAGCGACATCTCCAATCGGTTTCATTTCCGCCCGGCCTTTCCGGGCGGCATGCTTCAGTTCATTACCAGCGACATCGCCGCCGAACAGAAATAGAGCGGCGGCAAACACCGCTGCAAATCATCTCAATCGGCTTTGAGTTGGATGAGCCGAATGATTGTGCCGCCGTAGTTGCGCTCGTCAAGCACAACAAATTGTTCGTCAAGCTCAAGCGAAGCTTCAGCTGCCTCTTCAAGCACCAAAAGTGCGTCAGGATTAAGCCAGCCGCCCTGAAGCGCCGATAAAAATGCTTTTTCCCCCATGCGCCGTCCATAAGGCGGATCGGCGAAGATCAGATCGAACGGCTCCATCGTGCCGACAATGCCAAGCTGACAGGCGTCACGACGGAGAATCTTCGTATGACCTTGCAGGCCAAGCGCCTCGACATTCTGGCGCAAGAGCCCACGACCTTCCGCGGATTCCTCCACAAAGGTCGCGTAACGCGCACCGCGCGAAAGGGCTTCAAGACCGAGCGCGCCGGTGCCCGCGAAAAGGTCGAGGACGCGCGCGCCTTCCACCTTGTCGGGGAAGCTGTGCGCGAGAACATTGAACAGGCTCTCGCGCGTGCGGTCCGTGGTGGGGCGGATGGCGTTGGTAGACGGTGTTACAAGCGGACGACCGCGAAACTTACCGCCGACGATCCGCACCGCCGCCTCCCGATCTGCCACCGCCGCCTGGCTTACCGCCAGTGGGCTTTCCGCCGGTCGGCTTGCCACCCGGACGTCCGCCTGGCTTACCGCCCGATTTACCTGCTGGCTTACCACCGTCAGGTCCACGACGCGGGCCATCGCTGAAACCGCGTGGAGCGCCACCGCTACGCGCGCCTGAACGCGTATCGCGATCAGAACCGCCGAAGCGACCCTCGCCACGTGTACCGCCCGGCTTGTCGGACTTATATGGCTTGTCGGATTTGAACGTCTTGCGACCTTCAAAACCACCCTGCGCGCGCTCGCCGGATGCAGCATCGCGCAACTCGGCGCGCTCGCGCTTGCCGGGACGACGTTCCTTGTGACCGTCCTCACGCTTTTCGCGCGGTTCCGGACGCCCGCCTTCAGAGCGGGAACCTTCAAAACGGGGGCCCTCAGAACGAGCGCTGTAAGAGCGACCTTCCGCCCCCGGCTTACCGCCAGAGCGCGGACCGCTTGAACGCGGGCCTTCCGAACGCTTGTCGTAACGGCGTTCGCCACCCTCTTCGCGGCCCTGCTCGGCATCGTCCGAACGACGCGGACGCACCTGCATGTCGCCGCTGAACTTCGCGCCGCGATGCGGCACCTGATGTTCGACGCGCGCAGGCTTGGAAGCGGCCTTCTCGCCCTTTGGACGCGCGCCGGGCGCCATCCAGACGTTGGCGTTGCCGCGACGGCGCGGTTCCACCTTCTCCGTCTTGTCTTCGCGTCCGCGACGACGTTCGGGACGGCTGGAAATCCATTCGCGCTCACGCGGTGCGCGGCGGGTTTCGCTTTCCTGTTCCGGCTGAGCTTCTTCCATCTCGCGACGGGTGCGGCCCTGTACAGCGGCATTGGAGAACTCATTGAAGATCGGCGCGTCGAAATCGGCACCGGAATCCTCAACCAGCTTGTCACCAAGCTGATCGCGCAGCGTGCGGCCCTTAATTTCGCGCACAGCGCCTTCTTCAAGGTCACCAAGTTGGAACGGGCCGAAAGACACACGGATCAGACGACCGACGGTCAAACCCAGTGCGCCGAGAATGTTCTTCACTTCACGGTTCTTGCCTTCGCGCAAACCGATATTGATCCAGACATTCGCGCCCTGAACGCGCTCAAGCTCCGCTTCGATACTGCCATAGAACACGCCGTCGACAGCGATACCGTTCTTCAATTCGTCGAGCTGCGGCTGCGTGACCTTGCCATGGGCGCGCACGCGATAGCGGCGCAGCCAGCCGGTGGACGGCAGTTCCAGAACCCGCGACAGCCCGCCATCATTGGTGAGCAGCAGAAGTCCTTCGGTATTGATATCGAGACGACCAACCGACAGCACGCGCGGCATTTCAGCTGGCAGCGCATCGAACACGGTCGGGCGACCTTCAGGATCGCGATTGGTGGTCACGAGACCGGCAGGCTTGTGATAGAGCCACAGGCGGGTGCGCTCGGCCTGCTTCAGCGGCTTGCCGTCGACGGTGATGACGTCGGTGCGCTTCACATTGACCGCAGGGCTATCGAGCACCTTGCCGTTGACCGCGATACGACCGGCGGCGATCATCGTTTCAGCTTCACGACGCGAAGCGATGCCGACACGCGCCAGACGCTTGGCGATACGCTCGCTCGTATCTTCCTCAACTTCCACATCGCGCGGGGCACTCCGGCGTGGTCCGGCGCGGCGTGCATCGTCCCGGTCACCATCATCGCGGCGCGGGCGGCTGTCACGGCCCGGGCGATCGGAACGGTCCGAGCGTTCAGGGCGATCCGAACGGTCAAACCGTCCCGAACCACCTTTGGGGCCGCCTGAGCGCCCGCCGCCGGCGCCACCGGGGCGTCCGCTACGGCCATGAGGCGGCTTGCCGCCCTTGTTATCGTCGTCTTTAGTCATCTGGTATTGGCCTCTCAGCAGCGTTTCCGTGTCACCTTGCACCGTCGAAAGCAGGCAAAGGAATGTCTGGAACGAAAACGCCGTATAAATCTGTTCGCAAATCGGTTTCGATTTCGAGAATTATGCAGTAACAAATCGCTCCAGTGCTTGCGAGCGAAATTTCCCGATCCATGCAATGAAATGGACGTGCATGAAATGGAGTGCACATGAAAAAGGCGGCCTCCGCAACCGTTACCGATGCACCAACACCGATGGATGCCGCGCTGAATGAAGCGCGCGCCGCTGGTGCGCGCGGCGAAGTGCCGATTGGCGCCGTTGTCGTGCATGACGGGCAGATCATCGCCCGCGCCGGAAACCGCACGCGGGAACTCAACGACGTGACCGCCCACGCCGAGGTGCTGGTCATCCGGCAGGCCGGTGAAGCCCTGCAATCGGAACGGCTGATCGACTGCGATCTCTATGTGACGCTGGAACCCTGCGCCATGTGTGCCGCTGCAATCTCCTTTGCACGCATCCGCCGCCTTTATTACGGCGCATCCGACCCCAAGGGTGGCGGCGTCGAACACGGCCCCCGCTTTTACACCCAGCCGACCTGTCATCATGTGCCGGAAATCTATGCGGGCTTCTCCGAAGGCGAAGCGCAGAAAATCCTCAAGGATTTTTTCCGCGAGAAGCGCTAGCCCCTCGGCTTATGCCCGGTCATATGACGCAAGGTGTCGTCACGCAGTGCGAAATGGTGAACCAGAGCCATGAATACATGGCAGACGACAACCGCCAGCAAAACCCAGCCAAGTGGGCCATGAAGCGCGCTGCCAATGCTGTTCAGCGTTTCGTTTTGCACGCCAGCGGCATCGAAGATCGGCATGCCGAGGAAGGAAAAGCTCCGCCCCCGACCATAGGCGCGGATCAGCGCGAGGACCGGAATTGCAAACATCAGCGCATAAATGCCCAGATGACCGAGCGTCGCGGCCTTACCCATCAGGCCGTCCTTATGCGGACGGCGACCCGTATTGAGAAGGCCCCAGACGCCACGCAGCAGAACCAGAACCAGCAATGCAAAGCCAAGCTGCTGGTGTGCGGACCAGAAAAACGTGAAAACCGCGCTGCCTCGCGCAAAGAGATGCAAAATTGCCGACAGAAATTGCCATAGAAACAACAACGCCATCAGCCAGTGAAAGCTGCGGGAGACCACACCGTAACCGTTGCGGCTGTCCCAGATCGTGTTTGCGCTGCTCATTGAACTATACCTTTGAAGCGATGCCCTATCATGCCCTTTACAGACATGAAGTCTTTGATTGAAATCAAATAGAAGTCATGATGCTTAAAATTACAAATTTGTAATATCCGGCCAGAAAACCTTCACACTATACTCAAAATAAAACAGCCACAGCGGATAGTAACGCCATGGCTGCTTAAACTCTTATAAATAATTTCTGGACGTTAGTTCCAGGGCAGATAATCGCGCCAGCCCTTGGACTTGCCAGCGGCCTTCTTGCGCTCGCGTTCCTTCTGCGCCTCGTCCTGCCCCAGTTCGCCGGTGGCGGCGGTGGATGCCGGTTCACGATAGGCCAGCGGCGGCTCGCTCAGATATTTGCGGTTCGTGGCCGAACCCTGCGCCTGCTGTGCACGTTCTGCCTTGATGGCCGCCATTTTCTGCGGATCAACGGTTGGCAAACGGGAATCATATTCTTCGCGACGGCTGTTGCCGCCCGGAAGTGCAGTCTTCAGGTTGCTCGCAACCGGACCGTCTGCTTCAACCGGCGAGACGAAGTTCGGGTTATCGCGGTTGGCGGTGATTTCATCACGCAGGCGCTTGCGACGCTGTTCCGGAGATTCCGGCCAGTCTGCACCGCCGGCGGTGGCCACATTATCCTGCGGTGCAGGCAGCTGCCCCTTATCGCCAGGAGAAGGACGCACAAGATCAGGACGCGGCTTGTAATCGATGCGCTCTTTCTTGTTCTTGCCCTGACCGAAGCTCGCCATATTGGAAACGTCGTCGAAGAGCTGCGCGCCCGACGACTTGTCCGTCCCGTAGGTCGGCGAAGACATGCAGCCTGACAGCGAAAGACCCGCTACAGCCGTCATAAGTATCAGAACTCGTCCGTCAATCTTCATTAGCGCCACTTCTTTTACGCCTGTCGATTCTTTGTTCGCGAGGCTTGCTCCAGCGTGCCTTGCCTCAAAAAACCGGCAACTCCAAGGCAGATCGTGAATTTATTCGAGGACTGCCTTGTACATGAGAGGAACTCATGCGGCAATCCGGCTTTAACCGCTATTTCACCATGTTCACGCGGGAAGCCGCAACCCCTGTTGCGTAAACAAACAATCCGCCCCGGGTGAAACCGGAGCGGATTGTGATTTTTGCGATCAGGCTTCGAGCTTGCCGAGCGCCTTCAATTCGCGCAGTGCCTCGGCATCGCGGGCCGACACTTCCGGGAATTCCGGGTCGGAACCCACATCCGTGGTGTAGCGCCACGAACGCGCACATTTTTCGCCTTCGGCGCGAACAGGCACGACGGCCACACCCTTCACATCACCAAGCGTGAAAGCGCTTTCCGGTGCCGCTGCATCGCTGAACGAGATGCCGCTGGTGATGCAGATTTCCGCAAAATCGAGACCGTCGAGCGAATCGCTCAGGCTCTTGTCGGAGATGTGGACCACCGGCGCTGCTTCCAGCGACGAACCGATGCGCTTGTCTGCGCGTTCCAGCTCCAGCGCGCCGGTCACAACGCGGCGAACCGCACGAACCTTGCGCCACTTTTCGGCCAGAACGTCATCACGCCATGCAGCAGGCGTCGGACGGAACTGCTCGGCATGAACCGAAACCGACTGCGGGTAACGGTCGAGCCATGCTTCTTCCATGGTGAAAGGCAGCATCGGCGCCAGCCAGGTCGTCAGGCGATCGAAGATTTCGCGCACGGTCTGCAACGCAGCCTTGCGGCGAACACTCGACGGGGCATCGCAGTAAAGCGCGTCCTTGCGGATATCGAAATAGAAAGCCGAAAGTTCGACATTCATGAAATCGATCAGAGCGCGGGCGATGCGCTTGAAATCGAATGTGTCATATCCGCTGCGCACAACCTCATCCAGCTCCGTCAGGCGGTGCAGCATCAGGCGCTCAAGTTCCGGCAGATCGGCATGAGCAACGTTTTCGCCTTCGTCATGCGCCAGCGTGCCCAGCATCCAGCGGATGGTGTTGCGCAGCTTGCGATAGGCATCAATATTGGTCTGGATGATGCTCTTGCCGAGGCGCTGATCTTCCCAATAATCGGTCGTCATGACCCACAGACGCAGGATATCCGCGCCGGATTCCTTGATCACGTCCTGCGGCGTTACCGTATTGCCGAGCGACTTCGACATTTTCTTGCCGTGCTCGTCCATGGTGAAACCATGGGTCACGACGGCGTTATATGGCGCACGACCGCGCGTGCCGCAGCTTTCCAGAAGCGACGAATGGAACCAGCCGCGATGCTGGTCCGAGCCTTCGAGATAGACGTCTGCCGGCCATTTCATGTCCGGGCGGTCTTCCAGCGTGAAGGTGTGGGTCGATCCGGAATCGAACCACACGTCCAGAATGTCGCGCACCTGCACCCAAGGCTCATTGGCGCGGTTACCGAGGAAACGCTCGCGCGCACCTTCGGCAAACCATGCATCTGCACCTTCGGCCTCGAATGCATCGAGAACACGCTTGTTGACTGCATCGTCCTGAAGGATGTTGCCTTCCTCGTCCACGAAAACGCAGATCGGTACGCCCCAGGCGCGCTGACGCGAAAGCACCCAGTCCGGGCGACCTTCGATCATCGAGCGCAGGCGCGTCTGACCGGCAGCCGGGACGAAACGTGTATCGTCGATGGCCTTCAGCGCGCGTGAGCGCAGCGTGGTGCCGTCGCCGAGGTTCTTATCCATATAGACGAACCATTGCGGCGTGTTGCGGAAGATGACCTGCTTCTTGGAACGCCAGGAATGCGGATAGGAGTGCTTGAGGCGACCGCGGGCGAACAGCTTGTCATTGGCGATAAGCTGATCCATCACCGACTTGTTGGCGTCGCCCTTCTTGCCGTTGTCGTCGATCACGCGTGCGGCACCGCCTTCGCGGTCTGGACCGAAGCCCGGCGCGTCCTTGGTATAATAGCCGTCGTCGCCGACCGGGAACGGGATGCTCGGATCGATACCGCGTGCTTCCAGTTCACGAACATTGTTCATCCAGGCTTCAAAGTCTTCACGACCGTGGCTTGGCGCGGTGTGGACGAAACCCGTACCGGCATCGTCGGTCACATGATCGCCATCGAGCATCGGAACCGCGAATTCGTAGCCGCCCGCAAACCCCTTCAGCGGATGATCGAGCACGATCTTGCCAAGCTCGTCTGCCGAAACACCGCGCAGGCGCTTGAACTGAAGCTTTGCCTTGGCGAAGCTTTCTTCAGCCAGCTTGTCGGCGAAGATGAGCTTTTCGCCCGGAAGCGGGCCAAAATCGTTCTCGGCTTCCGTGACTTCGTAAAGCCCATATTCGATACGCGACGAATAGGACACGGCGCGGTTGCCGGGGATGGTCCATGGGGTGGTCGTCCAGATCACCACGGCGCTGCCGGAAAGATCATTCTGGCCAGCGACCGGGAACTTGACCCAGATCATATCCGACTCGACGTCGTGATATTCGACTTCGGCTTCGGCAAGCGCCGTGCGCTCGACAACCGACCACATTACCGGCTTGGAGCCGCGATAAAGCTGACCGGAAGCCGCGAACTTGAGAAGCTCGCCAGCGATGCGCGATTCAGCGTGGAAATTCATCGTCGTGTAGGGGTTTTCGAAATCGCCGAGGATCGCAAGACGCTTGAACTCATCCGTCTGGACCCTGATCCAGTTGGCGGCGAATTCACGGCATTCCTTGCGGAATTCGTTGATCGGCACTTCGTCCTTGTTCTTGCCTTCGGCGCGATATTTTTCCTCGATCTTCCATTCGATCGGCAGGCCGTGGCAATCCCAGCCCGGAACGTAGTTCGAGTTATAGCCGCGCATCTGGAACGAGCGGGTGATGACGTCCTTGAGGATCTTGTTCAGCGCATGGCCGATATGGATATTGCCGTTGGCATAGGGAGGGCCATCGTGCAGCACATAGAGCGGGCGGTCTTTCGCCTGCTCGCGCAGCTTCTTGTAAAGGTTCATCCCCTCCCAGCGCTCGACGAACAGCGGTTCGCGCTGCGGCAAGCCCGCGCGCATCGGAAATTCTGTCTGCGGCAGATTGAGGGTTTTAGAGTAATCGATCTTGGTCGTCTCAGTCATGATCGGTATTCGCCTGTGAAGCCTCGGCCAGAAATGGCGGGCATGTGGATCAACGATAACAGGGGGACTGTAAGAGCACAGCCGGTCGTTCCCGGACCTCCGCGCCAGATATTGCCTGGCAAAACAGCCATTCAGGCAAAGCGGGAGGCCGGGCCAATAATTCGTATGGCCGTCATGATAAGCCGAAAATCCGTCATCATGGGCACGCTTTTAGCAATGAGCTTTGCAGGAATAAAGAGGCCAGGGGAACAAAGACGCAATAAAACTGCATCCCTGCCCCTGAAAATCTTCACAGTAGCGTCCGCTTCATGCGGTCTGACACGTGGTCAAACCGCGTGAGCGCCTTAATCCAAAGAGAAGTCGAAACGGTAGGTCGCAGAGATGCCAACCATGAACTGGTCGGGCGAACCGCGCTCCTTGACGATGCTCGAATCCTTGGCCGGGCCTTGCAGGCGGGTATATTCGCCAAACAGGCTGGTATCGATCTTGTCGGTCGCCTTCCAGTTGATGGCACCGCCGAAACCGGCCGATTTGAAACCGCCACCCGGATTGTATTCCGACAGACCGGACGCTGCCGATTCCTGCGCATCAACGCCGTAATAGGTCTTGAAGTAATCCTTCGACGCGAAAGTTGCGCGCGGACCTGCCGAAACGCGGATAACCGGCGTCACATCATAAAAGGCGTCCGCAGAAATATCGGCGACAACGCCCTTATGGGCGCGGATGCCTTGACGCACCTCACCACGCACACGCAGCCAGTCGGTCGGATAGACTTCGGCAAAACCGCCCACTTCACCGCCGAACTTGGTGTCTTTCAGGCCGTGAATGTCATCGTCGCGTTCGAACAGCAGCTTGCCTGCCAGACCGGCGCGGAAGCGGTTGTTGTCGATCAGCGCGAAGGAAACATTGTCGTTGCGCGAGGAAAACCGCGTCGCTTCGCCCTGACGGCCAAGCGAAATCAGCGGCTGCGCGGAAAAGCGATATTTGTTCGAGCCTTCGAACTTCGGCGCGACCAGACCGGCAGCGCCGACCTTGAGATACCAGTCGCCGGACCAGAAATGCTTGCGGACCGGCTGAACCGTTTCCGCCGCATAGACATCGGTCTGCTGCACATCGGCGGCATGAGCAATGGAACCGGTGAGGGGAATGAGAGTGCCTGCAACGAGGGCCAGTGAGAGAATACGCAAAACAAGATCTCCGACAAACAGCACCTCGAAACTTCGCAAGGTGTTTAACACTCTCTGTCGGAAATACGTAAAATTTGACTTAAATCTTAGGTAGAAAAATAATCCGCTACACTTCACTCAAAGGAAAGCACACGGTCCAGTTCCGAAAGAGGACGGGCACCGGCCAGTAAGGCGCGGGCTTCTTCCTCGTCGCGCTTCATCTGCTCGATCAGCGGATCCAGCCCGTCAAATTTCACTTCGCCGCGCAGGAAGCCGAAGAACGAAACACAGGCGACTTCGCCGTAAAGATCGCCGGAAAAATCGAACAGGAATGTTTCGAGAAGCGGCGAGCCGTCGCTATCCACCGTAGGACGACGGCCAAAACTGGCGACACCGTCATGCAGGCTGCCAACCTGCCTGCGGAAACGGACGGCATAAATGCCATGTTTCAGGCTGGTCTGGGCGCTGACCTTCATATTGGCCGTGGGAAAACCGAGTGTGCGCCCAAGCTTCTTGCCGTGAATGACCTCGCCGCAGACCGCATAGCGATAGCCGAGCAGTCCTGCCGCTCCGGCAACATCGCCGTCGCAGAGCAGATTGCGAACCCGCGTGGACGAAACGAGATTGTTGCCTTCATCGGTAAAGGCATCCACCAGCGTCACATGGAAACCAGCGCCCTCGCCTGCCTGCAGGAGAAACTCCGGCGTGCCGCGCCGGCCCTTGCCGAAGTGAAAGTCATAGCCGGTCACGACACGGCTGGCATGGAGTTTTTCGACCAGAATATGCTGCACGAAATCTTCAGCCGACCGGCTGGAGAATTCGGCGGTGAAAGGCTGCTCCACAACCGCATGAAAGCCCATGTGCCGCAGGATCGACGCCTTTTCACGCGCATCGGTGAGCCGGTCGATCGGTTCGTCCGGCTTGAAGAAACTGCGCGGATGCGGCTCGAATGTCAGCACGACTGCAGGCAGGTTTTCCTTGGCCGCGATTTCCAGCGCTCGCTCAAGCACGGCCTGATGTCCGCGATGAACGCCGTCGAAATTGCCGATGGCCACCACGCAATTGCGCAGCCGCTCCGGCAAGGTGTCGGTTCCCGAAAGACGTTGGAAATCAGAATTCGTCATGGTGTGCCTGAGTCTTGACTTGCTTCAGTCTGAGCTTGTTTGACCTTGCCCGCAATGTGCGAAAATATCAGACGAGCGCGTAAAGCTCGGCGACTGGACGATGTCCGTGCTTTTCCAGAAACGCTTCCATCTTTGCGAGATCGACAGCTCCGTTATCTGCATAATCGGCAGCGTGCACGCCCCCCGAAATATAGAGCACATCGAGACCGAAACCGGCAGCGCCCTTCACATCGGTCAGCACGCCATCGCCAATGCCGAGAATGCGGCTCTTGTCGACGGGGCCGCCACGAACCTCTTCGGCAGCGTGCAGCGCAGCCTCATAGATCGGGCGATGCGGCTTTCCGGCGATCAGCGTGCGACCGCCGAGCTGGCTGTAGTCGCGCGCAAGAGCGCCTGCACACCAGACAAGACGCGGACCGCGCTCGACCATAATGTCGGGATTGGCGCAGATGAAAGGCAGGTTGCGCGAACGCAGACGCTGGAGCAGGTCGGCGTAATCGGCAGGCGTTTCCACATCGTCATCGGCAAGACCGGTACAGACGACGCCATCGGCCTCGAATTCTTCCACCAGTTCCACATCCAGCCCGTCATAGATCGACAATTCGTTTTCGCGACCGATGTGCAGAACCTTGCGCGGACCTTCGACGATCAGGTCGCGGGTCACATCGCCGGAGGTGACGACACGATCATAGGTATCCGCAGGCACGCCCAGCATTGCGAGCTGCGCCTCGACGCCCGGATGCGGGCGCGGAGAATTGGTGACGAGAATGACCGTGACGCCTCTGGCGCGGGCGCGCTTCAGCGCATCGACAGCAGCCGGATGTGCAGCGACGCCATTATGCACCACGCCCCAGACGTCGCAGAAAAACACGTCATATTGGCCGGTCAGATCGTCGAGGCTTTCAAGCTGCTTCATAGTCTTCCTCTTGATATTCCATTTTCGAGCTGGAACGCCGCCCGCATAAGCAAGCCGCATGCGCTCCATCTAACGCAGCCGATCAGAACTGTCACGAGCTTTACCGCCAATAAGCCGAGAAAGCGCCGCGTCCAAACACCCCATGAGGAATGTCTCAATAAGCTGTTGTGTAGATTCACCGATCATTTACCGCACTTCGTGACCGACTGTTAGAAAGATGCTGCTAGGAACGACGCACAACCTTTCGGTTCAACAAAGAACAACACAACCTTTCGGGCGGGCGTGGATTTGAATAACTGGAGCGGACCAGCAAGGAGGCTTTTCGCCGCCTGCACGACGGGCTTTGCACGCAAGGCAAAAGTCGGAAGCCTTTTCGACAGAGCAAACCGATTCTGCAGTGACGAACGCGGCAATTTCGCGATGATCACGGCCATATTGCTCGTGCCGCTATTGCTTGCTGGCATGGTCGCAATAGACGCCACCAATCTCATGCGCACCCGCAACAATGTGCAGGCCGCGCTTGACGCGGCGGCGCTGGCCGTCGGCAAGCGCTTTTCGACCGGCGCGAGCGAAGCGGACATGAAGGACTATGGCGGCAAGGTCTTTAATGTGAACCTGACAGCGATTGCCGCGGATCGGGTCGCCTTTGCCATCCAGTTTCCGCAAACTTCGAACGATAATCAGCAGATCGAAGCCACCGCGAACTTCATATATCCATCGCTGTTCGGCTCCATCGCAGCACAACTGACCAACTCGGCCAATGACTGGGACAACAAGCAATATACGCTGAGTTCCTTCGTGCGGCTGAAGAATACTATTGAAGTGGCGCTCGTGCTCGATAATTCCGGCTCCATGAATGAAAATGGCGCCGGTTCGAATACGCAGCGCCTGCAATTGCTAAAAGACGCCGCAACACAGCTCGTCGACAGCATGGCTGCGCAATCGGCTTTAATCACGCGCGTTGAAAAACCGGTGCAATTCTCACTGGTGCCCTTCGCGGGCTCCGTCAACATAGGTCCCGGCTATCTCAAAGAAACATGGATGGACCCGAGCGGCACCTCGCCGGTCAATCTCGAAAACTTCGTACTGCCGGTCAAAATCGACAGCACGCGCAGCATTGTCGAAAACCCGACAGGCAGCGGCCTTTACTTCAAATCGGGTACTGGCTGGGGAACGGACAATAACAAGGCCTTTTCTCGCGCTGTTCTCTATGCCGATCTCGCAAAGCGTTCTACCGCCTCGTGGATTCCGTGGGCAGGATGCGTTGAGGCGCGCCCGGGCACCCTGGCGCTGGACGTGACCCCGCCATCCGTCGGCAAACCGGAAACCCTGTTCGTGCCAATGTTTGGCCCGGCGGAATATTACGATGCCGACAAGAACGGAAACCCGACCAACCTCACGCTGAACAGCTGGTGGACAGACGACACCAGCTTGACGGGCCTGGCCCGCCAGAATGACCTCAAGAAATATTATCTGAACAATGTACTGTCGAAGCAGTCTTCTGGTGGTGGGCCAAACTATAGTTGCACGACCACGGCCATCACGCGCCTGACCGACATCTCCACCGATGCAGGCAAGACGACGATCAAGACGGCGATCAAGGCCATGCAGCCAAATGGCGGTACGAATGTTCCGGAAGGCATGGCGTGGGGATGGCGCACACTTGTACAGGGCGCGCCGTTTACGGAAGGCCGCCCATCGACCGACCGCGGCAACGACAAGGTTGTGATCGTGCTCACCGATGGCGCCAATACGTACTATACGTATAATTCGCTTGCTGGATCGAACAGGGATAAGGCCAGCAACCTGTCCTACTATTCAGCACATGGCTATACGAGCCGCACCACGAAGGGCTACAGCCAGACCCGTCTGTTTCAGGAAAGCGGCGTGTCTGTCTCGCAGGACAACAGCGTCTATACCAAAGCGATGAATGCCCGTTTCAACAAGCTTTGCAACAATGCGAAGGACGCCAACATCATCGTTATGACTGTGGCGGTGGACCTGAACACGAGCAAGACGGACGAAAAAGCCCAGATCGAGCTGCTGAAAACCTGCTCGTCCGACTCGCGTGTTCGCCTCGACGGCGGCAAGCCCGCCAAGCTGTTCTGGAACACAACCGGTGGCAATCTGTCGGAAACGTTCCGCCAAATTGGCGATGAGCTGTCAAACCTGCGCATCTCGGGTTGATCCTGCAAACGAACCACCATATGCGGAGCGGACCACTCGGCCCTCCGCATATCGGACCACCTGATCCCTTCGCGAACGGTGCAAATTAACCATCATTCGCCTGTCAAATTTTTCAGGCAATCTTGACATTAAAAGATCCGGCCTCTATCTCAAAGGCACGTTAGCACTCCGGATGAGAGAGTGCTAACAGCGCGGATCGGTTTGATCCGTATAACAGGGTTCAACGTCTATAACACCAAGGGTTATACCATGGCTGATATCAAGTTCCGCCCGCTTCATGACCGCGTCGTCGTTCGTCGCGTTGAATCGGAAGCAAAGACCGCTGGCGGGATCATTATCCCTGACTCCGCTAAGGAAAAGCCGCAGGAAGGCGAAGTTGTCGCTGCTGGCGCCGGCGCTCGTGACGAAGCTGGCAAGCTCGTTCCGCTGGACGTCAAGGCTGGCGACAAGGTTCTGTTCGGCAAGTGGTCCGGCACGGAAGTCAAGATCAACGGCGAAGACCTGCTGATCATGAAGGAATCCGATATTTTGGGTATCGTCGGCTAATTCATTTAGCCCGGAGCATTTCCAGCAAAAGTGCGAAGCGGTTTTGCGTAGGATAATGCGTAAGAACAAAGAGACAGAGCGGTTTCGCTCCTGCCTCAAAACCAATTCACCATACCTGACCGGGATATTCCCAGGAGAGTAAAATGGCTGCAAAAGACGTAAAATTCGGTCGCTCTGCGCGCGAAAAGATGCTGCGCGGCGTCGATATCCTCGCTGACGCTGTTAAGGTCACGCTCGGCCCGAAAGGCCGCAACGTTGTAATCGACAAGTCCTTCGGCGCTCCGCGCATCACCAAGGACGGCGTTTCGGTTGCCAAGGAAGTCGAACTGGAAGACAAGTTCGAAAACATGGGCGCACAGATGCTGCGCGAAGTGGCTTCCAAGACCAACGACACTGCCGGTGACGGCACCACCACCGCGACCGTTCTCGGTCAGGCTATCGTTCAGGAAGGCGCCAAGGCTGTTGCCGCCGGCATGAACCCGATGGACCTGAAGCGCGGTATCGACCTCGCAGTTTCGGAAGTTGTTGCAAACCTTCTCGGCAAAGCCAAGAAGATCAACACCTCGGAAGAAGTTGCCCAGGTTGGCACGATCTCCGCTAACGGCGAAGCCGAAATCGGCAAGATGATCGCTGAAGCGATGCAGAAAGTCGGCAACGAAGGCGTCATCACGGTTGAAGAAGCCAAGACCGCCGAAACCGAACTCGAAGTCGTTGAAGGCATGCAGTTCGACCGCGGCTACCTGTCGCCGTACTTCGTCACCAACCCTGAAAAGATGGTTGCTGACCTCGAAGACGCTTACATCCTTCTGCACGAAAAGAAGCTCTCGAACCTTCAAGCTCTTCTGCCGGTTCTCGAAGCTGTCGTTCAGACCTCCAAGCCGCTCCTCATCATCGCTGAAGACGTTGAAGGCGAAGCTCTTGCGACCCTCGTCGTCAACAAGCTGCGTGGCGGCCTGAAGATTGCTGCTGTCAAGGCTCCTGGCTTCGGCGACCGCCGCAAGGCCATGCTCGAAGACATCGCGATCCTCACCGGTGGTCAGGTTATCTCCGAAGATCTCGGTATCAAGCTCGAAAGCGTTACGCTCGATATGCTCGGCCGCGCCAAGAAGGTGTCGATCTCCAAGGAAAACACCACGATCGTCGACGGTGCAGGCCAGAAGGCCGAAATCGACGCTCGCGTTGGCCAGATCAAGCAGCAGATCGAAGAAACCTCTTCGGACTACGACCGTGAAAAGCTTCAGGAACGCCTTGCCAAGCTCGCTGGCGGCGTTGCCGTGATCCGCGTTGGCGGTGCAACGGAAGTTGAAGTCAAGGAAAAGAAGGACCGCGTTGACGACGCCCTGAACGCAACCCGCGCTGCGGTTGAAGAAGGCATCGTTGCTGGCGGCGGTACCGCTCTGCTCCGCGCTTCGGTTCAGATCAAGGCCAAGGGCATCAATGCTGACCAGGAAGCTGGCATCAACATCGTTCGTCGTGCGATCCAGGCTCCGGCCCGTCAGATCACGACCAACGCTGGTGAAGAAGCTTCGGTTATCGTTGGCAAGATCCTCGAAAACGGCGCTGACACCTTTGGCTACAACACTGCCAACGGCGAATATGGCGATCTGATCGCTCTCGGCATCGTTGATCCGGTCAAGGTTGTCCGTACGGCTCTGCAGAACGCAGCTTCGGTTGCTGGCCTGCTGATCACCACGGAAGCCATGATTGCTGAACTGCCGAAGAAGGATGCAGCTCCGGCTGGCATGCCTGGCGGCATGGGCGGCATGGGCGGCATGGACTTCTAAGAAATCCATAACGCACGCCCATGAATGGATATGCCTGCGCCGCAAAGCGGCGCGGGTGGCGGCATGGATTTCTAAGAAATCCATAAAGCACTACTTTAAAGAGAACCTCCGGCTTCGGCCGGAGGTTTTTTATATCTAAAGTCCCAAAAGCCATCCTTAATTGACGAATACTAAGCCAAACCCACAGCCAAATAATGAGCCCGCGCATATGCGGGAGAGCGGTTAACCGGCACTTCGCTCATTACGTTACGTAACTATCTGTGATTTATAAAAAATTTACCGTCTGACCCCTTTGCCGATGTTAATATTCTATTTTAGAAAGTTCTCATTGACTTGAGACAACCAATCATGGTCAATCCCGGTTGACATGAGATGGACTTCCAGTTTGCCCCCGCACCCCGGAAGTCCTGTCTCAGGCAACAGGAAAGGCAGGCTTCGGCCTGCCTTTCCACTTTAAGGCGTATTTTCACAAATTTCTGGCCCGTAGATTTTCCTACGAAGTTCAGCTCGTGCTTGCGCTCGACTGCTTCAGCTTGCCTCCCGCCGATTTTGCCCTATCGTTATCGCAATGTGAGAGAGGACGGAAAATCATATGCGCAAGGAACTGCCAATCGATACTGCCCCCAAGGATGGTCGCAAGATTACAGTCGTCTGGACCGATGAGGATGATCAGCGCAATGAATCGATTGCGCAATATCGTTCGCTCGCCCAATTGAACGCTGGCGGCGGACAGTGGGATGAGACCGATACCGGCTGGTGGACATTCACTGACAGCAAGACCCAGCGCAAGATCGAGCCGACCGCGTGGATCTCCGAAACCGAGGGCGGAGACGACGATCAGGAAGACAACTGACCGGCGCAGAAATTCACGCTCAAATAAAGTTGAATTTCCTAATCATATTTTGTCAAATAGCTCCGTAAGGAAAAGACGGAGCTACCAATTCGTTGGTAGTGCTATATTCATTGCGTCAGAGCCCGATACGGGCCGAAAGCTAGCCGGAGACATGAAATGACCGCCACGCGTACCGAAACAGATACTTTCGGACCGATTGATGTTCCCGCCGACCGCTATTGGGGCGCACAGACACAGCGTTCCTTGCAGAATTTCAAGATCGGCGGCGAGCGCATGCCACTGCCGCTCGTTCATGCGCTGGGCGTCGTCAAGCGCGCCGCAGCCGAAACCAATATTGCGCTCGGCAAGCTCGACCCGGTTCTGGGTCAGGTCGTCGCGGTTGCTGCGTCAGAAGTGATCGAAGGCAAGCTTGACGATCATTTTCCGCTCGTCGTCTGGCAGACGGGTTCCGGCACGCAGTCGAACATGAACGCCAATGAAGTGATCTCCAATCGCGCCATCGAACTGCTTGGCGGCGAGAAGGGTTCGAAAAAGCCGGTTCATCCGAACGACCACGTCAATATGAGCCAGTCATCCAATGACAGTTTCCCGACGGCGATCCATATCGCCACGGCGGTTGAAGCGGTCAATCGCCTTTACCCGGCGCTGGAGCATTTGACCAAGGCGCTCAAGGTCAAGGAAGAAGCCTTCAAGGACATCATCAAGATCGGCCGCACCCATACGCAGGATGCCACGCCAGTCACGCTCGGTCAGGAATTTTCCGGCTATCGCGCAGCGCTTGAATATGCGCGTCATCGCATTGAGCAGTCCCTCGCCGATGTTTTTCTGCTCGCGCAGGGTGGCACGGCAGTGGGCACCGGCCTTAATGCGCCGATCGGCTTCGACAGCGGCTTTGCTGATGCAGTCAGCGAAATCACCGGCCTGTCGTTCAAGACTGCGCCGAACAAGTTCGAAGCGCTGGCCAGCCATGGCGCAATTCTCAACTTCCATGGCAGCCTGAACGCGCTGGCGGCTGATCTGTTCAAGATCGCGAACGATATCCGCTTCCTCGGTTCCGGCCCGCGTTCCGGCCTCGGCGAACTGTCCCTGCCGGAAAATGAGCCCGGCTCGTCGATCATGCCGGGCAAGGTGAATCCCACGCAGGCCGAAGCCATGACCATGGTGGCAACGCAGGTCTTCGGCAACCAGACCACAGTGACGGTCGCCGCCAGCCAGGGCCATTTCGAACTGAACGTGTTCAAGCCGGTCATCGCTTACAATGTCCTGCAATCGATCCGCCTGCTCAGCGATGCGATGGTTTCCTTCGCCGATCACTGCGTGGACGGAATTGAAGCCAATGAAACCCGCATCAAGGAACTTCTGGATCGTTCGCTGATGCTGGTGA
Source organism: Ochrobactrum sp. 19YEA23 (assembly GCF_029909865.1). Classification (NCBI taxonomy): domain Bacteria; kingdom Pseudomonadati; phylum Pseudomonadota; class Alphaproteobacteria; order Hyphomicrobiales; family Brucellaceae; genus Ochrobactrum; species Ochrobactrum sp. 19YEA23. The sequence continues at coordinate 2,320 of NZ_JASAMQ010000003.1, read as the reverse complement.
CTGCGCTCGCACCTGCAATCGGCTACGACGGTGCAGCGAAGATCGCCAAGACCGCGCATAAGAACGGCACGACCCTGCGCGAAGAAGCGCTGGCGAGTGGGCTGGTGAGTGCTGAAGACTACGACCGGCTCGTCCGGGCGGAGCGCATGATCGCGCCTGAGTAATCAGGCGTGCATGATCGTCTATATGCAGTGAACAAACTGTCGAGAATTATACGGCTTTTCTTGACAGTTGTTAATCGATAATTGATGGCAAAGTTCAACAGGAGAGAGCTCCCCCATGTCCTCGATTACCCCACAGTCCAACGGCGCTGTAACGCTCATCGCCCGCGTGTTCCTTTCGATCCTCTTCATCATTGCCGGTTTCGGCAAGCTGACGGCTCTTTCCGGCACGGCTGGCTATTTTGCAGGCCTCGGCCTTCCGCTCCCGATGGTTACGGCTGTCGTTGTCGGCCTCGTTGAGTTTGTCGGCGGCATTGCCATTCTGGTCGGTTTCCAGACCCGTATCGCTGCAGCAGTCGTTGGCCTGTTCACCATCGGTGCAACGCTTGTTGCCCACATGAACTTCGCTGAAGGCATGAACGCCCTGATGGCGCAGAAGAACCTTGCCATCGCTGGCGGCCTCTTCCTGCTCGCTCTGCATGGCGCAGGCTCGCTGTCGATCGACGCCAAGCGCGGCTGATCGAAATATTCCGTTCCGCCTCCGACTGCATCGGAGCGGTCCGCATGAAATGAAAAAAGCCGCGCCCGGTGTTTCAAACTGGCGCGGCTTTTTTCGTTCTGTTTTCCACAGTGCGCGCGCGTTTTACACGAACACACAATTTTTATCAGAATTCTCTTTTCAAAATGCCCCACCCATAGTTGTGTAGCCAGAGCGCTCCCAACACTGGCGCCGTTTATTTCAGCGTTTAAGGGCAAGTACTCCCCAAACGATCAATTGCATTCAAGTTTCCTCCCCAAGCGTAGATTGTAGAGAAAAATGACTGTTTCCTCCGCAGCCAGCAGCCAGTCTCCCACTGGCTCAACCCCTATTGGAAATTTCGGTTTCGCACTCACCAGCCTGACCGTTTTGTTCTTCATGTGGGGCTTCATCACCAGCCTCAACGACATCCTGATCCCGCATCTGAAGAATGTCTTCCAGCTCAACTATACCCAGTCGATGCTGATCCAGTTCTGCTTCTTCGGCGCATACTTCATCGTTTCGCTGCCCGCCGGAGCGCTCGTCAAGCGTATCTCCTACAAACGCGCCATCGTCGTCGGCCTCGTGGTCGCCGCCATCGGCTGCGCCCTGTTCATTCCGGCAGCTTCCTACCGGGTCTATGGGCTGTTTCTCGGCGCACTCTTCGTGCTGGCGTCCGGCGTCACGATACTGCAAGTGTCTGCCAACCCGTATGTCACGATCCTCGGCAAGCCGGAAACGGCTGCAAGTCGCCTGACGCTGACACAGGCGTTCAACTCGCTCGGCACGACGATTGCACCGCTTTTCGGCGCAATGCTGATCCTGTCTGCCGCAACCGGGGCCGTCAACAGCACGGCGGAAGCCGATGCCGTCAAGTTCCCCTATCTCTTGCTGGCACTCGCCTTTGTCGTTCTTGCCGTTGTCTTCGCTATCCTGAAGCTGCCGGATGTCGAAGCCGAAGAAAGCACCGTCGCGGATGAAGGTTCTGCCTGGCAGTACCGGCATCTGGTGCTGGGCGCCATCGGCATTTTCGTCTATGTGGGCGCGGAAGTCAGCGTCGGCAGCTTTCTCGTCAATTTCCTGAGCGACCCGAGTGTGGTCGGCTTATCGGAAACCGATGCGGCGCATCACGTCGCCTATTTCTGGGGCGGAGCCATGGTCGGCCGCTTCATCGGCTCGGCAGCCATGCGCTATATCGATGACGGCAAGGCGCTGGCCTTCAACGCCGTGGCCGCCATTCTGTTGCTGCTCCTCACGGTCGCGACAACGGGCAATGCCTCCATGTGGGCGGTTCTGGCTATCGGCCTGTTCAACTCGATCATGTTCCCGACCATCTTCAGTCTGGCACTGCATGGCCTTGGCAAGCACACCAGCCAGGGCTCGGCGATCCTGAATCTGGCCATTGTCGGCGGCGCGATCATCCCGCTGATACAGGGCGCGCTGGCCGATACAGTCGGCATTCATCATGCCTTCCTGATGCCGATCATCTGCTATGTCTATATCGCCTTTTATGGCCTCGTCGGCAGCAGACCGAAACGCTAAACCTCAAAGTCATGACCTCCACCAGAGGTGGAGGTTTGGGACGCTACGCTTGAACCACTAGAAGTGGTTTTGTTATGTGCTAGTAGGAGCCTTTAAAAAG
>NZ_JASAMQ010000002.1:0-538324 GCF_029909865.1 Ochrobactrum sp. 19YEA23 | reverse complement strand
AGAATATACCGTTCAAAACGCGCCGATCGTCAACGCGGGCCTTACCGCGCACTTTGGTCGGAAGAAGCGGTTCAATCACCGACCATTCGAAATCTGTTAAATCAAAACGCGACATCACTGCCTCCAAATCGATGGAGACAGTGAATCACAAACCATTCAAACCGAAAACTATTTTATGGGTATGTGACCTAAAGCGCTAGCGGGCTTTGGGTGCGGTGAATACGGGAAGCGGGTAAGTTTCTCCCAGAACAATCCCAGCTTCTCGCAAAACCGGCTCTGGCGCCGCAAATGGTTTGTGGATCCAGCGGTCCGGTAATGCAGCGATCTCTGGGACCCATTTGCGTACATAGACGCCATGTTTATCGAACTTGTCGCCCTGCAAGACCGGATTGAACACACGGTAGTAAGGCGCCGCATCCATGCCGCAGCCCGCCACCCACTGCCAGCTCCCCGGATTACTGGCTATATCGGCGTCCACCAGCGTATCCCAGAACCATTTCTCGCCTTCACGCCAGTCGATCTGCATGTTCTTGCTTAAGACCGATGCGACCAGCATTCTTACGCGATTGTGCATCCAGCCTGTCGCCCAAAGCTGACACATACCTGCGTCAATCAACGGGATACCAGTTTTGCCCTTCTGCCAGGCATCAATCACCTCTGCATTGTTGTGCCAACGGATATCAGCCAACGTGTTGCGCATATCGTTTTCAGCAATATCAGGACGATAATAAAGCTGATGATAATGGAAATCGCGCCAGATCAGCTCAGAAAGAAATTTTTCACCGCCAGCTTGAGTGCTCTGATCTTGATCCATGAGTGACAGCGTAGCATGCCATGCTTGTCGTGGACTGATTTCGCCAAAACGAAGATGAGGGGACAGTCTTGATGTGCCTTCAAGGTCGGGGCGGTCACGATCCCCGGCATAGTTGCGAATAGTCGCGTCAAAGAAATGATAGAGTAGGTCAGTGGCAGCCGCTTCGCCTGTGTTCCAAAGACCGCGCATCTTTCTTGACCAGATGGCCTCTTTGTAAGCTTCCCGCTTGGGCTTGTGTTTGACGGTCGACTTCTCGACCCTCCGGTCTGGCGAGGGTAGTGGTCTACTCACGCCATGCTGGCGCAGTGATTTGGCATAGGGTGTAAAAACTTGATAGGAACCACCGTTACCGGTTTTAATCTCCCATGGTTCCGCCAGCAGATTGCCTGCAAAAGACTCCACGTGCAGTCCCTTGTCCCTTAGAACGGATTTGATGAGAGCATCGACTTCCCGCTCCTGAGGCGCATAACGACGGTTCCAGAAAACGGCATCAAAGCCGTTTTCCTCAATTAATTGTTCAATGATACTGAGTGCTTCGCCATCAGCAACAATCAATTCGATATTTCGTTCATTGAGGCTTTTCTCGAGCAAATTTAGGCTCTGTTCCAGCCACCAACGAACGGCACCGCCAGGGACACGCAATTGCGGATTGGTCTCATGCACAAAAAGGGCCGTGATCGTACCCCCCAGCTTAGACGCGGCATGAAGGGCAGGATTGTCAGCAAGGCGCAGATCGTTGCGCAACCAGACAAGCGCTTTCGCGGTCATTCAATCATCCTTGGTTAGAGGGTTGCAGGACGCACTTTTCGACGTAAAAATGGCACCATATTCATGTTGAGCCCCTTGATCTTCCGGAGCTTTTTCGTGGGCCTGGGAAAAACGCATTGACCCGGCTTTGCAGGGCACGGAATTTTTTACCGCGCGATTTCAGCATATGTTCTTCAAGCGGTGGGATGCCGGAGACATGCACCAGCAGCCAGTACATCTGGATCGGGGCGATCAGTGACAGCCAGCTCCATGGCGATGCGGTGATCGCCATCAGCGGCCACGCACACCAGAACAGCCATTCAAAGAAATAGTTTGGATGTCGGGAATAGGCCCAAAGGCCGGTTTCGCAAACTTCAGTTTTGGCTTCTGGCGTTTTGCGAAACTGCGCGAGCTGCGCGTCTGACAGGGCTTCACCAATCAGTGCTATGGCGATGATTACTACCCCGATTATATCCCATAAAGATGGAAAAGTGGGGCGGCTAACAGCAGCGAGATAGACCGCCAGAACCAGCATGAAGGCTGCGAGAGCCTGTATCTGCAAAAACCAGAAAAGGCGGGAAGAAGCATTTTCTCCCCATTCTTTTATCAGCTTTGCATAACGTGGGTCTTCACCATGGCCCATGCTTCGCTGCGCTATGTGTAAGCCAAGGCGAAGCGACCACGCCAGAATGAGGATCAGTATCGCTGAACGCCGCTGCCATGTCGCATCTGCAAGCATGACGGCTATGACTGAGCCCGCCCCCACCGAAAACGACCAGATGGCATCGATCCAGCCACTTTTGCCGGTCTTTCGTTCAAGCACCCAGGCAAATGCCATGATGGCGGACAGGCTGACGGCAACAATTGAAAGCAGACCAGATTGCATGGCGGACCTTTGGCGGAGCGTTCGCTTCTTCCTGATCCAATACGTTCAATTCGACGGGTTGGTTTCGTAAGCGGTTCAAAAAAATAAAAAAGTTTATTAGCCGATTGAACCAAACTTCTTCTCACAACGTAAAACGATGAAAATGCAGCACAGATGCGGCGCAAGCACGCGGTGAAGAGAGGGACTATGGATATCACGAACCGTCCGGGCAGCTCTAAACGTCTCAGGGTCGCGATTATCGGCAGCGGGATTTCCGGATTGTCTGCTGCGTGGCTGCTGTCGCAACGCCATGATGTGACTATGTTTGAAGCATCGGACCGCATCGGTGGCCATAGCAACACCGTCGAATTTCAAAGCAGCCATGGTCCCGTGGCAGTCGATACCGGGTTTATTGTCTATAATGAAGTTACCTATCCCAATCTGAATGCCCTGTTTCGCGCGCTTGAAGTTCCAACCGCCGTGTCAAACATGTCGTTTGCTGTTTCAGTCGGAAATGGCTCATATGAATATTCCGGCGGAAACGGGCTTGGCCTTTTTGCCCAGCGCTTCAATCTGGTGAGCCCACGCTTCTGGTCGATGATCCGCGATCTTTTGCGATTTTATCGCAATGCGCCCAAAGATTTGAGCATCATGGGTGGCATTTCGCTTGATGATTATCTTACACGCAATGGTTATGGCCGGGCCTTCCGCGAAGATCATCTTTATCCGATGGCTGCAGCAATCTGGTCCACCCCTGCCATGGAAGTGGGACGATATCCGGCAGCAAGCTTCGTTCGCTTCTGCTGCAATCACGGTCTTCTCGCTCTTCGGAACAGGCCGATCTGGCGCACGGTATCCGGCGGCAGCCGGGAATATGTAAAGCGTATCACCAAGCCCTATGCAGACCGGATTAGGCTTTCGACGCCGATTAAATCCGTTAAGCGCTCCGAAGACTCTGTCGAGTTGATTGACGGAAGCGGCATTTCCCATGTTTTCGATGACGTTGTGATTGCGACGCATGCCGATCAGGCCTTGCGGATGCTGGCCGATCCGAGCGTGGATGAAAGGCGCATTCTCGGCGCATTTCAATATTCGCGTAATGAAGCGGTGTTGCATAGCGATGTGTCGCTGATGCCCAAACGAAGGGCGGCGTGGTCGAGCTGGAATTACCTCACCAACGCAGACACTGGCCCGGCGCAGCCATCCATCACTTACTGGATGAACCGCCTGCAACCGCTGGGCCAAGCGCCCGAGACTTTTGTGACGCTCAATCCATGTCGTGCGCCGCGCGAGGAACTGGTGATCCGTCGAGAGATCTATGAACACCCGATTTTCGACATGACAACGGATCGTGCACAGAAAGAAATCTGGACATTGCAGGGGCAACACCGAACATGGTTTTGCGGCGCGCATTTCGGCTCCGGCTTTCATGAGGACGGGCTTCAGGCCGGACTTGCCGTGGCAGAAGATCTGGGCGGTTTGCGCCGCCCCTGGCAGGTCGATCAGGAAAGCGCGCGCATCGTTCGCCAGCCTTTGCCGATACGGGAAAGGGCGCTGGCATGACCGAAAACTTCCAATCGGCACTGTTTCCCGGCCATGTGACCCATGCGCGTTTGCGGCCTAGGGTTCACAAGTTGGCCTATAAAATCTACTCGCTCCTGCTTGATCTCGACGAGCTGGAAGCGCTTGATCGCAAGTTGAAGCTGTTTTCACTCGATCGTTTCAATCTGTTTTCTTTCTACAGGAAAGACAGAGGCGATGGATCGGCTGTTCCGCTACGCGAGCAGGTGGAACGCGCCATGGAGGCAGCCGGAATAGTACCTGATGGCGGTGCGATCCGCCTACTCACAATGCCGCGTATTGTGGGCTGGGCTTTCAATCCATTGAGCGTTTTCTTCTGCTACAATCGTGGCGGCGAACTCGTGGCGATCCTTTGGGAGGTTGATAACACTTTCCGCCAGCGCCACGGTTACATGATCCCGGTCGAGAACTGCGATAACGGGCGGATCATACAAAGCTGCGACAAGGCTTTTTACGTTTCGCCTTTCATGGATATGACGTTGCGATATGAGTTTGAAGTCACGCCCCCCGCAGACAGGCTCTCCATCCGCATCAACAGTTCTGACGATGAAGGCCTGCTTTTGACGGCTCGCCATCTGGCGCACCGGGTTGAACTGAGCGACGCCGCCTTACTGCGCGCCTTTGTTGCAATTCCGTTTCTCACCCTGAAAGTGGTGGGCGGCATTCACTGGGAAGCGCTGAAAATCTGGTTGAAGGGCGTTGGAATCCGCAAGCGACCGGCGGCGCCCGAAGTCTCCATCACATCTGTTCGCAACGAGACCGTCCAGCAGAGGAACAAGGCCGCATGAGCCAGCTCGACGAGTATCATCGACTATCGGCATCAAGCCGGATCGAACGACCGGCTTTCAGTCCGTCCGCTATCATGTTGAAGCGACTGCTGAAGCAGGTTCGACATGGGCGGTTGGTGCTTTCGCTACCCGGCGGTGAGGTCATTGCCGTTAATGGCCCGTCGCCCGGACCGGAAGCCAGGATCGCGATTGTTAAATGGAACAGCCTGCGTCGCTTGTTGACGGGCGGCGATATCGGCTTTGCGCAGGCCTATATCGAAGGCGAATGGACATCGCCTGATCTAACCTCGGTCATCCGCTTTGCGGCGCGCAATCGCGACACGCTGATATCCACATTGCGTGGATCTGGTTGGATGCGGACGCTGAACCGTATCGGCCATCTACTCAATGCCAATACGCGTCGCGGCAGCCGGCGCAACATCGAAGCCCATTATGATCTCGGTAATGATTTCTATGCCCGTTGGCTCGACCCTTCGATGCTTTATTCATCTGCGATCTGGAATGAGACGACGCTTAGCCTTGAGAATGCGCAGGAGCAGAAATTGCAGTGCATTGCTGAAAAACTGGCGCTTGAGGGCGGCGAAAAAATTCTTGAAATCGGGTGCGGTTGGGGTGCGTTGGCGCGCTATCTTGCAGACTATCGCGATGCGCATGTAACAGGAATAACCCTGTCGCCATCGCAGCTCGCCTGGGCACAAACTGTGGTTGAAAATGGGGGACAAAGCGATGCCGTTGATCTTCGCTTGCAGGACTACCGCGATGTTCAGGGCCAGTTCGACCGCATCGTATCAATCGAAATGTTTGAGGCTGTCGGCGAGGCCTATTGGCCGGAATATTTCGCAACCCTGAAGCGTTGTCTCAAGCCCGGTGGTAGAGTCGTCCTGCAGGTCATTTCGATAGAAGAAACGCGATACGAAAACTATCGCCGCAAGGCGGATTTCATTCAGAAATTCATCTTTCCGGGTGGTTTTCTGCCGTCAGACAAAGTGCTTGAGCGCGATCTTGTGAAGGCCGGTTTGGTGTTAACCGATACCGAGCATTTCGGTCATTCTTATGCGCTGACACTTGCCGAATGGCGTCAGCGTTTCATCGCCAATTGGCCGGAAATCGAAGAGCTTGGCTTTGACGATAAATTCCGACGGCTTTGGGAATACTACCTTTGCTATTGCGAAGGTGGGTTTGAGGAAGGTGCGATCAATGTTGGGCTCTATACGATTGAACATGCTTAGGCTCCATACCCGCTGACGGAGGAAGCGTCGATGAAATGGATACTGACGATCGGCATAATGACGGTGTCGTTTCCCTTCGCGGCGCAGGCGGCTGAGATCGATGGCAACTGGGCGCGCGGGGATGGGAATGCGCGGGTGAAAATTGCCGAATGTGGCAAGGATATCTGCGCCACCAACACCTGGATCAAGCCCGGAACACCAAAAGAGAAAACCGGCGACCGGCTGGTGATGAGCATCAAAGAAACTGCGAACGGGCAATATTCAGGCACAGCTTTCGATCCGCAACGTAACCTCACCTACAAGATCAGCGTGAAAGTTGACGGCGATACGATGACGAGCAATGGCTGCGTTCTGGCTGGCCTCCTGTGTCGCAATGTGGGCTGGACCCGCATCAAGTAAGAGAGGGAGCTATCGATGAAAGATTATTTCATAGCCTATGTGGTGACAGCGGTCGCATTTCTGGCAATCGACTCCGTGTGGCTATCCAACATGGCGAACGTGTTTTACCGCCCTGTCATGGGCGACATGCTTGCGCCGGGCTTTCGTCTCGCACCTGCTATCGTTTTCTATGTGATCTTTGTGTTCGGAATGGTTTTCTTCGCGGTACGGCCCGGACTTGTTGCTGGTAGTGGCACAGTCACATTCGTTCACGGGGCGCTGCTGGGGTTCGTCGCTTATGCGACTTATGATCTGACCAATCAGGCCACTTTGAAAAACTGGTCATGGACCCTGACAATCGCAGACGTGGTCTGGGGCACTGTCCTGTCTGCCGCGTCAGCCTATATTGGCTATTGGGTTACGTCGCGGATCAGCGGCTAGGTTGGAGTAAGCATATGCAAAAATGGGGCCTTCTGGTCGTCTTTGTCTTCGTCATCATTGTTGTAGGAATGGCAATCGGTATCGGTTTCCCGCCGGGCGAATGGTATGCAGCGCTTCAAAAGCCATGGTTTACCCCGCCAAACGCAGCCTTTGGTCCCATCTGGACGATACTTTATATCTTCATTGCCATCGCGGGCTGGCGCACATGGATAAGTGATAGCGGGTGGCAGCGGCGCGGACCGTGGTTTGGCCAGATGGTATTGAACTTCATCTGGACGCCTATTTTCTTTGGTGCTCATTTGACCGTGTTGGGACTCGTCGTAATTATCGGCGTCTGGCTTTGCGTGCTTCTGTTTATCATTCGCGCATGGAGACCAGATCGCATCTCGGCGATGCTATTCGTGCCCTATCTCATATGGCTATCGCTGGCGACAGCGTTGAACGCAGCAATCGTCGTGTTGAACTAATGAAAAAGGCGGCAAATATGCCGCCTTTTCTTTAGATGCCGATCAATGGCTGTACGAGTCGCATAAGCCAGCTCTGGAACTTGAGCGGCGCGTCAGTCACCGCAAGACAGATGCAATCGCAATCCGGTGAGGCAACCGGCTGATGCACGAGATCAGCATCCGCTTCCTCAATATCACCGCGCGCAAAGAGCCCGGTTCCATCATTGAAACTGCCGCTCAACACCAATGTCAGTTCGCGACCGCCATGCCCATGTTCTGGCACCGGCTTCCCCGCTGGAATTCGCAAAAGGCGAACCTGCGTTTCGCTGTCTCGGGTTTCAATTGGCACCTGATAGGCGCCCCGGCCAAGCGATTTCCATTTCAGATCCGGCAAATCGCCACCGACATAGGATCGCAGCGGTTCCGGTATCACGGCAGGCTGCTTTATCTCGACGCGCGGTGCCAAATGTTCCATTGACTGCGGTGTTGTTTGCAACCTGTCTTTGAAACTATCCCATGCGGATGCTTCGAGTTTCTGCGGTTCAACCGCGTCAAGAAGCTGCCCGCCAATCTGTTCAAACTGCTTGAGCCTTGAACGGCAGGCCGGGCAGAGCGCAAGATGGGTGGCGACAGCGATGCTCCAACCTTCTGCCAGTGTGCCAGCAGCATAGCTTGAAAGAAGTTCGTCGCTCAGATGATGTTTGATATCCATCAGTGCGCTCCCGAATTATCGAGCGCTGCGCGCAATTTGTTGAATGCCAGCCGCAGCCGGGATTTTACCGTGCCGAGCGGCAAGTTAAGCTTCTTCGCGATAGCGCTATGCGTGCTTTCCTCGAAATAAGCGAGTTCAAGCAGGGCGGATTGCTCCTTCGGCAAGTCGGCCATCGCCGCGCGCAACTTGTTGGCGGATTGCCGCTCGGCAATCCTCAAGTCGGCTGGTTGCTCCTCATCCGGCACAAAGGCCGGATCGGTTGAGTCAAACTCCGGGCGCCGGGCGCGTCGCACCGCGTCAATGCGCTGGTTTCGTGCGATGGTGAAAATCCAGGTGGACAAGGCTCCTTTGGCAACATCGAACTGATCTGCCTTGTTCCAGACTGCAATCATGGTCTCCTGCATTAATTCTTCCGCTGTTTGCGTATCCGCAGACAGTTTGGCCATATAGGTCTTCACCCGGGGTGCGAAATGCTTGAAAATCACCTCGAAAGCGTCCACGTCGCGTCGGGAACTGACCGCCAGCATCAATTCCTCCATGGAGGGCTGATCTTCAGGTGCAGTCTGTTCATTCATCCGTATTAAACCCCATCCGCTCAGATGTAGCGAAGCCAGAACCTGTAAATTATGCTGAGCTTTCATGTGCCACTGTTGCGAGAGGAACGAAACTTTTGTGTTCATCAGCATTATACGCAAACAGATTTAGTCTGGATCACATGAGATTTCAAATAGCTCGCATCATCGGCGGCGGCCCTCTAAAGCTCTGCTTTCTAGCAATAATTCATGCATCGCCTGAGTGCGCGAATAGCAGCTCAACATGCTCCAGTGTTGCTCGCGATCTCAGGAGTCACCAAATGCTCTCTCGTAATTGATCTCAAACGTACGAAAGCTGTAAATCGCAGCCTCTGTGCACCGCTCTTCGTCCCTTTTATTGAATGGCATGGATTCAAGCAAAGAAACAGTCTTCTTCCAACCGGTCCGGTTTCCGACCTGCTTTGCCAGATGCCGCGCACCATACTCGGCGTCAAGACCGAGCAATCCCGCCTTCTGAATGAGGAATGTTGCGCCCAAGGCGGAACCTTGAAGCACATATAGCGTACCAATCGCTGAAGGCAGATCAACAGGCGCCCCTCCATCGAATTGTAACTTCGGCTTCTTCAGTTCTTCGCCGTCCGACAGGTCCGCATAATCCATTTGAAGTTCAGATTGAATTTTATGATTGTCCCAATCTGAGAACACTCGTCTCAGGTCACTGACATCCAGCAGCGTTTCCAGAGCCAATCTGCTGCGCCAGGTGGCTTCCAGATATTTGCTGTAGGCGTCCAGCGAATTGAACATGCCATATAACGAACCAAGCCTGTCAATCCGTTCGTGATAGGGTGCGGTAGCCGCCTTCAGATCCCAACGACGGTGCAGGACGGTGCGTTGATTCATTGGCAAAACTTTCTATTGTTTGATACACGAGCCAAGACTACGTACTATCGTTATGAATAGATTCCGTGCATTACAGTGTCGTAATGCTCTTCGATTTCCTGTGTGCACTTGCACGATTTGCGCTTCAAAGCGCTCTTGTCTTTGATGATGAATAGCCCGCGCCTGGTCGCAATAATATCCTCATTGCGCAGTTGACCGACAATGCGGGTTACAAATGTCCGGCCCACTCCAAGCATTTCCGACAACTGATCGTGCGTCATTTCAAACTGATCTGTGCCAGTTCGTTCTGCCGCTGATAGCAGCCATTTGGCCGTTCGCTGTGTGATCGTATGTGTCGCGTTACACGCGGCTGTTTGAAATACCTGTGCCATCAGGCAATCGGAATAACGCGCAAACCAGTGCCGAAGCGAAATGGAATCCAGCTTCAACTGTTCGAGCGCAGCCGTTTTGATCCTGACAAAGCTTCCGGAGTTGCGAACCATGGCGGTGGCGTAGGCGGGTAAACTCCCGTTCGACACAATACCTCCCACGGCCCCTTCCCTTCCGATCAGCGCAATTTCGACGGCGCTGTTGTCTTCGTCGACCCAGCGCTGAAAACTCGCCAGCGCAGAGCCGCACGGAAACCAGGTGTGAATAACATCGTCTCCGGCCTTCTGCAACACAGCCTCCGCCTCAAGTTCGTAGAAGACCGTATGTGGCAGCAGTTTTTGTCGATCTTCCTCGTTGAGCATCATCAAAAGCAAATTGCCCGACATCTCTTGCGTCGATGTTAAGTTCATACCGTCGATTTCCTCTTTTCGCGGGCGTTGTGTCCAATAGTGGACGGACGATCCTTCCGGTCTATGTTACTTTTAGACGCAAATAACGTAACCCATTGAAAAGACGGGTTTGTTTGCGTGCTTTATCGTTGATATCACAATCTCAACAGATATTTTCGTTTGTCAGCGGTCGCTTCGTCTTGCCGTTTTCAGCTCTCAGATAGTTTGGCAATCCTGCAGAAGGTGCGCTCACGAACGGTTAAGTCCGGGAAAGTTCTGCCGCAATGAATGTGCCCGAACCTGTCAATCTCACCAATTGTGACCGCGAACCAATCCACATCCCAGGTTCAATCCAACCGCACGGCGCTATGCTTGTTATGGACCCGTCTGGCCAGAAACTCCTTTTTGCTTCAGCTAATATTCCATGCATAACGGGCTATGGAGGGGATTTGATCCCTGGTACCGCCATTTCTTTGATTGTTGGCGAGAAAAATGCTCATGATTTCCGCAACGCAGCTGCCAAGGCAAGAGAGCCGGGCTTGTCATCCGTAATACTTGGGCTGCGCTTTCCCGGCAAATCCTTGCTCTATGATGCTGTAGTCCACACCCACCTGGAAAGGACTTTCGTTGAAATAGAGCCCTGCGCAGATCGGGGACAAAGTGCTCGTGAGGCACTTGATCTCACGCGTAGCCTCATTCATCGCATTGGTCGCGAGGAAACTGTTGAGAGGGTCGCTAAGACGGGCGTGCGCCTTGTCAGAGCCATGCTGGGTTACGATCGAGTGATGATTTATCAGTTTCTCCACAATGGAGCAGGTCGCGTCATCGCGGAGGCGAAGTCGCCCACGCTTGGCAGCTTCATGGGACAGCATTTTCCTGCATCGGATATCCCCCTGCAGGCCCGACACCTTTATCTTGTTAATACAATCAGAATGATCTCCGACACATCCTATCAATCCATTGCACTTTGTCCTTCACTTGAGTCAGACGAACCTGCTATCGACATGTCCTTTGCGCAGTTGCGCAGTGTTTCCCCGATTCATTGCCAATACCTGCAGAATATGGGCGTCTCCGCATCTCTGTCGATTTCGATTGTCGTTGATGATGAACTATGGGGTTTGATTGCCTGTCATCACGACAGCCCGAAAGTCGCCCCTCTTCCCCTGCGCATAGGAGCTGAACTGTTCGGGCAATATTTTTCACTACATATTGCCGATTGTGAGAGACGCACAACATTGCAGGTCACCGCTGATGCGCGAACCAAGCTCGACGCTATTGTATCGCAACTGAGTATCAGTGACGAAATTCGCGATAGTCTGGGGAAACAACTCAGCCGGCTTTCCGAACTGGTCGCCGGCAATGGAGCTGCATTGTGGATGAACGGGCAGTGGCTGCAAAGTGGCGATACACTCGACGAACATCAAACGCGCCAATTGCTCAAAGTCGCAGGCCGTGACTCTCCCCGTGAGCTTTGGGCAAGCCAGGAAATTAGGGGGCACCTGACCGACTATACAGGAAGCGTTGCAGGCATGCTCGCAATTCCACTTTCCATGGCGTTCAGTGATTATCTTGTTCTGTTCCGTAACGAAGAGGCCCATGCTATCGAATGGGCGGGCGAACCGGTGAAGACGACTGCCGAAACACCTTTCGGTGCCCGATTAACACCCAGAGGTAGCTTCGACACCTGGCGGGAAGAAGTTCGCGGGCGTTCAACGCCCTGGACCGCTAGCGACCTATCCGTAGCGCAGTCAATTGGCACTTATTTACGCGACGTCATCCTTCGGCAAAATGAATTGTCTGAACAGGAAAGAGCGAAGACCGAACAGCGACGCCGGGTGTTGAACGCCGAACTCAATCATCGCGTTAAGAACATTCTGTCTCTGGTGAAGTCAATTGCGCTTCAGACAGGAGCTAACGCTGCAAATATTGCCGACTACGCTCAAACGCTTGAGGGGCGATTGCGCGCACTTGCATCAGCACATGACCAATCTTTGGACGGCAAAGACGGCGGTTCGCTAGCAGGTTTGCTCGAAACCGAGGTCAATCTCTATAGTGACACACCCGGTCGCATAACTCTGGAAGGTCCGCCGGTTCATCTCGATCAAAGAGCATTTAGTGTTATCGCCATGGTCTTTCACGAGATGATGACAAATGCTGCGAAGTATGGCGCGCTTTCGGTTCCAGAGGGACGCCTGAAAATCAGGTGGAAACTGGAAGCCTCCGGTGATTGCGAAATGTTCTGGAATGAGACCAACGGACCATCCGTAACCTGGCCGTCACGAACAGGGTTCGGTAGCAAGCTGATTAAAAATTCTCTCGAGTACGACCTCCGAGGGAAAACCAGAATCGAATACCATCGGGATGGGCTTCAGGCACAGTTTTCTGTTCCATCTGTGTATGTGACACAATCATACGATGGGTTGATAACGCCAGACATTCAAATAGAGGCTGTCGGGAAAACCCACATAGATGGAATGAAGATTTTGGTTGTTGAAGACCAGAGCCTGATCGCCCTTGATATGGAAAACACCTTACGAAAATTGGGCGCCGAACATATTAATCTTGCCTCCAATGCGCCAGAGGCACTTGAGATGATTGAAATATCCAAACCCAATCTAGCGATTCTCGATTTCAACCTTGGAGACAACACTTCGGAGAATATCGCAGAATTGCTTCTAAAGCTGAAAATCCCTTTTCTTTTTACGACAGGCTATAGCGACAGGACGCTCATCCCCGAGAAGCTTCGCGACATAACCATAGTGCGTAAGCCCATAAGCGATTCTGCAATCGCAGCGGCCATCAACTCCGTTCTCGGCTAGAGGTATTCCACCGGTTTGATGAGGTCGAGAGAGTTGGAAGGTGGTTATCGCTGACTGCCTGTCCAGCGACTAAATTGCCGGTCAATTTCATCAACCTGCGATAACGGCAAGTCCTTTGCAAGACCGCACAATGTGACGCTGCTTCGAGTTCGCCGCCCAACGTTGATACTCCAAAAGTCAGACAACTTGGGCCGACACCGCTGCACCATTGTCGGAAAAAATGTGCATGTCCTTCGTCGAAGCTGTAAATGATGACCTATCGGATAACCTGAAATCCGCTTCTTCAGGCGTCTTGATCAAATATTTGGTGTCGGAACCGGCCATATCGATATAAAGGATCTGCGCCTCGCCCAGATGTTCTACAAGATCCACGGTTCCCGAAAAGACAGGTCCGTCAGTTTGCCCGCGGGCAATCCTGGTATTCTCGGGTCGAATTCCAACGCTAATTCTATCATTGAGCGCGAAAGTTCCATCACTAGCTTCAATGGCGAGTTTCGTTCCACAGTCGAGATGACAGGTATAAATGCGCCCCGAGGCTTCGGATATGGTGCCCGCGAGTATGTTCATGGCTGGGGACCCAATAAACTGGGCAACGAAAAGATTGGCTGGCTTTTTGTAGAGCTCCACTGGCGTTCCAATCTGCTCGATATTACCATCTTTGAACACAACGATCCGATCCGCCAACGTCATCGCTTCCACTTGATCGTGTGTCACATAGATCATCGTAACATCGGGCATGCTTAGCTTGAGTTTTGCGAGCTCGATGCGTGTGGCCACCCGCAGGGCTGCATCAAGATTGGACAAGGGTTCGTCAAACAGGAAAACACGCGGGTTTCTAACAATTGCACGTCCAATCGCAACACGTTGTCTCTGTCCACCCGAAAGAGCCTTTGGCAAGCGTTGTAGATAGGCAGTAAGCTGGAGAATTTCGCCCGCTTTCTTGACCCGTTTGTCTATCTCTGCCTTTGCCACACCGGCGATACGCAGACCGAAAGCCATATTCTCATAAACTGTCATATGAGGATAAAGCGCATATGACTGGAAGACCATTGAAATACCCCGTTTCGACGGAGCGACATTGTTCATCCGCTCCCCAGCGATGACGAGATCACCCGACGTTATCGTCTCAAGGCCTGCAATTGACCGCAACAGAGTTGACTTTCCACAACCGGATGGCCCGACGAAAACAATGAATTCACCCGATGTGATATCAAGGTCAATGCCATGGAGTACTTCCAGATTGGCGTAGGATTTACGTATGTTCTTCAGCGACAGGTCGGACATCGTTCCCGTTCCTTATATTCCTATTTCGCGTGGGTGGCTTTTCTCACGGAGCCAGACTTGCCAGAAACCTTGTTATGGGGCCCGGGGCACGGTTGAGGATTTCGGTGTCGTTCTTTCTTCGAATAGCCCTGCGGACGATTTTAGCGCCCAGATAACGCACAGGTTCGGGCGGAAGCTTGGTGCGATTTTTGATCCCCACCAAACTACAACTACTCCATTTATCCACGTGTCCGAGGATCAGGCTTGCAAGGATCCGACCTGCGACAGGTGTCTGTGCAATGCCGGTCCCATTAAAACCCAGAGCATAGAAAATATTCGGATGATGCCTTAGATGATCGAACACCGGCAGATGCTGCGCCGTACAGTCGATAGGACCGCTCCAGTCATGCAGGATGGGCACGTCCTTTAGCTGTGGATATACGCGGTGCAGTTCACGTATGTTGTCTGCACCCCCATCGCCGCTGCGATTAAAACGCGCGTCGATCCGATCATCATAGGCAATTCCACCTGTTCCCCGTCCGAATACGACCTGATCCGATGTCGTACGCTGATAATAGAGCACGTGATGCTGTGCATCGCAGATCGAAGCACCATCAGTCCATCCGATACGCTTGAGTATATCTCCAGCAGGGGCTGTCGCGATGAGCTGACTGCTTACCACATAAAGATAGGGATGAAGTTCTGGGATTGCAGAAGCCCAGGCATTAACCGTTAAAGCGACTTTGGTGGCAGTCAAAGTCCCGTCCGGTGTTTTAAGTTCGGGCCGCTCACCTGGAACGATCTCCAAAACAGGGCTTTTTTCATGAATAACAATCCCCTTGGAAAGCGCAAGCTTGCGAAGGCCAAGAGCAAGCTTGGCGGGTTGGACAGTCCCTGCCCGCTCTTCGACAATACCGACATATGACGCGCTGGAGCCAGTGCGCCGTTCAATATCGTGCGCATTCAGTGTCCCGAACGGGTTAAACCCTGATTTCTGGCAGATATCCAGTGCATTCGCCCATGCACCTTCCTGTGCGACAGAACTTGCGGTCCACAGCCAGCCATCAAGACGCAGATCCATGTCGATGGTTCCGCAATCTTGCAGCGCTTTCAGCTCATCAATCGCATCCCAGGTTGCCTGACAAAGCATGCGGGCATCTTCGTCACCGACAAGGTCGCGCAGCATATCGATTTCGGCATACCAGCTGTGGACTTGCCCGCCATTACGCCCTGATGCGCCCGAACCGCAAAAATCAGCCTCCAGGATTGTGATACGCGCCTTTGGTTCTTGTTCTCGTATCCGCAGTGCCGTCCAAAGTCCGGCATATCCGCCGCCAACGATTGCAATATCGCATTGCTGCTGCCCCATTAAAGGTGCGGTAACCGGATCGGCGTCAATGCTTTGCAGCCAAAAGGAACGATCCTCTTTCGCCGCGACAACAGGTGGTCTCATTTTGATAGAGCTCATAGTCACACCTTCTGTGCTGTTGCAATCACATCATGGTATTTGTCGAGCAACCATTGTGGGATTGACTGCAAGGGCTGGGGAAAACCGCCCGGATGCGCGCAGGTCTCAGACGCACTGACAGCTGCCTTTTGCAGTGCCTCTTCTTCAGAACAACCGTCGAAGAAAAGCGCCACCAGAAATGAGGCGATAAAGCTATCACCAGCTCCACAAGTGTCGACCACATTCACGGGTACGGAACCTGCGGAATACAATTGGCTTCCATTGTCATAGAATGAACCGCGTTTGCCGCAGGTAATAACAACCTGTTGAGCCCCAGCCCGTTTGAATTGTGTAATCAATGGCTGAACCGGTTCGTCCGGGTCGTCTGGTCCTGATGCAAAGACCAGTGGGACGCCCTCGAGAGCCAGGTCAAAATGCCGGGTGGAGACATCCACACTGAACCTGACACTGTCCTTTACAAGCTGACGCACCAGTTTTTCACTGGAATTGGTCCCGAGATGGGTCCAATCGGATGAGAGCAACGCCTGATATCGCTGCTGGTCTGGAATGTAGTTTTCGCCAACACCCAGAGATTCAAACAGAAAATGTCGTTCACCGTCATTATCGGTCAAAAGCGTGACAGCTGAATTTCCCTGAATAGTTTCAATATCGCTTGGAGCAAGTCCGACATCTTCGATCACACACAGCATGATCTCTGCTTCCCTGTCGGGTGCCAGTGCACCCATATAACGGGCACCGATCCCAAGTCGTTTCCACTGCACAGCAACATTGAGGGCATTTCCACCAACCGTGACGACCCCCTTGTTCAGATAAGCATCAAGGCAGTTGTCACCCACAGCAACAAGTTTAAGATTCGCGTTCTTCATCATCATTCCGCAGCATCAAAATGGGGGGAAATCGCATCAAGGCAGCGCCGCCAAACTGCAACCGGATCCAGTGCATATGAGCCGTTGCCAAATGGCTCGAAGGTCAATGTACCCCGGAATGAATGATCGGCGATTTCAGCGAGGTAGCCGTCAAGAGGCAAATTTCCGTCCCCCCACGCCAAATGTCCCGCCGGTGTTCCATCGACGACATGAACATGGGCAAGACGTTTGCCAAATCTCGAAAAATAATCACCAACCTTATCTCCGGCCGCGGCCATGGCAACCAGATCAAGTACCAGGTCGACATTTTTCGCATTCAGATCCTGCCAGAGACGTTCAAGATCGGCGGCATTATTGACGATGTTGCTTTCAGTGCGCTGCAAGGGTTCAAGCAGACATCGAAGCCCCAGATTGGCCGCATGTGTCGCAATTCTCTCCAACGACCGAAGAGAATGGCTCCAGGCGCTTTCGCGACTCTTACACTCAAACCCCCGTCCGGGTGTCAAGAAGAGGTAGCTCGCACCCAGTTCGGCACTTAAATCGGCTGCTCGCAGGAAGCATTCAACACTCTTTGCACGATAAGCCTCATCGCCTGAAGCTATGTTTACCGGATAAAGAACCTGTTCCGGGGTGAAGCAATGCACGCTGATCCCGTTATCATTCAGAATGGACCGGACATCTGAAAGCCGTGTCCGGTCGGAATGAAACAGATCTAGATGGGGAGCTATTCCCCACAGTTCCATACGTTGAAAGCCCATCAGCCGAAGCTTTTCTACAACCCATTGAAAGGGATAGTGCTGGAACGAAAAGTTGGCACCGATCAACTGTTCACGTTGTAACATTTTCCACCACACTATTTGCCGATGCCTTCCGCCAGCCCGCGAATGAAGAAACGCTGTGCGGCGAAAAAGACGATCAGGATCGGAAGAGCCGAAAGTGTCATTGCAGCAAAGACAACGGCGTAATTGGTTCCATGTTTTGCCATGATCGATGTAAGGCCGACGGGCAAGGTCTGCACATCGGCACCGCTGGTGAAGATCATGGCGAAGAGATATTCATTCCAGGCAAAGAGAACGTGCAAGATTACACACGAGACCAGTATCGGCTTGCAAAGAGGTAAGGTCACACGCCAGAAAATCTGACCTTCACTTGCCCCGTCCATGACGGCGGCTTCGTCCAGATCGCGCGGAAGACCGAGCATATAGGCGCGAATAAGAAACGTGGTGAACGGGATGCGAAACGCGGTGTAGAGAATGATAAGCGCCCAATAGGTGTTGTAGAGACCAAGCTTTTGCATGATCCGCACCAGCGGAATGACCGCAACCGTTGGGCTCAACATCAATCCACCAAGCACCAGACCGACAAAGAACGGCTTGCCCGGCAGTTTGGATCGCGTCAGGCCATAAGCAGTCCAGGCGCTCACCAGTACCGTACAGACAGCCGAAACCAGCGTGACGATGATGCTCGTTGCAATATAGTTCCTGATGCCCTGGTTCCACGCCGATATATAGTTGTCGAGCGTGAAGCCTGTTGGCAGCGCAAAGGGCTCACCAAATATCTCGGAGTTAGTCTTGAAACCATTCAGGGCCATCCACACCAGCGGATAGATTACAACGATACCAAGACTAATGAGGAAAGTAACTAGACAGACACGCACAAGCGTCTGCACAAAATCCGTGGGTTGCAGCTCGCGCGACTGATAGGAGGCGTTGCTCATAGTTCCACCCTCCGCTTTCTGGTATACCAGAGCTGTCCAAAGCCGGTCAGCAGCGTGATGATAAAAATCACCGTTGCGATAGCAGCGCCATAACCGAAGTCATTTTCAATAAAGCCCTGTTGATAGAGCCATGTTCCCAGCACCTGACTGCTGTTGTTGGGGCCACCGCCTGTCATAACCATGACTTCGTTGAAGACCTGAAACGCTCCGGTAATCGTAACGATCACCATAAGACCGGTCATTTCGCGTGTCAGCGGAAAGGTTATGTTCCACAGCCGACGCCACATACCCGCACCATCCATCGTCGCCGCATCATAAAGTTCGCGCGGTATCTTCTGGATCGCTATCGCAAATAGAAGGGTTGAATAACCAAAGCCTTGCCACTGGCTCATGGCAATGATCGAGTAGATCGCGGTCTGCTCTTCTCCCAGCCATGCCCGTGACAAGGCGCCAAGTCCAAGATGGTTAAACGCGGAATCCAGCAAGCCGATATCAGGCTGATAGATAAAGTAGAACAGCAGCCCCGTCACCGTGATCGAAATTGCTGATGGTATGAAATAGACAGCGCGCCAGAATCTGCGCCAGGTCTCATGCTGCAAACCTTCAATGATCGCAGCAAGCACGAATGCGCCAAACACCTGGAATACGACCGAAATGACAGCATAAAGCGTGTTGTTTAAGATTGCCGTCCAGATCACCGGATCGTCTTGCAGACGCCGATAATTATCCAGACCGACAAAGGCAGTCTCACCAGTAAAAATATCCTGATTTGTCGTGCTGACGATAAAATTGTCGATGATGGGATAGTAGACAAACCATAAGATCAAAACGAACGCGATCAGAACCCAGCGGAACGACAGCAACTTCGCCAGCAAACCGGACTTGTCGAATGACGACCCGTCCGGCAGGGGGGAGCCGTTTTTGGCCGCCTCCCCTCTATATTCACGCTTCATGACAGTCATCGGCCAATAACATCCTTATCGGGAAGAGGCTGCAGCCTTTTTTACCTTTTCCATGACCTGTTCCGGTGTCATGGATCCACCAATCAGAGCTTGGAGGCCTGAAAGCCAGACAGATGCAACGCGCGGTGGATTAGCCGTATCAAGCCACGGCATCAGATAAGACGAACCCGCGATAACCTTTAGACCTTCAACGACGGACGGGTTCATACTTTCGGCCGAATATCCGCCAACAGTCGCGCTTGGCTGCCCATAAGGCGGGGCTGACAAAACCTTTCCGTTTTCGGGTGAGGTGATAAACTTCATGAAGTCCACAGCCAGCGGAATATTCTTCGACGCTGAATTGATCATGTAACCTTCAGGTGCACCTTCTATTGATTTGACATCACCTTTTGCGTCTTTTGTTGCCGGCAGTTTGAAAAAGCCAAAGTCTTCCTTCTTCAGTGCGCCATCTGCCGTGCTTTGATCAAATTCGATAATTTCTTGGTAGTACATTGCGGATTTGGCGTTGCTAAACTGCTGCAATGCCGAAGCGTAAGATGAGCCGTTTGTACCTGCGCCGTCCGAACAATCGTCGATGAGTTTTTTCAGCTGCGTCAGGCTTTCAACATAGCCTGCATCCGAATATTCGGCCGTCTTCGGGTTGAAATCCTTTTCAAGCGTCGCCTGTGGAACGTTATAGGCCAGCAACTGTCCCGCAAAATGCACGGCCGGCCAGCCTTCCTTGTTCCCGAACGAAATCGGCGTCACACCCGACTTGCGCAGAGCCGCACAGGCACTGATCAGTTCATCGAAACTCTTCGGTTCCGCCACACCGGCCTTGTCAAAAAGGGCTTTGTTATAGCCCATGAACTTTGCGTCTAGATAAAGCGGAATTCCGTATAATTTGCCATTATACTGGAATGCGCTGACGGCGGCATGGGCGAGCTGTTTTCCCCATGGCGTGTCGGGACCAATAATCTTGGTCAGGTCGACAGCACGATTGCCTCGTACAAAGTTTTCGCCCCAGCTCCCAGTCCAGGTGAAGTAAATATCTGGCAGCGAGTTAGACGCAACCAGGGCCTTGGTTTTCCCCTTCACGCTATCGTCGCTTTCTTGAATAAGCTCGACTTTTACGCCCGGGTGAAGCTTCTCATATTCCTTGGCGGCGTTCACGAAATAGGGCGAAAGCTGCTGAAGGCCAAACTTCGTCAAAATGCTCAACGTGCCAGAATATTCGACGGGAGCATCAGGTTCCGCAACCACAGCGTCACTGGCGAGAGCTGCATTCATGTTGCCAGCCAACAATCCAAACATCAGGAGTGAAGCAAGGCTCGTTGTGCTCAAAAACGTTTTGCATTTCATCTCGAAGTTCCTCTCTTTTAGCTATTGTTTCTTTACGTCGCCAGAATGCAGGAACCCGATCCGGTAGAACCGGATCGGGAAAGGCTTTTAGTACTCGACACGTTTGTAATAGCGCCGCGTGGTCAACGGGTGGTCGCGCAGCACTTCCAGATGAGCACTCAAACGTTCCAACATGGTTGCCAGGATGATTGGAGAGATCAGGCTGCGAGTCTTTTGGGAAATGCCCGGGAGGCTGGCTGAAGCAGCGTCCAGAATACGAACCTTATCCGTGTAACGCTTTGCGAAACTCTCGACGCGCTCCGTCAATGGACGGCATGCATCCTCGCCCTTGAATATGAACAGGCTGACGCCTGGTTCAACTAGTTCGAGCGTGCCGTGGAAGAAATCGGACGCATGAACTGGACGGGTGCGGATCCATTGCATTTCTTCAAGAATACACATTCCGTAATAGTGGGCCTCTGGCCACGCAGCACCAGCGCCGGTAAAGATGTGATATTTCTCGTCCTTGATTTCCTGCGCGAGCGCGGCTGCGCCTTCTTCAAATTTTTCCTTCACCGAAACCAGCAGTTCGGGCAGGCGCTTCAACTCGGAGACGGTTTCATCGTATTCTGGAAATTCGCCGCGCTCAGCCAACAGTGCCAGCACGATCAAGAGGGTCTGCAGGTAAAACGATTCCGAAGAAGTGTCGTCTTCTGCAAAATTGGTGAAGTTGTAATCGGCATCAAGGCCCAGCGGTGTATCCTTGTGACCAGTGAGCGATAACGTTTTCACGCCCTTCTTCTTCAAGAATGCCAGTAGCTGCACGCTTTCCTTGGTCGTCCCGGACAGCGATGGAAGGATCACAAGAGCCTTTTCGTCCAACCCGGCGGGCGCCTCTAGAACAACCTGAGCGGAAAATGCCGATGACACCGGGAAAACGGTTGCATTACGGGCAATCTCGATTGCGGGCTGGGTCAAAAACTGCACACCGCCCGTCCCCATGAAGAAAATGCGTTCCAGACCATCATCGAGCAGCCTGCGCATCAGAGAGCGCACATCCTCTGCAATTGCGACCGCGCCGCCCTGTATTTTCACAAAGCGATCTTTATCGAAGTTGAGCATTACTACCTTCCCGTTTGCGCAGTTGAAACCTCGAGAAAAGCCCGAACCGGTTTTGCGCCTGAAACTCGTTGAGACAATGTGAGATCGATCTCACATATATTTAGCACACAAGATTTTTCTTGTGGCAAGTGGGTTTCAGAAATTTTTTTGCAGGCAGAAAATCAAGCTTCGTCGGATCATCGACGGCTGACCGAACCTCGGACTATCAGCTTGGTTTCAAAGCTTATTTTCTCCGGCGGTCTCTTTTTCCCTGCTATTTTTTCAAGCAAAAGTCGGGCAGCAGCACGACCTATTTCCGACACCGGCTGGGCAACGACCGTGATCTGTGGATCGGTAAAAGTCGCCAGATTAAAATCATCAAAACCGATCAGAGAGACATCGTGGGGAATCGATATTCCCATCGATCGGAATGCTAAAAGCGCTCCCTGCGTCATCAAACTGTCGACAGTAAAAAGTGCCGTTGGAGGTTTTTTTTGACTGAACAAGCGGATGGTTGCATCCACGGCATACTCAACCGTCGACTGTGCGACGCAGATCAATTTTTCATTGGGTTCGATGCCATGTGCAAGCAACGCAGCCTTATAGCCGTTGAAACGCTCGCGTGATGTGAAGATGCGTGCATCATCCTGCAAAAGCGCAATATCGCGATGCCCCATTTCGATCAGATATTCAATGGCTTTGCGTGCGCCACCTTCATTGTCGACCACAACACTATCGCACTCGACACCCTGCGCTGCGCGATCGATGAGGACCAGGGGTACGTTTTCGGCTATCAGACGTTGCAGATGTGAACTGTCTTCAGCTGATGTCGGTGCCACGATGAAACCGCGAATGCTCAACGACTGAAGGCTGGCCAGCAGTGATTTTTCCTGATCCAGTTGTTCTTCACTGCTCGCAATGATGAGATTGTGCCCCTCTTCGCGCGCCAGCACTTCGACATCATGGGCAATTTTAGCAAAAAACGGATTTTGTATGTCACCAAGAACGCAGCCGATAATCGGCAACTGCCCGCTGCGCAGAGCCTGGGCCAGTCGATTGCCTCTGTATCCCAGTTTCTCCGCAGCAGCCTGAACCTTCTGGGCCGTTTCATCACCAACATAGCCGTAACTGTTGAGTGCGCGGGCAGCAGTGGCGCGCGATACATTCGCTAACGCAGCCACATCCTTAAGGGTCGCCGATTTCAGAGCCATACCATTTTCACAACTGATGAACCTTGATCGTTGTTATCATTCGCAGGGGCGCAATAGTAGTACTGTTTATCAAATGGTTTGCATGATGATCGATCAAAAAAAATTCGGTGTTGATCTATTGGGTCGTGAGCTGGATTTCGCCTCTAAAATCATTCTAGACCGGACTAATCGTCGGTATTTTCGTAACAACGCTACAGGCTGCTATATCAATGGCAGTCGCGGTTTAGAGCTAACCATTTATACTCCGGAACATGAACGATAGAACCTGGCATCATATAGCGTTTTCAATTCGAACAGGCCATCAAGATGGAGAGGCCACCAGGCATTAACTTCGAACCACCCGTCCTTTCAATCAGAATGTTTACTCTGATGGCGACTGCGCTCGAGTGTTAGTTCGGCAGTGGTCTGGCCGAGCCGTTTTGCCAATTCCCGCATGATCGTGACGGCCATTTCCGGGTAGTCGCTGAGAATTTTCGTGAAGTGTTCCTTGCTGATGCGCAAGGTTTCCAGCGGTGTCGCCGCCCTCACCGTGGCGGTGCGCCCCATATCACAAAGAATACCTATTTCACCGACGATTGAATTCGGCTGGGCTTCGGCAACCTTGATCGGTCCACCGGGTGAATCGACCAGAATATCCGCGCTGCCCAAGAGGATCACATAGGCAGCATCGGATATGTCGCCCTGATGGAACAGTGTCTCTCCGGGCTTAAAGGTCATGCGATCAGAGGTGAAGGCGAGAAGCTTCAGCTTCGACGGCTCTATACCGGCAAAGAACGGCATGCGCCGCAGCATTTCGACCTCATCCTTCAACAACATCGATTTCCCCTTTCATCACGCTTTACGACAGCAACTCCTTGAGCGGCCCATCTTCCTGTATCAGTGCCTCATAGGTGCCATCCTGCACCACGCGTCCATGATCAAACACGATAACGCGGTCGAAGTCGCTGGCGAGTGGAAAATTGCTCAGCGCCCATATTATCGCGGGTTTATGACCTTCTTTATGCAACGTATGCATGATGTTTCCCGCGATCTGGATCTGGATACGCTGATCCAGCGACGGCAACGGCCGGTTGAACACCACATAATCGGCATGTTTCAGCAAAGCCCGCGCCATATTGATCTTCTGACGCTGCACGCTGGTCAACCGCTTGCCGCCCGAACCAACATCAAAATCGAGGCCGATGATCATGATTGTACGCTGCTGACCTGTTTCCTCAAAAAGATCGATAAGGGTCGATCGAATCTTCTCCGACGCGTTCACCTTCCCGTAGCTTATCTTGCCGAACAGAAGATTATCGAGAAGCGTGGCGTGCTTGATGAAACGATCCGGCTCGTAGGGCTCGATAACGGCACGTAAATCCTTCGGCGTATCTCGCAGAAAGCGGGTTCGCGCCTTTACGATCTTGGCCTTCAACGCTTCAGTCAGAAGGCCGAAGCGATGCCGTGGCTCAATATAGGCGAAGCTTAGACGCACAATGCTGACGCGATCATCATCCGACACGGCATCAACACTGAGCCCCTTCACCCGTTGCAAAAGCGTCTCGTAATCGGGAATGTCTTCAGGACGCATGAAGGTCAGTTGCTGGAAGAAGGGATGATCCGGCGGCAGATCTCGGAAAAGCTCAATTGCATTTTCCGCGATTTCGAGACTCATCGCGTAGAGATCGGCGAGAAGATCGTTCTCGCCGATAACATCCCGGAAAAACGGATGCGCCGCCAATTGCCGGATAGTCATGGAGGAGCGGTCGAGCACACCGAACAGGAGATTTTCACCCACCGTCGCCTGCGCGTTATAGACATCCGGCTCGAAAGGAATGACGAGTTCGGCCATATCGCTGCCATCAAGCCGCTGGCGCAACGCCTGCCTGAGTTCAACGATCCGCCCGATGAATTCGGGATGAGCAACCGTATCGACCTTTGACAGAAGCGCTATGTCGAAAATGTCATGGGTCACCATCACCGCATCGAGGACAGGGCGCACAATGGCGTAAAGCTCGTCCCGCCCCTTAATTCCCATCGCCGCGTAATCGACCCAGTCGCTGTTGAGGTCGAAATCAGGGTTTCGTGCGCGGCGCGCTTCTGCGATTTCCCAGCGCCGTTTTTCTGCGTCATCGCCCTCATAGGCGACCTTGGTCAGCGGCGCATGTTTCAGCCCATAGAGCAGATTATCGCGTAAGGAACCGCTGAAGAAATAGCCATCGCCCGACGCATAGGCAATGCGCCGCCCTGTAACCGATTCAGGCAACTCGAGAAGATCGTGACTGTCGATTGAGACCCGTCCCGTCGAGGGCCAGACGAGCCGACCGAGCAGTTCGGCAAAAACGTCGCTGCCGCTGCCAGCAGGCCCGATCAGTGCTACAGTCTCGGTCGGCTTCAACTCGATGCTGATATGTTCCAGAAGCGACGCGCCGCTGTCGTCCTGCACCGTGACATTGGTGACGACAAGTGGCTGATCAAGCGGGGAAACTGTATCGTAGTGGACGGACTGTACCTTCGGGTTGATGAGATTATCGACGCTGAACTGCTCGACGACCTGAGCATATTTGACCTGCACATCCTGCCGGTTCTGGTCCCAGTCGATCAGTTCCTTGAGCGGACCAGGCAGATCCTTGTAGGCGTTGATGACGGCGACGAGCTGGCCAATGTCGAGCCGGCCCTGAAGCGCCAGAAAGCCGCCGATCATGTAGAACAGGAATGGCGTGACCTGCGCCAGGAAATTATTGATGAACTTGACCAGAAATTTCCACTGATAGAGATTATAGCGGATGGTGAAGATGTGGCCCAGTCGATTGGCGATATCGGCGCGCTCGAAATTCGACGTGTCGTTGCTGTGGATGGCGCTGATGCCCTCGACGATTTCGCCCACGCGGCCCGAAAGCTCACGCGCTGACAGCTGGCGCTGACGCCCAAGTTCCAGAAGCCGCTTGCGCATCCGGGGAATGATAATGCCCTGCGCGGCAACAATGATCGCAGCAATCATGCCGAGCCAGAAATTCTGCATCAGAATGAAGGCGAGCGCCGTAACAGCCTGCCCCCCAAGGAGGGCCGGCTGTACAAAGGCGTCGCCGGTAAAGCCTCCGAGCGGCTCCACTTCATCCTTGATCATGGTCGCGATTTCCGCAGAGCGCACCCGCTTGAAATGGAATGGTGGAAAACGCAGCACACGGTCCACGAGATCAAAGCGGATGCGGCGCAGCATGCGCTCGCCGAGCCTGCCCTTATAGGTATTGATGTAGAGCTTGAAGAGACCGTTGATCACCACCAGCAGCAGGAACACCATGCTGAGGCCGACGAGCATCTGGACGCGGTTAAGTTGCAGACCGCCGAAGAAGACCACCTCGCCCACAATCGGGAAATCATAGGTGATGCGCATGAAAGTCTGCCTAGCGCCCGGCTTCTCAAAACCTATGCCCTGAATGGGGCCGTTGATGATCTGTTTGGGCAGATCAAATGACAGGAAATAGGGGATCATCGAAACGGCGACGACAAAAAGAATCCAGGCTTGCTGGGCGCGCGTCGTGGACCAGATATAGCGGGCTAGGTTCTTTTCCATGAAGTCCCATTTGAAATCGATGGCCCGCCGGGCCGTGCTGCTATGGTGCCAATACGGTTGATCGCTCTAGCTATACCGATGCATGTTGCGAAACCTCCTCCGCTCTTGCCAGTATATTTCTAGTGCGTTTGCAACAAAATGGAAGTATCCCGTGTCATATAAAGGCGGGATAAAAAGTTTTAAGCTGAGGGCTGCACTTTGCCAATGAGGCTAACGACGACGATATAGAAAATAGCGCTTCGCCGGGATATTCTGCGGTACTGGTATCGGTGTCAATTCCGGGTGTTCTAGCGGCAGACCGCTGGCCGCGATACCACCCTGTGTCAACAAGCGGGCTGCCGCATCGGGCAGCCATGTCAGCGTCATGGCGTCCAGGTCGTCATGACCGGTGCCAATATCGGCATGCACAAATGCTGCCTCAATGCCAAAATAATCACGGATCGTGTCCTTGATTTCGCCCAGTACCAGATTGTCGCTGTCAGGCGTCGAGCTTTCGAAGGACTGCATCACACGATCAAATGCAATGATACGACGATCGGGAAAAAGCTCCCGGATATGATCATATGTGCGACCGTTACCAAGGCCAAGCTCCATGATGGTGCCCGGGGTTGCGCGTACATCATCCGTAATGCAGTTCAGGATATCACGCTGGGCACAGAGACGGCGGATGAAACTGTCAAGACGGCTCATGGTTTATTCTTCCTGCATGATGGAACGCTGCGGCATTCTTCAACAATGTGCCGAGCTATGCCTTGACGATATTGTCGCCGCTAATGCCACGGCGTCCGAACGCATTGCGGGTGTCGATGACCAAGGGCGCCCAGTTGACCAGCGCCTGATAGTCGATCGGATCATGGTCGGTGGCAACGAGCACAGCGTCAAAGCTTCTGACTACCTCTTCGGTCAGTTCGACCGAACTGCGGCCACGCAGTTCGATATATTCGCGTGTCGTTGGAATCGTCGCGACAAAGGGATCGTGATAGCTGGTCGATCCGCCACGAGCTTCAATCAGCTCGATAAGTTTCAACGATGGACTTTCGCGAATGTCAGGCACATTTTTCTTATAGGCAAGCCCGATGACTAGGACACGCGAACGGCTCACGGCCTTGCCGTGGCGGCGGTCAAGCGTCTCAGCCAACCGGTCGACTACATGGCGCGGCATGGCCGAATTGATCTCACCAGCAAGCTCGATGAAGCGCGTGGGCAGTTCGTATTCGCGCGACTTCCAGGTCAGGTAAAACGGATCGATGGGAATGCAGTGCCCGCCCAGCCCCGGACCCGGATAGAACGGCATATAGCCGAATGGTTTGGTCTTGGCGGCCTCGATCACTTCCCAAATATCGATGCCCATGGCCTCGAAAACGACCTTCAACTCATTGACGAGCGCGATATTGACCGCTCTGAAGATGTTTTCCGTCAGCTTTACCGCCTCGGCGGTGGCGTTGGACGAGACCGGAACAACAGTTTTGACGGCGGCTCCATAGAAGGCCGTCATGAGTTGGGACGCCTCTGGTCCATCGCCAGCCACGATCTTCGGGATGCTCGCGGTCTCGAAATCGCGATTGCCGGGATCCTCGCGTTCTGGCGAAAAGCCAAGGAAGAAATCCGTGCCGGAACGCAGTCCGGTCTCTTCCAGGATCGGTCGCACCACCTCATTCGTGGTGCCGGGATAGGTAGTGGATTCCAGCACGATCAGTTGGCCGGGCTTCAACGTTCGGGCGATCGCCTCGGAGGTCTTGACGACGAATGACAGGTCAGGGTCCCGCTGTTTGGTCAGCGGCGTCGGAACGCAGATGATGATGATATCGCAGTCGCCAAGGCACGCAAAATCAGTTGTCGCGCGGAAACGACCTTCGCCGACATGACACCCCAAAAGCGTATCGGATACGGACTCTATGTAGGATTTGCCATCGTCAATCATGACAATCTTGCCGGGGTCGATATCGAAGCCAATAACGCTAAAACCGCTATTTGCGACGGTCATCGCCAGTGGCAGTCCGACATAGCCAAGGCCGATGACGCCCACTCGCGCCGAACGATCTGCAATAGCGGTAAACAGGTTTCCGTGAAGCGGAACAGAATCGGTCAAGATCATGGATCTCCGGCAGTTGATGCCTTTCAGTGGCGGATTTGCAGGCTCCATGTCAAGCACGCGGCTTAATGGCAACTGCACGTAGAGCGAAAATCCTTTCTATTTTACTTTGGTGAAACTGGCTTTGCGGCTATTACACGCTATATTGGTCAGCGTGATTTGCTGATGACACGCCATGAAACGGCTGATGGCTGGAAAGAACAAAAAGCGATGGATGTCCCCCGGATTACGATTTCCGAAACATTGCTCAGTCCAGTTTTATACTGGCTACAACAGTCCGCGCTGAACGGCGCAAGCCTCGAAACTCTGGCCGAAGGATTTTGCGATCAACTCGCAGCGGCCGGTGTGCCGCTGATGCGTGTTCATTTGAGCTTTTCGATGTTGCATCCGCTCTACGATGCGCTCGGCTTCACGTGGATACGCGGCAAAGGCATGGAAATCGAAGGGTTTCGCGCCTCGGCCAGCGAGAAGGATACGGAGCGCTTTCTCAACAGCCCCTATTTCTATCTTCTCAGCAACAACCTGCCGCATCTGCATCGTGAGATCGACCCGTCCATACCTTCGGAATTCGCGGTTTTCGATGAATTGAAGGAAATCGGCGCCACCGACTATCTCGCCTTCGTACACTCCTTCGGCGAGGGTGACAGCCAGGGTATGGTGGGCTCCTGGACGACGGATGTCCCGGGCGGCTTCGGGGACGACGTCGTCGAGACACTCCTGAAAATTCAGGACAACCTTGCTATCGCGGCGAAGATGGCAGTGCTGGGCAAGCTCGCGGACAACGTGGTCACCACTTATCTCGGCAGCAATGCCGGCAAGCGCGTGTTGTCAGGCCAGA
Organism: Ochrobactrum sp. 19YEA23; assembly: GCF_029909865.1. NCBI lineage: Bacteria > Pseudomonadati > Pseudomonadota > Alphaproteobacteria > Hyphomicrobiales > Brucellaceae > Ochrobactrum > Ochrobactrum sp. 19YEA23. The sequence goes on along the minus strand of NZ_JASAMQ010000002.1, from coordinate 508,922 downwards.
TACGTCGCGGGGATGGGGAGACCATTCGCGCGGTACTCGTGATGGGCGACATGCGACAATCGACCAACCTAGCCGACCAGTATGGCAGGCAGGTTTATATCGACACCCTTAACGAATTTTTCGATGCAATCGCTGCGCCATTCAACAAGAATGGCGGCGAGATTCTGAGTTTCATCGGAGACGGTTTCCTTGCCGCTTACCCGTGCGGACGTCACCGGGAGCCTTCCGAGATTGCAGCCCGCGCGGCAATGGAAGCAGTGCGGAAAGCCGCCGCCGCCGTGACAGACATGAACGATGAGCGAAAGAAGAAGGGGTTAGATGAAATCCGCTACGGGATGGGGCTGCATGTCGGCAACGTCATGTTCGGAAATGTCGGGCTTAAGGACCGGCTGACATTCTCCACTTTTGGCAGCGCGGTCAATGAAGTGGCCCGGCTGCAGGGACTGACCAGACTCTATCCCGACCACCCAATCATCGCCAGCGAGGCGTTCGCCACCTATTGCGGCGGCGACTGGTTGATGCTCGGCGCGAAGAAACTGCGCGGTGTTCAGGAAAAGGTAACGATACTGGCGCCAGGTGCAGAGAACATGAAGTTGGGCAACGTCGAGGCAACCGGCCAAAACAAATCGGATGCGGGCTCGGAGGCCGAGCAGGTGATGCTGCTTTACCGCAATTCCCGCGATCAGAAGAAGCCCCGGAAACTTGAGGGAAACTTCATGCAATGATGAAGACATGGGCTGTTGCGTTACTTATACTCACATTCTTTGTCAGAGTCCCAGCGGTTGCCGATCCATTGAACACACCCCTTTTCGACACTTTCGACGGTGAAGATTTTTCACCCACAGGCGGGCTATATTACCGCAACAATGATGAACAGAAAGCAGGATCAGTCGAGTTCCAGAGTGCGGTCACCCGCACCGGAACCGGCGCTCTGAAACTGAGTGTGCGGCCCGGCTGCAAAGCAACAACAGAAAACTGCAGCGAACGGGCGGAAATCTGGGAAAAAACCGCGCTCCGTGTCCCGTATGACGAAGCTGTCTGGTATGGCTTTGCCGTTAAATTCGCCGACCCCATCCCGCAGGACGACCACCGTTATGTCATTGCGCAATGGAAACGCGAGATCGGCCCCGGGACAAAAGGCGACTTCAGCCCGTTTCTGGCGGTGCGGCTCAATAAGGGCAAACTCTTCATGACGGTGGAAACGAATTATCACGCGCCCGTTTCCACCGGGACCAAGGGCATAGCCGCAACATGCACCAAAGGCTCGACACCGGTTTGGTTGCGCCCGGAAACCAACCAGATGCGGGCGCTTGTTGCGACCGACAACAATTGGGTTGCCGAAGATGGCAATCTCTTCACTGGATGCACGGATAAAATCACTGTCACGCTGCGCGGTAACAACCTTCCCGCTCCGGATTCCGGATGGATCGACTTTGCGATCATGACGAAACCCGGACCTGACGGAACCGGCCATATCGAGATTTTCGCCAACGATCTCTGGGTCGCGACAGTCAAGGGCTTTATCGGCCATAACGACCCAGGTTTGGGCAAGAACCAGTATTTCAAATTTGGGCCATATCGTGCGGCTGGAACCGGCGAATGGTCGCTGTTCTATGATGATTTCCGGAGATCGGCCAACTGCAAGGACGTCCTGCGCGACAGCAACGCTTGCAGCCTCATCAAGTAACCCTTCCGGACGAGAAGAAATTCCCGCCGCATATCCTTCAATTGCCGTATGGCGACTACTGGGAGGTAGGAATCTAGTCATAGACTCGACAGCATTCGTGCGCTAGCGTTCACATCGGGGTATCCGCACCGGAAACACGCAACTGTGAAGGCCCACAAGCATGATCTCTGGTACGGATCTCTTGAGGATTGAAAATCTGAGCATTTCCTTCAGCCTGATGGGCGGGGAAATCATGGCCGTGAAGAAGGCGGATCTCCGAGTCCTGCCAGGGAAAGTCACAGCCCTTGTCGGGGAATCCGGTTCCGGAAAATCCGTTATAAGCCAGTCCGTTATGGGAATCCTGCCGCGCACTGCGTCCGCAAGTGGAAGGATACTCTTCCAAGATCCTGCTGCACCGGGCCAGCCGCCGATCGACATTCTCAGCCTTCCAACCGATGGCCCGGAGATTCGCGCCTTGCGCGGCAGCCGTATAGGCAAGATTTTCCAGGAGCCGTTGACCTCCCTATCACCGCTCCACACGATCGGCAACCAGATTTCCGAAGTGCTGTCGATCCATACGAAAGACACCAAAGCCGAACGGCGCGAGCAGACCGAGCAGATGCTTGGACTTGTGGGCTTTCAGAACCCGGCTCGCGCCTATGACAAATATCCATTCGAGCTGTCCGGTGGTATGCGTCAGCGCGCCATGATTGCAATGGCGCTTATATGCAAGCCATCACTGCTGATCGCTGACGAACCCACCACGGCGCTTGATGTTACCATTCAGGCACAAATTCTTGAGCTGCTAGGCGAGCTGCGCACCAAGCTTAACATGGCAATGCTGCTCATCACGCATGATCTGGGCGTTGTTGCGAATGTCGCGGACGAAGTCGTCGTTATCTATCACGGCGAAATCATGGAATCCGGTCCCGTCGAAACGATTTTCCGCAAACCAGCCCACTCCTATCTCAAGGGGCTGATGGCCGCCGTGCCGCATTTCGACATGAGGCCGGGCGAACGGTTGAAATCCTTGCGCGATGTGCCCGTCGATGTCACCAAGTTGATGGGTAAGACAAAGGCGGCTAATGAGGATCGCAGCAATGTGCTGCTCTCCGTGCGCAACGTCTCCAAGACCTTCGCCGCCCGCAAGACCCTCTTTTCAAAAGATGACGGACCGCCGACACGCGCAGTCAACGATGTCAGTTTCGATGTATTGCGCGGCGAATGTTTCGGTCTGGTCGGCGAGAGCGGTTGCGGCAAGACTACACTGAGTAAGATTCTGATGCGCGCCATCACGCCAGATGCCGGCTCAGTGACATTCAACGGCAGTACAGGCCCGATTGATGTCCTCGACGCCAGCGGGAGCGAGCTGCAAGCGCTGCGCACTAAAATCCAGATGGTGTTTCAGGATCCGGTATCGTCGCTATCGCCGCGCATGACGATCCAGAATATTCTCAGCGAACCGCTGGAAATCCACGGGCGCGGAAACGCCAAATCCCGGATGGACAAGGTGTCTGACCTGATGGATGTCGTCGGCCTCAACCGGCGCTATCTTAAACGCTATCCACATGGTCTCTCCGGCGGCCAGCGCCAGCGCGTCGGCATCGCGCGCTCCCTGGCGCTTGGCCCGGAACTGATCCTGTGCGATGAACCGGTATCGGCGCTTGATGTGTCTGTACAGGCGCAGATTCTCAATCTTCTCAAGGATTTGCAGAAGGAGCTCGGGCTCACTTACATCTTCATTTCACACAATCTGGCGGTAGTGGACTATATGGCCGACCGGATCGCCGTGATGTGTGCCGGACGGATCGTCGAAATAGCTCCGCGCAGTACCTTGATGCGGTCGCCCGTCCATCCCTATACGAAGTCGCTGCTTGCGGCGGTTCCATTTCCCGATCTTGATCGTCCGCTTGACTTTGGCAAGCTCCGGGCCAGCGGCGCATCCGACAAGCGCAACTGGGGGATCCAGTTCCGCAACGACGGTCCGGAAGATATGTTGACACCAACGGATCTGGGCAATGGGCATCTTGTGCTTGCACGCAGAACGGCAGATGTGCGGGAGTTGAGACCTTGATCAACCGCCGTACTGCTTTGGCTATGCTTGCTTCCTGCGTTCTGCCTGGCGTTGCGCGGGCGAGATCGTTTGACTGGAACTATTCAATGCCGCCGCGGGGACCTTCAGGGCTGCCCAGCATAACCGACCGTCTCCCCAAAACTCCAAGGGTCATCAACATGGCAGCCCTTGGTCGAAAGCCCGGCGTCAATGGTGGTGTCATCCGGACCTTGATCGGCAACCAGAAAGACATCCGGCTGATGACACTTTATGGCTATTCCCGCCTGGTCGGCTACGATGAAAAGCTCAACATGCATGCGGATATTCTCCAAAGCTTCGAAGTGATCGAGGACAGGGCCTTTACCTTCAAGATACGCCCCGGACACCGCTGGTCGGATGGTTCTCTTCTGACATCAGAGGATTTCCGCTATTGCTGGGAAGACGTGATGCTCAATACGGAGCTGAAGCGCGGTGGACCGCCGCGAGTGCTGCTCGTTGATGGAAGACCACCACGTTTCGAAGTCATCGACGAGTTGACCGTCCGATATAGCTGGGATGCTCCCAATCCGGATTTTCTGCCGCTGCTAGCTGCACCACAGGCGCTGACGATTGTTCTGCCGTCGCAATATATGAAGCAGTTTCACAAGAAATATCAGGACAACTTCCGGCTTTCCGCGCTGATGAAGCAATATCGCGTCAAGAAATGGGTTGATCTTCACTTCAATATGGCCCGCAGCTATCGTCCCGAAAACCCCGAGCTGCCGACGCTCGATCCGTGGCGCAACACGACCGCTTCACCGGCTGAACAGTTCGTTTTTGAGCGCAATCCGTATTTCCACCGTGTCGATGAAAACGGCCTGCAATTGCCCTATGTCGATAAAGTGGTTCTGAACATCAGTTCCCCTGCAATCATAGCAGCCAAAACCGGCGCAGGAGAAAGCGACCTGCAGGCACATGGTCTCGATTTTGCCGACTACGCTTTCCTGAAGGATTCAGAGAAGCGATTTCCGATCAAGGTCAGTTTATGGAAACGGACGGAAGGCTCGCGAGTGAGCTTGCTGCCCAATCTCAACTGTACCGACGCGACTTGGCGGTCGCTTTTCTGGGATGTACGGGTGCGCCGCGCGTTGTCGCTTGCGATCGACCGAACTGAGATCAACAAGGCGGTGTTCTACGGCCTTGCCGTTGACAGTGCCAATACCATCCTGCCCGAAAGCCCGCTGTTCAAACCCGGATACCGAACTGCGTGGAGTGCACACGATCCAGCGCAAGCGAACGCCCTGCTGGACGCCGCAGGTCTGCAAAAGCGTGACGAGAATGGCATACGCTTGCTACCCGACGGTCGTCCGGCAAAAATCGTGGTCGAAACCGCTGGCGAAAGTACGCTGGAGACAGATATCCTTGAGCTGATCACAGATCACTGGCTGGATATCGGCATTGCGCTGTTCATCCGGACATCTCAGCGTGACGTTTTCCGCAGCCGGGCCATGGGGGGCGAAATCATGATGGCAATGTGGTCGGGGCTCGACAATGGCATCCCTACTGCCGACATGAACCCGGGCGAACTCGCGCCAACCTCCGATGACCAATTGCAATGGCCGGTCTGGGGCATGTATTACATGTCGAACGGGATGAAAGGCCATCCCCCGGAAATTCCCGAGGTCAAGCAACTTATCGAGCTTCTTGACCAATGGCGGGATTCCAGCGACATGACCGAAAGAGCCGCCATTTGGACGCAGATGCTCGATATCTATTCGCAACAGGTATTTTCTATCGGCATCGTCAACAGCACGCCACAACCCGTCTTGCGAGCAGACAGTCTCCGGAACGTGCCAGACAAGGGACTTTACGGCTTCGACCCGACGGGTTTTCTCGGAGTATTTATGCCGGATGCGTTCTGGTATGGTAAGGATGCCTGACCATGCTGCGATACATCCTTTGGCGCATCGCAGCGATGATCCCCACACTGGTAATCATTTCAGCTCTGGTCTTCACCATCATCGAATTGCCGCCCGGCGACTACTTTGAAAGCTACGTGTCCGAACTTCGTGCCCAGGGTGAAGCGGTCGACATGCAGGAAATCGAAGAGCTGCGTGTCCAGTATGGCTTCGATAAGCCGCCAGTGCTTCGCTATTTCCACTGGGTCGCCGGCATGCTGCAAGGTGATTTCGGCTATTCATTCGAATATCAGCTTCCTGTCAGTGATGTGGTCGGCGACAGATTGTGGCTGACAGTGATGGTGTCGTTCTTCACGATCATCTTCACCTGGCTGATCGCCTTCCCCATCGGTATTTATTCGGCAACGCATCAATATAGCTGGGCGGATTACGGGCTGACACTCATCGGCCTGCTTGGCATTGCGATCCCGAACTTCATGTTCGCGCTCATCCTGATGTATTTCGCCAATATCTGGTTCGGGACGTCAATTGGGCATCTCATGGACCAGAAATACCTTGCCGAACCAATGAGCTGGGCCAAGGCATCCTCGATCCTCTCCCATCTCTGGATCCCGGTGCTGATCGTCGGCACCGCTGGCACTGCGGGCATGATCCGGCGTCTGCGCGCCAATCTTCTGGACGAATTGCAGAAACAATATGTGGTGACGGCACGCGCCAAGGGTATGCACCCTTTCCGTGCCTTGGTGAAATACCCCCTGCGTATGGCGCTTAACTTTTTCATCTCGGATATCGGCTCGATCCTGCCCGCGATCATTTCCGGTGCTGAAATCACAGCAATCGTCCTTTCGCTGGAGACGACGGGACCTATGCTCATCAAGGCATTGCAAAGCCAGGACATGTATCTCGCGGGTTCGTTCCTGATGTTTCTAGCAACATTGACGGTGATTGGCGTGTTGATCTCCGATATCGCGCTCGCCTTTCTCGATCCGCGCATCAGACTGCAAGGCGGAAGCACAAAATGACATCACCGCTTCCCGAACCCGGCGCACCCCTTCCTCACTTTGTCTCGACGAAGCCGTTCGATCCGCATTCGGTTGATGTCATGACCGAGGAGCAGAACCGCCTCTATCGGGCATCGCAGATGCAGCTGATGTGGTGGAAGTTCAAAAAGCACAAGCTGGCTCTTGCCTCTGCGATTTTCCTCGCCGCGCTCTATCTGATGATCGCATTCGTCGAATTTCTGGCGCCTTACAATCTCCACACACGCAACGTCGACTTCATCTATAGCCCCCCGCAAGCCGTTCGCCTTTTTCACAACGGCGATTTCATCGGACCGTTCGTCTACGGCCGCAAGATGACGCTCGATATGGATACGCTGCGGCGGGTCTATGTGGACCAAAAAGATCAGGTTGAGCCCTTACGGTTTTTCTGCTCGGGCGACCCATACAAATTCTGGGGCGTGGTCGCGACGGATTTCCACCTTGTCTGCCCCGCGAAGGGCGGGCAGCTGTTTCTGCTTGGCACTGATCGCCTCGGGCGCGACGTGCTGTCGCGCATTCTCTATGGCGCTCGCATTTCGCTTACAATCGGCGTAATCGGCATCGTTATCAGCTTCACTCTGGGAATTGTTATCGGCGGCCTTGCCGGTTACCATGGTGGAGTTTTCGACCTAATTGTCCAACGAATCATCGAAGTACTTCAGTCTATTCCAAGTATACCCCTGTGGATGGCCCTCGCCGCTATTATGCCGATTACATGGAGCCCCATGCTGATTTACCTCGGGATCACCGCCATCCTCGGACTGCTCGACTGGACGGGGTTGGCGCGCGCCGTGCGTTCCAAGCTGCTTTCACTTCGTGAAGAGGACTATGTGCTCGCGGCCCAGTTGATGGGTGCAAATAGTCGCCGCATCATAGGACGACATCTCATTCCCGGTTTCATGTCACACCTGATCGCAACTGCAACCATGTCTATTCCGGGCATGATCCTCGGTGAAACCGCGCTGAGCTTTCTCGGGCTTGGATTACGGCCACCCATAACAAGCTGGGGCATCCTTCTAACCGAAGCCCGAAGTGTAAGCGTCATCGTCTTCTACCCATGGCTATTGTTCCCCATCATTCCGGTCATTCTGGTGGTTCTGGCCTTCAATTTTCTTGGTGACGGTCTCCGCGACGTTGCTGATCCGTATAGTTGAGGTGGATGCTCATATGTTGAAAAATTTCCCATATCACGGGTTGCGTCACCACATTGCCGCGAGGTTCGCATCATGACACGCCGCCTGGAGGACGTCCGTATCCTGATGTATAGCCACGACACGTTCGGGCTCGGCCATTTGCGACGCTGCCGGACGATTGCCCATTCGCTGGTCGAGGACTATCGCGGTCTGAATATCATGATCATATCCGGCGCCACGATCGCCGGTGCTTTCGACTATCGCGCGCGTGTCGATTTCGTCAAAATCCCAAGCGTGATCAAGCTGCGCAATGGTGAATATGAGTCAATGGAGCGGCACACCGATCTTCATGACACACTGAAAATGCGCCAATCGATCATCCGCCACACGGCCGAAACGTTCCAGCCCGACATTTTCATCGTCGACAAAGAACCGATGGGCATGAAAGGCGAAGTCGAGGAAACCCTCACCTATCTCAAGACCCGTGGAGCGATGCTGATCCTCGGCCTGCGTGAAGTCATGGACGCCCCGCATTTGCTCGATGCCGAGTGGAAGCGCAAGAATGTGATGGACAAGATTGACAAGCTTTATGACGCGGTGTGGGTCTATGGTCCGCCGGATTTCTACGATCCGCTGGTTGGGCTCGACGTGCCCAAGAGCGTCCGCGATAAAATGAGTTTCGTCGGTTTCCTGCAGCGTAGCGTCTCCACCCATGAACTCCCGGACCATCGTCCAAAGGGCGACTACATTCTCGTTACCACGGGTGGAGGCGGTGACGGCGCCGATCTCGTCAACGACGTCATACGGGCCTACCAGCACGATCACACACTCCAGCACAAGTCACTCGTCGTTCTCGGACCGTATATGCCCGCGAAGAAGCGCCGCAAGATGATAAGCAAGAGCAGGGCGATCCCTCATATCGAGGTCATCGAATTCGATAACAGGATGGAAGAGCTGGTGGCGGGCGCCAAGGCCGTCGTTGCGATGGGCGGATACAATACCTATTGCGAGATCCTGTCCTTCGACAAGCCAGCGCTGATTGTTCCGCGCGTCCTTCCGCGCGAAGAACAGTTAATTCGCGCCAGACGCGCCGCAGAGCTTGGACTGATCGACATGCTGCTTCCCAGCGAATCCGAGGACCCGGTTCGCATGGCTGGCGCGCTCAAAGCCCTGCCCAGCAGACCTGCACCTTCCAAGAGTGCACTCAAGGGTTTCAGACTGGAAGGCTTGCCGCATATTTCTCAAATTGTCGGGGACCTAATGGATCGACGTCAACCGAACCACCTGTCACTCGTCAAGGGATAATCGCGTGTCATATCGTCGAAAAACGGTCGTGGTGTTAAAGGGATATCCGCGCCTGTCTGAAACATTTATCGCCCAGGAATTGCTTGGGTTGGAACAGTCGGGCTTCGAACTGGTCCTCGTGGCTCTGCGTCGACCAACAGATAAGAAGACCCATCCAGTGCACGACGAAATTCGTGCACCAGTACACTACCTACCGGAATATCTCCGTGATGAACCCCGCCGTGTTCTGTCGGCACTGATCGCCTGTATGCCGCGCCCGGGTTTCTGGCGCGGTTTGACGACAGCGCTCAAGGACTTTCGGAAGGACCCGACGCGCAATCGTATCAGGCGCTTCGGACAGGCCGCAGTTCTTGCCGCGGAATGGCCGGATGGAGCAGAATGGATTCACGCGCATTTTATCCACACCCCTGCATCCGTCGCAGCCTATGCCAGCCAGATCACCGGCATTGGATGGACATGCTCCGCTCATGCCAAGGACATCTGGACTTCGCCGGATTGGGAGTTGCAAGGTAAACTTACCAGCACACGGTGGACGGTGACTTGCACGCAGTCGGGCTTCAACCATCTGCGTCAGCTAGGAGGCCCCAAGTCCAATGTGCATCTGAGCTACCACGGCCTCGATCTTGCCCGGTTTGGGCCTTTCGAGGGGAGTCGCTCGCTGCGCGACGGGAGTGAAGCCGACGATCCTGTAAGAATCCTGAGTGTCGGTCGCGCCGTTGAGAAGAAGGGTTATGACATTGTGCTGAAAGCGCTCAGCCTGCTGCCCGACGACCTTCACTGGCGGTTCGAGCATATCGGCGATGGAGACAAGATCGCCAGCCTGAAAGCGCTCGCAAGCGAGCTGGTGATTGCAGACAAAATCCAATGGAAGGGCGCGCTTGACCAGAAGGACGTCCTCGCTGGCTATCAAGCCGCCGATATTTTCGTACTTGCCTGCCGGATCACGACGGATGGTGACAGGGATGGTCTGCCGAATGTGTTGGTGGAAGCGTCAAGTCAGGGGTTGATCTCGGTCTCCACCAACATATCCGGCGTGCCCGAACTACTGGTGGACGGGGAGAATGGCCTGCTTGTTGCGCCTGAAGATCCCCAAGCATTGGCTAGCGCCATGGAAACAGCGATCCGCGATGCGAATTTCCGCCATCGTCTGGGGCGTGCCGCCGAAAAGCGGGTGCGAACGGAATTCAACTTCCACAATAGCATCCGTCAATTAAAATCCTTGTTCGAAACCGAATGGCAGCCAAACAAATGAGGCAATCGACGGCAAGACCGCGCGTTTTGTTCTATGTTCAGCATCTGCTCGGCATCGGCCATCTCGCGCGCGCCAGTCGTATCGCCCGCGCACTGACGCAAGATGGTTTCGACGTCACCATGGTCACCGGCGGCATGCCTGTTCCGGGATTTCCGGGACCTGAAGTAAACCATGTGGCACTACCGGCGATTGCTTCGGGTGATGCTGGGTTTTCAGGTCTTGCCGATGCCTTCGGTAACCCGCTGACCGATGAGTTCAAGGCGGCCCGCCGTGAGATGCTGCTTGTAACATTTCGGGATATCAGGCCCGATATCGTCATCATCGAGGCATTTCCTTTTGGACGTCGGCAGGTTCGCTTCGAACTTATCCCTCTGCTGGATGAGATCAGCGGAATGACGCCGAAACCACTCGTGCTGACCTCGTTGCGCGACATCCTGCAGGAGCGCGCCAAGCCCGGTCGCGATGAGGAAAGTGTTGCGCTGGTGCAGCGCTATTTCGATCGCGTGCTGGTTCACGGCGATCCGCAGTTTGCACGTCTGGAGGATAGTTTTCCGCTGCATTCAGATATTGCCGACAAGGTTATCTATACCGGCCTTGTCGCCGCGCCACCGCCCTCATCGCCTTCGGAGACTTTTGATATCGTCGTCTCGGCGGGTGGCGGTGCCGTGGGCGCCTTGCTCATCCGTGCAGCTCTGGAGGCCGCAAAGCGCCAGTCGCCCGACCTTTCCTGGTGCATTGTGACTGGCCCTAATCTGCAGCAGACAGTTTTCGACGACATCTCAGCGGGGGCCCCGGACAATGTTCGTATCTTCCGCTTCCGGCAGGACTTTCCAAGCCTGTTATTGGGTGCTCGCCTGTCAGTCTCTCAGGCCGGATACAACACCGTGTGCGATATCCTTCGTGCGGGCTGCAGTTCCTTGCTCATCCCGTTCACAGCGGGTGGAGAAACCGAGCAGACTGCACGCGCACGCCATTTGGAAAAGCTCGGCCTCGCATCGGTTCTGACTGAAGACGAGCTATCGGCGGATAGCATGACCGACGCCATAGGCAAGGCGCTTGCCACACCTCGTTTGCCCGCTCACAATCTTGATCTCGATGGCGCGCATCGCACTGCAGAAATCCTGCATGATCTTCTGACAGTACGCTAGACGGTACCGATCAGCATAAATCTGGTATATTTCTTCATGGGCAGTGCGCCGGCAAACGCAATCGTTTCCAACGACGCTTGAGCTATGAACGCATCCAGCGAAGCGACGCAGTTCACATGGGTCGGCTCGCTGAAATAATCATTCGACTGCAGAAGAACGCGGGTTCCTTTGGGCAAAAGCGATAGCCAGGCAGGCAGATCAGCAATATGCTCGCAGCTGGTGTTGATCACCAGATCGGCTCCAAGGTCCGGATAGGCAAGATCATACATATCGGCGGTCAATGCCCGGAACCGATCATTCCACGCGCTGTTCAGGGTTTCCGCGACAGCGCCAACATCAGGATCAATATCAAAACTGTCGATCGCCTCGATCTCAAAGCGCGGATCATCGAAAAACATCGCGGCCAAAATGCCGTACCAGCCGCCAAGTATAACCACACGGCTGAATTTTCCGCCGAGAGTTTCAAACAGCGATTGCCGCGCCCATAGTTTGCAAGCCACTTGTTTGTGGTTGAAGGCATTTCCAAGATCAGCTTCGGGGTGGCGGGCAACGACCCGCGACAAACCCTTGATCAGCGGGCTTGATGTGTAGGCGGCAGTACCACGCAGAATGTCGAATGCGCTTTCATGCCAGTCAATGGTAGTCGCGTTTGCGTCGAATGTGTCCATCATGGGTAAGTTGTAGGCCAGACATTTATTGCTGGTCAATTCCTATGGCCGATCTTCAAACAGAAATGCGCTGGTTAGCTGGGATGTATCTTGCCGGTTGTCAGATCAATAGCAAAGTTTCGTGACGGCAAACCGGACATGAAGCGGTCGAACATCTGAAAAATTTTGCCAAAGGCTTCTTGCATTGATCCCGTTTCCATTACCTCTATACGACGGGCATAGAGGTCCGACACCCATTTATAGGCTGCAAGGTGTGGCCCAGATATCGCATCAAGCCCCAGATCGCTGCCCATCCGCACACGATACCAGTCACGGAGAAACGTCATTGCCTCAGTTCGCGACAGAAAATCCATATCAAGTCCGTATTCAACGGCAGATATAGTTAGCCGGCGCTGGATCTCTCCATCCGCAAGTACCGCCTTAAGATCGGGAAGCGCGCCGCAACTGACAGGAGGTTCGACCAGCGCGATGGCGGCCAAATCCAGAAGTCCAAGATTTTTCATTGCTTCTGCAAGGTCCTGCGGCCATTCCCGGCGCAAAAAACGCCGGCCGATGAGATGCGCGAGGTGGCTCGACAGGAATTCCCCATAATTGGCAGCGTTAAGCAGATTGCCGGGATTGATCTTGTTCCTCTCCGCTTCGTCTGCATATAGAGAGAGGATATCAGCGTCGAGCGTCATATCACCGATGCTGACCGTCTCGATATCCAGCGAATTGGGCTGGATGTGCAAAATCTTGTAAGCGCCGGGAAAAGCGACCAGCGAGGGCACGGACACATTGAACAGAAAGCCATTGGAATTGCGATAGCAAGCGGTATCGTTGATATGAAGATGACCGCTGAAATGCACGCGAACACCAGCATCAATCAAGGCGTCACCGACATCCACTTCCGGGATGCGTCCCAAGAGGCTTGTTTGCCCGAGAACTGAAAGTTCGTCATTCCGCGTGCCATCCAGTGGATCAAGCGCCGGATAATGAGAAAATGCGACGACTGTTTTGCCAAGTTTCCGCGCACGGTCCGTGACCGACTGTATCCAATCCAGAATGAAACGCTTGTGGATCAGCATAGCGTTCCAACCGGCATCGGTGCTGTCCGTGATAGCCTCCTCCGCATCGCCGGTGTGTCCCGTCACCGGCACGAACACGTTGGCGTCGATCATCAGCATCCATAGATCTTCAAAAGGCTCAACAAGATAGGACCCATCCATGAGCGTGCGCACCGTCAGTCCGTCAGGCGAGCGAATTTCGAATTGTCTAGCAGATGGATGATCTGCAACTCCGAAAGGGGTTTCCCAATGCAGATATTGCGGCTTTCGGAAAAAGCCGACATCACCTGGCGACTGAAGGCCGAGCGGATAGCCTGCGCAACGTAGATTTTCATTGACGATCAAGGCATCGTCGTCTGGCGAAGCCTCGCGCGCCGGATTGCTGGTTACCAGATCGTGGCCGCCGCGAGCATTCAGAAAACGTTTCGATCGATGCCTCCCGCCGGGACCAAAAATGTCGTGATTGCCGGGCACCGCATAGAACTGCATTCCATGGCGTCTGGTATAATCGTTCAGAAGGGCCCGCAAGCCTGTCATGGTCGCCGTCTGACCGTCATCCGAGTAGTCACCCAGAAGGACAACGTGGCGGATTCCTTGCCCAGCTATATCCTCCAGCGCGTATCGCAATGCGGCAAAGCTCTCGTTGAACACACGCGTCGAACGCACCGTGTTGGCAAATGGACGCAATGCCATGGCCCGGTTGTTCACAGTGACCCCGGCAGTGCCATAGTCACCGAAAATGTCATGGAAATGCGCGTCAGCAATCACGGCAATGGGCGGGAATTCAGATGTCATCCCTGGGAGATTTCCTTTTCAACATCTCGCGCTTCATACGACTGACAAGAGTGCTACATATTTAGTAGCAGGCTAGATTCGGTGCTCGCATATGCTTCACCGTCTGGCTAACATGCCATGATTGCGACAAAACCGGAAACGGTCGGACAAACGTTGATTTTCTTGCCGAAGAGCCAGCAGTCTCATGTAGCGGCGGCCTTCGGGATTGCGCGACGGCAGAAAGAGAGAGCGACACAGTGTTTCGGGTGCGTTTTTGGGGAGTGCGGGGCAGTTTGCCGGTATCAGGACCGGATTTCCGGCAGTATGGCGGCAATACTGTCTGCATAGAGATGCAATGCGGTGAGCACAGATTATTGTTCGATGCGGGTTCAGGCCTGCTGCCCGCAGGCAGATCGTTGCTCGCCGAAGGTATTTCCGACTTCAAACTGTTCTTCTCACACTGCCACTACGATCACATTATAGGTCTGCCCTATTTTGCGCCACTCTTTGATGCCCGCTCGACGGTGGAACTCTGGTCGGGGCATATGTACGGAAAGATGAGCACGAGCGAAATTGTCGCAGAGTTTATCCATCCCCCGTGGTTTCCCATTGAAATAAATGTCTGTCCCGCACGAATGATCTGCAGGGACTTTAAATCTGGCGAGGTTCTGAAACCCTATCCGGGTGTTGAGATTATGACCGGAAGTCTCAATCATCCCGGCGGCGCAATTGGCTATCGCGTGCAATGGGGTGGACGTTCCATAGCGCTGATCACCGATACCGAGCATGAACCTGGCATCCTTGACCCAGCGGTGCTGGACCTGATCGAAGATGTGGACCTCTTTCTCTACGACACCACCTATACCGACGATGAAATGCCCAAGCATGTCGGCTATGGTCACTCATCGTGGCAGCACGCTATCCGGCTTGCCAAGGCAGCCCGTGCGAAGAATGTTGCCTTCATCCATCATTCGCCGCTACGCACAGACGCAGAAATCGAAGCAATCGATCGCCAAGCCGCGAGCCAGTTTGCTGGCGCCTTTTCAGCCCGGGAAGGACAGGTGTTCGACGTCTGAACCACTAGTCTGAATGAGCAGATCCGGTAGCGCTGTCCAGCGACACGCTGGATGAGATGCTGTCTGATTAAAGAGTGTGTCGAGAAATCGCCACGCGGATTCGTCATGCACCAGATGATGGGTCAGGAACCCCATGCTGCCGCCGCCAGCAAACATAACCTGCAGTCGATGGATGATATCTTCAACCAGCGCCGCATGGTCGCGAGCCCCCCGCGTCCCATGCCAGTCCATCAGATCGACATGGGTGTTGATCATCGGCAACGGACCGATCTTCTCTGGTCCGAAAACCGAAAGAGCCTGAAACCCAAGACCGGCAAGCGTCCCCACCAGAGAAGGTGCAATGCGGTTCCATGGCGGCACGAGAACGGGAACGAAGCGGCCATCATGAAGGGCCGCGAGACGGTTCAAACCAGCCTTCAGTTCCGCTGTAATCACTG
Organism: Ochrobactrum sp. 19YEA23; assembly: GCF_029909865.1. Classification (NCBI taxonomy): domain Bacteria; kingdom Pseudomonadati; phylum Pseudomonadota; class Alphaproteobacteria; order Hyphomicrobiales; family Brucellaceae; genus Ochrobactrum; species Ochrobactrum sp. 19YEA23. The sequence continues at coordinate 493,426 of NZ_JASAMQ010000002.1, read as the reverse complement.
CGATTGGTCTATGTTCGCCTAGCTCCTGCTTCTTCTCATGTTCGCTGGCAAAGTTGGTGTGCGACCAACCGTGGACGGCTACCGTCGCCAGCGACCAGTCGTTCAGGTACTCCGCGAGCGAATGCCCGGTATGTTCGGGGATAACCGCCAGCGTCACGGGAACAGAATGCCGTACGCTCAGATCACGCAATTGTGCCAGCGCCAGTGTCGGCGAAACGGCATCGTCATCACGCAGCCAGAAGTCGGCGACTTTTCCAGCCTTATACCATCGGTCCAGTTCGCTCTTCAGCGGTTCCCAGATGTCAGTCCCCATTATTTGGTTCCCACGTGATGTTTGAGAATTTCATCAAGACGTTGGGACGCCACTTCCAACGACCGCTCGTCTTGCACAAACTGCCGAGCCGCAGAAGACATGCGGTCGCGGGTTTGGGTATCCGCCAGCATCGAGCCTATCGCTCGAGCAAATGCCCCTATATCGCCCGGTGATGTGAGAATGCCGGTACGCCCGTCGACCACGACCTCCGGTACGCCGGCAATGGCCTGGGCAACAACCGGTAATCCGGCGGCCTGTGCTTCCAAATAGGCAAGTCCGTAGGCTTCGCCACATCCGGGCCAGACATAGAGAGCGCTTTGTGCAAACAGACCTACGATTTGAGACGGCTCCATTTCCCCATGCCACTGGATTCGACCCGGGGAGAAGCCGGCAAACAGTGTTTCCACTTCCGTGCGACAGACACCATCTCCCACAATGGAGAGTGTCCACGGAATATCATTGAGCTGCGCTAACGATCCCGCCAGCATTCGGTAGCTGTCCATTTTGTCGCCGCTGCGCATCATCGCCACCGCTATCAGCCGATCATGCTCGGTATAGGGCACTACCTCGGCAACACTCCCGCAATCGATAAAAGGCGTAAGCATCGCGACGGGAGCGCCAGGGGCCACCTCTAGCAGCCCCCTTCGGTCACGCTCGGTCAGGCAAATGTTGACGGCGGCCTGTCCAACAGCTTTCAACAAGTTTTGCTGTATCTCCGTCCAGAGGCCCGTGTTGCGCCTCGCGGAATAGGATGCTTCTGCTGTCACATAGGGTATGTCGAACAACGTTGATAGCATCGGTCCGAGGAGATCGGGAGCCTTGTAATAGGGATGATATGTCAGCCACAAATCCGGAACGGTATCGCGTCGCCAATGTGCTGAAATCCGTTCAATCTCTCGTTCAGCCTGCACTTCGAGTGTAGCAAATGCTTCGGTCGAGGGAGTTTTCAGGAAGCTGCGGAATTCTGATACGACTTCCACCTCATGGCCGCTACGCCCCAATGCTGCAATCAACAGTCTCGCCATAAGCCGGTCTCCGGAAGGGACCGGATGATAAGGAGACTTTAATGGAGAATAGAAGGCGATCTTCATCGTCTAATCAACTTGTCCGTCACTCCGCTGTCAATTCAGACCCGATTTTTTAGAATCCGCATGAACGTGTATGTGTTTAATTGATATCGAACCAATGTGGCAGGTCAAGGAAAACACTCGTCCCGCGTTCAGGAGGCTGGGAGGCCGTTGATTAACTGAATAGGGTTGCAGATTCCCTTCTTGTCAGTTGGCTGCATAAGGTGAAATTGCTGCCACATTATCTTTGATTTGCATTTCATGGCTTATCGGAGGGAAAGCACGCTGGGTGCATTCCTTGCGCTCGCAAAGTTTGCATCCCGCGCCGATCATCGCTCTCGCGCTCTGATCACCGATGGCCAGCCCCTTGGAGTAGACTACCCGTTCTGCATCCCTGAGGTCGCATCCCAATCCAATGGCAAAAGTCTTATCCGGCGCGCCGTAACCGCCATGATGATGTGTAACGGTTCTGGCAACCCACAGATAAGCCCGACCATCCGGCATTTCAGCAATCTGCGTGCATATCCGCTCCGGCGAAGAGAAGGCATCGTAGACCGTCCAGAGGGGACAGGTTCCGCCTATTCTGGAAAAGTGGAAATCTGTTGCAGACTGACGTTTGGAAATATTACCAGCTCTGTCGACGCGCACGAAAAAGAACGGCACTCCATTTGCACCGGGTCGCTGCAAGGTGCTCAGTCGGTGGCAAATGGTTTCAAAACCCACGCCAAACTGCTGTCCCAGCAAATCAATATCATAGCGCAGCTGTTCCGCCGATTGCAGGAATGATCCATAGGGCAGAATGACTGCTCCCGCGAAATAATTTGCAAGACCGACACGGGCGAGAGCAACGGTTTCGTGACTGGAGAATGTCGCGTTGCCTGTAAGGCTGTCGAGCAGATCCGCTTGTTCCAGAAAGCACAATTGCGTGGCCATCTGGAACGCGCCCTGCCCGGGGGAAAGCGCGTTGGATAATGTCAGGGTTCGCGCGATTGGATCAAAACGCCTAAGAGCGTTTTCCTGATCAAAAGAATGACCATATTCAACAGAGATTGCGTGTCGGCTTTTGAGGCGCTCCGCAAGGGCTTGATCGAAACGACCGATCTTCATGCCAAGTTCTTCGGCAACTTTCTCCGCACACCGGTCGAGTTTCGCAAAGTGATTGCTTCTTTCATAGAAATAATCGCGGACTTCCTCATATGGCATTGAAGGAAGCTGCTCTAACGACAATTGCCGTGGATCACCCAAACGCATCGCCAGCGTCTCGGACTGCTCGATGGATTTTCGCATTTGCTTGTATAGCTGGAGGACCGAGCGTCCCACGGCAGGCATATTGCTGGCGATCTCCCTGATCTCACTGTTGCTAACCGTCTCGCCCAGCAGCGGGTTTGAAAATACCTGCTTCAGCTCACCGATCAGGCGTTCGTCATCGTCTTCAGAAAAGAACTGAACATCAACACCAAACGCTGCGTTCATGCGCAACACAACCTGAACCGTGATCGGACGCTGGTTGTTTTCGATCTGGTTGAAGTAGCTGAGAGAAATCCCAAGTGCATTTGCCAGCGCCTGCTGGGTCAGCTGACGTTCCTCGCGCAGTCTTTTCAGCCGCGCGCCCACAAACGGTTTTTTCATCAGCTCCTCCAACCAACAATTGATGACTTTGCAAACTTTGCAAATTCACCGATTTCGCTTCACAAAACTACACAATTTCAGTCATTTACCGAGTTACCGATAAGTGGATATTGCGAATTATTGCGAAATTCGCAAGCGCCAATCTCGAACTGGCGCGATGTGCACTTGAGGAGATGCATTCGTGAATACTCATACCGTCCGCACCTACAAATCAGCCGAACATCTGGACCGAGAAGACCAGCTCGCATGGAAAATCGCATCGGTTGCCGCCGATAACGTGCCACTTGACGACGATGTCGTCGAGATGATCGGCAATCGCATTATCGACAATGCGTCTGTTGCTGCGGCATCCTTGGCGCGACGCCCGGTTGCAAGCGCCCGCGCGCAGGCCATCGCTCATCCCTACGCGCCAGGCGCGACAGTATTCGGGCTTTCAGGTGACAAGCGCGTTTCGCCAGAATGGGCTGCGTGGGCCAATGGCGTCGCGGTTCGCGAACTTGACTTTCACGATACGTTTCTGGCAGCAGATTATTCACATCCCGGCGACAATATCCCAGCTATTCTGGCGGTGGCACAACATTGCGGTCTCTCCGGCAACGATCTGGCTCGCGGCATTGCAACCGGATATGAAATTCAAGTCAACCTCGTCAAAGGCATATGCCTGCATGAGCACAAGATCGACCATATCGCCCATCTTGGTCCATCGGCCGCCGCTGGCATTGGAACAGCGCTTGGATTACCCGTCGAGACAATCTATCAGGCGGTTCAACAAGCGCTGCATGTGACCACGACAACAAGGCAATCACGCAAAGGCGAGATTTCCAGCTGGAAGGCGTTTGCACCCGCATTCGCGGGGAAAATGGCCATCGAAGCGGTCGACCGCGTTATGCGCGGAGAAGGCGCGCCGTCACCTGCATGGGAAGGCGAAGACGGGTTTATCGCCTGGCTGCTAAGCGGCCCTCAGGCGCAATATGCTGTTCCGCTACCGGGGAAAGGTCAGCCCAAACGCGCCATCCTGGACACCTACACCAAGGAGCATTCGGCGGAATATCAAAGTCAGGCCCTGATTGACCTTGCGCGGCGTATGGGACCGAAAATTGGCCAACTTTCAAATGTGGATAGCATCGTCATCCATACCAGCCATCACACACATTATGTGATCGGAACTGGCGCTAACGATCCGCAGAAAATGGACCCGATGGCCAGCCGCGAAACGCTTGACCACTCAATCATGTACATCTTTGCTGTGGCGCTTGAAGATGGCGGCTGGCACCATGAGCGATCCTATGCGCCTGAGCGTGCACAGCGACCTGAAACCGTAGCCCTGTGGCACAAGATTGCGACGGTGGAAGACCCCACATGGACAAAGCGCTATCACAGCGCAGACCCTGCGGAGAAGGCTTTCGGTGGCCGGGTCGTCATAACCTTGAAAGACGGATCGATCATCGAGGACGAGCTGGCGATTGCCGATGCCCACCCGTTGGGCGCGCGCCCCTTCAAACGTCCTGACTACATTAACAAGTTCCGGACCCTGGCAGACGGAATAGTCGATGTTTCCGAGCAGGAGCGTTTCATCGCAGCCGTCGAACGGCTGACCTCGCTGAAGCCCGATGAACTTGACGGCCTGAATTTCAGCGTTGTGCCTGATCGGCTGGGCGTTCCCGCCGCGAGCGGAATCTTCGACTGGAAAGTGTGAACATTACGGGAGGAATGGAACATGACTACACCAAAACCCAAGAAGTCTGTGGCTCTTTCCGGCGTTGTGGCCGGAAACACGGCACTTTGCACAGTCGGGCGGACAGGCAATGATCTGCATTATCGAGGCTATGACATTCTCGACATGGCCGAAACCTGCGAATTTGAAGAGATCGCTTATCTCCTCATCCATGGTGATCTGCCCACCCGCACAGAACTTCTCGCTTACAAGGCAAAGCTCAAATCCCTTCGTGGATTGCCTGATGTCGTAAAACGCACGCTTGAACTATTGCCCGCAGCCACTCATCCGATGGATGTTCTGCGATCAGGCGTTTCAGCGCTTGGTTGCGTTCTGCCAGAAGCATCGGACCACAATCATTCCGGCGCACGCGATATTGCGGACCGCCTTCTGGCGTCGCTCGGTTCAATGTTGCTGTACTGGCATCATTTTGCGCACAACGGTCGGCGCGTCGATGTCGAGACGGATGATGACTCGATTGGCGGGCATTTTCTGCACCTCCTCCATGGGGTATCGCCAACGGACTCGTATGTGCAGGCCATGCATGTCTCGCTGATCTTATATGCGGAACATGAATTCAACGCCTCGACCTTCACGGCACGCTCTATCGCCGGAACAGGTTCGGATATGTACTCGGCTATCGCTGGCGCTATCGGCGCCTTGCGCGGACCAAAACATGGTGGGGCGAATGAAGTGGCCTTTGAAATCCAGAAGCGATACAGCCATGCCGATGAGGCGGAAGCGGATATTCGTCGTCGGGTGGAAGCCAAGGAAGTCATTATCGGTTTCGGTCATCCTGTCTATACGGTTGCCGATCCACGCAATGAAGTCATCAAGAAGATTGCTCTGAGCCTTTCAAACGAGGCAGGCTCGACGCGCATGTACGACATCGCCAACCGCATCGAAACGACCATGGCGGACACCAAAAACATGTTCGCCAATCTCGATTGGTTCAGTGCTGTCTCGTACCATTTGCTTGGTGTTCCAACGGCCATGTTCACCCCACTGTTCGTCATCGCGCGAACCTCAGGCTGGGCCGCCCATGTCATCGAACAGCGTGTCGACAACAAGATTATCCGGCCCTCGGCAAACTACGTTGGCCCTGAGAACAAAGCCTTTATTCCCATCGAGCATCGCGGTTCGCTTATTGCTCAACCCCATGCTGCTTAAGGAAATATCATGACCTATCTTGTTGCTTCTGACCTGGCATCAGAGCCCGCTGGCGTGCGGTTCAGAAAACTGCTGGATCAGCGAACCATTTTACAACTGCCGGGCGCGCACAACGGTATGGCGGCTCTGCAGGCCAAAGCCGCAGGCTTTAGCGGGCTTTATCTGTCCGGCGCGGCCATGACCGCTTCGATGGGAATACCGGACCTCGGCATGATTACGGTGGACGAGGTTTCCTTCTTCATCCGCCAGATCGCACGAGCAAGCGGCCTGCCTTTGCTTGTCGATGGAGACACCGGTTACGGCGAAGCGCTCAACGTGATGCATATGGTGCGTACATTCGAGGACGCGGGTGCCGGAGCTGTCCACATTGAGGACCAGCTGCTTCCAAAGAAATGCGGCCATCTCAACGATAAAAAACTCGCAGACGCGCATGTTATGGCTGCAAAAGTGGCCGCTGCCGCCAAAGCGCGTCGCCATCTGTACCTGATCGCGCGCACCGATGCCGCAGCAAGCGAAGGTATCGACGGCGCTGTGGCGCGCGCCAAGCTCTATTTGGAAGCGGGTGCGGATGCCATCTTCCCGGAAGCCCTGACCAATGCCGATATGTTTCGCGAGTTTGCCCGCCGAATGCCCGGCGTGCCTCTTCTGGCAAATATGACCGAATTCGGAAAAACGCCATTCTTTACGGCATCCGAATTCGAAGAAATGGGATATCGGATGATTATCTGGCCCGTTTCCTCGCTGCGCATCGCCAACAAAGCGCAAGAACGGCTCTACGGTACGCTCAAGGTGGAAGAATCGACAAAGTCTGTGCTTGGAGACATGCAAACGCGTGCAGAACTCTATAATACAATCGGTCTGACAGCTTACGAAGCCCTCGACGCCTCCATCGTGAAAACGATTGTACCGGAACCTGCCCCCGCCTGACGGCACTTAACGACTTCCCGCAGCGGCGAGGCGCGACATATCGATACGACCACTGCTTCGTTATTGTCGACGAAGCAGTGGTCCGTCATGATCATGTCGGCGTCTTGCAGCTCTGGCGGTACTAGGCCGAAAGTTCCCTTCTGATGATTTCCGCACCTGCACTCAAGGCATTCAGCTTGCCTCGCGCTATTTGCCGAGGCAGCGGAGCCATTCCGCAATTGGTGCACGGATAGAGCTTGTCGGCATCGACGAACTTAAGTGCATTTCGCAAAGTACTGGCGACATCCTCAGCGGTTTCAACAGTATGTGTTGCCACATCGATGGCCCCAACCATGACCTTCTTGCCTCGAAGAAGTTCGATAAGATCGATCGGAACGTGGGAGTTGTGGCATTCCAGCGAGATGAGATCGATATTGGATTGTTGCAGTTTGGGGAAGGACTCCTCATACTGACGCCACTCGGACCCCAATGTCTTTTTCCAATCGGTATTGGCCTTGATGCCGTAGCCATAGCAAATATGGACAGCTGTTTCGCACTTGAGACCTTCAATGGCCCTCTCCAGGGTAGCTACACCCCAGTCATTTACCTCGTCAAAGAAGACGTTGAATGCCGGCTCATCGAACTGGATGATATCAACGCCTGCGGCTTCCAGTTCCCTCGCTTCTTCATTGAGAACCTTGGCAAACTCCCAAGCCAGCTTTTCACGGCTCTTATAGTGGGCATCATAAAGCGTATCGATCATAGTCATAGGCCCCGGAAGAGCCCACTTGATCGGTTGACTGGTCTGCTGGCGTAAGAACCTGGCGTCTTCAACAAAAACCGACTTCGGGCGAGACACAGCACCAACGACTGTCGGTACACTTGCGTCATAGCGGTTGCGAATTCTGACAGTCTCGCGTTTCTCAAAGTCAACGCCGCTGAGATGTTCTATAAAGGTCGTGACAAAATGCTGGCGCGTTTGTTCGCCATCACTGACAATATCGATATCTGCCTGTCGTTGATCGTCCAAGGACAAGCGCAAGGCGTCTCTTTTGCCCTCAATCAGCTCGTCACCCTGCATTTTCCAAGGCGACCACAGTTTCTCAGGTTCAGCAAGCCACGAGGGTTTGGGCAAGCTGCCAGCGGTTGAGGTAGGCAACAATCTTTTCATAATGGGCAGCCTTATGTTTTGTGATTATCAACGAGCGTGATTGGCAGACCATTGTTCAAGAATGGCCTTGTATGGTTTGATGAAGTGTTCCTCAGCAAATTTTCCCTGCTCAACAGCCAGTCGGCTCCGTTCTTCTCGATCATAGACAATACGGGTCAGTGAATAATCCTGATGCTTCAGATTTGGCTGATAGCTGGCCCCTGCCGCGGAATTCGCGTTGTAAATCTCGGGCCGGTAGATCTTCTGAAAAGTCTCCATCGTGCTGATGGTGCCGATGAGCTCGAGATTGGTATAGTCATCGAGCAAGTCACCGAGAAAATAAAACGCTAACGGCGCAACACTATTCGGAGGCATGAAGAAGCGAACCTGCAATCCCATTTTCTTGAAGTACAGGTCTGTCGCAGACAATTCATCCTGCCGGTATTCAACACCCAACACCGGATGCTGATTTCCAGTTCGAAGATATGTCTTACTGCTAGAAGCACTCAGGCAAATGACCGGCGCCTTATGGAAATGTTCTGTATAAACATCCGAGTTCAGGAAGCATTTGAACAGGTTTCCATGCAGGTCACCAAAATTCTCGGGCGTGGTGAATGCCTGACGACCCTTATTATGTTCTGGCAACACGACGCTGAAGTCATAATCTCGAACATATGAGGAGAAATTGTTCCCCACAATGCCTTTTATGCGTTCATTTGTCTTATGATCAACGATTTCCGTTTTCAGTATTTCGATCAACGGAAAAGCGTCTTCGTTCTCTTCAGCATCGATATTGAGTTCAACCGAAATGATTTTGAGTTCAACGGAATAGCGATCACCTTTTGGGTTGTCCCAATGGGCTAGCGCGTTGAAGCGATTGTCAATCATCTTCAAGGCGTTACGGAGATTTTCCTGGCGATTGTCCCCCCTGGCCAAATTGGCGAAATTGGTCGTGATACGCGTATTATCTGAGGGGTGATAGTCCTCATCAAGAGGTTGACTCTTAAGTCGGAACGTAAAGTCGTGACTCATCAAGATCTCTAGGTGATCAACGAGTGGCTCGCCCTTGGCGATGACTGAAATTGCGGTTTGAGACATGACTTACCCCAAAGAGTTTGGGGGCATGGGTCAGCGAACACATAGCAACACAGACCGCTACGCGGTCTTCGCTACGGCACACCGGGACACCCCGCCCGTGGACGTTATTTCGCTAAGGCAGGTTTCCTGGCTCGCGGGTCGCTGCTGCTGTCCGCCTTCCCAAGGAATCTCCCCAGTGACACGTTGGACATCAGCTCGCCGCTTACAGTTGCGGGGGCAGCGTCGGCTTTCCCGAATGGGACGGGGCACCGACTTCCCTCTTAGCCCCGGCACGTCGCACGCGACACCCGGGGAACCTAAGCACGATAAACTTCGCGCATCAGACACGTAATGTCAATAGCACATAAAGAAATGTTTATATCTTTAAGTCAGATTCACGAGAGTGGCTTTCTTAGCACCAGCTTACCTGTTCTCTTCTCGATTTCCATGACTGGTATGGGGCCGGAGAACGAACCCGCTTCGCAGGAAGGCGCGTGCGAATGAGGTAGCAAGCACAGAGCGACCATTGCACTCTGCGTTGAGTGTCGCTCGGAGCGAGCAGAGAATGACTGGCTTCTTCAACCAGGAGCCTGACTATGCACAACCAACCGAATTCGCCCGCGATCAGCCCGCTTCGTCAACGCCTGATCGACGACATGAACCTGCGCCACTTCGGGCACGAGACCCAACGCAACTATCTGCGCGACATCGGACGACTTGCCAGCTTTCTCGGGAGGCCCCCCGATACCGCGTCCGTGGACGATTTGCGCCGCTTCCAGATATGGCAGCAAAGCGAGGGCGTCCCGGTGCCGACGATGAACAGTGTCGTGTCGGCGCTGAGGTTCTTCTTCAATAACACGATTGATCGCCCTGATCTTGCCCGCCGTCTCGTGCGTCTGGCGCACCCGCGCAAACTGCCGGTGGTTCTGAGCCGTGAGGAAGTGACGCGTCTTCTTGATGCCACAACCTGTCTCAAGCATCAGGCGGCACTGGCCGTTGCCTATGGTTCGGGACTGCGCGTATCGGAAGTGGCTTCGCTGAAAGTCGCCGACGTCGACAGCGAGCGCATGCTTCTGCGAGTGGAGCGCGGCAAGGGCGGGCATGGACGCAACGCCATGCTGTCAGAAGATCTGCTCACGCTTCTGCGCCAATGGTGGCAAGCCGGCTACCGGCAGGGCGTCATGCGGTGGGATGGCTGGCTCTTTCCAGGCATCAACACGCTGAGGCCCATCAGCACGCGCCAACTACACCGCGTTGTAGTCGAAGCTGCAAGCAAGGCTGACATCGACAAGCGCGTGGGACTGCACACGCTGCGCCATTCGTTTGCCACCCACCTTCTGGACGACGGCGTCGATATCCGCATCATCCAGGTACTGCTCGGTCACGCCAAGCTGAACAACACGGCCCTTTACACCAAGGTTGCGACACGCACTGTGCGCTCAGTGACGAGTCCGCTGGATCGACTTGGTTTGTTCAAAGCGGAAGGGTCTGCGCCTGACAGCTGAGCCATGAAGACCTCGCTTGAGGTCGCCGATATCTTCCATGCTGCTGGTCCTGAATATCGGATCGCCCATGCCGGGCATCTGAGCCTCGACCAGTTGAAGGTGATGTCGGCGATCGAGAACTACCGCACCGCAGCGCTTTGCGGGCATGTCGAAGCTTGTGAAGACTGCGGCCAGTGGCGGATCGCCTATAACTCTTGCCGCAACCGGCACTGTCCAAAGTGCCAGGGCGCTGCTGCGCGGACATGGCTTGCGGAGCGCCAGGCCGACCTTCTTCCTGTCAGCTACTTCCACGTCGTGTTCACGCTGCCGACCGAGGTGTCCGACATCGTCTTCCAGAACAAGGCGGTCGTTTATGACCTGCTGATCAAATCCGCGTCGGAGACGCTGTTGACGATTGCTGCCGATCCAAAACATCTCGGCGCGCGCATCGGCATCACCGCCGTGCTCCACACCTGAGGGTCGGCTATGACCCATCATCCGCATGTCCATATGATCGTGCCGGGCGGCTGCATCTCGCTTGACGGAAGCCGCTGGGTCTCGTCACGCCCAGCCTTCCTGCTTCCGGTGCGCGTTCTCGGCAAGCTGTTCCGCCGTTTGTTCCTCACACGGCTCAACGCCCTGCGCGATGCAGGCCGTCTCATCTTCTTCGGATCGATGGCGCACCTCGCTGACCGGCGCGCTTTCCTGCATCACCTTAAGCCTGTTCGAGTCAAGCGCTGGGTGGTCTATGCAAAGGCCCCATTCGCGGGTCCGGAAGCCGTTCTCGCCTATCTCTCACGCTACACGCATCGGGTCGCGATCTCGAACCACCGCCTGATCGCCTTCGACAATGACAGTGTCACATTCCGCTACAAGGATTATCGCCGCGACGGAATTGATCGCCGGCAGGTCATGGCGCTGGCCACCGGCGAGTTCATTCGACTGTTCCTGCTCCACGTGCTGCCGCGCGGCTTCCATCGCATCCGCCACTATGGCTTGCTCGCCAGCAGCGTGCGTAAAATCATCCTGGCGCTGATGCGCGAACTGCTGAACGTTGTCACGCCAACGGCGACGAATGATCAATCCAAGGAGTCTGATGAATTCCGCCCGCCATGCTCTTGCTGTGGAGGGCGCATGATCGTCATCGAGGTGTTCGAGCGATGGCGGCAACCGCGCGGGCCGCCAAACACACCCAAAACAAACCGGGAGAACTCGCAATGACCCAGCATGGCATAGCCCGGTATTCAACCGAAGGCGCTCGATCTTCGGCAACGCACCCGCATGTGCTGAGCACGATCTTCACCGGCGACATAGCGGCGCTCACCTATCATTATGTCGGCACCCCCATGCGGACACACCGCAGAGTCGTCCGACTGCATCAATGGGACCGCCTCCCGGATGCGGGCACGACATCAATGACATCGGCCAAAAAGAGAAATTCCCATAGCCTTTGATTGTGGCCCGCGGGTTCCTTCCCCGGGGACTTTCGTACGCCCAACGGTGCCCGAAACTCTTCACGTGTGCGGACTGTCCGATGTTGGGATGTAGAAAGGTGAGAGCGGAAATCAAAGGGACGGATACCTTTGTCCGAGTTGAGGCCCTTTTCAGTTATTCCGTTGATGGAACGCCGGACCCGAAAGCAGCCACTTGAGCCAAAAATGAAGTCAGGATTGTGCCCAACCTATCCGGTGCGTCATAGGGCAGCCCGTGGCCGATATCAGCAACGTGTTGATGACGGAACAAATGGTTGAGCCCCTGCAAATCTCGCGCCATTTCGCGCGAGATAATGCCACGCTCAGCTGTCACAAGGAGTGTCGGAACTTCAATAGCCCTCGCCACTTCGCGCCAATCCGGGCTTGGTGGAGTGAGAACCTCGCAGGCGGTGATACTGGTCTGAAGTCGAGCGTCGACAAGATGGCGGATCAGTTCTTCCGAACGGTTTGGGTTTTTGTGGCGCGCTTTATCGAGCAGATTATCTCTCGTCGATTGGAGCAACTGAAGGTGTTCCTCACCGACCCCACTTTCGTAGACATCACATTGCATCTTCGCATCGAGGAAGGTTGGATCTATGAGAATGACCGCCCTTACGGACGAACCAAGCTCGCCGGCTGCCACCGCAGCCGTCATGCCGCCCATTGAATGGCCGATCAAGATCGGGCAATCTAGCTTCAAACATTTGATGAGTTCGACAACATCTCTCGCATGGTCGGTATATCGGTAGCCTGTCACAGGTGAGCTAGTTCCACCATGGCCGCGAGCATCGGGAAGGACAACATCAAAATCCGCCAGTGCCCGCGCCATCGGCAAGAGGCAGGCACCGCTTCCAAAAAGTCCATGCAAAGCGATCAGGGAAGGTTTATGCCCCCCTGATCGCCAATAGCGGACTGTCAACCGGTTGGTTTGGCAGGTGCCTCGTTGCCAGTCGACTTGTTCATCGGTATTGCGCATTCAATGACGTTGGCACGATTCGAGTGCGGCGGTCGACGGCAGTATTCCTTGCGGCTAACTCCATCGTGATGCCAACTGCATTCGACTGTCAGCATCTAAGCCTTCCAGAACCTTGACAGGTCTAAGAGCTGACGCCCGTTTTGGAAAACGAGAGAATGTTCCGGTAATGACCGGCATGGGCGCGCATTTCCGACAGACAGGCAAGAGGCAAGAGCAGACATCCTTGGCGAGCATAACGCCTCTATCCAAGATGCTTCCTGAAGAGGCGGACCACACTTCCGGGAGCATCATCACCAAAGAATTGGCTTAGGTTCTGTGCGCTCTGCGCGGCAATTTCGATGCTTCTTGGAAAAAGGTGGCTCTCGTATTCCGACAGGGCAAACTCCAGATTGTCAGGTGACGACACGAGCGCTCTGGCCAGTTCCGAACCATCATAAAGGGCAAGATTCGCACCTTCGCCCGCGAAAGGTGACATCAGGTGCGCAGCATCTCCAAGTAGGGTCACGCCCGAAACCCGGTCCCATCGATGTTCCACTGGCAAGGCATAGATCGGGCGAAGCAAAGGAGCAGTTTCACCATCGGTGATCAGTGCGATAAGCGGAGCAGCCCATCCTTCGAATTGCCCCGCGATCTGGGCCAAGCCCGCCTTTGGATCGCTGAAGTCTATGGAACGCGTCCATTCCTCCGATCTGTTCAAAGCCACATATGTATGAAGCGTCCCGTTTGCGTAACGGTGTGCAAGGATGCCCTGGCCAGGCGAAACCGCCATCAATGTGCCGTTGCCAATCGCGTCCGCGCTTGCCTTGTGGCGAGTATCGCCATCGAACAGCAGTGTTTCTATGAAGGAAGTGCCCGAATAGATGGGCGCCGCATCAGACAGAAGCGGGCGAACCTTAGACCATGCGCCATCCGCACCGACGAGCAGGTCGGTTGCAGTGGTCGATCCGTTGGCGAAGGTGACCTCAAAGCGGCCGACTCCAAGCGGAACTATCGAAGTGACTTTGTGGCCCCATCTGATGGTGTCTGAAGGAATAGAACTGATCAGCATATGGCGAAGATCGCCCCTGTCGATTTCGGGACGATTTGCCACTGCGCCGCCGGGATGATCGAATAGGATCACCCCGTTCATATCAACAACACGCTTCGCATCTTCGCCAGGACGGACTAGACTCAGGAATTTTTCATAAAGTCCGGCCGCCTTTAGGGCGAGCTGACCATTATAGGCATGAATATCCAGCAATCCGCCCTGTTTCCGTGAATCCACAGAATTCTCGGCTTCGTAGATGGTCGCTGGAATTCCATGAAGATAAAGAATGCGTGCTAGGGTAAGGCCAGCAAGGCCCGCTCCAATGATCGTGATGAGATTGCGCACGTCAACGCTCCTCTGATTTGCATTTGTTGCTTCGGGAGACGCTGGTGCAGCCACGACAATAGGCGTAGCGGACTTATCTTCGACGGCCTTGGGACGGCGGTCGTTTTTCGCGATGGATATACCTGTATGTTAGCCTGTGAGACAATGCAAGCTAATGACCGCTTCAAAGCGCATTACCGACAGACCGCTAAGAGGCCCAAAGCGACTTTATCATCTTCGTGTTGCGACAGCACCACGGCTTTACAGGCATCATCTCCTCTCGTGCCTCACCTGATCCTTGAGGAAGGCGGCGATCTTGCGCGATACGATCTCGGCTGGAAGATGCATGGCATACACATGCTGGTTTGGTAGCCGATGGCCGGGCATGGCATCGACAAGTCGACCGTCTTGCAACTCTGCGGCGATGAACCAGTCCGGCAAAAGGGCCAATCCTGCACCCCCAATCACCATAGCCTTCACGGTGGACGCATTGTTCGTCACCAGACGCGATCTGCGTGGCGCAATGAAGACGTGCTTTTCGCCCTTTTGGTCGAACATCGTCCATTCCCGGACATGGCTCATGGAAGAATGAACCACATGCGGAAGTCGAGTGAGAAACTCGGGGTCGGGAGATGTCATCACACCGTACCCGCGATCAGGAGCAAACACCGCGCGGACCTCATACTCTCCCAAGTGGACCCCGGCGTAATTGAGGTTGGAGAACTGCTCGGAACGGCCTAACCGAATAGCGACATCGAACCGGTCACGCAGCAGATCGGCATTCGATGATCCCGCCTCGAACATAATATCCAGATCGTGGTGTAGAGCGGAGAACCGGGCAAGTACGGGTGCCAGCACGACCGTTCCGTATTCAACAGTCGAGGTTATCCGTAGCGAGCCCTTCAATCCCGTCTGCTCCTGCCTCGCCTCGGCGACGGCCTCGTCCATTTCTCCCAATATTCGCAGGCATCTGGCATAAAAGCGCTCGCCCGCATCCGTCAGCGCAAGGCTGCGCGTCGTGCGATGCAGCAGCGTAACGCCCAGTTCCAACTCCAATTGTTTGATGTTGAAACTGACGGCGGCCCGCGCCTGATTGAGACGCTTGGCCGCAAGGGTAAACGACCCGGAATCGACGACAGTACGAAATGCTGACAGGCGATCGAGGCTGACTGACAAAATGGCTCCAATTGGAAAGTATATTCGACGAATGATGTCGAATTGTAGTTTCTAGTTGGCGAAATTGAAAGGTGCTATTGCGATGGCAGTCACGCCCGCCTGGAAGAAACAGCCCGATGTCGCAACGCTTAAAAATCGCCAGTCTTTATCTCCTCGCTTTTGCAGTCGATCTCGCAAATATGTTCATATTCAACGCGGCACTTTCAACGATGCAGCTTGAGATGCAGGCCTCCGTCACGCAGTTGGCCTGGGTCGGAACCGTCTACATGCTCGGTCTTACGGTCGCCATCCCAGTCGGAAGCTGGCTGGCGCACAGTTTTGGGCAGCGTCGCGTTTTCATAATTTCACTATTGGTCGTTTCGCTCGCGGGTATCGGCGGAGCCTTGGCAATCAATATCGAGATGGTGCTGACAAGCCGTCTGCTGCAGGGGCTTGGCGGCGGCCTCCTGGTACCGGTCGGACAGGCTATGGCCTATCGTGCCTACCCGCGCGAGGACAGGGCGCATCTGACCTCGGTCGTGATGATGGTCGCGCTGCTCGTGCCGGCGCTTTCGCCTGCTATATCGGGGTTTGCCGTCGATCATGCCAGTTGGCGCTGGGTATTCGCCGGTGTATCCGTAATGGTCCTTGGAATCGCTGCGCTTGCGCTGGCCTGGATGCCCGGCGAGACCGAAGAAAAAGCGCAAAGGCCGTTTGATCTCATCGGCTTTCTGCTGAGCACGGTGGCGCTCTTTTCACTCCCCATCGGTTTGTCGCTTGTCGCAGAAGGCGAGAGAATGCTGACCGGCGCTCTTATGCTCGGTGTCGCGGTCATTGCCGCTGCGGGGTATATGCACTTTGCTTTGCGTTCGCGAGAGCCCCTCCTTGATCTGCGCCTGCTTTCGAACGAAATGCTGCGTGTAGGCAGCATCATCTATCTTTGTGTACCAGGCGTATTTACAGGTGCCAACATTGTCGTCGCCCTTTACCTGCAAAGCCGGATCGGCCTCACTGCGACCGAAACTGGTTCGATGATGATACCTTGGGCGCTCATGTCCTTTCTCGCCATTCTGACCACCCGGCAGGTCTACCCTGTAAGAGGACCGCGTGTCCTTTTTCTCACCGGCATGGTGCTGGAGAGCGCGGGACTTTTGCTGATGGCCGTACCCATCGCCAACGTGTCAGCCGCAACACTTGCCGCATTCGCCGCGATGGGGTTTGGAGCCAGCCTGTGCACGAGTGCGGCACAGACGGCAGCTTTCGTTTCCGTTCCCTCAGCTCGCCTCGGCGAAGCGAGCGCACTCTGGAACATCAACAGGCAGATCAGCTTTTCTTTCGGCTCCAGCGTGATGGGAAGCCTGCTCGGTCTGTTGATGGCGACGGGCCTTGCCGGAAGCGATGACGCTGCTTATCACTGGACCTTTGTTGCAGCAGCTCTGCTAACCCTTATTCCGGTTCCCCTCGTTCTGCGCTTGAAGGCAACTGCGGTAAATCTGGCTGCATAAGCCCAGCTTCAACTTGAAAGGAATAGATTATGGTCAAGGTCGAAGCGCTGTGCCAAGATATCGTCGATATTCACGTGGACATCGAGAAATGGTTCAGAGGCGAGCTTTCATCTGATCGCCTGACTGCATTGATGACCCGATTTTCGTCGGACTTTTCGATGATAACGACAAAAGGTATCGCATTGGACAAAGACGATGTCAGGCATATGTTCGCCGCAAACCACGGAAAACGGCCAGACTTGAGAATTTATGTCGAAAACATCGATCTTGTTACCGTCTGGGAAACTGGCGCTTTATTGACTTACCAGGAGACTCATCGCGAAGGTGCGGCGTCTAGCACAGTTCGACGCTCCACAGTTGCCCTGAAGATATCTGACAAAGGCCCGCGGTATTGGTGTCATCTTCACGAAACCTTCATTCAATAGTAGGCGGCATCTAGCACAGAACAATCGCTGGACGTCTGCTTTAAAGCGCGAAGCGGGCTCAGCTGAGCGCTGCTAACTTGGGCCGACATCTAACTTTCTCAGCCAATTTCGCGGATTTGGATTGACAACTCCGCCTGATCATAAGCGCGGCGGCGCGCCTTGATGGCATCCAGATTGTCGTGGACCCAGAAGTTGAACCCCTCAAGGGCTTGCAACGCTCCGTGGCCGATCTCCGTCAGCTCATACTCGACACGTGGCGGCACTTCAGGAAAATAATGGCGTCTGACGAAACCGTCACGCTCGAGATTGCGCAGCGTGAGCGTCAGCATGCGCTGGGTGATTTCACCGACCTCTTTTCTCAATGTTGAAAAGCGTAGCCGATGATCGTCAGTAAGAGAAAGACGCCAAAGAACCGGAACAGTCCATTTGTCACTTAGCAGGCTGCAAACCCCGTTTGACGGGATGGGCCTGAATTGCCTGTCGTTCTCTGATGAGCGCGGTGTGCCGGTATCGATATCTTTGTTCAACAGTATCATCCTTGTGCCTGACGCTGAAAAATGCGCCGTCTTCCGGCTGAACATTATTCCTATATATGGATGGCTCTTGTTTAACGCGAGGGTTTCAAGTGACCAATAGCAAGCACCCCATTCTGGTTTTCGGCGCGACTGGAAGACGGGGAGGATCTGTCGCCAAAGCCTTGTTGAAGGCGGGATGGCCCGTTCGCGCGCTCGTTCAGGATTCCAGCACAGCTGCATCTCTGCAATTGCGAAATGCAGGCGTCGAGCTAGTGCAGGCTTCATTTGAAGAGACCAATGTTATCCGCTCAGCGATGAAAGACGCCTATGGCGTCTTTAGCGTACTGCCAGCCAACCTGGCCGCCGAGAACGAAGTTCGTTGTGGTATCTCGATTGCAGATATAGCTGCTGAAACCGGTATCGACCATTTTGTTTATTCATCGGGTGCCAGCGTGGGGAATGAACTGACAGGCGTTCCGCGTTTTGACGCAAAGCCTCGTATCGAAGCTCATGTTCGGCAACTCGACATGACAACCACCATCATCCAACCGATGATTTTCATGGAAATGTTGGTACGGCCAGGCTATGGTCTGGATGAGGGCCGAATAGTGCCCCTAATCCGATCCGACCATTCGATTCAGCTAACCGCTGTGGAAGACATCGGCCGTTTCGTTGCTGCTGTGCTTGCCGACAAGTCCCGCTTTGGCGGCGCAACGCTTAAAGTCGCGAGCGACCGCCGGACCGGGCGCGAGCTTGAGATCGTCCTCAGTGAAGCAGCCGGACGCCCAATAGCCTATGAACGGTTTTCCGACGACATACTCGCTGCAAACGCTGATCTCGCGCATATGGCAAAGAGCCTGGAAGACGGGCCGCTTGCCGAGCAGGTCGATCTGAGCCTCATGCACGAAATCAACCCCGATCTGCTGACTTTCGCGTTCTGGCTTGCCGGCAATGGGCGCAAGTCGCTAGATGCAGCCTTGTGGGCATCAGTCTCGTGACACTACACCATCTTCAATAATTAAATGGAGCCGAAACAAGAGCTAGCTTGCTGGGCAGCTTTCGAATCTTAGATACGATATTCCGGCCCCAGAGGGCCGAATCCAGAACGGTCATTCACGGCAAGGGGGACAACAGCCCTCCGCCTCATTTCGATCGAAAGTGGTGTCTTGCGTTCACCCGGTAAAGTATGAAGCTACGGAGCGCTGCGGATCGACATTCATTTTTCCGCGGCTCGGGTGCCGTAAGCCGGACTTATTACGTGAACCGTCGTATCGATACACTACTCCTCGGGACATGCCCTAGAAATCAGGGAGCGAAACTGCTCCATCACCTCAAGGTTCGCTGGACTATAAACCATCATGCGGAGGTCGGATCTCCCTTCAACGGTAAAGGTCGAAAATTCAAGTTCTATCGGTCCCATTGCAGGATGGCGGAGACGCTTGATGCCTTCCTGAAGACCAGCGATCTCATTGTCGTCCCAGAGCGCCTTGAATTCGGGGCTGCTGGCGGAAAGCTGATTGACCAACTGCTGTATTTCCGCACCCGCACCTGCACGCGTGGCATCGGCCCGGAACGCGGCAACGACATAACGGGCAACACTTCGCCAATCGTCCTGTGCCGCGCGCACCCGTTCGTCGGAAAACATCATGCGAAGGATGTTGCGCCGATCCTTGGGGAGTCTGGCATAATCCGTAAGGATCACGGTTGCAGCTACGTTCCACGCCACCACATCCCATGTCGCTGTCATGATAATGGCAGGACTGCAGGGCATGGCGTCGAGGACGCGTTGCAGTCGCGGTGTTATGCCTTCAGGCTGACGATACCGTGCTTCCGGCGGATGACCGAAAGCGAGAATGTGGAGGTGGTCGCGTTCGGGCTCGGTCAGCATGAGCCCGTTCGCAATCCGGTCCAGCACATGCGGTGACGGCGCTCCGCCACGCCCCTGTTCCAGCCAGGTGTACCAGGTCGGACTTATACTTGACCGCTGAGCTACTTCCTCGCGGCGCAGACCTGGCGTGCGGCGGCGTCCAACCTGAAAGCCGAATGTAGCGGGATCAAGCCGCATACGCCGATCACGCAGGAATGTACCAAGGGCATTCTCGGAATTGCTCACGATTATGATCCTGTTGGAAATTATACCATGATAAAATCACTACTTTAACAGGACAATTTTTCATGGGATCAGGAGCTACGTCAATATCGGAGACTTACCATGCGTGTTTTTCTAACGGGTGCCACGGGTTTCATCGGATCCCGTATTCTTCCGGAATTGTTGGCCGCCGGCCATGAAGTGATCGGCCTTACCCGTTCTAAGGCTGGAGCGAACGCCTTGGCAACGGCTGGTGCAAGTGCTCATATAGGAAGACTAGAGGATCCAGCCGGGCTAGCAGACGGAGCACGAAACGCGGACGCGGTCATCCATACTGCCTTTGATCATAATTTCACGAATTTCGTGGCAAATTGCGAGAAGGATCGCCTTGTTATCGCCGCGCTCGGATCCGTTCTGAAGGGGTCCAATCGGCCACTGCTTATAACGTCGGGCGTTGGCATCGGAGACCCAGGCGATGGTCAGCCTGCCAGGGAAGACGTTTTCGATGCACATCATTTCAATCCGCGCATCGCCTCGGAACTGGCGGGGCAAACGTTGCTCGAAGCAGGCGTAAACCTGTCTGTCGTGCGGCTACCGCAAGTGCATGATACCGTCAAGCAGGGCCTGATCTCCCCCTACATCGAGATGTCGCGGGAAAAGGGCGTGGTCGCCTACGTCGGGCAAGGCGACAACCGCTGGGCGGCCGGCCACGTCCTTGATGTGGCGAAGCTCTATGTGCTTGCCATTGAGCGTGCTGACGCAGGTGCACGTTACCATGCAGTTGCTGAAGAAGGCGTGGCGGCGCGGGATATAGCCGAAGTGGTCGCTGCCGGTCTCAGCCTCCCGATCGTCTCCCTTTCCGCAGAGGAAGCGTCGCCGCATTTCGGCTGGTTTGCCATGTTCGCCGCAGCAGACATAGTGGCATCCAGTGCGCAGACGCGGGAGAAACTGAGTTGGGCGCCGACAGGCCCGAGCTTGCTTGAAGACCTGCGGCAGATGGATTATTCCGCGAAGAAAGCTTGACGCGACTCGTAGGAGAAAAGCGGCGTGGTACGGGCAACTCTGAATTGGCATTCGCGTCTGCACGCCCGGCACGTTTGACGAGCTCGACCACGCTCCACTACGCAGCATGCCGAAGAACCGGGCGAGAATCTGCGGGGACGCTTCAGCGATTTCATCGACGCGAGGAAACAGGTAGCTTTCATAATCCGCAAAAGTAGAGTCGTTGTCCTCGGCGTAGCGGAGGATCGCCTTGGCAAATTAGGTTCCGTCTTATATGGCAGATGCGTCCATTCACCGACGGAAGGTGACGTGAGGTGTACCCCGTCGCGACTAGGGTGAGGCTTGCTACACGATTCCAACAGGACCCGACCGGAAGCTTATGGATGGAGCGAAGCACCGGATCGGTCTCGCCGTCGGCGATTAACGGCGTCAGGCGGGGTACCAATCCCTCGAATTCCCTCGCGACATGCGCTAGGCCGGGCCGCACGTTGCCAAAGTCGATGGAGCGAAACCAGTCCCCTAGGTTGTACGGCACCACGTAACCTCGCCGGCAAAGGTAGCCTTTCCATTTGCGCGATCGAAAGAATACTCGCCCTGCGGAGACTATGAATGGCGATCCGGTGGCTTTCGACCTTTGTTGTGGTCGTTCAGATGTCCGTGCGATCATGTTAAAATCGGTCAGGGCTTTTAGGCGAAAAGTGCCACACACTTGGGAAGTTCGAGGTTGCTCGATTATCCTGGGAAAGATGTATTAAAAGTGTAGAGGTTGAATTTCATGAGAATTCTCAGAGCGCGTAATTTCTGTCTGGCTTTGGTGATCGGTCTTTCATGCTTAGTAGCAGATCGATCCGATGCGGAGGAAGTGACGCGGCACTCGGTTTCAAACGGGAGAACTGTGTATGTTGGTGGCGTTGCCAACATTTTAGTGCGAGTAGAAAACCCGAAAGGAAGTCTGCTTCTTCTGGCGGGAGGCAGTCAGCGCCTGAATGTCGGCGCAGATGGAACCTTCACCGAACAGCCACTAAGCGCAATTATTAGAAATCGGGACGCTTTTGCAGCGAGCGGATTCAACATCCTGCTTGTCGATAAGGAAACCAGTCTCTGCGATGCCGTGGAATATATGAGGCGTCTGAAGCGCCCGGTTACCATTGTTTCTCTTAGCAATGCAACGCGGCGGACAGCGAAAGCTCTGGCACACGGCGCGAAGCCTGACAAAATCGTGCTCGCCTCCGGTGAGCTGAATGCGCGCTCAGGGCCATTGGATGGCGTCGCGGACATTCTTCGTGATCCTGCGCTATTGCCTCCCACATTGGTGATTCATCACCGGAAAGATGACTGTCGCGTCACAAATCCTGCGGGCGTGGCTCCATTTCAGGTTTGGGCCGGAGATCGTGTTCGCAAGGTTATATGGATCGACGGAGGCACAAAAGGAACTGGAGGATGTGCTTCCCTAGGCTATCATGGTCTTGGTGGTCAAGATGCAGTGCTGGTTTCGGAAGTCGTCAATTTCGCTGCTGACAAATGACCCATAATACAGACTATGTCCGCCTATCAATCAAAAGGCGGTTATGCGTTCTTTCTCGCTAAAACTTGCCAGTCCGCTTTCCACCCCTTCGCGGCCGTTAACAACAGGATAAGCGGAACGACCGCTTTGAAAAGCGTGATAATGCTGCGCCAATGACCGCAATGAGGGCGCAAAACAGACATGTGGCGGGCAAACCGAACCTTGATCTGGCCGAGTTCTATTCAAGCCTAGACAGGCGGCGCTTCAAGACGGCTAAAAGCTTCGTCCTGTGAAATGGTAAGGGATTCTCACAGGACCTGACCTCTTCGACCGTGCGTCCGCAACCAAGGCGCTACTTGTTGCGCGGACCGTACGGGCAGATTGCGGCGCATGGTGAGCCATTCGTCATCTTCTTACTTCATGTAGGCCCTGACAACGTCGATCAGCTCGGATGCACCTTCGTCACGGTCCTTCTGTACCAGTCCTTCGGCGGCGATATGCATTCGGATGTGGTCTTCCAGCACTTCGCCCATGAGGCCGTTTATGGCTCCACGGACGCCAGCGATGAGCTGCATCACTTCCTCGCAGCCCTTTTCCTCCTCAAGCATCCGCTCAATGCCTTCCACCTGTCCCTTGATGCGGCGAACCCGGTTTATAAGTTTCTGCTTCTCGCGGATCGTATGGTTCATGCGGATGCTCCTCGGATGTAAGTGATCAGGCTGCTCGGGACTCGACCTCGACCGTCACATGCGACAGGTCATGGATCACTGCGAGCTTGGACCGGTAATAGGAAGGTGCCCGAGGTTTGTCAGTGACAATGGAGATGATCGCACCATGGTGGCCCGGACCAAGCTGCCATACGTGCAGATCGACGATCTGAGCATCTTCCCTGCTGATGATCTGCTCAATTTCCTCCGGAAGGTCTTCGTCCTTAGGGACGTAATCGAGGAGGACGCTCCCCGCATCGCGGATAAGGCCCCACGACCATCGGGCGATTACGACTGCTCCAACAATGCCGATTGCCGGGTCAAGCCAGAGCCAGCCGTAGACACTGCCAAGGACAAGCGCTGCAATGGCCAGAACGGAGGTCAGCGCATCGGCCAGGACGTGCAAATATGCAGCTCTGAGGTTCTGATCCTTGGTCGCGTTGCGGTCGTGCGAGTGGCCGTGATCATGTGAATGATGGTGGTCGTCTTTCAACAGCCATGCACACACCAGATTCACCAGCAAGCCGATGACGGCCACGATTATGGCTTCCTGGAAATCGATGGTGACAGGTGCCTGGAAGCGGAGAAAGCTCTCCCACCCGATCAAGAGCGCGATCAGGGCCAGAACGATAGCACTGGCGAATGCCGCCAGATCGCCCAGTTTACCTGTGCCGAACGAGAAGCGGGGATTGGCAACGTGCTTGCGCGCATAGAGATAGGCCAACGCGGCAATAAGCATCGCAGCAGCATGGGTGGACATATGCCAACCGTCTGCCGTCAAAGCCATCGACCCAAATACATTGCCTGCCACGATCTCGACGACCATCATGCTGGCCGTGATGGCGATCACCAACCAGGTACGTCGCTCGTTCCGAGCATGGTCGTCACCGAGGAAGACGTGTTCATGGGACGCGTTTAGGGCTCTGTTATGGCAACGGTCGTGAGCGTGCGAATGCTCATGGTCGTAGTTCGGATCCGATGGCGCACTCATATCTGAACTCCGTTTCTATAATATAGGGGGATACTCTATATTGGAGCAAGTTGCAATCCGTCTTCTGCTTATAGGTAGTCCGGCCAGTGTCAGAAACACTTCCATCATCGATGATGACCGCTATGGTGGCGCAAAGCGGACGCAACATCTTCTCCGCAATTAGGATGGTGAGCAATAGGGGCGACTTCTATTGCTCATAAACATATGATATTGAGAGCGATAGAAACGGATGTTATCGCTCATGCCCTGGAACTGGACACAGCCTGATTGGCCGCATTTTCGCTATGACGCTTCTGCGCTCGTGGCACTGGAACAGCGATTTCTGCTCTCCTCCGGCGAGGTCATCGGCGCTGTGCGCCACATGGATCCCGACGAGCGCGACCGGTTGCGCATCGAACTCTTGAGCGACGAAGCGGTCAAGACGAGCGCGATTGAAGGCGAAACATTGGACCGCTCGAGCGTCCAGTCATCACTGCGGCGACAACTCGGCCTGGACGCGGACCGGCGTTCGGTGCAACCGCGTGAACACGGGATCGCGGAAATGACGGTCGACGTTTATGGCACCTATGCCCTGCCGCTAGATGACGCCACTTTGTTTCGGTGGCATACCATGTTGATGGCAGGCAGTCGGCATCTGGAAAGTATCGGTGCTTATCGCAGCCATTCCGACGCTATGCAGATCGTCTCTGGCCAGTTGGACCGTCCGACGATTCATTTCGAGGCGCCACCATCAGTGCAGGTACCAGACGAAACGCATCGGTTCATATCGTGGTTCAACGCAAGCGCCCTGACCGGCGGCACGCCCCTCCCCGCGCTTACCCGCGCCGGGCTTGGCCATTTGTGGTTCGAAAGCATTCACCCGTTCGAGGACGGTAATGGACGGCTTGGTCGCGCACTGGCCGAAAAAGCACTCGCCCAGTCACTGGGACAACCGAGCCTGATCATGCTCAGTTTTACCATCGAGCAGCAACGGAAAGCCTATTACGATCAACTGGAAATCCATCAGCGAACCCTCGACGTCACCGAATGGTTGGTATGGTTTTCCCAAACCGTGCTGACGGCTCAACAAACAACACTGGATCGCGTCGCCTTTTACATCGCCAAGGCACATTTCTACGACCGTTACAGGGGAGCGTTCAATCCCCGTCAGGAGAAAGTCATTGCGCGTCTGTTTGAGGCGGGCCCCGAGGGCGTTATCGGTGGCCTCAGCGCAGACAATTATCTCGCCATCACCCGCACGTCGCGCGCCACCGCCACCCGCGATTTGCAGGACCTGGTCGACAAAGGGGCGTTGACGCGCAGCGGTCAGCTTCGTTTCACCCGATACGCGCTGAACTGGGGCAGACCGGTTGGGGAATTCTGATTTAGAGTCAATAACGAGCTCGACCCCTCCTTTGTAAGTGAAGGTAGCTTCAATTCAAGATTGCTAGTCAAGAAGCGAACTATCGTTAGAGCATAGACCGCTACGCCTTGAAAGGGTATGAACCGCTGACCCTGTCATCGGGAGATGTGTTGATTGCTCGTCAGAAGCTGATTATCCCGGAGGAACGTTGCCTCACCCAAAAGCAATATTGGTGGAGAAATCCGTTAAATAGTTCGAATTTATTGGATTCAGGCGTATTCATAATTTATGGAGCTAAGGGATCTGCGCCAGTTCTCCGACGTTTCTACTTATTCGATAAATGCGCGACATAATTGTTTGCCGTCATAATCAATTCTCTGGAGGCGAGCCAAGTATTCGGCGAACACCATCCTTTGAGAACGGTTGTGCCAATTGTGCGAGAAATCCCTTTGCAACCTGCCCCTTGATGCCAATGTCTGTGGATGAGGGTCGATCCGGGTTATGATAGGTTCTGAATATCTGGTCGAACAAGACAATGTTCTCGCCGTAATTGGTATTTCCTTCGCGAATGTCCTTCGAATGGTGCCAACGATGGAGGCGGGGCGTACTAAAGACATAGTCGAATATCCCCGTCCTCATGTCGACATTGCAATGGGTGAGAATGCCCGCAAAGGCAGTGATGGCACCTAACCACCAAAATATCTGTAGTGGTGCGCCCAAGAAATAAAGCGGAGCTTGGCTTAGCCCGACCTTAAACAGGGAATCGACGACATGAAACCGACCGGTGTTGACGACCCAAAGCCGGGTCACAGAGTGATGCAATGCGTGGAAGCGCCAAAAGAACAATCGTTCGTGCGCGATGCGATGAGACCAATACAGGCCGAACTCCGCAATGATTACGGCCAATGCAACCTGTAGCACGCAAGGCAATGTGGTCGGCCAGAAGCTAAACTGAAGCGTAGCCAGCGGCTGCAGAAAGCTGGCAGCGATCATGGGAAACAGCGCCGCAGCAAGTGCGGCGACTTGAACAAGTCCTTTGGTCAACAACGTATGAGCGATATCATTCCAGGTCTCACCATCTGCCTCAAGCCAGCATCCTTCATATGGAATAATGCGTTCCATAATAAACAACACAGCGACGGCGGCAGCATACACTACGGTGAACAATACCATAGGGCGATCGCTGTCGAAGGCGAACTTGGCACCAACCAGCCCGGAAAAGAACACCAATGGCCAGCCGCAATATCGCAAAGCCCATCTGAATAGCTCGAAGTTCAACATTACTTTGAAGTTCCTGTCTGGGCGAACTTTCAATCGTTCCGGGCACGATTGGTACAGCGGGATGTAACCTTTCACAGTTAAGCATAAATCTGCAACCCCTGTTTCACCGGCAACACCTTAAGAAGATATGAACCACTGGCCTCCTCTGTTGAGAGATGATCTGATTGCCAGTCAAGATCGACATTATTGAAGGCTTTTCGTTTAGCTCAGGCATGGAGTCAAATCGTCGATAGGCTCAAAATACTGAGGAAATCGACGCTATTCCAACTTGATGAAACCTATTGCACAACCAATTCTAATCTTGTCAAAGACTTACTAAAGACTGTTCGTTGGTGGGAAAAGCGGTCAACGCATCGCGAAACTCCGCATGAATATATATATATATCAACGACTAAGCTTGTCCTTCAAACGGTGCCAGGTATGAATGCGATTGGCCAATTGCGTGGCAACCGGGTGAAATGGAACGGGCTGCATGTTGGTTATAGGCAGGGGCATGTTTTCGTCGTTAGTGCGGTCCATCGCCCATCGTCCAATCTCCTGCCCTAAGGACATGGACAATGCGACGCCTCGCCCGGAATAAACGCCACCGAATACCAATCCCGGTGCAAGCCGGTACAATCGTGGCCTGCGATCGGGAACCACAGCAAAAGTTCCGTGCCAATACTCGGTCATTTTTGGGGAATCTTTGAACGCTGAAAATGCGTTCTTCAGTGTTTGGGCAACCTTATCGCGGCCCCGTTCCGCTTCATTATGCCAAAAACTATGAGTCCCACCGCTGACGAGACGATTATCGCAGTCATAATGGAAATAACGCAGGTCGTTGCGCATATCGGACACGGCAGGATTGCCGACCATTATATGTGCGCGGAGTTCTTCAGGCAGGGGTTCGGTAGCCGCCTGGAAAACCTTGAACGGAATGAGCGTCTGTTGCAGGCCGGGCCATAATTTATCCGTCAACGCATTCGTTGCAAGGACAACCCGTGAAGCAAAGATCGACCCCTTGCTCGTTTTGACCCGCCATCCACTACCGCTTTTTTCCAGAGAAAGAGCCTTCGAGTTTTCGAAGACCCTAACCCCTTCTTTTTCAAGCGCCTGCGCCAATCCGATCGTCATGGCAAACGGGTTGATATGGCCGGAATTGCGAACGATCCAGCCCCCCAGATAAGGGCTGCCAATCCGGGCCGATACCTCTGCACGATCCATCCATTGGACATCGGCACCCAGCGACTTCCATTCGTCATGGAACTGGCGTGCACGTCGCAAGGTCGCATCATTATGCGCCGGCTGAATCCAGCCGTTCCGCACCTGGTGCGCATCAATGCCAAATCGTTGCATCAATCCGAATGCGACATCGGCGGATTGGGCAACCATATGGTTAAACTTCCCGCCGATCTTTTTGCCATATATTGCTTCAAATTCGTTCGGCGAGGCTTTGGAATGGTGGGAAATCACCAGACCGTGGTTGCGGCCCGACGCTGACGAGCCGATTTCATTGCCTTCCAGTAGAATGACGTCCGCGCCGCAATCGCGAGCCCCCAGCGCGGCGGCCATGCCGGTAAAGCCACCGCCAACCACCAGAACATCCGTATGGTGCTCTCCATACAATTCCGGCGCAGCAATGCGTTTTGCCGTCGTTTTGCGCCAAAGATGCGGCGTTTTCCAATCGACTTCAAACATGGAGGTTTTCCTCCGATGCGCCACCGAGATAGTGCTCGCTCAAGTCGGAGTGATCGACCATTTCCTTTGCCGGGCCGTGCAATCTGACGCGACCTGTGTTCAAAAGATATGCATAATCCCCACATTCGAGCGCCAGTTGAACGTTCTGCTCCACTAACAGGATTGAAATACCTGTCTGAGAGAGGTCGAGAATGATGCGAAAAATCTGATGAATGATCTTCGGCGCCAGCCCCAGAGATGGTTCATCCAACATAAGTAGTTTGGGCTCGGACATCAGCGCGCGTCCGATAGCCAGCATTTGCTGCTGACCGCCGGACATACGGCTTGCCATGCCGTTGCGACGCTCCTTGAGGACCGGGAACAGATCGAAGACTTCCTGACGGAGGGTATCGAAGCTCTTCCCCATCCGGCCGATATGCGCCGCAACCAGGTTTTCTTCCACGGTGAGACGCTGGAAAATCTGGCGGCCTTCCGGACAATGAGTCAATCCCATGCGGACAACCTGCTCCGGCCTGGCACCGGTGATATCCTTGCCGTCGAAGAAAATCTTGCCGGCGGTCGCCTGTGCCACGCCTGAAATCGAATTCAGCAACGTGGTCTTGCCAGCGCCATTCGGTCCGAGGATAACTACGATTTCCTGAGGATCAACCTCCAGATCGACGCCCTCAAGAACGCCGACGCGCCCGTATCCCGAGCTTAGCCCGGCGATCTTCAGCAGCGGTGCGGATTTCGTCGATGTCATTGTCTGTCCCCAGATAGGCGAGTTGAACGTCAGGATTTGCCTGAACCTGTGCAGGCGTTCCCTGGAAAAGTAGTTTGCCGTGATGCATGACCACGATGTTGTCGCAAACCGTCATGACGAGATCCATGTCATGTTCGACGACAATCATGATCCGATCCGGAGAACGAAGTGCAGCCAGCTGCCTGGTCAACTCAGCAGTCTCGTGATGGTTTAAGCCCGCCGCCGGTTCGTCCAGCAAGAGCACACGCGGGTTCATGACCAGCGCACGCGCAATTTCCAGCATTCGCTGCCTGCCGTAAGATAAACTTCCGGCTTCCGAATTAGCATAGCCCTGCAGGTTGAAGAACTCGAGGATTTCCATGCAGATGGCACGACGACGCGCTTTTTCAGCACGGCTGAAAGGTGGCCAGACGACCTCCTTCCAGGTGTTTTTTACATCCTGCGGATAGAAACATACTTCCAGATTTTCCACTGCTGTCATTTGATCGAACAGTCGAATGTTTTGGTACGTGCGTGCCACGCCCGCATTGGCAATCTGATATTTCTTAAGGTTCTCGAGGTGTCTTCCATCCAGTGTGATCGAGCCGGACGATACCTCGTAGGAACCGGCGGTCATGTTGATCAGCGTCGATTTTCCGGCACCGTTGGGACCGATGATACCGTGGATCAGGCCGGGCACGAACTGCGTGGTGACATCGTCCGTTGCAACGACTTCACCATACTGCTTCCGCAGATTATTGAAGGCGAGCGTCATTTTCCGAGTAGCCTCCTGAATAGTTTATCCGGACCAAAAGTACGCGGCACGATACCTGCTGGACGAATGATGATGAGCGTGATCATGAGCAGACCGAGAAACAGAATTCTCCATTCCGCAAATTCGCGCAAAACCTCGGGCAGAATGATCAAGATCGTCGCGCCAGCAATAATTCCGAGGATATTTCCGATACCGCCAATAACGATCATCAGGACAATAAGCACCGATTCCTGGAGCGTGAAGCTTTCGGGACTGACAAAGCGTTGTGACGCTGCAAAGATGACCCCTGCAATGGACCCAATTGACGCTGAGGTTGCAAAGGCTGCCAGTTTGGCATTTGTGGTGTTGATACCGATACCACGAGCGGCATCCTGATCTTCACGCACTGCCGACCAGGCCTTGCCCAGAATGGATTGCTCCAGCCGCCAGACAACAATCGCCACGACCAGAACCGTCACCAACAACAGCCAGTATATCTGGGCCGGTTTGCTGAAATCAAATCCGAAGATTTGGAGCTTATCCAGACGTGCAATCCCCTGAGGGCCACCCGTGAGCCAATCGACATTGTTGATAACGATACGAATAATCTCGCCAAAGCCGAGCGTGACGATTGCCAGATAGTCACCCCGTAATTTGAGAACCGGTATACCCAGCAGAATGCCGGTCATCGCGCCGAGGAAGACGGCTATCAACAGAATTGTAAAGAAGGAGAAATGCAGGTCAAACTGGGGGCTGGCAAGGAGCCCGTATGTATACGCACCGACGGCATAGAAGGCGACAAAGCCCAGGTCGAGCAAACCCGCATATCCGATCACAATGTTCAGACCAATTCCCAACAGGATGTAGATCAACAATCCATTAACGACACGGATATAGTAATTGGGCAAAAATGGTGTCGCTATTATAAGAGCGACAACGGCAGCGAGCACAAGGAATGCCGTCAGGCGACCTTTGACCTTTTCTTTTGTTACTGAAGCAGCAGCGATCGACATCAGAATTCCCTCTTATAGACCATGCTTTCTTCGGACACCGTTTCACCAAGAATACCCGCTGGCTTCACGAGCAAGACGAGAATGAGGATCGCGAAAGACAGAACGTCACGATATTCGGTGCCAAGCGTGCCACCTGTCACGATTGGTAGCAGGGACACACCCGCCACTTCGATGAAAGCGAGAATATAAGCACCGAGCATGGCACCCGGTATGGAACCGATCCCTCCCAGAATTGCGGCCGTGAATGCCTTGAGGCCAATCACCGCCCCCATTGTCGGCGACATGATGCCATAATAGCTCGCGTAAAGAATCCCACCGGCAGCACCGAGCAAAGGCCCAAAGAAAAAGACCATGGAAATGGCGAGATTGACATTGATGCCGAGCAAGCGCGCCGTGCCCCGGTTTTCAGCAACCGCGCGAACGATGACGCCAATACGGCTGCGGTTCACAATCAGATGCAATCCGTACATGAGAATGAACGATGCAATGAGAATGCCGACCTGCATCGCGGTAATTGTGGCTCCAAGCACTTCAAAGCGGATTGATGGGAAAAAGCTCGGGAAGCCGATCGGCTGGGGGCCGGCCAGAATCTGAATAGCCGTGACGAGCGAGAGCGACACGCCAAGCGAGGAGAGCATCGGCGCCAGGCGGGACGAGTTGCGCAGCGGCTTGTACGCCACTTTTTCAATTCCCACACCGATGAGGCCAACTGTGATGATAGCCAGAAAGAAGACAATCGTCAGCGCAATCGTACCTGCGCCTGCAACCTGGCCCACAATGAGCGTCAGCCCGAAGAACGCGGCATAGGCTCCCAGCATGAACATTTCAGCGTGGGAGAAATTGATCATTCGCAAAACACCGTACACCATGGTGTAACCGAGTGCGATCAAGGCATAAAGCGAACCGATAGTCAAAGCGTTGACTGTTTGTTGGATGAATGTTCCAAGCATGGGGGGTCCTGCTCGAAGGGTTCAGCGTCAATGCGGCTGAACGGGGAGAAGAGTGCCTGCCCGGACTTGAGAGCACAGGCGCACGATGGCCTCACTTGCCGACATAATGTCGACAAGTGAGCTTGCGTTTCTCAGTTCGATCCCTTGAGGGTAAAGCCCTTTCCTTCAACCTGGTAGACATAGGATGGAGCAACTTTAAGCTCGCCAATGTCATCGAACTCCAGTTCGCCGACAACAGTTTTCACCTTGACGCCATGGAGTGCCGAATTCATTTCTTCACGGCTGAAGCCCTTCGTCGTCTTAATGACTTCTTCCAGAATTTGCCCCTGAACGTAACCGTAGATCGAGTAAGGGCCTGCTTCTTCGCCAAACTTTTCCTTATAGGCCTTGGCGAATTCCGCGATCTCAGGTGAAGCATCCATCGGCGGGACCTGGATCGCCATGACCACGCCCTGAACATTGGCTTCTCCGGCCTGATTGATGAAATCCGGCGTATAACCGCCATCCGGGACGATGAGCTGCGACTTGACGCCCTGTTCATGCATTTGCTTGGCGAAAAGCGAGAGCTGCGGCATCACCGCACCAATGAAGATGACGTCGGGATTGCTCGCCTTGATTTTCGCAAGAACTGCGGTGAAATCAACGTCCGCCGGTGCTACGGTGAGTGAATCGACAATCTTGCCGCCACCCTTTTTAAAATTATCTGCGAAAATTTCCGACACACCCTGACCGAAAACCTGCTTGTCGCTTACGACAAGTGCAGTTTTTGCGCCCAGTTTGTTTAAGGCATATTCAGCGGGAAGACGCGCGTTTGTCAGATCGTTGCCGACCGGACGCACCATGAACTTGTAGTCCATATGGGTCAGCGCCGGATTCGACGCGAATGTCATGTTTGGCAGTTCGCAATCTTCGTAAATGGGAAGCGTCGACTGGGCTACGCCGGAATTAAAGTTCACGAGTGCGATATTGACCTTATCATTATCGCAAAACTTCTGAGCGACCAGTGTGGCTTCACGCGGGTCCGCTTTGTCGTCCTGCTGATCAATACTGATCGTTGACCCGTTGACACCGCCCGCAGCATTAAGCTTCTCGACATAGAGCTTGAAGCCGTTATGCCAGGTCGCTCCAAAATAGGCCTGTGGACCCGACAACGGAGCTGCAATACCGATCGTGACTTCACCAGCGAAAGCTGGAGCGCCTATCAAGGAGGCACCGAGACAAATTGCCAGAACAGATTTCATATTATTCCCCTAGATGTTTTTTTCGAAAGACTGGAAGGCTTAAGGAAGCAGAGATTTTGTTGCACGTCAAGAAAGTGTCTACACTATTGCGTTCATTTTTTTGTTTGCCGGCCTCTCTGTTCAGATGCAACGTATCATTCGTCGGAAGCGTCGTTCGCTCTCGGCGTTCCTCTTCGTAAAGACCCATAATTTCAATATATTATGGCATACGCGTAGAGATTTTCACCCGTCCCGACCGTTCAACCGTTCTGCTTCAATATCGTCTCGGCTGAAATGAAGCCCCACGTCAGATTAGGCCCCAATGTCGTGCCGGCCCCCACCGCGCGGGTACCGATCGGATTCGCCATTGCCAATCCTGCTGCGTAGAGGCCAGGAATGATGGAACCGTCTTTCCGCACGACTTGCCCGAATTCGTTCGTTCGAGGGCCGCCTTTGGTGCCAATGATCGAGCGGTTCATCGACACACCGATATAAGGCGCCTTGTCGATCGGTTTCAGCCGGATAGAACCATCCTTGTCGCCACCGTCCTTCTTGTGTTCCCAATAGTTTTCACCGCGATGGAAATCATCGTCGCGTCCCTTCGCGCAGAAATCATTCCAGCGTTCAATCGTCCGGCGGAGTTCTGCCGCAGGCAGCCCCAGCTTTGCGGCAAGCTCTTCGATAGTATCGGCTTTCTTGATCCAGTCCGGTTCGTAAGAAGCATACCAGCGGAAAGGAAACGACGTGCGCAGGAAACGATGATCGCCGATCATGTAACATGGCAGATGAACCGGAGAACCATCGTCATTGCGTAAATCGATGGCTTCACCGCTGTTGAAATGCGCTTCACTCACAAAACGCTTTCCATAGCGGTTCACAACAATCGAGTGTGGTTCGTACAGAAAATTGATCGGAAGCCCATAGCGTTTGCCTTCGTATCGGGTCGGCAGACAGGCATAGACATTGGCTTGCTCCATGTGATCGATATGCGCACCGACCGTCGCGGCCATTTTCTGGCCGTCCCCCTCGTTACCGGATGGCGTACCAATACGATCAAATGGGCCGGAAAAGTATTTTTCCCGCATCTCCTTGTCCCATTCGAAACCGCCTGAAGCGATGATAACACCACGACGAGCAGAAACGGTTTCACGTTTGCCATGACTGTCGACTTCTACGCCGGTGATACGCCCGGTATCATCCTGTACGAGGCCAACTGCGCGCGTTGCAAGCCGGAACTCAACGCCATTATCCAGACAGCCCTTTAACAAACCCGTCATCAATGCCGTACCCTGAGCACCTGCATTGTTAAGCCACCGCCAGAGAAGCTTCGGCCACATCTTGAGGCCGGCGCGAAAGGGGGTATGGTACAGATCGAGAGTGACGTTTTCCTGATATGTGAAGCTGTGAGGCAGGGTAGACCGGCGAATGTGCTTGGCATATTTGCCGAGAAGCCGGCGACTCAATGGACGCGGAGACATCATGCGTCCATATTTTTTCCCGCCCGGCGCTTCGACATAGGGATCTGGCTCATCAATAAGCCGAAAATCGATAAGCGTATTCTCCGTGATGAATTTCAGCATTGCCGGAGCATTCCTGACAAAGGCCGCGTGGCGCGCATCTTCCTTGTCGCCCCAGTCGGCGGGCTGGACGGCACGCAGGTAGGCCAGCGCTTCTTCCTGACTGTCCGCCACACCTTCAGCCGCCGCTATGTGGTTCGCCGGAATCCACACGCCAGAACCGGACATGGCTGACGTACCGCCAAGTTTGGGGGTCTTTTCTATCGCCAGGACTTTAAGACCACCCTTGGCGGCTCGCAAAGCGGCGGAACAGGCCGCCGATCCCGTGCCAATGACAATGACATCGTAGTTCTTCATAGCAATCCCCTGCTTTCGTATGTCAGTTATAAACCAAGAAAATTTTATCTGTCTACTATTGTGTCTACACTTTTTGCAGATTACCATTTGTTCCTATAATACCCAGGCAAACCAATCGGGAATTGAGTGATGGAAGACAGTATCCAATCTGCATCGGCACCCATCGGGGTCTATGTTTCAAATCCGCAGGATCGCGAAAGCTATTGGCAACCGGTACCGGCGAACGGGTATGTCAGCGTCGCGCTGGCTCCCCACCTTGTAGACATGGAAAACCCTTTTGGAATGGGCACTCAATCCCTTGCACCGGGTGGGTATGTTCGGGAACACACGCACGAAGAGCATGAGGAAGCCGTTTTCGTTATCGAGGGCAAAGGACGCACGGTCATCGCCGGCAAGGAATACGAACTGGGGCCGGACAGCGCCGTCTTCATTCCAAAATCAACACGACATATGTTTATCAACGATGGCGAAGCGCCCATGCGTTGGGTCTGGCTGATTGTTCCAAACGGTCTGGAACATTTCTTCCGCATGATCGGTAAACCGCGCAAGCCCGGTGATCTCGTCCCGTCCAATTTCCCACGTCCTGAAAACGTGCTGGAAATCGAGCGCCAGACCGTGTTCGGCGCAGATCTTGACGACAAGTTCGATCCGGTAAACCAAAGCAAGTCATAAAGACATGGCACAGCAGTTTCAGTCAGGGCCGATTTCATCGGAATTCTCGCAATCGTTTACAATCGGCCTTATCGGATTCGGAGCGATTGCACGCGAACTTCTAGTCAATTTTGCACATGAAGGGGTGGCATGGGTCGTCTATACCCGCGCATCGAGCCGCGTTCACGATGCCGCCCAGAACATTACATTTGTTCACCACCTCCATGAACTCATCAATTCCAAACCCTGTGTCGTGATTGAAGCTGCTGGCCAAACCGCTCTGACCGATTATGTGCCCGTAATTTTCGAAGCGGGCATTCCCGTCATTGCGGCCTCGGTCGGCGCCCTTGCCGATGAAAAATTTCTCCTCACGCTCACGCAAGCCCACCGCAACACCGCAGCGTCGCTGATATTTCCGTCAGGCGCTGTCGGCGGACTGGATTACCTGTCGGCAATTGCACCGCTTGAGGACGCCCGCATCCGCTATACGTCCAGAAAGCCGCCAGCGGCATGGAAGGCCGAGCTGCAGGAAAGAGAACTTGTTTGCGAGACCGATCCGGTGGTACTCTTCGAGGGCTCTCCGGCGGAAGCGGCGCGTCTTTATCCGCAAAACCTCAATGCAGCCCTCGCCCTTTCTCTGGCGATACGACCACGTGCACTGGCCGTTCGCGTTCTGGCCGATCCGAAGGCAAAGGGCAATACGCATGAAATCGAAGCGGAGAGCGCCGCAGGCACCGCGTTCATGCGTTTTGAAAACGTACCATCGCCGTTCAATCCAAAAACATCGGCGATAACCGCGCTAAGCCTCGCATCTACATTGCGTAAGTTCCTGCACCTGGATGGAATGAGCTGATGCCATATTACATCGCCCAAGACGGATGTCGCATTCACTACCGGTTGTTCGGTCAAAATGGCCCTTCCATTGTCCTTATCCCTGGTTTGGGCGGCGATGGCCGGTTCTGGAATGGCGTCGTTAAGCGACTGGAAGACAATTTTCAGTTGATCGTACCGGACCACCGGGGCGCCGGGCAAAGCGACCGGCCAGATAAACCATACTCAATACCGCTTATTGCAAGTGACATCGCCGGTATCCTACGTGAACTCGACCGGCCCGTTCACATCGTCGGTCACTCGACAGGTGGCGCAGTTACGCAGGTCATTGCGCTTGATCACCCTGAGGTGGGCCTAAGCTATACGATCAGCAGCTCTTGGGCTCAATCAGACGAACGATTTCAAATGCTCTTTAATGCCCGTGCGGAATTATTGGATGCGGGTCTGGCAGAGACATACCAGCGCTTGACCTGTATATTTGGGTACACCACCGAGTGGATTGCCCAAAACCGAGATATATGCAGCACGGGAATCGCCGAGGCCCGACAAAGTCTTGCACCTTTTCCGGTAACAGCAGCGCGTATTCGCATGCTGCTCGACCATGATCGGCTGGCGGACCTACCCAATATCCGGCGGCCCGTGCAGGTCATATCCTCGACGGACGATATTCTGACGCCTCCGGCCCTTTCGGAAAAGATTGCAACTGCCATACCGGATGCGACCTTGATTTGCGTGCCAGGAGCGCATTTTCATCCGCTCGCTAATCCAGATAAATTTGCGTCTGTCATTCGACAGTTCATATCCCGAACGGTTAGATAAAATGAACAATCCCGAACCGATCATCAATCTGACGGATACGCGTTTGACGCCAGGCGCCGATCTGCTCGCGAATGGCCGTGCCATGGCGCGTGACTGGCGCGTCGGCCCGTGTCTTTTCCTTTCCGAAAAGAACGTTTCCTCGGAACTGGCATGGAAGCGAAAATCAATTGCCGAAAATCGTGTGATGCAACACGCGCATATCGGCTTTCGTGACGTCAACCGGACGATTGAAGCCATCGCCGAAGTTCACGGCACATGTCTGAAGAGCGGCATAACCGTCGACCGTTTCGGCATAACGCTCGACTGGTCGATGGGGTACCCGGAAGCCATGCGCGCGAAAGCATCGCGCGGCACTGGCATTGTCCTGTCGGGACCGGAAGATTTCGCCCGGATCACAAATGCGGCGCCAGCGGCAGCACATTTCGGCGACTTCATGCTCGGCCTGCCCGGCGCTGTTGAGAATACCCGCGCGGCCCTGGCCGCCGGTGCGACCGCCGTTGGAAATCTCGGTCAGTATTTCACCTTTCGTCTTCCTTACTGGGACGACGATGTCGCGACAACCGAAGCAACTGTCACTGCGTTGGGACTGATCGCAGCGCAGGATGCCGAGGTTCTGGTCCACTCCAATCTGGATGATGGTTTCGCCGGGCTTTTCATCGACATGGCCTGCGCACTCGGTATGGTACTGATTGAAAAATACATCATTGAGGATCTGATCGACGCAAAACTTGCGCATTGCTACGGTCATCATTTCAGCGATCCCTTGTCGCGGACAGCGTTCCATGCCGCCTTGACGCGGATCAGCGATACGCCGGGCACCATGATCTTCGGCAATACGGTTGCCTATCAGTCGACCCCCGCCGGGAACTATGCGAGCCTGTCCAGCTATCTTCTCGCAGACATACTGGCCCTTGGCCGCTGGCCGAGCGGACACGCGGTCAACCCGGTTCCCGTGACCGAAAACCAACGCATACCGGATGTCGACGAAATCATAGATGCGCAAACCTTTGCGCATCGTCTGACCTTGCATGCTCCCTATTACAATCCGGTCTATGATTGGTCCAAACCCGAGGCCATGGCCGACACCCTCGTCGATGGGGGCAGACAGTTCGCCGATTCCGTGCTCAAGGGTATGGAGGAGCGGGGCGTCGACGTGAAGGATCCGGCCGCGCTTTTGTTGGCGATACGCCGCATGGGGCCAAAGCGTATGGAAGCTCTTTTCGGTCCCGGTATCGAAACGGCACGCGGTCGTAAACCACTCATCCATGCCGAATGGGCCCGTGAACTCAACGAGAAAGCTGATCATTGGGTGGCGACGCAGAGCCCATTTGTCGAGGCGCGGTCGGTTACCTTGTGTATCGGAACCACCGACGTCCACGAGCACGGTAAATATCTCGTCGAGCAGGCACTGGAAGGAATGGAAATCAATATCGTCGACGCCGGCGTTGCTGTCGATCCTGAAGTGCTTGTGACCGCTGCCATTGCAAGTGGTGCAAATGTCATCGCGATCAGCACCTATAACGGTGTTGCATTGACCTATGCGAAGGCCGTCAAGGCCGTACTGGACGAACGCAATCTTGACCTTCCAGTTTTGATGGGCGGTCGGCTGAACGAAGTCCCGAAAGATTCAAACTCCGGTCTGCCCGTTGAAGTGTCGCAGGAGATTTCAGAACTCGGCTATTTTCCTTGCGGCGATCTTGACGATATGCTTGCAACCCTCAGACGGATGGCCGCGTCAGCCTGAGGGTTGTGGATGTTACCAGGCCGTCATCCCACCGTCGACGGTGAGAATGGACCCGGTCGCATAAGATGAGTCGTCCGAGGCAAGCCATAGAATGGCATGTGCTATTTCTCTTGGCTGGGCCATGCGGTTCATCGGAGCGCGAGCATTGAGGGCGGCGACAAAGCCGTCCGGATCATCGTGCTTGGCAACGATCTCGTCAAAGTAACTGGACCAGGTCGTGCCCGGCGCAACCGCATTGACCCGAATATTCTGGGCCACGTGATCCAGCGCCATCGCGCGCGTCAGGGCGGCAACACCGCCCTTAGACGCAACATAGGCCGCGCGGTCTGCAATGCCGACCTGCGCAATGTTTGAAGCCGTGTTCACAATGGCACCACCACCCGATGCTGCCATCAGCGGGATGATGTGTTTCGCGCAGAGAAATACGCCCTTGAGATTGACCGCCATCAAGGCATCCCAATCATTCGCTTGCGTTGTCACCACCGAACCGCGAATCCCGTAGCCGGCATTGTTGACCAGAATATCCACGCGGCCGAAAAGCCGCTGCGCGGCTTCCGTCATGGCTGCAACCTGCGTCTCATCCGATATGTCGGCGCCAAAACTTTCTGCGCCCACACGTTGCGCCGTCTCGCGTGCCTGATCGGCATTGCGATCGACGGCCAGCACCTGCGCGCCTTCCTCGACAAAAAGTTCGACCGCTGCCGCCCCGATGCCGGCACCACCCCCGGTGATCACTGCAACCTTGTCTCGCAAACGCATCGGCTTCTCCTTTGTTGAATGTGTTCCTAATCTTGCACACCCTCTTGCAAAGTGTCGACACTTTTGTATTTAATATGGCAACTCAATTGGAGGCATTCGTGAAAAACACTCCCTCGACCGAGGAACACCTCGAAATTTATCGGAAGATGCTGCTTGTCCGGCATCTCGAAGAAGGCTTGGGCGCCTTGCATAAGGAAGGTCGCACGCGCGGCCCGATTCATCGCTGCGATGGTCAGGAAGCCGTTGGCGTTGCAGCAACGGCAACACTCGAAATCAGCGACAAGGTCGCCACAACCCATCGCGGGCATTCGGTCTATCTCGGCAAGGGAATGGAGCCTCACCCTGTCATCGCCGAGATTCTCGGACGTGCAACAGGTGCATGTGCCGGTCGCGCGGGTCACATGCTCATTGCCGATGCAGACAAGGGCGTCATCGGTGGCAATGCGATTGTCGGTGCCGGTATTCCGGCAGCAACCGGCATGGCGCTTTCAATGCAGGTACTCGGTCAAAAGGGCGTCGCCATGTGCGTCTTCGGCGATGGCGCGGCCCAAACCGGTATCTGCCATGAAGCGATGAACATGGCGGGTCTCTGGAAACTCCCGGTGGTCTTCGTGCTCGAACATAATCAGTTCGGCCTGACGGTCCCAACGGAAGTTCAATCGCCGGTGCAGGATCTCTCCATCCGCGCCGCCGGTTACGACATTCCGGCAGAGATCGTTGACGGCAACGATGCTGTCGCGGTTTACCGCGCCGTTTCGACCATGGTCGAGCGCGCCCGCCGGGGTGAAGGTCCAGGCATGGTCGAATGCAAAACCTATCGCATTGAAGGTTTCTCGACCTCGGATATGGGCGGCTATCAAAAGCCCGAGGACATCGCGCATTGGAAAGAACGCGATCCGCTGATCGTCTCCCGAAAAGCCTTGTTGTCTGAAGTCGATGAAATAAGGCTGGTGGAAATCGAAACGGCTGCACGCGCTCAAATCGACACCGCATTTGCAGCTGCGCTGGCAGACCCGCTGCCCGAATTCAGCATCGATGACAAATGCAATCCTTATAGTGAGGCGCACTGAACATGGCCCTTATGCGTTATGCCGAAGCCCTGAATGCTGCTCTTCGGGAAGAAATGCTCGCAGACCCTTCAGTCTTTTTGTTTGGTGAAGATATCGGCCGCTATGGCGGTGTCTTTAAAGTGAGCAAAGGCTTGATGGACGAGTTTGGCGAAAGCCGGGTTCGCGACACGCCCATTTCCGAGCAGGCACTGACCGCCATGGCCGTCACCGCCGCAATGACCGGAACCCGCCCTATCCTGGAAATCATGTATGCGGATTTCATACCGCTTACATTGGATGCGCTCGTTAACCAGGCCTCCATCTATAATTACATCTGGAATGATCAGGTCAAAATGCCGTTCGTGCTACGTACGCAGGGTGGCGGCGGGGCTGGAGCCGGCGCGCAGCATTCCAAGGCGCTCGATTCCATGCTCGCACATATTCCCGGTATCAAGGTCGTGGCCCCATCCACCCCGGCAGACGCGAAAGGCCTGTTGAAGGCAGCAATTCGTGATGACCAGCCGGTCGTATTCCTCGAACACAAGCTTCTCTACAACATTCGTGGCGATGTTCCCGACGGCGATATCGTCGTACCGCTGGGCAAGGCTGCCATTACCCGTGACGGCAATGATATTTCGATCTTTGCCACGTCCAAAATGGTCATAGAAGCGAACAAGGCCGCAGAACTGCTTGCCAAAGACGGCGTATCGGTGGAAGTCATCGATTTGCGTTCCCTGCGTCCGCTCGATCTCGACACGATCAAGGCAACCATTGCCAAGACGCATCATGCCGTGGTGGTGAACGAGGGCTGGCGTTTCTGTGGCTATGCGGCAGAGTTGTCCGCGACGATCATGGATCACGCATTTGACGATCTCGATGCGCCCGTCGCTCGCGTCACCCTGCCGGATATGCCCATTCCATATTCAGAACCGCTGGAAATTGCGATGTTGCCCAATGCGGAAAAAATCCGCTCCGCTGCTCTCGCAACGCTGAAATAATCGGGGGCTTTGATGGCGAACCACCCAATCAGTATTGAAAGCGCTGGCGGCGAATATATGGAAACCGTCGTGATCCTGAGCTGGTCTGTCCAGCCCGGTGACGCGGTCAAGTCCGGCCAGCTCATTGTCACCGTCGAAACAGCCAAGGCAGCGACCGAGATCGAAGCCGACCGCGATGGCTGGCTTGCCGAGATTTTCTTCGCTGAAGGACAAGAAGCCCCCCTTGGTGTCGTCCTTGGCACCATCTCGGATACAGAGCCGTCTGTGAAAGCCGCAGTGGAACATGCCGTCGCAACTGCTGCGACGGAGACAAAACAGGCTCAATCATCCGGAGAGCCAGCTCCGGCACAGGCCGGTCGCCGGATTATCGCCAGCCCGCTTGCTCGACGTGTAGCGCGCAACGCTGGACTTGATCTCTCCGGCATCGAAGGATCGGGGCCCCGCGGGCGGGTCAAGCAACGCGATGTTCTGGCTGCTTTAACTGCCCGGTCCAATGCGACAATACCGGCTCCTGCCGTTCCAGCACAGGCGCGACAGTCCGCAGTGGCAGCAGCCGTTCCCAAAGGCAATTCCGACCCCATTGTCTTCCTGCACGGTTTCGGTGCCGACCGGGCATCCTGGCGGCAGGTCACGGCGCTGCTGCCTTCTGGATTTGATGTCGTTGCGCTGGATCTGCCTGGACATGGCGCAGAAACAAACCGGATTGTGTCCTGCCTGGACGATATGGTCTTCGACGTTTCTGACCGGCTTGAAACAATGGGAATCGATCGTGCCCACATCGTTGGTCATTCCCTTGGGGGTGCGGTTGCACTGGGGCTGGTCTCGCTTGGCAAAGTTTCAGTTCGCTCCGCGACCTTGCTCGCACCGGGCGGGCTGGGACCGGAGATCAATATTGGTTTCATCAACGGTCTGGCCCGCTCCACGACCGAACAGGCGCTCGAACGTTGGCTGAACGTTATGGTGGGCGATGCTGCAAGCCTGCCAAAGGGATATGCGCGTGCTGCATTGCGGCAGATGCAGGCCTCGGGCATGCAGACCGGGCTCGGCACGCTGGCACAACATCTATTCCCGGACGAGACGCAGGCTTTCGATCAGCTGCAAATCTTGCGGGACCTGCAGGTTCCGGCGCGTATCATCTGGGGACGTGCCGACCGGGTAATTCCCCCATCCCATGTCCACCGTGTGCCGGGACATATAGCGACGCATCTTCTGGAGAACATCGGCCATGTACCGCAGCTTGAAGCGTCGGAGCTGACAGCGCGTCTGATAGTGCAAACAGTGAACAGCACGCGTTAGCCTGCCCGGCTGGCGCATAGCCTGCTTCCAACCATCATTTCAACCAGTACATCCGTCATCTTGGAGCAAGACATATGATTTTCGATCATCGCACCTATACCGCGCGTCCCAATATGCTACCTAAGTTTCTCAAGCTTTACGAAGATATCGGCTTGCCAATGCAGCGCCATTATCTCGGGGAGCCGTTCGGCTTCTTTCAGACCCATATCGGCGACCTTTCGAGAACGGTTCATCTCTGGAAATATGATAGCCTGGCTGATCGCGAGGCACGTCGCGACCAGATGGAAGCAGACCCCGAATGGCAGGAATATCGCCGCAAGGTGATTGAAACCGATTACCTCATGGATATGCGGAACCAAATTCTCAAGCCGGTTTCATTCTTCAATACAGAGAAATAAAATGAACCTCATTTTTTCCGCACAGGGCCAGAGCTGGCCTGTGCGACTGAATAATAAAGCCGAGCGCACACAAAAAGCTCTTCTGGAGGCGCTTCCCATGCCTCTGCAATTGCATACGCCAAAGATCGCCGGGAGCCATATTTACTGGCATGCGCCCTTTGTCGAAGATGTTGAAGGCGCGATGCATGTGCTAGATGCGAAACCGGGAGCCTTTATCTATTGGCCGGTGCGGCAGTTCCTCGAGATTACCTTTGCACCACTACAGGCAGAAACAGCCCACATTACCGTTCTCGGCCATCTCGATGCCTCGATTGAAGGCATTGCCGCTCTGGCACAGTCCCTCAAACTGGAACAGGGCAAGAAAATCTTCGATGGCTCGCTCCGGCACGCCGGCGAGGAAGTCGCCTCTCCGGAGGCCCGACCCTCACTGCCCGACGATCTTGTCAGTGCGCGCAAAGCATTGTGGTTGTCCTGTCCTGCCGAAATAACCCAATTGGCAGAGTCACGCGCAATCATGCATCCGGCTGGCCCCGTTTTTGCCGCTGAATCCGAAGCCCGTGTCCTACACGAGCTTCTATGGTGGGTTCGTTCCGAGATCGGGCGGACGGACCAAACGACCCTGCGCAAAACCGCAGCACTGGTCATCAACAAAACAGCCACGCGTTTGCGGGATTTCTGCCACCTGAATGAAACCTCAGCGACACTGTTCCGGGTGGAACAGGCAATGGCGGAAGATCTGCCCTTCAATGCGTTGATTGATGAAGCAATTCTGATTGCCGGTCGCGTTGGCGCGTGGCTGGATCTGCTCATTCCCTGGAACACCGTCAACGAAGCATTCCGCTCGGCAAGCCCCGAAAGGTCAATCAATCATGTCTAAACTGACTATCGGCGTTATCGGCTTCGGCGTTATCGGCCAGCGCTGGGCTGCGGCTTTCGCCCATGCAGGACACGACGTGCGCGTTTACGATCCTATCGATAGCGGCAATCTTTACCACAACGATATCCTGCCGCCTCTGTTGGACGATCTGGACAGGCTCAAGGGACAACAACCGGAACCCGGCACGATCAAACTCTTCCCGACCTTGGCAGATGCACTGTCAGGCGTGCATTTCGTTCAGGAGAACGGTCCGGAAAAGATCGACCTCAAACGGGAGCTTCTCGCCGAAATTGAACGCCATGTCGCAGACGATATCATTATTGCATCTTCTTCGTCGGCGTTGCTGGTCACCGAAATGCAGCGCGATTGCCGCAG
Organism: Ochrobactrum sp. 19YEA23; assembly: GCF_029909865.1. NCBI lineage: Bacteria > Pseudomonadati > Pseudomonadota > Alphaproteobacteria > Hyphomicrobiales > Brucellaceae > Ochrobactrum > Ochrobactrum sp. 19YEA23. The sequence goes on along the minus strand of NZ_JASAMQ010000002.1, from coordinate 448,595 downwards.
GCCGGATCGAGTGGTCTTGGGACACCCGTTCAACCCCGTGCACCTGATGCCTTTGGTGGAGGTCGTCGGCGGCAAGGAGACCGTCGCAGAAAGTCTGAACAAGGCCAAGACGATCTATGAGAACATAGGCAAAAAAGTCGTTATTCTCAATCAAGAAGTGACGGGTCACCTGGCGCTGCGCCTGATGGGCGCTATGTGGCGCGAAGCGATCGCACTGGTGCGTGAGGGAGTGGCTTCCGTGGAAGATGTCGACCGCGCCTTTATTTATGGTCCCGGACCAAAATGGACCTTGCAGGGATCGTTCATTTCGAACGGCCTCAACGCCAACAATATCGAGGATTTTCTGGTCAAATACGGCCCAACCTATCAAGCCATATGGGATACGTTGCTTGACGCCAGACTGGATGACGAGACGATCAGGATCGTTGCTTCATCCACCGATGACGCAGTGAAAGCACGCACACCGGCCCAACTCAAGGAACAGCGCGATGCCGGTCTGATCGATATACTGAAGACAGTCGCCAATAGCGGTGCCCTATAATCCAGCCGGAGGTTCACCATGCATTATAGAACTGCTCTCGTTACTGGCGCCTCAAAAGGTATTGGCGCTGCAATCACTGCTAAGCTGATTGAGGAGGGGCTGACTGTCTACGGATTGGCGCGCAATCTATCAGCTCTCGACAAGCAGGCCAGCGAATTTGGCGAATGTTTCAAGCCCGTCGTCGCTGATGTGCGCGACCACGCAACCATTGCCGCAGCGCTCGGCGAAACGCAGATCGATATACTGGTAAACAACGCAGGCGGACTGGCAACCGTCCGCCCCCTGCATGAACAAAGTGCTGAAGAAACTGTTGAAACAGTTGAGCTGAACCTGATTGCACCGTTGCTGTTAATCCGCCTCTTGTTGCCGCAGATGATCCAGCGCAAATGCGGCCATATCTTCAATCTCACGAGTACAGCCGCCAGTGCTGTGTTCACCGGCACCACCGCCTACGGCGCAGCAAAAGCGGGGCTCTCACAGGCCGGCGATATTCTGCGCTACGACCTTGCGGGCACAGGTGTCAGGTTGACGGAAATTGCGCCGGGCCGGGTTGAAACGGAGTTTTACGTCCAGGCCTTCGGCGGTGACAAGGAAAGACTGCGCGATCAGATGTACACCTGTCAAAGACCGCTCCGCCCCGAAGATATTGCCACCGTGCTTGTCGATGCACTTCGGCTTCCGGCACATGTCGATATCGGAAAGATGCTGGTCACGCCAACCGAACAGGCGGCAGGCGGCTCCATTTACCCCACTGCCCCTCACTCCTGATAGCGAGTGCATGGGTACCTCAAGCATTTCCAGCAAAAGTGCGAAGCGATTTTGCTGGAAATGTTCTAACCGTACCCATGCAATTCAGTACAGGTTCATTTGCCGACCAGTCTCGTCAGGACAGCCTCTGATGCCTCACGCCAGATCGCCTGATGCCCGCCTTCGGACAGGATTTTCATACCCAGCTCCGTGATACCGCCCGGAGTTACAAGATCGGAAAGCAACTGTGACATCGGCTCAGGTTTTTCCGCAATTATACGACCGGCAGCAACAAATGTATTGGCAATCAGTTGCCGTGCACTGCGATCATCTAGGCCTTTTTCCGAACACCATTCCGCGGTCTGACGAACGAGGTCCTGAACCCAGCCATAAACCGCCGCGTTGACTGTCGCGATCTCGAAATCCGCTTCGCTTTCCAGCGGGATTACCGGTCCCAGATGTTTCAGAATTGCAGTCGCTTCCGGCAGAGCAGGAAAACACACCGTCGGACTTGCGTTGATTTCTGCTGCGGTCAGCGGCATCGCGCGGACGACACGCGTAGGCGCCACCTGCAAGCGATCTATCGTAACCCCGGCGCATACACTGATGATCACCTGGCCTTCGCGCCACGGAAGGCCATTTACCGATTCCGGCGCATCGGCTGGACGAACAGCAACGAGTACGACATCTGCCCGATCAACGACATCCTTATTGTCGGAGGCAAGTTCTATACTGTACAACGCCGATAGCTCTTGCGCTTTTCCACGCGGAGATAGAAGTATATTTTCTGCTTTGAACCCACTTCGCAACAGCCCGGCCACAATACCGGTCGCGAGATGTCCGACACCTAATATACCGAAAATCATTTGATCGCCTTAATGAACACCGTGACTTTTGCCGTGTCTTGCAGTAAACGTCCACAGTGTATTATGAACTGTCGACACTGATATAAGAGCTATAGGCTTGAAATTTTATGAAAGAAATACCGAATATGGCCGATACACTGGAACTTTCAGCAAGTACCGAAACTCGCAGGTCGGCCGATAGCAGTGAGAAGGCCTATCAAGCCATTCGCCAGATGCTCGTAGAGTTCATCCTCAAACCGGAAGAACGCCTGAACGAGGTGCAATTGTCGCGACATCTTGGCGTTTCGCGAACTCCCATTCGTGAGGCCCTAAATCGCCTTGCATCCGAAGGCTTCGTATCCACAGTCCCAAATCGTGGTTTTTTTGTCCGCAGTTTGAATATTGAAGGTTTGCTAGGCCTCTACGAATTGCGTTCCATTGTTGAGTGCGCAGCCTTCAAGCTTATGTGTCAACGCGCCGACGATACACAGCTTTTGCGATTAAAAACTTACTGGGATTCACAGGTCGAGGGATATCAAGACTTACCGCCAGATGCAATTTTATCAATTGACGAAGGTTTTCATCTACTCATCGCTGAATTGTCAGGCAACCCCGAAATCGTGAATACGTTAGAATCAATCAATGCTAGAATCCGTTTCATTCGACGAATTCAAATCGAACACGCCACACATGACATGAAATTGATCTCGGCTCACTCGAATATTGTTGCAGCCGCAATGGAGCGCGATATTGATAACGGCATCAATATTCTGCACAAACATATAGAGATAACTGTTTCAGCAACACGAGAGGCGTTAAAAGACGCCCTATTGAAATCCTACTCCAATCCGAAGGGAATACTGTAAAGTAATTTTGGTTAAATATCTCAAGTCATATATATATTCATAAGAATTCGATATATTCAATCGAAATCTATTTTAATATATATGTCGTCACTTGGTAATTTATCTATGAACAATTCATCAGAATCCTGGATATTGTCGAATTATTACTATAATACCCTTTATGATCTACAACCGTAAACTAAATATAGAGCACTTGCTCAATCGGTCGCCTTGAACGGATATTATCCGCTGACGGTGGCGTCGCCTTAACGGATCTTCGAAATATTGCTTGCGTTTAGGCGGAATTTTCAGGCGCTGCCGTACAATGCGATATCGCGCCATATCGCTGCGGCTTGGGAACGGAGTTTACGGTGATCGGCGGCAGTGAGATGTTTGCGATGGAGAAGAAAGAGATTGGCGATCTGGCCGTGGATTGAAACGAAACGCTGGCATTGTCGCGCCGACTTAAAGCGCATCATACGCCGCTCTCGCCTTCGCACGGGAAGGCGCGAATTCTCCGCCCGATTATTCAGCCCCCTGTGCGAACGATGCTCGACACCCGGCATCAGTTCCGCCCGGGCTGCAGCGTAGGAACGCAATTTGTCAGTGATCATGACGCGCGGGGCTGTCCCCTGGACTTTCAACAGCTTTCTCATCAGCCGTAGAGCTGCACGCTTGTTTCTTCGGCTTTGTAGCAGCGCATCAAGGACGTAGCCATTGGCATCGACAGCCCGCCAGAGCCAATATTTCTTACCCTTGATGGAGACCACCATCTCATTAAGCTGCCATTTGTCGGCAAAGTGGCCTCGCGAGCGGCGGCGCAGTTGATTGGCAAATTTAAGACCGAACTTTCCAACCCATTCCGAGACGGTCTGAAACGGGACCTCAATGCCGCGCTCGGCAAGTAGGTCTTCAACGTCGCGAAAACTGAGCGGAAATCGATAGTAGAGCCAGACTGCATGCGCGATGATTTCGGCTGGAAAACGGTGGCGGCGATAGTGAAGCTGCTGTTCTTCGGTCATGCACCGTGCGTATCGTGCAATTCCGCACATTTCCGTTAAGGCGACGCCATCATCCTGACGGATAATGGCGTGCAATTTGTCCAACGGGAGCAAAGGACAGGCCTCACTTTCCCACACATCTTTGGGCGGGGCGCTCTTGAAAACGACATTGAGCACCGGCTGACAAAACAATATCATCCGAGGACCAATGGGCAGGCCGAGCGGATGGTGCGGACGATCGAGAAAGCGACCGTCAAATCCTTTCACTGCAGCTCAATCAACGAAATGCGCCGGCATGTGCGTGATTGGCTGACTGTGTACAACTTTGCCAAACAACTCAAAGCCTTGAAGTTCAAGACACCCTATGAAGCCATTCAGGAACTTTGGAAATCAAAGCCAGAGGCTTTTATCGGCAAACTACACCATCACATGCTGGGACCAAACACCTAGCTAGCACTGCCGGTTCCGGGAATTTCGGGGATCATCTGGCGAAGCAGGTTCCGCAGGATCGAGCGCACGGCGACAGTAGCCGCAGATTGTTCGCGGTCACGGGGCGTAATGAGGCGAACCTCGCGCACAATGGCCGGGTCCGTCAGCGGGCGGGCCACGATGCCTCGGCCGCGCAGAGCGGTGAAAGCGTAGGCGGGTAGAACAGAGATACCGGCATTGACCTCGACCAGCGACAGCACTGTATGGATCTGGTTGACTTCCATGTGCGGTCGAAGTGCCAGTTTTGCCTGTTCGAAGCCGATTTCGGTTAAAAGCCGAATATTGCTCTTCTGTGTGAGCGTGATGATCGGCTGATTGTCGAGTTCAGCCCAGCCGACCTGCTCATATCCTGCGAAATCATGATGAGGCGACACGAAAATCATCAGCTGATCGCGCAGCGCCGTCTGGCTTTCAACGTCCGAGTCTTCGCCGGAAAAGGTGCCGACGCCCAGATCGCAGCGCCCGTTGCGAACCTGTTCTATGACGATTTCAGGCCCGACATCCTCAATCTTGATGACGAGGTTGGGATGTTCATCGGCCACGCGGCGAACCAGATGCGGAAGCACGGTGGTGCACAGCAATGGCGGGGCGGCGATGCTGACCTGACCGCGCCGCAGCTTCCCCAGATCGCGCACCACTTCGGCGGCGCGATCAATTTCGGCAAGGCCGGCAAGCGCGCCTTCGGCAAAGGCACGTCCTGCATCGGTCAGGCTGACGCGCCGTGTCGTCCGGTCGAACAGCCGCGCATCCAGCACCGTCTCGAGATCGCGGATTGTATGGGAAAGATTGGCCTGGGTCGTCCTGACCCGCTCGGCTGCGCGGGAAAAATTTCCCAGTTCAACCACGGCCTGAAAACATTCGATCTGGCGGAGAGTGGGGCGCATCGGCTCACTTATGAGTTTTTGTTTATGAATATATTCTACTTACAAGACTTCCCGAATGAAAGAAAGTCAGGCTCGATCAGGAAGACGCGGGTTTTGAGTGACCCGCCCCCGAAGCGAGGATTCCGATGAAGTATGACCGTCAGAACGCCAAGGCCCATTCGCGCGCTACGATGCGCGGTATCTGGGCTGCGGCAAACACGCCCTTCAATCAGGACGGATCGATCGATGAAGGCGGCTTTCGCAAGAATGTCGACCACTGGATCAACGATCTGGGCATTGACGGACTTTTCGTCGCGGGAAAGCAGGGCGAATTCTTCTCGATGTCGGTTGACGAGCGCAAGCGCATGTTCGATCTGGCTGTCTCGGCAGTAGCCGACAAGGCACAGACGATCATGTCCTGCTCGGACCAGAACATGGACGTGGTTATCGATCTGGCCAGGCATGCGCAGGCCTGCGGCGCGGACTATATCGTCGTCCATGCACCTGTTCTGCATTTCCTGCGTGCGCAGGACGAAACGCTGCTGCGCTACTATGAAACGATTGCCTCGAAGGTGGATATCGGCCTTGCACTCTGGTCGCATCCCGACAGCGGCTATCTCATGAGCCCGGAGCTTTGCAATCGTCTGGCCGACATCGAAACGGTCGTCGCGATCAAATATTCGGTCCCGCGCGACATGTATCGCAAGCTCACGGAACTTGCAGGCGACCGCATTCTCGTCTCGACCGCGTCGGAAGACGAATGGCTGGACAATATTCTCGAACTGGGCTGGCAGCTTTATCTCTGCTCTTCGCCGCCCTATACGCTGCAGACCAAGTTTGATCGCCGCATGCGCGATTATACCGATCTGGCCTTTGCGGGCAAAGAGGCCGAGGCGCGGGTCGTCTGGCAGAGCCTTGAGCCTGTCCGCCATGCCTTCAAGTCGACGCGACCAGCTGAAAAGCCCACTTCGCATCAAAAATACTGGCAGGAGCTGCTCGGCCAGGTTGGTGGACCTGTTCGTGCGCCGATGCTTGAGCTGACCGATGCCGAAAAACGCGCAATCCGGGAGGCGCTTGACGGCTGCGGTCTCAAACTGTCCTGATCGAACCGAAAAGGGGAACAAGAATGACAAAACTCAGCGCCTTTAATTTTCAAAAATGGATCGATGAACACAAGCACCTGCTGAAGCCGCCCGTCGGCAATCAGCTGGTGTTCAAGGATGCGGACCTGATGGTCACGGTCGTCGGTGGCCCGAACAAGCGCACCGATTACCACGACGATCCGGTCGAAGAGTTCTTCTACCAGCTCAAGGGCGACATGCTGCTGAAGCTGCATGACACGTCGACGGGCGAATTTTACGATGTGCCGATCCGCGAGGGCGATATCTTCCTTCTGCCAGCGCATATCCGTCATTCGCCGCAGCGCCCGCAGGAAGGCTCCATCGGTCTCGTGATCGAACCGGCCCGTCCTGAAGGCGCACTCGATGCCGTCGAATGGTACTGCTTCGAATGCAGCGGCCTCGTCCATCGCGCCGAAGTGGATCTGGAATCCATCGTCGACGATCTGCCGCCGCTCTATGCTGCTTTCTACAATGACGAGAAACTGCGGACCTGCCCACATTGCAACACCGTCCACCCCGGCAAGAACCCGCCGGAAGGTTGGGTTGCGCTCTGATGAGGCATGCCCGGTGAAACTGCCGGGCGCCCATCCATAAAAAGACACGGGGAAATGAAATGAAAAACAAACTCCTGATGATCGGCCTGCTGGCGGGGCTGACGACTGGTGCTGCCGCTGCCGAACCGGTCAAGATTGGCGTGATTACGACCTTGTCAGGTCCGGGAGGTTATCTCGGTCAGGACGTGCGCGATGGCATGAAGCTCGCCATCGATGCCGAAGGCGGCAAACTCGGCGGTGTGCCGGTTGAACTAAAGGTCGAGGACGACGCCGCCAAGCCTGGCAATGGGCGTCAGATCGCTGAGCGGTTCATGTCAGAAGACGGCGTCAAGCTTTTTACCGGCATCATCTTCTCGAATGTAGCCGGCGCGACGGTGCCGGATATCATCGATAATGACGGTATTTATATCAGCGCCAATGCAGCGCCGTCGAACATGGCGGGCAAGGGCTGCGATGCGAATTACTTCGTGGTTTCATGGCAAAATGACTCGCTCCATGAGGCATCGGGCATTGCTGCGGAACAGGAAGGCTTCAAGCGCGCCTTCATTCTTGCGCCGAACTATCAGGCGGGCAAGGATGCGCTGGCAGGCTTCAAGCGCCGGTTCAAGGGCGAAGTTGTCGGCGAAATCTATACCCAGCTCGACCAGACCGACTATTCGGCTGAGATGGCGCAGATTCGCGCCGCAAACCCCGATGTGGTGTTCCAGTTTCATCCGGGCGGCATGGGCATTGCGTTCATGCGCCAGTACCAGCAAGCCGGTCTTCTCGGCAAGATTCCGATGGTTCTTTCCGAGCCGTCCAGCGATGCTGTGATCCTCAAATCACTGGGTGACGCTTCGGTCGGAATCATGGCCACCAGCCACTGGAGCCCGGATATGGACAATGCGGCGAGCAAGGAACTCGTGGCAAAGTGGAAGGCCGCTTATCCTGACCGGCCTCTGACCTATTACGGCACGCAAGGCTACGACGTGGCTCGTCTGATTGCTTCTGCCTTGAAGCAGACCGGCGGCGTTGACGATATGGATGCGGTGCGGGAAGCGCTGCGGAAGGCTGACTTCCAGTCGGTACGCGGCAATTTTGCCTTCGGTCCGAACCAGCATCCGTTGCAGGACTGGTATCTCCTTGATGTCGTCAAGGGCGAGGATGGCAATCCGACTACCAGGATCAAGAAGAAGCTGATCGAAAATTACGGTGATTCCTATTCTGCAGAGTGCAAACTCTGACAGCCACCGTCCGGCGCGCGCGAAAGCGCGCGCCACGCTTCTTTTCATTTCTCATGAAGGTCGTTTTCTCCAATGACACTCATCTTCGAGCAGCTTTTGAATGGCCTTCTCTACGGCGTCATGTTGTTCCTCCTGGCGGCAGGGCTGACGCTGATCTTCGGGATCATGGGCGTCATCAACCTCGCTCATGGTTCGCTCTACATGATCGGTGCGTTCATCGGCACCTGGGTGGCGGTGCAGACCGCAAATTTCTGGTTGGGCCTGCCCGCAGCCATTCTGGCTGCGACGATTGCCGGTATCGTGATCGAGCTTGGCATGATGCGAAAGCTCTATCAGCGCGATCATCTGGATCAGGTGCTGGCGACTTTCTCGCTCATTCTGATCTTCAATGAGCTGACCGTGCTGATCTTTGGCCGCCAGCCGATTTTCACGCAGCTGCCCGCATCCCTGTCCCAGCCGATCGAGCTTTTTTCAGGTCTCAGCTATCCGCCATTCCGGCTGCTCATCATTGTGGCTGGCCTGCTGGTCGCTGGCGGTCTTTATCTGCTCATCAACCGCACCCGCATCGGCATGCTGGTCCGTGCAGGGTCGACCAACCGCGATATGGTGCGCGCGCTCGGCGTGGATATCCGCCTGCTCTATACGCTGGTGTTTGCGCTCGGCGCGGCCTTCGCAGGCCTTGCAGGTTTCATGACGGGGCCGATCCTTGCCGTTCAGGTCGGTATGGGCGAGCAGATTCTGCTTGCCACCTTCGTGGTCGTGGTTATCGGCGGGGTCGGCTCGATCAAAGGAGCCTTCATTGCCGGCATTTCGCTCGGCATCATCGATACCTGCCTGCGCGCATTTCTGCCTTCCATTCTGCGTCAATTCATGGCCGGGGCTGAGGCTGACGCTCTGGGTGTCGGGATTGCCTCCATGGGCATTTATCTGCTGATGGCCATTGTTCTTCTGTTCCGCCCGAGAGGCCTCTTTCCGGTGGGAGCCTGAATCATGTCATATCGCTTTTTGTTCGTTCTTCTCGGCTGCGTGGTGCTTGCACTTTTTCCCTTCGGCGCTGAAGCGCTGGGGCAGACGGCTGCATCCAGCCTTGTTGCCCGGATCATGATCTATGCCATCGCCGCGGCCAGCCTTAATCTCATCCTCGGCTATGGCGGGATGGTTTCCTTCGGTCATGCCGCCTTCTTCGGCATTGGCTCCTATGTCGTGGGTATCCTTTATTTTCACCACGCCGAGGAGACTATGCTTTTTGGCTTCATTCCGGGCTCCGACCAGTTTCTGATTACCGTTCCGGCGGCGATGCTGGTGGCGGGTCTTGCCGCGCTGGTCATCGGTGCGCTGGCGCTGCGTACTTCCGGCGTGCAGTTCATCATGATTACGCTCGCCTTTGCCCAGATGTTGTTCTTCCTCTTCGTTTCGCTCAAAACCTATGGCGGCGAAGATGGTATCATCGTGCGGCGGGCAAATGATCTTTTCGGGCTCAGCCTGCGTGACAAGACGACGATGTATTATGTCATCCTTGTTTCGATGATCCTGTATTTCGGTTTCCTCTGGCGGGTTGTGCATTCGTCCTATGGCGCGGTGCTTTCCGGCATTCGCCAGAGCGAGCGGCGCATGACAGCCATGGGGATCGAAACCTATCGCTACAAGCTTTACGGCTTTGTCCTTGCCGGAATGGGCGCTGGTCTGGCTGGGGCGCTTCTCACCATCTTCATGCGTTTTGCAAGCCCGGATACGCTGCACTGGACCAAATCGGGTGAGTTGATGGTGATGGTCATTCTGGGTGGGGTCGGCACGTTCTTCGGGCCGATCTGGGGAGCAGCCGCCTTCCTGATCCTGCAGACCTATCTCGCCTCCTGGACGGAACATTGGCAGCTTGCCATGGGTATCATTCTGCTCGTCGTTGTTTTGGGAACCAAGGGCGGCATTGTCGGCGGCTGGCGCGCGCTTTGCCGTCCGTTTCGCAAAGACCGCAAGGTGGAGGTGCCCGCATGACTGCGATATTGCAGGTCCGCGATCTGGTGAAGCGCTTTGCTGGTCTGGTCGCGACGGATCATGTGACACTTGACGTTACAGAAGGGCATATTCATGCCCTGATAGGCCCGAACGGAGCGGGCAAGTCCACACTCATCAACCAGCTTTGCGGTGAGCTGACGCCCACATCGGGGACGATCAGCCTGATGGGAGAGGATATTACCAAACTGCCTGCCGCCACACGTGTCGGACGCGGATTGGGACGCACATTCCAGATATCGACGCTTTTGAACGATATGAGCGTGCGCCAGAACATCGCGATGGCGGTGCAGGCGCGCGAGGGGCACAATTTCCGGATTCTCGACAGTCTGAAAGGCCGCAGCGCCATCTGGCGTGAAGTTGATGCAATCCTTGCCGGAAGCCGTCTAGCCAATCACCCGGAGAAGCTTGCAGGCGATCTGTCGAGTGGTGGGCGCAAGCAGCTGGAACTGCTGATGGCGCTGGCCGGAAAGCCGAAGCTTCTACTCCTCGATGAACCGATGGCTGGTCTCGGCCATGTCGAAAGCCAGGAAATGATTGAGCTTTTGCAGGGGCTGCGCGGCAAGGTTTCGATGCTGCTTGTCGAGCACGATATGGAGGCGGTGTTTGCGCTTGCTGACCGCATATCGGTGCTGGTCTATGGCCATGTCATCCTCACAGGTACGGTGGAAGACATAAGGGCGAGCGAAGCTGTGCGGGAAGCCTATCTCGGCGGGGAGGAGGAACTGTGCTGAAAATCGAAGGACTTCAGGCCGCCTATGGCCATTCTCAGGTATTGTTCGACGTCTCGCTGGAAGTGAATGAGGGAGAACTGGTCACGCTCATGGGCCGCAATGGCATGGGCAAGACCACCACCATACGCACATTGATGGGTCTCCTCGCCCCCAAAGGGGGGCAGGTCCAGATCGCAGGGCGCGACACGACCAGCTATAGCCCGGAAAAAGTGGCACGCCTTGGCGTCGGTCTTGTGCCGGAGGGACGGCAGATTTTCCCGACATTAACCGTGCGTGAAAATCTGGTCGCAACCGCATCGAACCGCTGCAAGCGGCAGTCACCGTGGGATCTCGGCAAGATATATGCGCTTTTCCCGCGTATGCAGGAGCGGGCGGATCAGACGGCGGGCACGCTTTCAGGTGGCGAACAGCAGATGCTGGCCATCGGTCGCGCATTGATGACCAACCCACATCTTCTGATCCTCGATGAAGCGACGGAAGGGCTTGCTCCGGTCATTCGCACGGAAATCTGGCACTGCATCATGCAATTGCGCGAAATGGGCCAGTCGATCCTTCTGATCGACAAGAATATAGCGGTTTTGAAGAAGTTGGCGGATCGGCATTATATTGTCGAGAAAGGCCGAACGGTCTGGCGTGGAACGAGTGCCGATCTCGAACGCGACCGTGAGCAGGTGCATGCTTATGTCGGTATCTGAGACAATCGTCCTCGTTGGATGGGGCGCTATCGGCAAGCGGGTCGCAGAACTTCTCGCTGAGCGAAAAAGTGCCGTAAGGATCGGCGCGGTGGCGGTGCGTGACCGGGCGGCATCCCGTGACGGACTGCCTGCCGGTGCCGTGCTCATCGAAAATCCTGCCGAGCTTGCTGCCACCGGCGCAAGTCTCGTGGTGGAGGCGGCAGGTCGCCCCAGTGTCTTGCCGTGGGGCGAGGCGGCGCTTTCCGCTGGAATGGATTTTGCCGTTTCATCAACATCGGCTTTCGTTGACGATGCCCTGTTTCAAAGGCTGAAGGATGCGGCTGCGGCCAGCGGCGCGAAGCTTATTATTCCACCCGGTGCGCTCGGCGGCATCGACGCGCTTTCGGCTGCAAGCCGGCTTTCGATTGAAAATGTCGAGCATCGCATCATCAAGCCCGCAAAAGCATGGGCAGGCACGCAGGCCGCCCAACTGGTGCGGCTTGACGAAATCAGTGAGGCCACGGTCTTCTTCACGGATACGGCCCGCAAAGCTGCGGATGCCTTTCCGCAAAATGCCAATGTTGCGGTGATTACGTCACTCGCGGGGATTGGTCTTGATCGTACCCGCGTCACATTGGTTGCGGACCCGGCAGCGCGCCTCAACACGCATGAGATCATTGCCGAAGGTGATTTCGGTTGGATGCATCTGCGCTTTGAAAACGGCCCGCTGGCGACCAATCCTAAATCGTCCGAAATGACCGCGCTTAACCTTGTGCGCGCGATTGAGAACCGTGTCGCCACGACGGTTATCTGATACACTCGCTTAACGAAAAGCCCCGCAGTAGCGGGGCTTCTTCTTCTATTTGGAAGCTTTATTCCGCATCCATCTTGCATTGTGCGGCATAGATATCGCCATGCGCGGTCAGGACTTTCTTCTCGGTCTTCAGATAGGGCTTGCCGTTGGCACCTTCGGCCACGCCGAGCGCATACCAATCCTGAACGGGATGCTGGTTCGGCCCGAGTTTGAATTCTCCGCGCACTGAAGGAATTTGTGCGGAAAGCAATGCCTTGCGGAATGTCTTGGCATCGATGTCGTCACCCGAGACGCCAGCAAGTCCGGCCCCCATCATCAGCGCAGCATCATAGCCTTGTGCGGCATAATAGGTGATCGGGCGATCTCCGAATTTCGCTTTCCAGGCGGCAACGAATTTTTTGTTTTCCGCATTTTCGAAATCGTCGTTCCAGTGGCTTGTCACCCGCACGCCATCGGCTGCCTTTCCTACAACATTCACGATCACCTGATCGAGCGATGCAGGATGAACGACCATCGGGATTTCTTTCAGCAGACCTGACTGCTGATATTGCTGCAGAAACGCAATGCCCATGCCGCCCGGTTCGAATTCATAGACCATCGCTGGCTTTGCGGCACGGATCTGTGCGATTTCAGCGGCAAAATCGGTCTGGTCCAACTGGGTATAGACTTCGCCGACGATCTTGCCCTTGTAGAAGCGTTTGAACGCATCCATCGTCTCGCGCCCGGCCTGATAGTTTGGCGCGATCAGGAATGCCGAAGGATAATCCATTGATTGCGCCAGCGCGCCAGCGCTTTCTCCCTGGCTGTCATCCTGCCAGGAGCTGACGAAATAGTTCGGGTGGCATTCCTTGCCTGCAAATTCGGCAGAGGCGGTGTTGGGGCTGATATAGATGCCGCCTTCGTCGAGAATATCAGGCAGAGCCGCACCGGCGACATTGGCGAAGACCATGCCGGTAAAGAGCTTGACGCCCTGTTCGGACAGCATGGCTTCGGCAATCTGCTTGGCATTGCCCGGCTTGAGGCCGTCATCCTCGACCTTGAGCGCAACCGGCTTGCCGCCCAGTTCGCCGCCATTCTGATCGATTGCGAGCTGGAAACCGTCCCGGATGTCCTGCCCGAGATAACCGGCAGGGCCGGACAAGGTGGTGATCATGCCGATGGTGACAGGTTCCTTGGCGAAGGCCGCGACAGTCCCGGTCAGAGATAGACAGAGTGCCGAAGCACCAAGCAGTGAAAGCTTGAGCATGAAAGTTCCTCTCTTGATTGCCCTTCACGACCTTTTCTCTGTCCCGCGCTTGAAAACGCTGTTTCGGACAGGAGGTCTTGCTGGTCATTTCATGCTGAAACTTGAAGTCCGTAAACTGAACACTCTTCGCACTGCTATGAGGCTCAGGAATATCAGAAGGGTGTGTTGAGGATGGGAGAGCCTGTCTTAACCCGCCTGGACAATTTCCCGAAGTACCTGAATGAACAGGTCTGCCGTGGCCGACCGGTTGCTCTCAGGAAGCATGGTGATCCCCAGAAAGCCGGAGGTTGCGCCAAGCTGAACCGGCAGGATGGCAAGCTGTCCCGACGCTTCTTCAATCCGCGCCACCTGCGCGGGCATAACGCAAATATAGTCTGCCTGCAAAAGCAGTCCCTTGTTGATGAGCGGCGAGACGGATTCAACGGATTGTGCAGGCGGCGGAACGCCTTCCTCGCGGAATGTGCGGTCAATCTGAAGGCGGAGATTGGTTTCCTTGGGCGGCAAGATCCAGTCCCATTCAATCAGATCATGAAGGCGAAGTGCGGGGCGCAGCGTCAATGGATGGTCGCGGCGCACCACGACAACGGCATTATCCGGAATCAGGACCTCTTGTACGAGATTGACCGGTTCGTGCCGCTCGGAAAGGCGGCCTATCACCATGTCGAGCTCCCCCGCCCGCAATGCTGGCATCAGGACATCATCCGTTCCCGTCACGACCTTGACCACGATGCGGCGATTGTCACGCCGGATTTTGGCGATGGCCCTGCGAAGCAAATCGGCAGACGCCGAAAGCAAGGTTCCGATGGCCAGCCGTCCGCCTGTCCCGTCACGCAGATCGGCAAGATTTTGCTCGGCCACCATCAGATGGGCAAGGAGACGTCTTGCATCCGTGGTCAGTTGCATGCCCGCATGGGTCGGGACAACGCCCCTGTTAGTGCGTGTGAAAAGCCGCAATCCGGTCAGGGCTTCGATTTCCTGCAACGCCTTGGTGACTGCGGATTGGGTAACGTTCAACCGGTCGGCAGCGCGCGCGATGCTGCGCTCCTCCTCGATCGCATCGATGATGCGAATATACCGGATCGTCAGATGATTGGTGAGCAATGCCATATCGCCTCCTCAAGGATATGTCTGCCCACAGATATTCTATTTCCTCATATCTGTCGCGGTCAGAATTCACTTTCCTTTGTCGGCAGGACTTGGAAATCTCTTTCCGAAATGGGTTGAGGAGAATTGGAATGACGAAACGTCACGCGGAGATCGCTGGCGCAGGTATTGCGGGGCTGGCTTCTGCTACAGCGCTCGCCCAACGCGGATGGAGCGTAAGGGTGCATGAGCGCTCGTCCAATCTGCGCACTTTCGGCGCCGGGATTTATATCTGGAGCAATGGCCTGCATGTACTCAAGGCCCTCGGCGCTTATGATGAGGCCGTGATCGGCGCTCATGAAGGACCGGAGTTCCATACGCGCGATCACCGCAATGAAACGATGGAAGAGATTCCAATCAACGGCAACGGACCAGCGCGCCTCATAACAATCCTGCGTGAAACATTGCTGACGGCATTGCTCAATGCTGCGCGTCGCGCGGGCGTTGAGGTCGTCACCGGCACGGAAGCTGTCGGCGCAACGCCCGAGGGTGAGTTGCTGCTGGCCGATGGCAAGCGTCTTGCTGCCGATCTGGTCATCGGGGCGGATGGCATCAATTCCAAGGTCAGGGATTCGCTTGATCTCATGATGTACCGAAAGCCGCTTGGCTACGGTGCCGTGCGCATGATGATAAAGCGTGACAGCGCAGACGCTCCCGTTGAAGATCTGCCACGCTATATCGAGCATTTCTCCGGCTCGCGCCGTATTCTTTATACGCCCGCCAGCGAGACTGATCTCTATATAGCGCTCTGTGCATCCGTTGAAGACGAGGCGGCCTATCGCACACCGGTTGATACCGCGCTCTGGACCGAAAGTTTCCCGCATCTTGCATCTTTGATCGCTCGTTTCGGTGATGCGGGGCGGTGGGACGCATTCGAAGTCCTGAAGCTGAAATCATGGAGCAAGAGCCGGGTGGCAATCCTCGGCGATGGTGCCCATGCGATGCCACCTTATCTCGGACAAGGCGGTGGTTGCGCTCTGATGAATGCGCTCGGACTGGCGGTTGCGCTGGACGAACATGCGGATGTGAGCGAAGCGCTGGCAGCCTGGGAGGCGCGTGAACGCCCGCTGACCGAACACACGCAGGATACTGCGGAGCGACTGGGCGACATGAATTACTGGCCCGACGATGTGCGCTCGCAAGTGCTGAAAATTACCGGAAAATGTGCTCCGCTTGGTGCGGAACGCATGAAGACCGCTTTGCATATTCCAACAGGCGCAGCCTGAAACGCCGGATGATGGAGATTTCCATGAACTCGATGAAAATTGGCAACAATGTATTTTCCTGGGATGAATCCGGAAGCGGCCCGGCCATTGTGCTACTATCTGGATGGTGCCAGGATCACCGCCTGTTCAAGACACTCATGCCGGAACTGGCGAAAGATCATCGCGTCATCCGCTTCGATTGGCGCGGTCACGGCGACCATCGCGAGCATGACGGCGATTTCGACATCAACCAGCAAGCCGACGATCTTGTCGCTTTCGTTGACGCGCTAGGGCTTGAAACCTTCCTTCCCGTTTCGACCTCTCATGGCGGTTGGGCCAATATCGAAGTCACGGATCGGCTTGGGACAAGCCGTATACCGAAATCGGTCGTTATCGACTGGATCATGAACCTGCCGAACGAAAACTTCTTCGAATTGATCGATGGTATTCAGGACCGGCAGGTCTGGGAGGATGGCCGTGCCGGTTTCTTCGATTACTGGATCGGCGATACGAAGAACGCCGATATCGTCAATCACGTGAATAACGAGATGGCGGGCTATTCCTACGAAATGTGGGCGCGCTCGGGACGGGAAATCGGCAGAGCCTATCGCAAATGGGGCAGCCCCATGCAGCGCATGGCGGCCATGGCCGAAAACCGTCTGATCACCCATATCTATTCGCAGCCATTTGAGCCGGAATACACGCAGGCACAGGTGGATTTTGCGGCCCGCAATCCGTGGTTCCAGCCTAAGAAGCTGCCCGGTACGACCCATTTCCCGACGCTTGAGCAGCCTGCGAATGTGGCGAACGTCATCAGCGTGTTCAACGCATGATAAAGCTGGCTGAAGAAGCGGGCTTCGATCCTGCCCGACTTGACCGCGATTACAATGCCAAGGCTACCGTTTCGCCGGAAGCTTTTGCCGCCGAAATGGTGTGCTATCGCGAGGCAAGTGTGGCACCGCGAGCCGATTGGGGCCGACATTTCGACGTGATCTATGACGAAGCAAGCGGACAACGGATCGATATTTTTGGCCCATCTTCCCGAAGCGGGCTAAGTCCGGTTTTCGTGTTCATTCACGGCGGTTACTGGCGGGCTCTGTCAAAGGAAGATTCCGCCATGATGGCGGGAATGCTCGCAGTGGAAGGTATTGCGACTGTCGCTGTCGACTATCGTCTGGCGCCGGAAGTATCGCTCGCGGAAATTACGCGAGAGGTGCGCGCCGCCCTGGCATTCATCTGGCATCATGGTCGGGAGTACGGCCTTGACCCGGACCGGATATCGGTCGGGGGGAGTTCCGCCGGTGGCCATCTTGCCGGTGCACTTCTTGCAGACGGCTGGCATGAAGAATTCGGTTTGCCGAAGGATATTGTTAAGTTTGCCATGCCGGTCAGCGGGCTTTTCGAGCTTGCGCCACTGGCGGTAACTTTCCCGCAGGAATGGCTGAAACTCGGCTCCGCCGATGTCGATCAGCTCAGCCCGATGCGGCACATTCCGGAGCGGGGTTGTCCGATTACGGTGGCATGGGCAGAGCATGAAGCGGACGGCTTCAAGCGCCAGTCGCGAGCCTTTGCCGACGGCTGGGCTGCGGCAGGCGGAGAAGCGAAAGCCATCGAGGTCGCAAACCGAAACCATTACAATATTCTGATTGACTGGTGCTCGCCCGAAACCGTGATGTCGCAGGCTCTGCTCGCCGGTATTCGCAACATCGGTTAAAGCGCATCCCGAAAAGTGTGAAACGGTTTTCGGAACGAGATGCGCGTTGAAACAAGCAGCTAGAGCGCCGATCTGATTCGAGCAGATCGAAACGCGCTCTAATCGACTTCCAAAAGGAAATTGTGCAGCCGCGTGGCAATGCGCGGCTGACGGTTTCGCGCAGGCACAACTTGCCAGTGCATATGTTACTCATGCGATAATATTCATGGATATATGGTTTTAAGATGAATTGTCGCATGAATTAAAACATCGCATTCTGACCGTAACGATGATCTGGGCGTGGCCCGAATTTCTAGATTGCAGAGGCTTTCTGATGCAAAAATCCGACGTGCAGCTTTTCATAGGCGGTGAATGGCGCAAGACTGCCAATACGCTTCCCATTATCAATCCTGCGGATGAGACCGAAATCGGGCAGGTTGCGGTCGCGGAGCGCGAGGATCTGGAGGCGGCACTTCAGGCGGCGTGGAACGGATATCAGGTCTGGCGCAATACTGCGCCTGCGGCCCGGGCTGCGATCATCATGAAGGCGTCGGCGCTCATGCGCGAGCGGCAGGAAGAAATCGCACGTGCGATCACGCTGGAGAACGGGAAACCGATCACCGAAGCCCGGCTTGAGGTTATTCGAGGCTGCGAATTCTTCGAATGGGATGCCGGCGAGTGCATTCGCTTCTATGGCCGTGTCATTCCGAGCGCGCCCGGTATTCGTTATATCGTCGTACATGAGCCAATCGGTCCGGTAGCAGCGTTTGCGCCCTGGAATTTCCCGATGAGCCAGCCAGCGCGCAAGATTGCCGGGGCTTTGGCTGCCGGTTGCTCCATCATCCTGAAAGCTTCTGAGGAAACACCGACGGCTGTGACGCATATTGCACGCGCATTCGGAGATGCGGGCCTGCCGGCCGGTGTGCTGAATCTGGTCTTCGGTGTTCCAGCGGATATTTCACAATTCCTCATCCCGCGCCGCGAAATCCGGGCGATTGCATTCACCGGATCAACTGCCGTCGGCAAACATCTGACCGAGATTGCTGCGCGCCACATGAAACCGGCTCTGATGGAACTCGGCGGCCACGCCCCCGTCATCGTTTGCGAGGATGCCGATCCGGTCGTTGCGGGTATCGCTTCGGCGCGCCGTAAATACCGCAACTCCGGTCAGGTATGCACCTCGCCGACACGCTTTTTTGTTCATGACAGCCATTATGAGCGCTTCACCGCCGCCTTCATCGAGACGGCGCAATCAATCCGCGTCGGTAATGGCATGGATGAAGGGGTCCAGATGGGCCCTGTCGCCAATGACCGTCGCGTCACGGCGCTGGAAGAGTTGGTCAGCGATGCCGAGGCCAAGGGCGCAAAACTGCTGTTCGGTGGTCGGCGCCTGAAGAATAACGGCTATTTCTTCCCCCCAACGGCTCTGGCTGAGTTGCCGGATGATGCCCGTGTAATGTCGGAGGAGCCATTTGGCCCGCTGGCGCTGATCAATCCGGTTGCGTCTCTGGATGCGGCCATTGAAAAGGCGAATGCGCTTCCGTTCGGTCTGGCGGCATATGGTTTCGCGAACTCAGCGGAAAATGTGGATCGTCTGATGTCGGGTCTGGAGGCTGGAAACGTCTCGATCAATACGCTCGAAGCTTCCGTTGCCGAAACCCCGTTCGGCGGCGTCAAGGATAGCGGACTTGGTCGCGAAGGCGGAGCCGAAGGGCTGCATCATTACACTGTCGTTAAAAACGTATCGCACCGTCTTTTGAACTGTCTCTAGAGCAGATTCATTTTATGTTGGGTCATAACCGCATGCGGCGAAGTAGTTTGCGCACTCAGCAGGTTCGAACAGTGTAATGACTTTGCCTGGACATCTCATAGAGCTTCAATTGAGCGTTTTGCTTTCGCCCGCAGATGGGCTTTGAGCTTCGAAAGTGCCATTTCAATTGGATTGAAATCGGGACTATAAGGCGGCAGATACCGCAGTTTAGCACCTGCCGCTTCGATTGCTTCCTTGGTGCCCACAACCTTATGAACGGGGAGATTATCCATGATGACGATACCACCAGGCGTCAGGGTTGGTATGAGAATCTGATCGACGTAAGCACGAAATGCATCAGCGTTCATCGCGCCAGGTGCCGTCATACTCGACAGGTGAATGTGGTTGTTTTCCAGTGTCCATGTGGAGGTGGCCTCGTTTGACGCTCGATCTGATTGCGCCATTTGTATTTGGCTTTGTCGTGCGGGATTGGTTGGCGTCTGTTGCTTTTTGTCGGGATGACGGCCTCGATATTGGCGCTTGAGATCTCTTCACGAATGGCGTCAGCGTCGTACCCCTTGTCGGCGAGGAACGCATCGATCCGGTCAGAAATCATCCGGAACAACGGCGCAAAGCCCTGGTTGTCATGCGTTTGTCCGGGCGTCAGGACGAAGCCGAGCGGTCAGCCCTTCGATCCCGCTCCACCAGTTCGGCCAGTTTCTCAAACATTGCCTCGAAAACGCCGGTCTCGATCCAGCGCCGATATCGGCGGAAGACGCTGTACCACTTGCCGTATTCATCAGGCAGATGCCGCCATTGCGCTCCTGTGCGCGCCATCCACATCATGCCTTCGAAATACGCCGATCGTCCTGAGCAGGGCGGCATCCACGCCCGCTTTCAGCAAGTAGAAAAGGATTGATTACCGACCATTCCTCGTCTGTCAGACCTATCCGTTCGCCCAAAGCAGCCTTCAAATGGCAGCCTTGGATCAAAAATCAATTCCGCAGTCAACCCTTGTCCACGAGCGTTAGTGAGCCCTTAGTCGGGCAAACTACACGGTCTTCTTTACGATTGAGTTAGTTCTTGAAGCCCTCTATAGAGTTTCGTTAGAATATTTCTTTGGCAGCGAAATAGTATCCGTAAAATTGAGCTAGATGAATGGTGCTTTCCCATGTCTATGATCATAACAGATTTTGACACAAAGTATCCTCATAACAATGATACTAGAGTGGCGGCAGCTAATCTTGAGGACGTGCCAGAACACTGGAACCTCCCCTTTCACCAGCACGACAAAGGACAGCTCATTTTCGTAACTCGCGGTATGGTTAAACTCGAGACGCAGCATGATGGTATTTGAGTAGCACCTTCGCAAAGTGGCATATGGGTTCCTGGTGGTGTCGTGCACCGGTTTCGTAGTGTTGGCGACGCCAAAGGATTTGTTATCTTCCTGCAGCCTTCCATTGCGATGCGTATGCAATCGGTCTGTTTCGCAATCAGCATTTCCCCCTTTCTCAAAGCGCTCATCTTGAGAACGGCCCAATTACCAAACAACTATGAAACAGACGGACCAGAGGACCGTATCATTGAGGTATTGATTGACGAGCTGCTTACGGCAGAGCCAGGGTTTCTTAACTTGCCATTGCCATCCGATCCACGCTTGCGCTCCTATTGCGATGCGCTGCTGGCCAACCCGTATCAAAAGAAAACCGTTTCGGCATGGGCGAAAAGCGTCGGAATGAGTGAGCGCAATATGGCACGTTTGTTCAAAGTCGAAACCGGAGTTAGTTTGGATAAGTGGCGTCGTCATTCCCACGTTGTCACAGCCGCCACACTGATGATGTGTTTGATCCCAGACTTTGATGGTGCAATTTTCTCGTACGAATGGAGGGAAGCACTATGGTCCAGGTTTTACATGGAAGCGCCACGACGACAGAGGCAGTCCGTCGAGCAATACAAAATAGTGAAGAGAGCCTGAGGGCGCTCTCGCGACGATACGGGATCAATCAGAAGACAGTTGCCAAATGGAAGAAGAGAACTTCCTCGGCTGATCTGCCGACGGGACCGAAAGATCCGCACTCGACAGTTCTGTCACTGGAAGAGGAAGCTGTCGTTGTCGCCTTCCGCAGACATACATTACTACCTCTTGGTGATTGCCTGTATGCGCTTCAGCCCACAATTCCGCACCTGACACGCTCGTCGTTGCATCGATGCTTGCAGCGTCACGGCATTTCGCGCTTGCCCGATGTTGAAGGCGATAAGGAACCGAAAAAGAAGTTCAAAAATTATCCAATCGGCTATTTTCACATCGACATTGCCGAGGTGCATACAGCAGAAGGCAGGCTTTATCTCTTTGTGGCCATTGATCGAACATCCAAATTCGCCTTCGCCCAACTGGTTGAAAAGGCAACCCGGCGTGTTGCTGGGAACTTCCTCCGTGCCCTGGCTATGGCTATACCATACAAAATCCATACTGTGTTGACCGACAATGGAACCCACTTCACCGATCCAACCGGCGATGGCTGGACACCTGAAGATATCAAGGCCATGCGCAGAGATAACGTGCCCTTTCGCTGCCATTCATTCGAGATGGCTTGTGCTGATCTCGACATCGAACATCGCCTGACCAAACCCCGCCATCCATGGACCAATGGCCAGGTCGAACGGATGAACCGCACTATCAAGGATGCAACGGTAAAGCGGTTCCACTATGACAATCATGAGCAACTACGCAGGCACATGATCGACTTTATCAATGCCTACAATTTTGGTCGGCGGTTGAAGAGGCTTCGAGGTCTCACACCATACGAGTTCGTCTGCAAAATCTGGACAACAGAGCCGGAAAGATTCATGATAAATCCGATCCATCAAATGCCGGGACTAAACATCTAGTGTAGCGATGGAATTCACAGATGCATTAAACCGATGCATAAGGTTGGAATCACAATTAGCTTCGTGTTGAGGTGCGAGTAGCCCCGAGATGACCCGAGCGATCATGATAGGCGGCTTGACGATCAGGCGGCGATAATGATGGAGCATTGGCCCGCCGGATAGAAACGATGGCGGACCCCACTCCCATCAATCGTTTGGCCGACATCCGCCCTCGCCCCTAATCTCAAGGCAACAGAGCGCAAGGATCTTAGATTTGAGACACCAGCTGAGATCTTTGCCTATTTTTCAAAGAAAAGCTGATTAATCAGATAATTACACCAAGAGCAGTTTACAAATGCTACGCAAGTGCAAGTTAGAGACTCAACGGATTTTGCTCCTCATGTCCTGTTCAAATTAAACAAGGAAAGGAAGACTGGATTTCCGGATGCAAGCAGCAGATGGGAGCAGCCATGTCTTGTTTGATCACGATATTGCAAAAAGAACTCAACCGGCTGAAGATCGTCCAGTAAATCAGAGACAACCATCTTGCCCCGGCGCAGGTACAGCGCAGCTTGATCTCAGTCGCAGCCAGGTTCATGGACCTTAACAGGACTTCGTAAAGCGAAGCTAACCGTAAGGAGAGACTGGATTCCTATGAATGTAATGAGGCACGTAGCCTCCACTCGAACGTGAATGCCATCCGCGACGGGCCGCAGAAACGCGTAACCATCGCCGAAACTGATAACACTATTCCGGCCAATGATTTCGACAGACACCAAACATGCGCTGAACTCAATGCATAGAAATTTGCCTGCCTCCTCCGGGTTGGAATGAGGTACGAACGCTTCGGTACTGTACGTGTTTGTGATATTTTTCATCATGGAAGCCGTAAGTTCCTTACGTCGCAACGTGCAGAGTGCATTTCTCCCATTACGGTCGCGAAACTGATTGCACCGTCGTCGTTGTTCTCAGACGGGAAATCTATTATCGTTTAACTACTGCTGGTCGTCACGAAGGTGAGGTGTCACGGAGCAGACCGGTTCTCGATAACATGATGACTATAGAAATCTGTTTCCCTGATCGAGCCAGTTGGGGCTAGCCATTATCGATCAGGAGCTCTTTGACAGCGCTGCAAAAACTCTCAATCTCATTCGCCTGATGGCTGGCGGTAATGGAAACCCGTAGTCCTGCTTCGCCCCTGGCTACGGTTGGAAAGAAGATAGCTGAGGCGTAGAAATTGTTCTTCAAAAGCTCCTGGGCACACCCAATAGATGTCATTTCATCGCCGATGCGGATAATGCGGATCGGCAGCGCGGAGCCCGATTGAGCTGTGGGGATCAGTCTGTCGAAAAGTGCGATATTGTCCTGCAATGCGGCCTGTCGTTGCCCTAGCTCTGAAGACTGATGGATTTCAGCTGAAGCCAGCCCAGCACCAATAGCGGCAGTATTGAGTGACGCTGAGAATGCGTGCGCAATAGCATAACGACGAAACAAACTTTCCTGGTGGGCGGTTCCAAGCATCAGCAGCCCCCCAGATGCTCCAAATCCCTTGCCTAACGATGTGACAATTATGGTTCGACCTCCAAGGTTATCGAACTGGGATCTCGCATAACCTTGCCCTTTCCTTCCGACAATGGATACACCGTGTGCATCGTCAATGTAGAGAAACAACCCGTATTTTTCTTGCAAACGTTTCAATTCATCGATGTGCGCGCTGCCCCCCATGGAGTAAACGCCATCGCAAATGTAAGCTACGCTTCGGTTTTTTTTACAGATGTCCTCAAGCATTTCATAGTCGTTGTGAGGAATCGTTTGAACGGCGGTTTCATCGGCCACTGTTTTCTTATGGTAGGCAAGGGTCGCGTGAGCAAAGCGATCGAAAACCATCGTCGGCTTTATACCGTCTGTCAGATGACCAGAAGCAACCAGTGGGAGTGCGCTCATGTTGGCGGCCAGAACGCTCGTATAAGTAATAGAGCGGGCTTCGAAGAGCGTTGAAAGCACCTCTTCGAGTTCGACAAGCTGCGCGAAGTTCAGCCTTGTCCGCGCGCACGACCAGTGCAAACTACCGTTTTGTCGAACTGCCTCAATGGCTCCCGCGACAATACGTGGGTGGTTGTCCAACCCTAGATAGGAACACCGGACGAAATCAACGATGGTCTCGTTGCGACCACGTAGCTGGACCTGGCGTCCTTCTCTCGGGTCGGCATAAAGTGCCATAACACCTTGAAGATGGGCAGCGTCAAAATGGGAGTCTGCAATACCGATCAACTTGGCCGTGTTGCGGACACCCGTTCCAGATAGAGCTTGAGACGATTCAAACGAAGTCTTTGGCATCACATCCTCCATTGTGGTGCCAGTATGAAAACTTCCCAAATGCTTTCTCGCAACAAAGCATTTAATAAGAATTCTCAGATATATTATTCAAAAAATTTATATTCCTATCCTTTGTGAGTTTATTGTGAAAATTCGAACGCATATCCGGTCGTATAAACTGTTCGGATAAGGTTCTTTCCGGTTAATTTCCATAGCTGACGCCTCAGATTACCGACGTGGACGTCTACGGTTCGCGGTTGGACATAGTGATGCGGCGGCCAACCGATTTTGATCAGTTGCTCTCGCTTCATGACTTGGCCCGGTGCGGCAATGAACCCTCGCAAAATTCGAAACTCGGTGGGTGTCAACCGAATTTCCATTTCCCCAAATCTCAGGGTCCTTTCGCTTGTCAGGATATTCAGTTCGCCAACATGGATACTGCTATGGCGATCGGACGCTAATGTTGTGCGCTCCAAAGTTGCGGTTTGCCGGTCGTGTAAAAATGACAGCACTCGCTCGGGCACGAAAGGATGAGGGAAAAATTCGTCGAATCCAGCCTGCAAAAAATCAAGAAAATTCAGTGAATTGCAAGATTGAGCCAACGCTACGAGAATTATAGCTCTGGTGGTGGAATTTTGTTTAATTGCAACACAAAGCTCAAGAATGGGTTCTGTGTTCTCGCTTGTATCAAACAGTATCGCATATGGTATTGCTTCCGTTGCCAAGTTTGATGGAGCCTGCAGGCTCATGAGGCTCGGCTTATAGCCGGCAACACTGAGAATGTGACTAAGTATGAGGTAGTTCTGCGGGTTTTGTGTGCAGATCTTTACGCTAAGATTCACGGCCAGCATTCTCCGTCGATATCAATGTTGCGACATAAATTATCAAAATTATGAAGAATTTTAATAAGAATTCTTTTCAGGTCAATATTTATGTAAATATTTATACAATAATAGAAATTTTGTTCACTTTTTTGTTATACCAAATCGATGCATAAATATTTAACATGACGTACGGTGGATAATGACCACACCGGGATTTCACATCCTTGAACCTTCGAGCTTGTCCTTCAGGGCTGCGTTCATTCGTGCGTTGTTCCCACACCGCAGGCTGACTGCTTTCGCTTGTGCGGGTAAAATTTACAGTTCAGCGCGCTCCGAAGATATCAAGGCGCCGGCACTGAAACGGTCCGGCGTATCCTTGCGTACTATCGCGATGTTCAACCTCGAACCCACATATTCCAACTCTGCAGCAACTTCCTGGCATTCTCGTTGATCCATTTGGCATCTGGAACCACGACGATATCTCGAACTTGTGTTGCTGTTGGCATGAAGCGCTTGGTTTCCTCGGACATCATTGCAATTGCCTCGGTGCTCGGCGGCGTACAGGCCAAGACATCGCACGCTTTGGCCTGCGCGGCCGGATTATCAAGCCAAAAAGCTATAAGTTTGAGGGCATTTTCGCGATTTGGCGCTCCTCGCACGAGCGCAATGCGATCGCCAACCAAGAACGATGCTTCATAGGACCAACCAATCGGGAGGCCTTCAGTTTGCAGTGCACGTGCACGGGTAAGCCAGATTTGACCGAGCGCGTATTCGTTGTTTCGAAATCCTTGTACACTTTGATCGCCACTCTTCCACCATAACGAGACGGCGGGACGGATTTCATCCAGCTTTTTGAATGCTCGGTCGATATCGAGTGGGAAAAGTTCGTCACGTGTCACACCGTCAGCAAGCAAGGCGGCAGCCAATACGCGCCAGGGATCATCAAAATTCGGGAATGCTCGACCTCCGGGAAACTCGGCTGTATTCCACATATCAGCCCATGTCCGCGGTTCCCGCTGGTCTTCCTTTTCTTTTCGGTAGACGAGCAACGTTGCAGTTGACTGGAGCAAAGCACCGCCTGGCGCACAAGCGTTCGCCGCCAAATCGGGTCGTTTGGCGAATGCCTTACAAAACTCGCTGAGATCTTCGGTTACGTGTCGGTGAGCTTCCGATTCCGATTGGATTTCTCCATCGAGATAAAGATCCCATGAAACGTTTCCTGCTTTGACCATTGCTGAGGCTTTCGCCCGCATCTCCGAATTGGTTGCGGACACAATTTTTACGCGGATCCCCGTCTGCGCTGTAAATGGATCAAACCAGGCTTCCTTTAGTGCGCGATCATACGCCCCTCCCGTCGATGCGATCACGACCTCGCTGGCCGATGTCGTGCTAGCATACCCGCTTATCGCAAGCATTATCGTCGCGACGGCCGTGGATCGACGGGCGAATTCGGCCACTTTATGAAGTGTCATAATTATCTCCCCTTTTCTCAGTTTTGCTTGGAACGTGACAGTACGAACGACAGTGCAATAAGGCACATTGACACCAGGACAACCATGGTGGAGGCGGCTGCAATGGTAGGTGTCAGATTAAAGTCTATGTCTTCAAACATCTTTCTGCCGATCGTCTTGCCGCTGATGTCCGAAATGAAGAACGCGACAGTGGCCTCATCAAATGAGGCCAGAAAGGCGAAGACGAATCCGGCCCCGATACTTGGTGCGATTATCGGCAAAGTGATGTGGAAAAACGCTCTGCCACGCCCTGCTCCGCAGTTCAGGGCGGCAAGCTCCAATGCTGGATCAAAACGCTGCAGAGCCGCGACTACGGTAATCATCACGAATGGAACCGACAGGACCGTGTGACTAACCAGAAATCCTGAAAAGGTTCCGGTCAATTGATGCGGTGCAAAAACCAGATAGAGGGCGACACCCAGTACAATATGCGGAACGATCATCGGGCCGATCGTCAGTACCTGGAACACCCCTTTGAAGGGTAGCTCGCCTCTGACAAAGGCGAGAGCCGCCATGGTTCCCACAACGGTGGAAGTCACGGCTGTCGCCAAGGCGATTTTCAGGCTGAACCATGTTGACGCCATCCAGTCAGGATCGCCGAAATAAGCAGCGTACCATCTCAACGACAAACCTTGCGGCGGGAATTGCAGATAATCCGTCTGGCTGAACGACATTGGAACTATGATCAACGTGGGTAGAATGAGAAACAACAATACGATGCTCACGAAGAAGGCCGCGAACAGTTTCCAGGCGAGATTACCCATGCGCCCTCCCTTCAGTGACATTCTTGAAGTCCCGATCTCCGGCCTCGAACTGATTGTAGAGAACTGATTAATGGACACTTGCGAACCCCTTATTGAGTGCCAGTACTCGCCGGAAGCATGCGACAAAAATAATTGTCATGCCGAGCAACACGGTAGAAAGAGCAGCAGCAAAGGGCCAATCGAGTGTCACAGTGGTCTCCTGACCGATCAGCGTTGCCATCAACATCGAATCCGGCCCTCCAACCAGAGCGGGCGTTATGTAAAAACCGAGCGCCAAAACAAAGCACAATGTGGCGCCGGCAAATATCCCGGGAAGACACAAAGGAAACGTGACGACGAAGAAAGCCTTCCACGGACTTGCGCCAAGGTTAAGAGCAGCTCGATCGAGGTCCTTGGGTATAGCTTTGAGCGCCGCATAAATGGGCAACACAACGAAAGGCATCAGAACATGTGCCATCGCCAGCGTCACCGCTCCTTGCGTGTAAAGAAGCTTGAGGGGCTGCTCGGTCAAACCGAAAGCGCTGAGAACCCCATTCACAATCCCGTTTCGCTGCAACAGGACAATCCAGGCATAGGAGCGAACTAGAACCGAAGTCCAGAGCGGAATGAACACACAAATCGCCGCTATAATCCCGGCAAGCTTTCCCGCTCTTGCCATGACCAAAGCGACAGGAAAACCGAGCACGCAGCCAATGGCGGTTACAGCGACCGCAACGCCTACTGTGGAAACCAGGACATCGAGATAAAGACTTCCCTCTACGATGCGTCCATAGCTTATTGCGTCGTCCGAAAAACTGAGCGCGATGAGTCGACTGATCGGATACATAAAGCCAACGACCAATAGAAATAACAATGGTAACACCAGAAGCCAGGATGTTAGCGGAGGATATTGGTGTGCGGATCTTCCCCGAAGGAATGTGCCCAGACTGGAAAACGAGGAACTCATGCCGCCAACCTCGTCTCAAGGTCGAAAGTCAGGAGTGAGAGGGTATCAAAGCTTACACCGACGCGGCTATTCCTTTGAAACGCCGGTGAAGATGCCATTGCAGGTAATTGGACACGAAGGTCGATATTTGGAAAAGCGTCAAGTCGGACAAAGACGACAGTGCTCGAACCGATGAAGACGGACGCCTCGATCGTACCGGACAGTTGTCCCCTACTCTGATCGGAAGAGATACGAACATGTTCCGGCCTCATTGCCATCCTGATATCGGAACCGATAGATTTGTGTGCCAGTTGGGGATGAAGTTGTGGATCCACTTCCACAGCAACACCCTCTGAGATATCAAGAATGCACTTGCCGTTTTCATTGCCGCGATAAGTTGCCGGAATAAAATTGATAGACCCAATGAAGTCAGCAACGAAGGTGCCGTTCGGTTCATTATAGAGTTCTGACGGAGTACCAACCTGCTGGACGCAGCCATCATGCATTACCACGATGCGGTCGGACATGGTCAACGCCTCTTCCTGGTCGTGAGTGACGTAGATTACTGTTGCAGCGAGATCTTCCTGAATGCGCTTGATCTCAAACTGCATTGCCTCTCGCAATTTCTTGTCGAGGGCACCGAGCGGTTCATCCATCAAGATGACGGGAGGAGAAAAAACTAACGCACGGGCGACGGCCACACGCTGTTGTTGTCCACCGGACAACTGGTTCGGATAACGGTCCGCGAAGTCATTGAGACGGATCAGTTCAAGCATCTCATCGACGCGTGTCTGGATCTCTTTCTTCGAACCCAGCCGACGCATTTTCAGTGGAAACGCAATGTTCTGCCGAACCGTCAGATGGGGGAACAGCGCATATTTCTGGAACACCATACCGATATTACGTCGATTGGGCGGGAGCGTGGTTATATCTATGCCGCCCACCAGAATCCTGCCGTTCGTCGGTTGTTCGAAGCCGGCGATCATGGTGAGCAAGGTCGTTTTGCCGGAACCAGACGGTCCAATTATGGAAACGAATTCGCCTGCCCGGATGTCAAGCGTGGTTTCATGGACAGCCCAGGTTTCGCCAAATCTTTTCTGAACGCCAGCAAGCATTAATTTCTGACCGATCAATCTTTCCTCCTCCGTAAACCACGTTGGTATCTGTGCACGTTCATTCGGTCTCGACGCAAAAAGCATCGTTGACGTTCCTGACGCATCGGCGTGCCTATCCAACAACCGCGTGACTCCATGAGTACGCGCTGCTAAAACCTAGAATGACGCGACAAAATCTTTGCAAAAACTTTACATGGTCATTTTGTTGCATCATAAATTTGGTATGTCAACAGGGATTGCGACTTAAATGAGTACAACAAAATTGCCGGACCTCACCAATGAGGGGCAGGCACCCAGTCTTGGCGACGTGGCGTACCGCGAAATGAAAGAGCGGCTGATACGAGGTGAATACAAGCCTGGCAAGAAGCTTACAGTCCGAGCCGTAGCCGAGGATCTCGGATTCAGCTCAACTCCTGCGCGGGACGCGATCAACCGTCTCACCGGTGAAGGCGCATTGGTCTATTCGGGACCAAAAACCGTAATCGTGCCGGTTTTAAACGAAGACAGCCTGCGCGAGATCACGCTCATTCGGCTTGCCTTGGAAGGGCTGGCAGCACAGCTTGCAGTAAACTCGGTTACCGATGAAGATATTGAAAAACTTAAGGATATTCAGAGCTATATAAACGACGCGCTGGACCGGCGCGCTTACGATACGGTTTTGCGGCACAACAAGGATTTCCATTTTCATGTTTATGGAATGGCCGGAATGCCTCGGCTTTTATCCATGATCGAAGGGACCTGGCTCAGGGTTGGCCCATCTCTTTACGATCTCTATCCGGAGTTTGCCGAAGAAAAATACGGGGTACGAAACCACCAGATAGCCATTGAATCGCTGGAGGACAAGGATGGTGCATCCTTGCGCGCCGCCTTCGAGAACGATATTCGGGATGGCTATCGGCGCTTGCGGCAGGCGGCGCGAGCACGCTCCACGATAAGATAGATTTTTGTTGTATGGGCTTGACCTTTCACATTTTTGTTGCAACAAAATTGTGTAGGCAACGCAATAGCGTTAGCTGAAGTGCGTTTAAAAGGCCCAATCAATGATACCCAATCCGAAAATACACCGTGACGTTCCGGTGCAGAGAACGGAATCGTCACACCTTTATGCCCGCGGTCTGCGGGCTTTGCCGCAGGGTGTGTCACGCGTCACGATCGATATTGATCCAATACCGATTTACATTGAACGTGGCCATGGCGCCTATCTCGTTGATGTGGATGGGAACCGCCTTCTGGATCTGAACAACAACTTTACCACCCTTATTCACGGACACGGCTTCGAGCCAATTGCGGAAGTTGTTGCGCGGCTTTTGCGGAACGGGACCTGTTTTTCCAATCCGACGGAACACGAGGTCGCACTGGCTGAATTGTTGATCTCGCGTATTCCCGCAATGGAAAAGGTTCGCTTCGTCAATAGCGGGACCGAAGCGGTCATGTTTGCAATCAAGGCCGCACGAGCATTCACAGGCCGCTCTGCGATTGTTCGCTTTGAGGGAGCTTATCACGGAGGTTACGATTGGGCTGAAACGGGGCAAACCGGTACCTATCCCACCGACGAGTCGGGTCGAAGCGTTGCGCGGCCCGGATATCGTGGTGCGCCGACCAGCCTTGGCGACGATGTCATTGTCCTCCAGTTCAATGACAAGGAGGAGATCAGTTCGAAACTCGAGAGCCATGTGCATCGGATCGCCGGTATTTTGATTGATCCTATGCCAAGCCGGGCCGGGCTATTTGCGCCAGACGAGGGGTTTATTGGGGCACTGACGACTTTCGCGCAAAAGCATGGCATTCTGCTGATCGCCGATGAGGTGTTGAATATCAGGCAAGGTTATACGGGTGCTTCGGACCGCTACGGTCTTGGTCCCGATCTGATAGCAACCGGCAAGATCATCGGGGGCGGTTTTCCAATTGGAGCCATCGGCGGGCGCGCCGAAGTCATGTCGGTCTTCGAAAAACGGGACGGCAAGCTGCCTGTTCCGCAAGGTGGGACATTCTCCGCTAACCCGGTCTCCATGGCGGCAGGTCTTGCTGCCATGAATGCATTGACACCCGATGCCTTCGTACGACTCGAAGAATTGGGAGATACCTTGCGTGCGCGTCTGTCGCAAACCGCTCAGTCGCGACAGGCTCCCTATTCGATCACTGGAGCCGCGTCCCTCTTCCGCATTCATCCAAAACGTGAAGCGCCGACTGATTACCGCGCTTCGATCATGTCGGCTGATCAGGCCTTACGCATGCGAGAGCTCACACGGCATTTCGCCCGGAATGGCGTGCTGTTGCCCTTTGGAGCGGCAGCCAGCCTATCGACCCCGATGGGCGACACAGAAGTCGAGCTCATTGCCTCGCTTTTTGATAATTTCCTTGCACAAAGCCCCGTTCGGGAGGACCACCCATGAAACATGCCGCAATTACAGACAGCGTTGCTGATCGTATCGCTCAAGCACTTGTCCGCCATGGCGTCGAGGTGATCTTCGCACAAAGTCTCCCCTCCGCTGTTATTCTTGCGGCCGAAGCCTGCGGAATTCGCCAGATCGCCTATCGGCAGGAAAATATGGGCGGAGCGATGGCGGACGGTTATGCCCGTGTTTCCGGCAAGGTGGGGGTCGTCGCGGCGCAGAACGGTCCTGCGGCTACGCTGCTGGTTCCACCACTAGCCGAAGCCCTGAAAGCGAGCATCCCAGTTGTCGCGCTTGTGCAGGATGTCGAGCGGAACCAAACGGACAAGAACGCCTTTCAGGATATCGATCAAATCGCCCTCTTCCAGTCCTGCACGAAATGGGTCCGTCGACTTAATGTGGCCGAGCGCGTCGATGACTACATCGATGCAGCTTTTACCGCCGCGACAAGTGGACGAGCGGGACCGGTCGCGCTTTTGTTGCCGGCGGACCTGCTGCGCAGCCCGGCTCCGAAGATCGATAAGCCGAGAACTGCTTGTCTTGGCTACTGGCCGCTTGACAGGTTTCGTCCATCGGACGATCTCATTCAGACTGCGGCGGATACTATTGCTGACGCGCACAACCCCGTTGTGCTGGCTGGCGGTGGTATTCACGCCGGTGGCGCAGCGGCAGCATTGGCTCGCCTTCAGGAAATAGCCTCCCTTCCCGTGTTCACGACCAATATGGGCAAAGGGGCAGTTGACGAATTCCATCCTCTGTCTGCTGGCGTTCTGGGAGCGCTGACTGGCCCAAGATCGTTGGGTTTCTACAGTCGCCAACTGATGAAGGAAGCCGATCTGGTTATCCTTGCCGGAACACGCACCAATCAGAACGGAACCGACAATTGGCAGCAGTTTCCTCCTTCAGCGAAAATCATACACATTGACATTGACCCCGCTGAAATCGGGCGCAATTACGAAGCGTTGCGTTTGCATGGCGATGCGCACGAAACGCTCACGGCTTTGTGCGCAGCGTTATCGAAAAGAGACTTCCTTCGGCGCAGTATGCCGCGCCTCGCTTACGAAAAAAGAATTGCGGGTTTCTG
This sequence comes from Ochrobactrum sp. 19YEA23, assembly GCF_029909865.1. Classification (NCBI taxonomy): domain Bacteria; kingdom Pseudomonadati; phylum Pseudomonadota; class Alphaproteobacteria; order Hyphomicrobiales; family Brucellaceae; genus Ochrobactrum; species Ochrobactrum sp. 19YEA23. Next base: position 415,297 of record NZ_JASAMQ010000002.1, on the reverse strand, counting down.
GGCGGAATATGACGAAGCTCGCCGATCGGTTCTTGAGGATCGATCAGTCACGATGAGGCCTGAGCGCGTTATGCAGGAATTGCAGCCCTGGCTCGATCAAAACGTAACGGTCGTGGCGGATGCGAGCTATTCGTCTATGTGGGTCGTGGGTCAGCTTCGCTGTCGCAAGGTAGGCACAAGATTCATTACGCCGCGCGGGCTTGCTGGCCTTGGATGGGGCTTACCGCTTGCGATGGGGGTAAAAGTTGCCCGTCCTGACAACCCGGTGGTAGCCATCGTAGGAGACGGTGGATTTGCGCATAGTTGGGCCGAACTGGAAACGATGATACGTATGCAGTTACCTGTCACCGTTGTCCTTCTGAACAATGGCGTGTTGGGCTTCCAGAAAGATGCGGAAACCGTAAAATTCGACCGATACACAACCGCGTGCCATTTTGCTCCGGTCGATCACGCGGCGATCGCTTCAGCATGCGGATGTCGATCTGCCACTGTCGCTAATGCTGCTGACTTCTCGCAGCAGCTGCGTCTGAGCATTGAAAGTGGCAAACCATCGCTCATTGAAGTGATTACCGATCCCGACGCTCATCCTCCGCTTTCTCTTTTTGCGGCAATGGATCAGGCAGCATGACGGCTGGAGTATGCGAGCGTATAGCCGTTGTTACCGGGGGCAGCTCAGGCATTGGGCTGTCAACGGTCAGACAATTGGCCAGTGAAGGCTACAAAGTAGCGTTTTTCGGGCAGACGCGGCAACGAGTCTCGGCGGCTGGAGAGTTGCTCATTTCGCAATTCGGTAAAGATGCCATCTTGTATCGGTGTGTAGACATAAGTGAACCGACAGCAATTGTCGGCTTTTTCGATACCGTGCGAGACCATTGGGGTTCGCCAGACACTCTGATCTGTAATGCTGGCGTATCGCCTAAAGCAAAAGATGGCAAAGCTGCAGCGTTTGTCGAGACAACGATTGAGGAATGGAACGCAGTCCTTTCAACCAATTTGATCGGACCCGTCCTTTGTTGCCAATGTATTTTGCCGGATCTGATTAAACGGCGCTTCGGTAGAATCGTTTTGGTTGGTTCTATTGCTAGCAGGGCGGTACCCAGACTCGCTGGCAGCGCTTATACCGCATCAAAAGATGCACTATCGGGTTGCCTTCGTTCTCTCGTGTCCACGCTTGGCGGGACAGGAATTACGGCCAATATTGTTGCGCCGGGACATATCGTAACGGGAATGACTAGCCCAGTTGATTCCGATTCAAATCGAGATGCCCTTTCGCGTATTCCGGTCGGCCGCTTGGGAAGCCCTGACGATGTAACAGCTCTGATCGCTTTCCTCGCTTCGGAAAATGCTGGCTTCGTCAATGGTGCCACGATCGATGTAAACGGGGGAGAATACGTTTCGCCTTAATAGTGCTTCAACGGGACAATGAATGTTATGTCGAAGGTTCTGATAAAAACATCTGACGCGCAATTGTTTTTGATGCTTCGTCATCTGCTCTCGGTTGAAGGGTTCGATGCGGAACTCGCATCACAGCTCAAAGATTTGACGACTGCCAAGATAGGCGCCGAACGGGATCCGAGTGTCTTGATATGGGACGGCGAGGCTGAGCTTTCCGAGTTTCTTCACCTTGGGGAACGGCTTCCAGGTCTCGCGTTGGTTTTACTGAACAGGAGTGGTTTCGATACTGGACATCAGATCAAAGAACGTTTGGATCTGGTCCTGAACCCTCCGTTCGATCCCCTTGTTTTGCTGGGATTTCTCCAAAAATACCGAGGCAGTATCGCGGCTACGGATGCCACGAGAGTTGTTTTGACCTATTGCGACCTGCTGCTGAACCGTTCGCAGGTTCGGGTGTTTCGCAACGGGCATCGCGTCAAACTCACGCCGTTGCAGTTCCGTTTGCTTGAAGCGCTCATGCAAAAGCCTGAAATTGTTTGGAGCAGGCAGGACCTCATCGACGCAGTGTGGGGCCAGGGAGCTATCGTCGAGCCACGCACGGTCGACATTCATATCGGCCATATACGGCGTGCATTGGCGCGGCATGGTCAAAATTTGGTCAGAACTGCGCAGGGCCGCGGCTATGCTCTCGATCAGTGGGCAGACCCGTTGCAATAAGTTTCAATTCATGAGGCGCTGAAAAATCCGCGTCCAGAACTGAAAATTACGTTGATCATTTTCGAACCAGGCGTCGAGTGCAAAAAGCGCAGCAGCTGTCGGCGCTGTATCCGCATAGATTCGCCTCGTGGCATCGACGACCAGACTGTCTTCCGTGCCATGACGGATAGCGTCCTGCTGCAAAAGTTCGCGGGCAGCTTTTACATTCGAAATTTGCAACACAACTATTCCTCCTGCGTCCGGCGGAGGGGAAAATAGATTGGAGCCGGACGTTAGAGAGACCGCATGGCGGATTTTTTAACAGCAGACGCTGTATCGTCGTCCCTGGCATGTGTTGCTCAAATATGCACTGTCTTGTAACAGAATCAAATAGTTGTGGCAATAATTGGATATAGGGTTTAGATGAAATTCAAGATATTTTCAGGAACGCAACAACAAAGGGAATATGCGCTGGACATAAAGGCCGAGGCAGTTGCCATCTCGTAATTTTAAATCTGTTACGGCACCATATAGGAGTAAAACCGCACGATCTTTGCAAAGGCTTTGTTGATCGGCGTCGTTGAATTTTGCAATTTAAGCCGACACACGAAATAGTTCGTCGCCCTTTCTTTTGACCCACAGGTGCACCCGTGCTGATGAAAGACCGTATCGATCACCTGCCTCACGTAAAACAGCGTGAGTTGCAGCGCGTGCTGGAAATAATATTCGAGGAATTCGAGGATGCGCTCAAGGAGGGGGCGGCGGAATTCAAGAAGCGGGGTCGTATCGTCAAGGTAATTCTCTTTGGATCCTATGCGCGCGGCACACAGGTGGATGAGCCGCATACTGGCAAAGGTTACCGCTCTGATTTTGATCTGCTGATTATCGTCAACAACCGGAAATTGGCGGACTTTGAGTTCTGGCGCAAAACCGAAGACCGGCTTATGCGCCTGCGAGATGTGCAGACGCCGGTAAACTTCATCGTCCATTCGCTTCGCGAGGTGAACACGCGAATTAAGGAAGGACGATATTTCTTCACTGACATTCGCAAAGAAGGCATCGTCCTTTACGAACTCGACCCCGAGTCGCTCGCCCAGCCCGGGATTCTCAATCCGGAAGATGCCTATCGTATCGCGAAGGAATATTTTGACGACCGGCTACCGCATGCACGCAATTTTGTATTGACTGCGAATTTTTGCGTCGAGAAGGGAATTTTCAAAGAGGCTGCTTTCCTGCTCCATCAAGCGATAGAACAGGCTTATTCCACCTTCCTATTGGTAACGACAAACTACTCGCCGTCTTCACACAACCTAAAATTCTTGCGCCGGCTTGCAGAAGGGCAACACAATGAACTCGCCAAGGCGTGGCCGCAAGATCAACAGCGCTACAAGGCATGGTTCAATATCGTCAACGAGGCCTATGTGAAGGCGCGCTATTCTCCCCATTTCGACATTACTGAAGAAGCACTCCGCTGGCTTTTGAAACAAACGAGCCTCCTCATCGCTGAGATCGAGAAACTATGTGCCGTTCACCTGACGAAGAGGAGTGAGGCCCAATAAATGCACATCCCTCTTCGAGTTAGACAGTCATGAACCGTCAATCTACGGTTCTTCTATGGCCGACATGGGACCGTTGAACGAACGCGTTTGGCGGGAGGGTGCCAGCGGTTGGTGTAGAAGATACGAACGGGCCGTACTCCGCCATTGAACATCAGACGGGAGCCGCAGAACATGACGGGCTTCTTTGGCAAGAAGGCTGACCATGTTGAACTTCCTTTCGGTTTTCTCAAGCACCTATCGGACGACACCTCGTCCGCGATCGATGCGACGTTGCTGGTGTTCGGCAACAATCTCCTGGCTGCTTTCTGCCCGCACCGTCTTCTGTATTATCTGCAACCGCAGTCGCATCGCCGCGAAGGCTTGGTGTTGTGCCGGTGAGACACGGTTGGTTACGTCGTTTTCACCTCGCAAAATTGCACTTCGACCGAAACGCTCATCAAGAGCCCGACTGACAGCAGCAAACTCCCGGGCTATGCGTGGCTCGAGCGAATTTACTCTAACCTCGCGCTTATTACCCCACTCCCTTCGCTCGTTCTGCTTATTAACCAATTGCGAGAGCGCATCTTCGGCCGCTCGTGACAGGCCGGGAATGGCAACTGTCATGCTCCGCCGCTCTTCGATGACCGCTTGTGTCTCCGCGTCCAGGGCAGATGCCCACGACGCACCAAGTGAATGCACCCGGCTCGCCACTTCCAGCACAGCCTGAACCGCTTCTTTCCGTTCACGTCCGGTAGCAAGTAGCCTGTCCATCAAGCGATCGGAGCCACGCAATGCACCATAGGCCGATGGATCGTTGCTAAGCGCTGCAGCAATTCGCTCACCCGCAAACCCCTTCATGACAAGTTCTTCGACCTTTGTTACTGCCCCCGCAGGATCCCGCCAGATAAGTGTCGCTGTCTCGGTGAGTGCCGCGCGATGATGCCGATAAAGTGCGACATCGATCGCACGCCTTCGCGCTTCCTCGCCCACAGATGTTTTGAACTCCGTCACGGCAGCAAGCATCGGTAGCATCGGCGTGATCTCCTTATGATTTTGGATGCTCGCACCAGCAACGGTCTTTGAACGATCCTGGTTCTCGGTTAGGTACTGTTCTTCAGAAAAACGCCTGACCACGTTGAACAGACGCATGAGTTTTTCGCGGCGCTCGGGTGAGATATTCTCCGGCATGCGATCAGTCACGTGACGCTCGGCAACCGCGTCGGCCTTCTTGGTAAAGGCACTCCAGCCGAACCGAGCCGTCAAGGCATCATTAAGGCATTTTACCTCCTGAACCAGTTGGCGATCCTCCACGACGTAGCGGAAAGCGGTCTTGTAAGCATCGGTCCCACCCCGTTCACGGATAATCTCGAGTTCGACGAGACGCGCCATCGCCGGCTTCGACAGCATTGGGATCGACAGGGACATATGTGCACGCCGTTGCTGCTCACGGATACCGAAGCGTGCGGCCTGACGTCGGAATTCGGTGGCATGGGCGCGCGCCAGCGGCACGAGTTCCGACAGCGCACCCAGCGCCGCATTTTGATCATCACGCGCAGCCCGCCCATCGACAAAGCGATCCGAACCATGCAGACGGCCGAGGCGCTGCGGCCTGGTCAGGAGATTATCGGCAAGCTGGCGCGGCTCGGTTCGTGCATCGGAAGCGAGAACGTTCAGTCTGGCGAGCGCACCGTCTGCATCACGATAGATCCTTTCCAGCACCGGTCGGAGAATTTCGTTCCGCTCCTTCCAACGATCCGAGCGAAGCTGTGCACGACGGGCGTCTTCTTCGATACTGCGGGCAAAAATCGAAGTCGGCGCGATCAGATATTTTCCGGCTGTGGCAATTTCCACTGCGTAGGTTTTATTGCCTGTCTCACTATACGTCATGCCACGTTCGCGTTCGATTGCAAAGCCGAGCGCAACGCTCGCTCGTTCCCAGAGTTTTGCGACCTGCGTTCGCTTATTCACAATCCACGCTAGTCGTCCCGAAACGCTTTCCTGTATTTCAGCCGCGATCCCGGAGAGTGTATCGATGCCACGTCGCCTGGCAAAATCTTGGGCCTGTGCCCGGTAACCCTCTTCACTCTCAAAATCGAGCGTTGTCGTCTTGGCGCCTGACCGCGACAATCGTTCCACCAGTTGCGTGAATAACTCTGGCCGATGGCACTCACGATCGAGGCGTTGCTCGCGCGCATGGGCCGTTTCCTGCAATTCCGCCACCCAGACGTTTCGCTCAACCTCTCGCTCCTCGGTTCGCTTTTGACCAGTCTGCTCGTCGACGACGGTCATTTCCACCTTAACCTGTTCAACGCCATCTTTGCGCAATGTGACAGTATCGCCCTTGCCGACACCACTCTCTTCCAATGCCTTTGGAAGGCTGACGCCCCAAAGGCGGTGAACAGCACCGTCATCGGTTTTTACATCGGCATAAGGGCTTTGCTTGGCGTCTTCGTCCTCAGGCCGAAATTTAGCCTCGCCGGTCTCCACCAGTTCGCCAGTAGCGCCAGTGGCATGATCGACACGTGGCTTTCGTCCCCACTCCGGTCTAGGTTCAAAATCCTCGCGTGCTGCATAAAGATCGGCGCGATCGCGGTGACGGGTCATCGAGACATAGGTCAAATGCTGATCCATCATGCCTGTGGCAAGCACAAAGGTCCTGTCCACGGTGACCCCTTGAGATTTATGAATTGTGGCGGCGTAACCATGATCGATATTGCGATAGCTGTCCTCGCTGATCACGACCTCTCGGCCATTATCGAGACGAACTCTTAACAGCGTTCCACCCCGCTTATCGCCGGTTGATATGACCGTACCGAGCATTCCGTTCTTCACATATTGCGGACCGAAATGGCGCGCACGTTGTTCAACAAAACGGGCGTTCTCCAGGAAAATAATCCGATCGCTGACAGCAAATTCACGTGCCCCCCGCTCCGTCTGGAATTCGCACGCGCCGGTCAGTGCCCCTTCCTCCGCCATCACGTGGCGCAGAGATGCATTGAGACGCTTCACGTCCTCATTGGTATGCGCCAAGACGAGCAACTCGTCACCGCGAAGCTGCCGCGCGGTTTCCTCATTCTCGGCTTTGTGCAACAGGTCGCGCCGTGCATCGGTCCAATCCTCGACGATACGATTGATGATTTCGGTCCGTGTTTCTGCCTCGGCGAGGCGCCCCTTCTGCGCATAGGTATCGAGACCTTTTTCCACATCGCCGTGCGCGAACAGACGAGAAGCCTCACGTGCCCATCCGTCCCGCTGGCGCCGCACACCGGCAAGTTCGGCAAATCCAATACGGTCACTGATCGCCCGAAACGCGGCACCTGCCTGTATTGGCTGAAGCTGCATGGCGTCACCAACCAGAACGACCTTCGCGCCGGCATCCTCAGCCACCTTCAGCACACGTGCCATCTGTTGCGAGGAGATCATGCCAGCTTCATCGATGACAAGCACGTCGCCGCTTTCAAGCAGGTCCCGACCGCCAGCCCATGCCATTTCCAGTGATGCAAGGGTTCGGGACTTGATGCCTGAACTTTCCTCCAGCCCCTCTGCTGCCTTACCAGCAAGTGCCGCCCCGATTACGCGACAACCTCGGCTTTCCCAGGCAAGGCGTGCTGCATCAAGCAGCGTCGACTTGCCCGCACCAGCCAGACCTACAACGGCAGCAATGCCATTGTCCCCTGTGACATAACGGACCGCATCAATCTGTTCGGGATCAAGCTGGAAGGGCCTTCGTGGATCCTGTGTCTCTATTTGACGGATTGCAGCAGCGGTGGCTTTCTCCGATATAGCGAAGCCCGAACGCTTGGACAGAGCATTCGCCGACTGCGCCATGTCATATTCGATGCGAAGAATCTCACGCGTGGTGAAAACGGCAGGCTCTGCCATCTTGCCCGTTTCCGTGTCGACCCGCTGCGCCTTCAATAGTACGAGATCATCCGAGGCCATTAACTGTGACCGTATGTTGGTGAAATCGACATGGTCATCAACATAACGATGTAGCGCCCTGGCGATATCCTTCTCATCGAAAGTGGAGCGTTCGTTGGCGAGTTGCTTCAGCAAAAGTTGCGGCTCCGCCAACAGCCGGTCTGCCATTTCCTGACGACGCGCAAGGTCGCCGGGCGCAAAAAACATCTCGATCCCCTTACGCGCGAGCGCCGCCTTTTCTGGCCCGAGGTGCTTTTGCGCGATGCCGTCAAGGCCTTGCTCGGCATAGGAGCGACCGTCGAGGCGGATCTCGTGGCCAGCAAGTGCCAGATGCCGATTGGCTGTATCCGCCCAGGCAATCTTCCACGCCTTCATGGTCTCCTTGTCGCCTGCCCAAAGCCTGTAGACGATCTTGCCGATTGGCCGATCCGGCGTAACGACGCGCAGCTGCTCACCATCCTCTCCAAGAACAGGCACCTTTTTCGGCCCGAACCCTTCTGCCGTCAGGGGCCTGAGTGCCGTCATCAGATGGATATGCGGATTGCCATCCTTATCGTGATAGACCCAGTCCGCGATCATGCCTTTTGCGGTCAAATTGTCCCGGACGAATTCCCGGACCACGGCGATATTCTCGGCACGCGTCAGCTCCTCTGGCAAAGCGATGATCAATTCACGCGCAAGCTGTGCGTCTGCCCGCTTCTCAGACGCATCAACCGCGTTCCAAAATACCTCGCTCGCTTCCGCGACGGATTTCCCCTTGATAGCTGACTTCAACCATGCCGGAATCTCATTCGGAAGCGCCAGTTCCTCATGCACCAGTTCGGACGCGCCACCGCGATAGCTAAATGAAGTACCGACCTGTTCGTCCATCATACGAGCGCGATGGCGATAGGCCGCAGCCGAGACGATACTGCGTCCCGCTCCCCTTCCAATCACCTGCGCTCTGACGAACATAATCGCCACGTCTGGTTTCCTCTTCTTTCAAGCACGTCGCTCCAGCGACGTATATTGCGCCCTCAAACCGATCGGGCCGCAGGCCAGATTCCGCTTCACCAGAAGACAATCAGACTAAAAATTCCGGCATCGGCGTTTGGGGACTTGTGCAAGATAGCTTATTTTACTATCTTATTCCAGATAGTTAAAAGCGAAATCGAAACTTTGTTGCATGAAAAGGAAACGACAGATGGCCGCAAAATCGTCAATTCTGGATATCGATGCCCAGATCGAGAAGCTGCGTGAACGCAGACGTGCCGCAATCGTTAAATCAGCCGAGCGCTTCGCCAAGGCCGCCACCAAGTCGGGATTAGCGGAGTTGGAAATTGCAGACGAGGACATCGATCGCATCTTCGAAGAGATCACCGCACGATTTCAAAAAGAGAAGAAAGAGACCTCTGGCTCAACTGCTCCGGCACGTCGATCAACGGATCGTGACACTGGAACGTCGGAGGCGATTTCAAATGACGTCTGACCGCAAACAAGAAGCCCGCGAAAAATTCCTGCTTGGTGGCATCGTGGTCAAGGCAGGACTGTCGAGGGCTGACCGGGCGTTCTTGCTCGGCGGCCTGCTTGAACTGGCACGCGTGACAATGAACTCTCCCGAATATCGGCGGCTACGCGATAATGGCGAAGAGGCATTCAAGTCCCAGGTACAGAAGGTTGAGGCCGTGCGTGACCGGGAGATGCGCGAATGGCATTGAAGGGAAAACTGAGCCCGAGCCTGTTGCTCGTCCTCGTACCGGTCGTTGTCACGGCAATCACCGTCTATATTATCGGCTGGCGGTGGGCGGAATTGGCGACCGGCATGTCGGGCAAAACAGCATATTGGTTTCTGCGCGCCGCTCCGTTACCCGCACTTCTGCTCGGACCGCTCGCCGGACTGTTGACGGTCTGGTCTTTGCCCATGCATCATCGGCGACCGTTAGCCATGATGAGCCTCCTGTGCTTTCTCGGCGTCGTTGGCTTCTATGCCTTGCGAGAATACGCGCGTCTGGCTCCATCTGTTGATCGCGGTCTTGTCAGCTGGGACACCGCACTTTCCTATCTCGATATGGTTGTCGTGGTCGGTGCGTTGTGTGGCTTCACGGCAGTCGCTGCATCGGCACGCATCGCCACTGTCGTTCCCGGACAGGTCAAGCGTGCCCGACGCGCAGCCTTCGGCGACGCCGACTGGCTATCGATGTCGGCTGCGGGGACACTCTTCCCATCTGATGGCGAGATCGTTGTCGGGGAGCGTTACCGCGTAGACAAGGAAATCGTACACGAGTTGCCCTTCGATCCAGATGATCGTGCCACTTGGGGACAAGGCGGCAAAGCACCTCTCCTCACCTATCGGCAGGATTTCGATTCCACGCATATACTCTTCTTTGCCGGATCGGGAGGTTACAAAACCACCAGCAATGTCGTGCCGACGGCGTTACGCTATACCGGACCGCTGATCTGCCTCGACCCCTCAACCGAGGTTGCGCCAATGGTCGTAGAGCATCGCACAGCCAAGCTCGACCGGGAGGTCATGGTGCTCGATCCGACAAACCCACTCATCGGCTTCAACGTACTTGACGGGATCGAAACCTCAAGCAAACGAGAAGAAGACATCGTCGGCGTTGCCCACATGCTCCTGTCGGACACAGCACGCTTCGAAAGTTCGACCGGCTCCTACTTTCAAAGCCAGGCGCATAATCTCCTGACAGGACTGCTCGCACATGTGATGCTATCGTCAGAATATGAAGGTCGGCGAAATCTGCGCAGCCTGAGACAGATCGTTTCCGAACCTGAGCCATCGGTGCTCGCCATGCTGCGCGACATTCAGGAGAATTCGGGTTCGGCGTTCATCCGGGAAACCTTGGGCGTCTTTACCAACATGACCGAGCAGACATTCTCCGGCGTTTATTCGACCGCTTCGAAGGACACGCAATGGCTCTCGCTCGACAATTATGCAGCACTTGTCTGCGGTAATACCTTCAAACCGAGCGACATCGTCACTGGCAAGAACGATGTGTTTCTTAACATCCCTGCGTTAATCCTGCGCTCCTATCCGGGCATAGGTCGAGTGATCATCGGGGCGCTGATCAACGCCATGATACAGGCCGACGGCCACTTCAAACGACGGGCACTCTTCATGCTCGATGAGGTCGACCTTCTCGGCTACATGCGCGTTCTGGAAGAAGCACGCGATCGGGGTCGCAAATACGGCATATCCATGATGCTGATGTACCAATCCGTTGGACAACTGGAACGACACTTCGGAAAGGACGGAGCGATCTCATGGATCGATGGCTGCGCCTTCACGTCCTATGCGGCAATCAAAGCGCTTGATACAGCGCGCAATGTCTCGGCCCAATGTGGCGAGATGACAGTCGAGGTGAAGGGAAGTTCCCGCAACATCGGCTGGGATATGAAGAACGGCGCATCGCGCAAATCAGAAAACGTCAATTTCCAACGCCGCCCCTTGATCATGCCACACGAAATCACGCAATCGATGCGGAAAGACGAGCAGATTATAATCGTGCAAGGACACAGTCCGATCCGCTGCGGCAGGGCGATCTACTTCCGACGGAAGGATATGGATGCCGCAGCAAGCGCCAATCGGTTCGTGAAGCCACATTTTTGATCTGTGATTTGCTGTGAACACAGGCGTCTTGATTACCGTCATTCCCGCCAACGATCGGAGCGACGATAACGTTCGAACGGATCTTCGGCCCCCGGTGGCGTGATCCAGTCGACAAAAAGCGTGTAGCCGAGCGCAAAGGCGACCAAGACAAGTCCCATCAGGCCGAACGCCCAGAACGGCATGCCGTGAGCAGCATCGGGATGGGCAAAAACGACGATCGACATCGGCAGCATGACCAGTGCGGCCAATACCAACATACCGGTGAACGGCCGCAACATGCACAAGAGATAAAAGGCCAAATACCACGCGCTGTAGAATATCGAACGGGCGAAAACACCGAGAATGGCAAATGGCAGCCTCGCCACAAACAGAAGGAGGCGCCAAAAAGCGTTTCTGGACGCGTCAACTGAAGCCGGATTGGTTGAGCGAGGTTTGGCAGTTACCAACTTGATCTCCTGCTATGTGCCGCAGGCAAACGTTCACCTGACTTTGCCGGCGCGATTTACTCGCTTATATGCACGAGTCTATCTACGGCAAAAGTACATTGCAAGCGTTGGCGTTGCGTCCCTCGTGTTGTGCATGCATGGAAACAGAAGCGAGAGTTTAGCGCCGCGTCGAGGTAGCCTGAAAGCGACCCCCGGTAAAATCCGCGATTTCCGGTGGATTGACCGCGCCGCAGCAGTATCTGTCCCTATCATCGCGGCACACCGATTGTCATACTGATGAGACCTTAACCTGGGAGGTTATTTTCCATGACGACAGCAACCGCGATGGCGGACAAGATCGCCGCCGAGCAGAGCCTGACCAAGGCTCAGGCGAAGGCCATTGTGGACAGCGTGTTCCGGCAGATCGCCGAAGCGGCGAAGACCGGCGCCGAGACGAATGTGCCAGGCTCCGGCAAATTCAAGGTGAAAGAGACGCCGGCACGCGAAGGCCGCAATCCGGCGACGGGAGAAACAATCAAGATCGCGGCGTCGAAGAAGCTGACTTTTACGCCGGCGAAAGCGGTGAAGGACGCGCTCAACGGCTGAGGCCGCACAGCACGCCCGAGACGCGAAACCGCCCTCAATAGGGCGGTTCGTTCTTGAGGAAAGCCGCCTGCTCGGCCCAGAGCGCCTCGCGCTCTGCCAGCGCCTTCGCCAGTTCCTTCTCGATCCAGCGGCGCTCGTTGCGATAGACTGCGTTCCGCAGCTCGGCGCGTAGCTCCTCGATGTGCTGATCGATCGACATTGATTGTCTCCTTGATGTTTGTGAAAGACGCTGCCCGCAGTCATGGCAGGCCGGAGGGGTCAAGGAGCGCGGAACGCGATCGCCGGAGGCGGCGAGTGGGGGAGCCGATTTTGTTGGCGAGCGCGCAAGCGATCGGCGGCAAAATTGGGGGAACCGCTCGTCCTGGAGGCATTCTGGCTGGCATGGCACACTTGGACGGTCTGAGCAGACAAAGTTTGGTTGCGTTTGGCACCCGGAAGGAGTGACAGCGGGCTCGATGCCCGCTTTCACTCCCATGTTCACACGGATCAATCAGTGCAAAATGCCGGAGCCGGCCCCGATCGCTCGAAGCCGGCTGCCTGCCGCTCAGTTCGGGTTGTTCCAGAGGATCACCTTCTTTGCCGGATCCCCGCCGGGAGCTGGGGCGACGTTGCCGAAGATCACACCGATTTCGGGAGCCTCAAGCTTCACCGAGAGGTATTCCTCTCCGGTCTGGCGGGCGACGCGGTTCCATCCCGCGCCGATCTCGAAGCCGGTCAGACGATGGATGACGCGGAAATCGGGGGCTTCGTCGCTTGACTTGCTCGCGTTCGGGACGATTGCGATCGGCGCGTTGACCCGGATGGTGGCGAAAATGCCTTCGAGGCTGCCGTCGGTCTTCTGCATCAAGGTTGCGATCGTGGTGGCCATGGTAGTGTCTCCTTCGGTTGCTCGGGACCATTCCCGATGGCGCACGAAGAGACGGCCGACTTGCTGCGGTCAGCTCGGCTGAAAATTTTGCAAAATTCTATTTCCCGTCAAGGCAAGGGAACCGAAATCGAATTTTGCAAAATTTTCGGGCGGGTCTTACCCCGTCAGGGGTTGACCGCAAAAGCAGGCGGTCGTCTATACGAGCGACATACAACGGGAATGGTTCGGGGCAATCGAGGGGAGCGAAACCATCATGCCTGCCTGATCCACCATTGAGCGGAACCGGGCACAGGCTTGCGCGTGCACCTTCGCCGCCATCCGCGCCAACGCGCCATCTCCAGCGCCCGCTCCACCCGTGCGGGCGGGATGCGATGAATTCCCTCCGCCGCGCCATCCGTTCACGGTCCACGATGATTGGCGTGGTGACCGACTTGCCCATTGCCGGTCATGCGGCAATATCTGGTGAAGCTGGAAATACCGGTGTCCGAAATGTGGTCTTCGGCAACGTCGCCCCGGTCAACGTCCGTCCAGCCAGACAGCATGAAACCATCCGGAGCACAGCCCGCCGGCAGACAAACGATACTTGAGCGATCGGGCTGGCTTTGCCGCTGTCAGCCAAGCCGATGTGTCGGGCGGCATCGAATGCACGGGGTCATGAATCATATCTTGAAACAGAAACGGCAAGAGCGTATATACATTTCTGTGTATACAAAAGGAGGAGCGGCCATGCCCCATCTCGCCCGTGTTTTTCAGGCAGGCAATTCACAAGCCGTTCGCCTGCCGAAAGAGTTCCGCTTCAATGTCGAGCGCGTGGAGATCACGCAGGAAGGCGATGCGCTCATCCTTCGCCCACATGTCGAGACCAAGGAGGCATGGGCATCGCTGAGGGCTGCACTCACCCGCGGGGTCAGCGACGATTTCATGGCGGATGGCCGCAAACAGCCCGATCAGCAGGACCGGCCGGAGCTTGATGCGGTGTTTTCGTGATTTCCCATCTTCTCGACACCAATGCTGTAATCACCTTGATCGGTCGGCGATCAGATACTCTGGTCAGTCGTGTTCTCGGCAGCGTTCCGGGGACGATCGGCCTTTCTTCAATTGTCGTTCATGAGCTTTATTTTGGCGCTCACAAAAGTGCAAAGATCGAGCATAATCTCGAGACGTTGCGCTTACTGCTCGCCGATTTTCCAGTCCTCGATTTCGACCAGAGGGATGCGTACGTCGCTGGAGATATCCGGGCGGCCCTTGCCGTCAAGGGGACGCCAATCGGTCCCTATGACGCACTTATCGCCGGTCAGGCAAAGGCGCGGGATCTCGTGGTCGTTACCAACAATACCGGCGAGTTTGAGCGCGTCGAGGGCCTGCGCGTGGAAGACTGGACGCGTTAAACAAATCGTTCCCGGACTGCGGCCTCTTCCCCCGCACTCGTGCAGGATGTGGCGATCATTTGCATCTATTGTCGCCATCCTGCATGAGTGAGATGATCTTCCGACTTGCCAGATTTGCAAGAAAACGGCGCTCATACGCCCTCTCCTGAAACCTTCTCTCCGGCCCTACGGCAACCGCCCACGCGCAAACGACCCTTCTCCCCTCTTGCGACTTCGCAATAATCGCTTCCAGAAAGACCATTAAAGGTCTATATTCTGGTCAAAAGGAGTTAACAGCTATGAAACTATCGGAACAGGTCAAACCCATCAGTTACCTCAAGGCACATGCACCGGAGGTCATTCGCCAGCTCGCCGACGACCGGCAGCCGGTGGTAATCACATTGCATGGCGAGGCGAAAGCCGTGCTTCAGGACGTTACGCAATACGAAGAAACGCAGGAAACGCTGGCGCTTTTGAAGGTGCTGGCGCTGACGAACAAGCAGGTGGAGGACGGGAAGGTCCGCCCTGCGAAAGAAACCTTCGCACGCCTTCGTGCACGCCTGTCGAAGCCTAGCGCCTGATGCCGTATCAAGTTCTGTTTACCGAGGATGCAGAACGGGATCTTGAAGATCTCTACCGCTTCCTCGCCAGCCGGGATGGCATCGAGACTGCCGAACGGATTCTCGGCGAAATCGAGCATGCCTGTCTGGGGCTCGAGGATTTGCCAGCCAAGGGAAATGTTCCGAAGGAACTCACCGGTCTCGGCATCACCGACTATCGGGAGCTGCATCACAAGCCCTGGCGGATGATCTATCGCATCATCGGAGAGAATGTGATCGTCTATTGCGTCGCGGATGGTCGGCGTGACATGCAGTCCTTTCTCGAACGGCGGCTGCTGCGCTGAGTGCGTAGAGCCGCCGATGCGCTTGTTTCACCAGTCATACCGGGCAGATCGCCGACCTGCTCTGCTTCCCAACCGAGCAGAAGAGGGCTGAAGCCTTTCTGGCGCGTTCATAGATGTTCATGACGGACATGCTTGTGTCCAATGTCCAAAAACTGAAAGAGCCCGGCGTAATGACCGGGCCCGGGATTCTATGTTGTGATGATCCGGACGCAGCTATTCAGCGGCTTCCAGATGTTCACCATCGTCAGAGAGATTGACAGAAGCCTCCTCCTCGCCTTTGGTCAAGTAAGCCGGCAAATCGGCATCAGCAGTTTTGGAGGTATTGTCATCGACACCATCTTCCGTCACCTCAGCACCGATCTCGGCGACCACAGTGGTTTCGGCAACCGGAAGCCGCAAAACTTCAGGGAGCCATCCGCTGCCTTCCAGCAATCGGGCAGCCTCGCGCGCCATGTCGGGCTTTTTCAGGTGATCAATGAGTTGGGACGACTGCTCACCCTTCGCCTCGCGAACCGCCTGCAGGATATGCGCCTTGGTCACGCGCCCGAGATAGTTGTCGACGGTCGGTGTCCAGCCCGCCTCCACCATGTCAAATCCGAGCGAGATCGCGCGCTGCCGGGCATGGACATTTTCCGTGACCCGCCTGTTCCACGCCTGGACCGTGGTGTTGACCGACAACGAGACGCAATGGGAAAACAACGCCATGCGGCTCGGTTCATCGAGCTTGATCAGATAATCCCAGACCTCGTCAGCATTCGCAGGGAGATCATAACCCCACGATTCCTGCCGCTGTTCAATCTCCTTCACCCATACCGTATCGCCCAGTCCCTGGGTCTGGCCGAAGGTGGTATGCTGTAGCGTGACCTCCAGACACGAGTCTGCCCCGTATCTATAGAAGATCTTGAGGACCGCAACATGGAGAGCCGCGATGAAAGCCACCACCGGGTTGTTCGCCAGCTCATTGCGAAGGGCGACAGTGCGGGCGGCTGTAAGATCTTCGACAACACGATCGGAAAGCGCGCGCAGCTTACCATCATCGTCCTCCGGCTCCTCGACGCTCGCAGTCCTGCCGATAATCGAAACTCCACCATTCGCCGATGCTGCAACGGTATCATTTCCGCCATGACCATCACCATCATCCGCATCATCGGCATCCACCTCGGCGGTGGGCTCATCTTCCGGTCGAACGAAACCGCGTTCGATCTTCAGTTCCCCATTGACGGCAAGTGAGATGAAAACGCCGCCGCGGGAGACCTCTTCCGGATCGAAGACATAGGGCCGGTCGTTCAACACATCGAGTTCGTTGCCGATTTCCTAAAGCCGGGCCTCGGTTTCCTCACAGACCTCTTCCGCCTCGGCATATTCGGCGTCGAGCTTGTCGTATTCCGCCTTCAGGGCGTCGTGGCGAGCCAGCTCTTGCTCAGAGTATTGCGCCTGTTTGCCGTAGAACCGGCGAAGAGCGGAGGTATGGCCGTAGGAGAAGTCCAACGCCGTTTCGACCCATTTCCAACCTTCCTCAGCCTTGAGCACTTCCGAGTAGGCTACCAGCTTTTCGATCACGAGCTGTCCGAGCAGCGCCGGATCCTGCAGCCATCCACCATTGTCCGGTTCGAACAGGTCACGCATGACCACGCCCCCAGCAGCCTCGTAGACATCTGTGCCAACATAGATGGCGCGGCGATCGGTGGCCCTGATCGCGGTTTCGGTCAGCATGCGACGAATATAATTGGCACCCTGACCATAGGTCCGCGAAACCGTGTCCCAAACCTGTTCCTGGCGAGCGTGATCATTGGTGATCGAGAATGCCATGACCTGCCCGAGCTTCAACTCGTCATTCGCGTAAAGTTCCAGAAGTCGTGGCGAGACCGATGCGAGGCGCAAGCGCTGCTTCACCGTCGCCACCGTCATGTGAAGGCGAGCGGCGATCTCCTCCTCATCGAGCCCCTGTTCGCGCAGCGTCATGATCGCCCGGAACTCGTCCAGCGGATGAAGGTCGACGCGCCTGATGTTTTCGGCAAGCGAATCCTCGACTTCAGCGGTCTCGCCCTTGCTGACGATGCATGGAACTGCGGCCGCTTTCGACAGCTTTTTCTGACTGACCAGTAGTGCGAGCGCGCGATAGCGACGACCGCCGGCGGGGATGCGGTAAATTCCGGTCTCGTTACCATCGGCATCGATCTCGGCGCGGACATTGAGGCTGGTCAGCAGCCCGCGATGGGCGATGTCTTCGGCAAGCTCCTCGATCGAGACGCCCGCCTTGGTCTTGCGGACGTTCTGCTGGCTCAAAACGAGCTTGTCGAACGGGATGTCGCGTCCGGCATTGAGCGTGATTTCTGGATGGCCTGTGCCATATCTTTTCTCCGTGACGGACTGGCCGGAGCCTTTCTCCGACAACCACAATCCACCACGAACTCCCCTTTCCCTCTTTGCTGGCCGCCACCCTCACGCCTCCTGCCGGCATCCTGTTTGCCGACGCTATTCGCGATACTCTGCAGCGTTGAGCAAGACGGTAAGTGATCACACATGACGTCGTGATCTAGAATTTCGCGTCAGACATAGCTACATCGCGGAAGTAAATCTCGCTCACCTGGAACCGCCCGTCGACCCGTTTGCACTGCACGATGATGTCGATCGCGATTGTCAGCATTTCACGAATGTCTTGTCGCTCAAGATCGCTTCCGCCCTCCGATTCCTTCACCAGCAATGTGAGTTGCTCAAAGGCCAGACGCGCTGAATCCGCGTGGACCGTGGTGATCGAACCGGGATGTCCGGAATTCACATTACGGATGTAGTAAAAGGCTGTGCCGTCGCGCAATTCCTGCAGCAAAATCCGGTCGGGGCGCATACGAAGACAGGATTCCAGGAGATCCTTTGCGCCGATCCTCGCCATTCCCTGACCACCCTTTGAATAGAAAAGCCGAACATGATTTGGCTGCGGGATTACCAGTTCGGGTGTATCTTCGATAGAAATGATACGCTCACTGTCAGGAATGTGCCTGATCAGCGCTTTGGAGAGCGTTGTTTTTCCCGATCCCGTTGCACCAGAGATAATGATGTTCTTTCGCGCCAAGATGGCTTGCCTCAGAAACTCCTTATGTAAGCCAGCCCGATAGAAATTGGACAATAATTGGTCCGATTGCCCGTGGTTTTCTTCGACATGCCGAACCTCGGCAAAAAGCCCTGCCTGGTCAAGATCATCAAGGCTGAGCGACACCGAGGATGGTTTGCGGATGGTGAGGCTCACCGTTCCCTTTATCGTCGCCGGCGGTATCACGATCTGTATGCGTTCATCGTCGGGCAAGGTTGCCGACAAGATTGGATTGGTTTCATTGATCGACTGATCGGAAAAACTTGCGACCGCCCGCGCAAGGCGCATCAGCCGGTCATAGGTGAGTTCCGGTATGCTATGTGTCTGCCATCCGACCGAACCTTCTGTCATGACCTTGCCCGGCCTGTTGACGATAATTTCATAGAGTGACCGATCACGCAGAAACGGTGACAGCGGCAACAACAGCTCGCGCACGACGCCGGAATCTACGGCTTCGATCATCGTCTTACCTATTTCGTCACAATCGTGGAGTCCGGCGTAAAGTCACCGAGAACGGCACGGTCGTAAATCCGGTTGCGGGGCTCGGTTACGCGCAGCCCGTACACGCTGGAAAAATCGAGATCCCGTGCTACAAAGATTGAGACAAGCCCTCCCTGGTGTTTTATCAGGGTTGGTGGGATGTTAATCGACTGTTCGACGGCAATCGCCGCAGCCTGTTGACCGGCACTGGTGGTGTTCTGCGCATCGACGTCGCCGTCCCGCAACCGGCTCGTTGCATAGGATGTGACGTCGCCCACGATCGACAAAAGGATAGCGCTGCCGAACCGTTCCCACCAATGCGTGTCAACATAGCCATCCATTCCAGCGCGTCCTAGAGCATCGGTTGCGGGTGACGCTAATGTAATGATCACACCTTTCGGCGTCTTCGCACGGTTCCAGAGAACAAACAGGCGCTTTTGTCCGCGACGAAGTCCCCCGCGATATTCACCGACGACCTGTGTGCCCTTTTCCATCAGCACAACCCGACCGTTGTCGGACAGAACATCGCGGTTGATGACGCAGCTCGTAAAACCCGGCTGGTCGGAAGAAAGTGCCGTTTCCAGCACGCATGGAATGGCCGTTCCCATCGCAACGATAAAATCCCGATTGCCAAGCGTTCCGGCGCGCGAGCCCTGCAACCGCGTTGGTGTCAGCATGCGATTGAAGCGCTGATCTTCGTTCTCGCGCTCGCCGCCAAAGCTGCCCGGCGTGTTCCCGAGCGGGACATAATTTGCATCGGGATCGGCGCCGGCATCACCCTGTTGTCGCTTGGCGGACTGCGTTTTCTCGGCTCCATAGGCCATCACGGGCGCGCGCCGCGCGGCATCGAGCAGTTTGTCGTCGTCAGCAGGTTTCTCTTCTGTCAGAACCGGTGTCGGAAGCTGGAGTTTACCCGGAGCCACCACCGGCTGGACCGGTTCTTTGGCCGGCTCGAAATCCGACGTCTGCCGGATGACAACCCGCTCCGGTTGTGCAGTCTCGGAGGGCTTGTTGTTCCCGCGCATCGACCAGAGCGCAAAGGAGACAAATGCGACAATGGCAAGTGCGACCGCGCCGCGCTTCAGGATTGGATTGTTGTCGATGCGCCGACCGGTCGATGTTTCTGCACGTTCGCCGGGAATCTGCGTGGTTTCTTCGTCCGCCATGATACCTCCTATTGCGCCGTAACTGGCTGCGTTTTCACCACGCGTTCGACGGACGGCGATGTCGTGTTTGTCTCAGGATTGATGCCAACACGATCGTAAGCTTCGTTGAAGATGCACAGCACATCCCCGCCCCTACGCAGAATGAACTTGCGACTGATCGCGTGAACAAGAACGAGATTGCCGTCGACGGATTTTGGAACCAGGCTTTCTGTCCCGTCGGAATTCTCCATGTAGATAGCCGGCATTTCCTGATTGCCGACAAAGGCAAAGGTTGTGACCTTGCCGTTGTCATAGATAGCCTGCGGTTCAAGCGACTGTGCGCCTTGGGCGGTATAATGCCAATTCCGCGGCCCATACGCCTCGTGAAGGGACAAAACCCGATCAGCTTCGCCTGCCTGGGCGGCCCGGGCACGTAGAGCCGCGTCTTCCTTGCGCCGCGCAGCTTCGTCTGCCGGATACCGATATTTCAGATAGAAATAAGTGTTCTGCCCGGCCTCTACGCTGCCGTCACGAATAGTCAGCTCCATCTGATAGCTGCGTGTCGAGCCGTCCCGCCTCGTCGTCACGACCGAGATGTTGGTAACGGGCTGATTTTCACGCGGCTTGAGAAAGAGAATATTGCCAGCCGGCGCCACCTCCCAGGCCACGCTGTTACCAAGCGCCACATGGGCAATTTCCTCGTCCACCGCGAACTCGACCTGCACGGATGAGCGTAGCGTACCGACGACCCGCGTGATGTTGTAAGGCTGATAGTCGATAAATCGGACACGGCTATCCTGAGACGCACCCCGCGGTATTTCCAAAGACACGGCTGGCGAGGAAAAGCCAGCAATCAGGAGAAAAACAGGCAGAAATTTATTTCTCAATTGATGGCCTCCGGATCGGCACGATATTCGCTGACGGCGAAACCCAAGGGATTGACCAATCGGTCGGTGGAGGACATCGGTGCATTGGCGTAAGCGAAGGTAAGCGTCGCGACCCAATGCGTAGTGCGCACTTCATCGCCGCGCGTAACGGTGCGCATGTACCGGACCGATGCCACGTATTTGTTGATCAGCGAGATCGAAGCAATATTGATCCGCGCGGTGGCGCCCCGACCATAGATATTCTGCGGCGAATCCGGATTGCTTCCACGATAGCTTGCCGCGAAGCGCGTTTGTTCAGACTGGGTCGACAAAAGCGCAACCGTCCGGAAATTCTCCTCTCCTTCACTCCAGACATAGCCTTCACGGGCGCGAACATATCTTGCAGCAAAATATTTCGTGACGGCCTCATCATAGGTGCCGGCTGTCGACGTTAGGGCTGAAACGACGTCAACGATCCCCGTCGAATTGTCGACCCGTACGACAAATGGTTCCACCGTCTTCAACGGCGTGAGGCCAGCAATGGCGACAACGGAGACAACAGCAATGATACTGGCCGAGATCGCGACAAACCAGGCAATGCGATTTGAGCGTTCAACCTGGATCAGCCGATCCTGATCGAAGCGGCGCGCCTTTTCAAAATAATCCTTGAGGCTATCAGAATTTACCATCTCAACTGCCCTCGCAGGGGCGCTTGGACCCCTCGATATCAAAGTGTGCAAAGGCAGCCGACATGACCGGAACAGGTTCCTCTGCGAAAGGAACCGCGCTACTTGACGGGTTCGCGATGCTCTCGTTTGCCGATTTCTGCAATTTCGCATCGCCTTCCCATTGCCACATAGAGCGGTTCAATGGACGTCGGCCATGACCATCGCATTTGGGCAGCGGATGAGAGAGTGACGCGCAGCCGGAAAGACTTGCGGTCAGTAAAAGTGGCAAAAGAATGCGGATCATCTGCGATTACCTGTCCAGTTTCATACGTGTAGAACGGTCACTTCACTCGGTTGAGCCGACGACGAACCGACCGGATTGTGTGCGAGGTCGCCCAAGCGAGTGTGCCTTCATGCGCATCGCGCGCAGCACCATAGCCGTAGGTCAGTGATGCGCCGCCGGCGGCAAGTGCCGAGGCAATGCCGGGTAGCTGGTAAAAGACATAGAGAGCAGCGATGCAGATGGCGCAAAGAGCGATCGGTCGCATCAGCACATCGCTGTAACCCTCAATCGCCGTGAAGGTCGTATCAATGCAGGTGATCAGCAGGGAGCCAATGGCGACGACCAGCACCTGCAAGATGACAAAGTTCGCGAGCTGGCCGATCCAGGATTCGGTAAACCGCCGTGTCGATTGGAACATGGCAAGCGCGATGAAAATCGGCCCGATTGCAAGAATGATGGCAAGCGCGAGGCGCGCATAGAGCGAGACGATGTAACCGATTGCTGCAACGAGGAAGCTCGCTCCAATCACCATCATGCCACCAACGCCGGTCACGATATCAACCGGCCAGGAAGCACGAGACCAGATCTCGTAGGCGCATTTCTGGCCCTTATCGAGCAAGCTGTCGAAGGTGGAGGCACTCGGTGTCGCTCCGGTGTTCAGTGCCTGAGCAATCTCCTTCGGCAGCGTTTCGAAGAAGATGTTGGTGACATAGGTCTGATAGTCGCTGGCGTTTCTGACCAGCATGACAATGATAGCAAGCTTGATTGCCCGGAAGGCAAATTCGAGGATCGGCTCTTGCACCGAGCCACGTAGCACGAGATAGCCGTAAAGGACGATGTAAAGGGTCAAAGCTGCCGCCAAAGGGCCGCTGACCCAGCTGGCAATATTGGACGTTCCAGTGGAAACGAAGTTTTCGAGCGGAGTCTTGAACTGCCCGTCAACGAAGCCGAACACCTCATACATGGTCTAGCCCCCAAGCGACTTGCGCATACGTTCGAGCCGAAGCTTGCCATCAGCGGCCTCTGCATTGCGACAGTTCGCCGTGTCGGAAATTTCGCCTGGATTGTTACGGCATTTGGCTATCATTTTCGCGAGCAAGGCTTCGTCAGCGACCAGTTCATCAACCGTGTAGATCTTTTCCTGAGGAGCGCAGGCCGCAAGCAGTAGCGTCGTTATAACGAAACCGAACCACCTCATTTGAGTGCAGCCCCCATCGTATCCATGCGCTGGCGCCAATCTTCGGCCTTGCGTTGTTCATCGACCTGGACTTCAGCCTGCTGAACCATCTTCAGACCCTGCATGCGAAGGACATCGTTTTGAAGAAACGCGCTTTCGGCTTGAAGGCGCGCCTGCAGATCGGCGATTTCTTTGGCGTCGGCTGCGCCCGATATCTGCTGACGCAGTTCATCAATCCCGTCGATACGCTTGGTAGCCGCGTCATAAATCTGCTGCCCGAGACTTAATTGCCCAGCATTCTTGTTCTGGGTGCGCGAAAGTTCCTGCGCGTAGAAATCATTGGCATTCGTGCGATAGGTGGAATTGTTCTCCAGGAATTTGGAAGCGGCATTGCCGAAGTTGCCGGTGCCCGATCCTTTGAACAGACTTTCGATGGCATTAAAGTCCTGCGGAAGCGCCTTACGGATTGAAGAATCGTTCAGCAAACTGGCGACATCGGCCATGTTGGTGATCTTGTTCAACGAACCATAGAGCTGCTGTGCCTGTTCGATCTGCTGGTTCAGCGCATCAAGCTGCGACTTGAGCTGGACGATGCTCTCGATCTGCTTGGCGATCGCCGATTGATCAATAACGGGAATACCTTGGGCATCGGCAAAACTTACCGACGCGAGCAGCGCAGCCGCCGTGAGCAATAATGCCTTTTTGCCATTGGGGATCATGATGTCCTCCTTCTTTGCTGGAACACGGGCAACCAGTCCTTTCCGTCGCCAAGCTCGGCGCGGATGGCGTCTGCCAGTTCCACATTCGCGGTGCGGCCCGACAGGATCGCGAGTTCGTCATCGAAACCGTTGAGGTTGAGTTCAGCAACCACGCTGTTGTGGCCCTGCTTGACGATGAAACGGCGATCTTCAACAGAGAGTTCTCGCGAAATCAGTTCAAACTCACCTTCGGTCAGCTTGAAGCCAGCGACATAATCAGCATGGTCGCCACGCGGATTGGGCAGAAAAATCTGCGTCGGGCATTGCTCAATGATTGTATGGGCGATCGGCGAGACGATGGCATCGCGCGGGCTCTGGGTCGCAAAGAGCATCAGACCGTTCTGCTTGCGGATGGTCTTCAGCTTGTTCTGGGCAAGATCGCGAAAACCCTCATCTTGCAGCGCCTTCCAGAACTCATCAATGACGATGATGATCCGACGACCATCAATCAACTGCTCAATGCGATAGAACAGGTAGGCCATCAGCGGCGTGCGGATTTCCTCGTTATCGAGGAAATCGGTCATGTCGTAGCCGATGAACTTCGCACCAATCCCTATATCGTCAAACTCATTGTCGAAGACCCAGCCAAGCGGCCCACCCCTCTCCCACCGCTTGAGCCGTGAGGCGATGCCTTCTGGATCGGTATTGTTCAAGAATGTGCGCAACGCGCCGATGGACCTGCGCTCGGCCGGAAGGTCTGCGAGGCCGTCGACAGCGGACGCGATGTCGCGCAATTCGGTGACAGTCAGCTCTCGCATCCCTGCTCCGACCAGCTTGCCGATCCAATTTGCAAGAAATATCCTGTTCTCTGCGGTTAATTCGAGCGCTTTCAGCGGCGCGCAACCGGTTGAGACGCCATTTTGGAGCGGCAAATAGGTTCCACCCGCGGCACGAACGAAGAGATCGGCACCCCTGTCCTTGTCGAAGAACACCATATGCGGGTCATGTTTTTCGAGCTGCGAGAGCATAAAATTGAGAAGCACCGTCTTGCCAGTGCCTGATGGTCCGCAAACGAAGGTGTTGCCGAGATCGCTGTGATGGAAGTTAAAATAAAATGGCGAGCCGGAAGCTGTCTTTAGCATCGCAACCGCTGCCCCCCATTCATTTCCGTCCTTCTGGCCGGTCGGATAAGAATGAAAGGGGGACAATGCTGCAAAGTTGCGCGATGTTATCGCGCCCGAGCGCGCGCGATAACGCAGGTTACCCGGCAACTGCGCCCACCAGGCTGCCTCAAGGCCAATATCCTCGCGGGCAACAACCGCCCCGCCACTGGTAAGATGCGCACGCGCATTGGCCATATAGTCAGTGAGTTCCTTCACGCTCGCAGCGAAGACCGAAAGGCCGAGATGATGTTCCCCCAGCACGAAGCGGTTGGATTCAAGGTCATCCATGGCATCGCTGAGTTCCTCAATCTGCGACGCCGCCTTGTCAGCTGCACTCACCATCTGGTTTTGCTTTCGACCCAAGATCGTGCGGGCATCTGCCTTGGACGTAAAGGCGAAGGACTGGGTAAGAATAAGTTCAAATGGCGCGGTCAAAATGCTGTCGAGCATGCCTGCGCGTGTCGTTGCTGGATATTCCTTGAAACCGAACATGCCCGCATAGCGGGTTTCTGCTTCGTGACGGATTTCGACTGTCTCCCGGCCAAAAATCACCCGGTCCGAATAGATTGCCGAAGAGATCTGACCTTCCGTCAAAGGCACCGGTTCTCGCCGCCCACCGACAAGCTGGTGAAGAAACTCGCTCGGTTCGGAAAACAGGATACCGTCTTGTTCATAGAGAGACAGAATACGGGCCCCAAAGCGCTTTAGCCCTGCCGTAACATCTACGACCTTGTCTTTCAGGTGTTTCAGTGCCTCTTCATCCATCTCAACGCCGGACCGTTTCGCCTTGCGCAGACGCGAGAGAACACTGGCTGCTTTTTCGACTGGACCGCGGTTTGGATAGCTGACAAGGGTGAGATAAAGATCATTGCGAAACAGGTCCTCGCTGACCATCCGTTCGCGGTATCTGGTATTGAGACTATCGGAAAATGGATTGGCAAAATGCCCTTCGGGATAGTCGTTGTCCCGGCGACGAATGACATGCGTCCAAAGCGCCAGTCGCTCATCGGCAATATTGCGATAGAGCGTGTTCAGACTACGATGCAGACCATTGAGATCGAGAACATCAGCGGTCTCGAAAGAAACGCCCTCCAGCACGAGCACGCTCATCAATGCCCGGGAATCAAGCGCAATGGTCGTATCGTCAACATGCCGGACATAGGGAATGAAGGTCTCAGGTCCAAGTTCACGAGACCGCAGCGTTGCAAGACTAGGCAAGGCTCAGATCCCTTTCGTCATAACGCCGCACAAGTTTCAACGGCGAAAGCGTCGCGCCTCCCCAATAGGCTGCGTTGCGGGAACGACCACGGGTTTCGACCCACGCAAGCAGAATGCGAAACATATTATGGTCATGCTTGACGAGGGTCCGGAACACGAAATGAAAGGCGATGCCAACCAGGGCGTAAGCGATCGATCCGGCAGCGATATAGAGGATGGTTGTCAGCATGACATTGATGCCCATCGCTTCCATGGTCACGCCAGCAATCATTGCCGGGCGCGTGCAAGCCAGAAACAGCGTGTCTTCTTCGAGGACGGGTGTGCTTGTCATGAGCGTCAGCTGCCAACAATAGTGCCGACGAGCTCCGAAGCGCCCGCAATCACCCCGATGCCGATGATCCAATAGCCCGCGCGCCTCAAATCCATATATCCAAACATCCACGCAATCGCGATAATGATGACAGCGATCGTCGCGAGCAGCCTGAAGATGTTGCCGGTCAGGAGATCGACGATATTTTGCAGTATGGTCTCGATGCCAGCTGACTGTGCAAAAGCCGGCTCTGCTAATGCCGTAACGATGGCGATGCCCATGAGCATGGAAGCGACAAGGGGACGTGTTTTGGACTTCGAAATCATTCACTTTGCTCCGATCGATCATTCTGGAAAACGAGAACAGAAGAGAGCCGCCTGGAACGAAACACGTCCCACGTTACTGGCTCTTCGTTTTGGGTGACTTTTGTGCCGATTTTGGCGGCCGCTTGTTCCTTGACCTGATCCTTCCTGGCATCCTCCCGGTTTGGCTCGACGAGGACGAGCGACTTTAGTCTTGATGAAAGGCGCTTTGCTTCGTCGCGCACCTGTTGGTCATACTGGACTATTTCGCCTGGAGATGGATCGTTTCGCCCATAATAGGACTGAAGCATAACCGTCTCGGCACCTTCCGGGTTACGGCCGAAACGTTGGGCGAGACGATAGTAGCCATCAAGAAACGTGGCTGTTGCCTTGAGATTCAGACGGGGGTCGAAGGCATCGGAAACTGAAAGATTGAGTTTTTGAAGCTGGTCAACGCCGACCCCACCCAATCCAATCCGGATATCCTGATGGTCTGCGATAAGTGACGTCGCCAACTCGATTGCCTCGGCTTTGCTCGCTGGCTGTGCGGCAAGCGGCTTGCCGCTATTGAGGCGAATATTGAAGGGCTGAAACCTGCTCTCGAGACTGACGACAGCGGCCAAAGTTTCCATTTGAACCATCGGCGCGCAGTTTTGTGCGATGTCGACGAATGTAGCACCCATCGCTCAATACCAGACGCGTTGTTTGTCGACGCCATCGATAGACACGTCGATATAATGTGGTTGTTTCCGAATGTTCGGACGCGTGAGGGAATAGCCCATGCACTGAAGTCGACCGTCCAGGTGCTGCAATTGAGCCGACAGGACCGAGCTGGATTGACTTCCGCGATTGTCACGATCCAAAGCGCACAGGGAACGCTTCACGTTCTGCGGAGTGGTGGAAACGCAGGTCGCCTCTTGGCCCAAAGGGCCGTAGCTGCGCGACAGCCGATAGCCTTCATCACAATAATATGGTTCGTAACCTGGACGTGAACTCTGAAATCCCGCACCGCTACAGGTTGGAAAGGCATGACCCTTTGCAAGCTCACGCCACAATTTTTGGATCGGAGGATTGCATACAGCAAATTCAGTTGGCCCTCCCGGATTGGAAAGGCAGAGGATGACCTTGCATCCCCATTCATCAGCGCGCGCATTGCCGGAAGAATTCAGGTAAGGTAATGGAAGAGACGAAAGAGTTAGCAGGCATTTAAGCAGAAGGTTTTTCATGGACTTGCCCCTCCGAAACGATGACACCACGCTATGGAAGCAGCGTCATACGGTAACGCAATGCATTTTGACTACCGTATATACCACAGTTAAATGACATGACAAGAGCGCTTAAATCTCAATTGCACAGTCTTGCCTTCTCCGGACTGATCCTCCACGAGATTCTTGACAATCCGATGGAAGGCGAGACCCCACAGGCACGCGTGAAAGAGATCGGCATGATGACGATCCTTTACACGATGATGCAGACGCACCAGAAGCTAAACCTGACAAATATAATGGAAATCACTGAGCTGACGCGCAGTGGCGTGAAGGAGACAGTCGATCTTCTCGTGAAACGTGGCATGTTGACCGAAACCATGGTTACAAACTCCATGGGCCGCGGAACAGCACGACAATTCGAGATCTCCAAAAGCCTTCTGGACAAGCTGCAAAGCTTTGAAAGCTGACAGAAACAAAAATTAAACTGATTTATTTACGCCTAGGCGAAATCATGTAGTGCGCAGACAGCCAAGTCTGCACATCCCCCGTCTCGGGAAAGAGCACTCGGGATTTAAATAATCTGAGTGATAAATACGAGCGTGCCAAAACCACAGGCAAGTGCGAGCACGATAAACGGGACAGCCGGTATCCGATCGAGCCAGTTTGGATGATCGAATGCGCGTGCAGTACGTATCACTTCCTCGCCTTCGGTCAGAAGCGACTTCAACGCACCGGACCTGTGAAAATCGGGATTGCCCTCCATGGCCCCTCTCCTCATCCTGTGAATTATTTTTTACCATCGAGACAAAAAACAGTCATCCCTAACTTTCGTCCATTTCTACGTCGTTTGACGGATAATAAACCGGGAACACAGGGATAGTTCACCGAAATGAACCAGTCCGAGCTGATTGATTCAAAACTGTCGTTAGACGGGAGGGACGGTTTCAGCGATCTTTCTGGCATGATCGCCCAGCAGTTCCATATCTATGTCAAAAGATCGGATCCGAATAAAAACATGGCCCGTTACGGTGTTGTCACAGTGACTGTTTGTTCGGCCCCGCTACGATAAGATGCAGGCATATGAACAACTCGCCCATCTGCTACAAACGCCACCGTTTTCCGCCCAGGATCATCGCCCATGTGGTGTGGCTCTACTTTCGCTTTCCGCTGAGCCTGCGCTTGGTCGAGGAAATGCTGCTGGAGCGCGATATTGTCGTTTCGTATGAGACCATCCATCGATGGGGACTGAAATTCGGCCCGGACTATGCCCGTCGGCTCCAAAGGAAACGTCCAGGCTCAAACGATATCCGGCATCTGGATGAAGTCGTCGTCAGCATCGCTGGTAAGAAATATTGGCTTTGACGAGCCATTGATCAGGACGGATACGTCCCTGATGAGATAGTCCCGAACCGCCGCAGCGCCAAGGTCACCAAGCGATTGCTGATACGCCTATTGAAGAAACGGGGCGTCGCGCCAAAGCGCATGATTACAGACAAGCTGCGATCCTATGGAGCAGCCCGGCGGCAAGTGATGTCGGCAATCGAGCATCAGTCGCACAAGGGGCTCAACAATCGAGCTGAGAATTCGCATCTGCCGCTGCGAAAGCGGGAAAGGACGATGCAAGGTTTCCGATCGCAAGGAAGCCTCCAACACCTCATTTCGATCTTCTCGGCTCTTCGCAATGTGTTTGTCCCGCCCCGCTCTAAACGCTCTGCTCTCGCCATCCAAATTCACCGCCTGCAAGCGAGGGCGGAATGGAAAGTTGTAGTTGGGAAATTCGCGTGAATTCTAGCCCCACCGCTATCAGCGCAATCATCTTCTGATAACGGACAACGCCCTTGAAGTTCCTCATCGGACAAGCCGCACCGCTTGGCTTGCGTGAGAAAAGTTGGAGCCTAGATTACGCTCTGCATGCGAATATCTATGCGGCATTGCCGTATATTAGCAATCTCAACCAACCTTTTTCGCCTGATGCTCTTTAGAGCGTAACAACGCCATGAGCACCGGACCTACCGAAAACTCGCTACTTTTCACTCTCGATGTCAGATTGCTTTCCGGATAAACGACCCAGAGCCTTGCCGGCGCACCACGATACCGGCAAAAACCAACATACCGATTGCCTCTCTCAAGGTCGCGCGCGACACGTTGAGGTCTTTTGCCAAGTCGGCTTCGTTTGGCAGTCGTTGACCCTTGCGCCAGTGTCCTTCAAGGATCGCCAGCCGCACGTTCTATGCGGCTTGTATCGCAAGCGGCTGGCGTTCTAACGGACACAACCATTCGGCTGGTGCTGTCGATAGGATTTCATCTTTTGCCATATCAATCTATCTGCACAGCAGCTTTGGACGTGGAAGCGCGGATTGCGTAGCGCCGCGCAAGAATGGCCCCTACCAAAATCTGGATCTGGTTATAGAGCATGATCGGCAAAACCATCATACCAAACCCAGGCAAGCCGGCGAACAAAACCTGAGCTAGTGGAAGCCCTGATGCGAGGCTTTTCTTTGATCCGCAGAACACGGCTGCGATCTCATCTTCACGAGAAAATCCAAGCCAGCGCGAGCCCATCATTGTCAATCCAATCACAGCCGCCAGCAGCACGACGCAAAGGACAATTGCCATGATAAGCCCCGAAGGCGGCAAAACCTGCCACAACCCGGCAGTCACCGATTGAGAAAATGCCGAATATATGATCAGCACAATCACCGACTGATCATAGTTCTCCAACCAATGCTTGCGCGTCGAAAGGAACGACCCGAGCCAGCGATGGCAGGCTTGTCCGAGCCCGAAGGGCAGCAGCAGTTCAACCACCACGTCGCGCAAAGCCTGTCCTAAATCGACTGATCCAGATGAGCGCATGAAAATCGTCATCAGAAGCGGTGTCAGCAACAATCCAAAGACATTGGACCCAGCCGAATTGCAGACCGCAGCCGGCACATTGCCCTTTGCCATGGCGGTGTAGGCAATCGAGCTGGAGATAGCGGAAGGCAAAACGCCCAGATAGACGAAGCCGAGGACCAGATCTTGCGGCAGAATGCTTTCTGGAATAAGCCGCAAAGGCTGCACGATCAAAGGGAACACCAAAAAGGTCGTCGCAAAAATAAATCCATGCAATTGCCATTGCTTCAAGCCCGAAACAATCGCGCTATGAGATAGAGCTGCTCCGTGCCCGAAGAACAGTAGGGCAACGCCAATGGTTCCCAGCATACCGACCACATCGGCGGCATTTCCAGTGGCGGGGAAGACGGTTGCCAAAACAACCGCAGCAATCATGAGTAACAAAAAAGGATCAACGCGCATCTATTTGTCCATCAAATGTGCGTCGGCTTGACCGACCATTGCTTGGGGAATAGGGCTGTCCTTAATTGGTCTACAAATTGGTATGGAGCTTCGCCAGATGAGAGAACGCATGTCGACCGCTGAGGCGATGCAACGCATGCGCAAGCTTCTTGAAGACCAGGAGTTCAGTCCGCAGGACAAAATCCCCCCTGAACGCATTTTGTCGACGACACTCGGTTGTAGCCGGGAGACAACGCGAAAGATACTTAGGCTGCTTGAGATCGAAGGTTTGGTGTGGCGTCATCAGGGTAAGGGCACTTTCATGGGCCCTCCCGCCTCGAATATCGAACGGCCAATCGACCGTATCATCGAAACCGCATCCGCTCAGGACCTCATGGACGCGAGGTTGGTTTATGAACCAGCTCTTGCTGCGGCTGCGGCCCAGTATGCCACACAAGATGACCTCTCGACCTTGCGCGAGCTTGCTCTCGCGACAGGTACCGCTCGTGACTGGCGGGAGTATGAACGTTTGGATAATGCCTTTCACAAGGCCGTCGCGCGATCGAGCGGCAATACTCTTCTCGCCGCAATCTTCAGCTCTCTCGCCTCGGTCCGGGGACGCTCAACCTGGCAGCGGAGACACGATGCGATCTTTCGCGAAGCACGCAAACGCGAATATGCAACCGAACAGAGTAAGATGCATCTTGCAATAGTTGATGCAATTGAAGCAGGGCAAAGCGAGCGCGCCCACCAAGCCATGCATGCTCATCTGCAAGCAATTCGCGTGCTGGCCCTGTCGTCCGGATGATCAGTCGGAGGAGAGATAGGGCCTGCTAGGCGTGGGGTTTCACTCCCCGAAAATAAAACACCCGCCGCGGGAGGAGCGACGGGTGTTTATTGGAAGACCAGACCTTGGGAGGAAGATGCTGGTCTCTGATCGCCGAGGATTGGGAGGAAGGTCCTCAGCGATAATCAAGAATTATCAGCGACCTGAAGCCTGACGAGCTACGGACGGGATTTCCGAAGCCATGATGCCCAGATCGTTCAGTTCACGAGCATTCAGGCGGCTCAGTTCGTTTACAGTGTTACGATAACGGCGCCAGTTGCTGTACGAGCGGATCAGGTTCATTTCTCTCTCCTCAAAAATTCTCTCTTTGTTGCAAACAGCATATAGGTCCGCGTGATCTCAGACAGAAGCGCCAGTTTCGCATAGCTGACATGCCAATAAGATGGGGTAACGGTGTAAGTCCCATTATGATCATAGCAAGGCCGAGCGAGAGCTCTCGGATTGTATTCAACCCAATTTCTTGCCTAGGGAAGCGTCCGCAACGAATATTTAACCATAATCCGGCGAATACTTATCGGGTCCAATCAGGCTTACGGTATGTCGCACTTCGCACTTTTATCCAAATTCACATTGAGTATTGTTCTAGTTTCCGGCGTGCTAGTCAGTTCGGGCAACGCAGCGACGCTATTTTTTGAACATGGGATAGTGCGACAATCTTTCGAACAGCACCAACGCCATTCCATGCCGTCTTACTCAATTGACCGTTCGATCAATGGACTGCTTTTGCAGGTAAAAGATATCCGACCGCCCGCATTAGTGGGGTCAACTGCACCGATCGAAGCGGAACTCGACCAGATGACCACTGGCAGCATCAATCGCACACAACCAACTCGTCAGGAAACTTCATCGACTTATGTTCCAACTGCCGACGACATGGCACCCGCGATAGAAATGCCAAGAGGCGTTGGTTCCAAAGAACAGATTGCAGCCTATCAGATCATGTTGAACAGGGCTGGCGCGTCGCCCGGCGCAATCGATGGGCGTTCCGGCAGCAATGTCGACAAGGCCGCTGCGGCTTTTGGCGAAATCACGGGTAGATTTATCAATCCAGCCGATCCCGCAGCGGTTCAGACCGAACTAGAGAATACCGGCGGACCAGCTTTCAAGGATTACCTCATCACAAATGAAGATGTTGGCAGGCAGTTTGTTGCAGAAATCCCCGCTGACTACGCTTTGAAAGCCCAATTGCCAGCAATGGCTTATACCTCAGTCACGGAAATGCTTGCCGAGCGGTTTCAAATCGATGAGGGTTTCCTCAAAGAGATCAATCCAGGGGTGAATTTCAATCAACCAGGCTCGATCATCAAAGTTCCCAATCTCGGCAAAGCCAAACGCACGCCGATTGCCCATATCATAGCAGATAAAGGTCGCAAACAGGTTCGGGGCTATGGTTCAGATGGAAAGCTGAAGGTAGCCTACCCGTCAACGATCGGCTCTTCGGACACTCCTTCTCCTTCGGGCACGGTTCAGGTCAAACGAATAGCGATCAATCCCAATTATACATACAATCCCAGGATCAACTTCAAACAGGGAGCCAATGAAGGCGTTCTGACCATTCCGCCTGGGCCAAACGGTCCCGTCGGTACGGTATGGATTGCGCTTTCCAAACCCACTTACGGTATTCATGGCACGCCTGATCCTTCACGTATCGGCAAAACATCGAGCCATGGTTGTGTGCGTCTTACGAACTGGGATGCGGAAGAACTCGCGAAAATCGTCAAGCCCGGCGTCATGGTCGTGTTCACAGAATAACCGTAGATCGCCACTGCATTGAGGGGTGGAGATTACCGGTCATGCTTAGTGTTCATCTTACAAAATCCAGTAGAGATTGAGTGCTATTGTTTTCGACCAGCACGAACAGCTAGCATAGCGTAAATCTCTGCCATAGACGCCGCTATGAAAGCGACCGGAAACAAGTATTACATATTAGAGCTCCGATATGATTCAATCAGAACGTCGCTAATTATTTGTTTTCAAATACATTTTGACACCTTTTCACACTATCGGGTTGCGCGCTAAATCGCGTCCGTCGCTCAACAATATTTTATAAGAGCACATCGATGCAGCCTCGCGATATATTCGATATCGCTCGCATCCGTCAGTTTGCGGGTCAACACTTGGGCGGAGAAGTCTGATATTTCTGCCTGGACGAAAGCCCTGACTCCGACCTGGTGACACGCATGCAACCAAAATGCCGCGGTCGTATTTTCGAATTAGCCGTCCCGATGTCAGATGAGGACGGTCGTCCAATATCGGAGTGCTGGTGAGCGGCTAAAGACATCATGAATGTTCTAGCCATGAGACATGGCTTCCATACAATAAAGCTCGGCTTCGACCTGTCGGTGAAGAGCGCCCTATCCGCTTAAGCCGTAGTTGCTGTCCACACTGAGGAGATGAAATCTATTCAGGTTTTGGTCAAAATTATCCATAGCGCGCAGTTAGCTTTGTGACAGATCCGGCAACTCTTTGCCGGTGAATGCGTTGCTAGTGGATCAATACGGACGCACATTATGGGCAGGTGCTTCTGATGCAATCGGAAAGATATGGGGATGCAGGACGGGGCGACACAGGCAACAGACACAAAACGGCCCTGGCTGTTTGTCTCTTTTCGCGGCTGGAAGCCTAGCGATCTTGGCGGCGACGCCTTCGCCGGTCTGACATTGGCGGCCATCGCCATTCCCGAACAGATGGCCACCGCGCGTCTCGGCGACCTTTCCCCGCAGACAGGTTTCCTCGCCTTCCTCGCCGGCACCGCGGCTTTCGTGTTGTTCGGCGCGAGCCGACACCTGTCGGTGGGTGCGGATTCCACCATCACCCCGATCTTCGCCGCCGGGCTAGCGCTCCTGGCTGCGTCGGGTTCGCCGCATTACGCTGCGCTCGCAGCACTGCTGGCGCTCATGGTCGGCGCCACGATGGTTACTGCCGGGCTGTTGCGGCTCGGCTGGATCGCCGACCTGCTCTCCGTTCCAGTCACGGCCGGCTTCCTGGCCGGCATAGCCATCCACATCGTCGTTTCGCAATTGCCGGAATTGTTTGGGCTTCCCCCCGGAAGCGGCGACGTCTTCCATCGTCTCGCTGCTGTCTATGACACGCTTGGCGGAATAAATCCCTACAGCGCGATCATCGGCATCTCAGTATTTGTCATCATTGTGCTTTGTGAGCGCATCAGCGCGCGTATTCCCGGAGCACTTGTAGCGCTGGCGCTAAGCACGCTGGCAGTGATCACCTTTGGCCTGCCAGCGCACGGTGTGGCGGTGCTTGGCACGATTCCGACAGCTACGCCCGGCCTTCATATGCCTCAGGTGACGTTCCAGGACATGCGCACGCTGGTGCCGCTGACGCTGTTGCTCGCTGTTGTCATCATGGTGCAGACGGCAGCCACCACGCGCTCCTTCGCCGGAGCCAAGGCTCCGGGGGCGGGTGACGTCAACCGCGATTTCGTCGGCGTCGGCGCAGGAAGCCTGTTTTGCGGCCTCGTCGGAGCTTTTCCGGTCAATTCCAGCCCGCCGCGCACCGCCATCGCCGTCGAGACGGGTGGGCGCTCTCAGGTGGCCGCCCTGCTTGCCGCGGCCATTGTTCTGCTGTTGATGCTGTTCGGCGCAAACTTGCTCAAGAACGTGCCGCAGGCGGCGCTGGCCGGCGTCCTGTTCTTCATCGCCCTGCGCGTTATACGCTGGCAGACCTTTACAGCGACGCTGAGCCAGGCGCCAACTGAATTCCTGCTGATCATCGCCACCGCACTCGCCATCGTGGCGTTGCCAATCGAGATCGGTGTGACCATTGGCATCGGCCTGTCGCTGCTGCATGGTGTATGGACCATCACACAGGTCCGGGCGATCGAATTCGAGCACGTTGCGGGAACCTCCATTTGGTGGCCTCCCGACGGAAAACCGCGGGGCGAGCAGGTCAACGGCGTGCTGGTAGCGGCCTTCCAGGCGCCACTGTCCTTCCTCAATGCCGCCCGTTTCGGCCAGGACTTCCGCAGTTTGGTGGCAAAGCGCATGGGCGGCCTGCAGCATGTCGTGTTTGAAGCCAGTAGCGTCACCGACATTGACTATACGGCGGCACAGGCCTTACGCGAGGTAATCGCCTATTGCCACAGTGCCGGGGCTACTTTCTCTATCGCCCGGCTGGAATCGGTCAGGGCGCAAGAAGCGTTGCAGCGCTTCGGCATCACCGCCATGCTGGGTCCGGCCGGGGTCTATCGCAGTGTCGATGAAACCGTGCGCGCACTGACGGGGGAGCGAGACACGTCACCATCAGCTGCCAGCAAGGAATGAGCCATGTCCACGAACATACTCCCTCTGTTGCATACCGTTTCCGTGAGTGCGTTGCGTCCCACCCAGATGACCGTGGGGATGCGCGAAGTGGCGTTGAAACGCAAGGAGATCCAATCGATGACGACCGGTAAGGCGGGCATCTTCCTGGCCGGCCATTCCCTTCCTGCCGTCATTGGGCCCAAGGGCCGCTACCACATCGTGGACCACCACCATCTGGCCCTCGCCCTGCACCAGGAGGCCATCGAGCAGGTCTTGGTCACGGTCATCTGCGATCTGTCCACACTCCACAAGGACGCCTTCCTGACCGTTCTGGACAATCGCGCCTGGATGCACCCGTTCGACGCCTCCGGCAAGCGGCGGCCCTATGGCGATCTTCCAAAGACTGTGGAAGGTCTCGTTGACGATCCCTTCCGTAGTCTTGCCGGTGAGGTGAGGCGTCTTGGGGGCTACGCCAAGGATACCGCGCCCTTCGCCGAGTTCCTGTGGGCGGACTTCTTTCGACGCCACATCGATCCACACGACTTGAAGGACGACTTCAACAAGGCGGCGAGGGAGGCCCTGCGATTGGCCAGACGCAAGGCCGCCGGCTACTTGCCCGGCTGGTGCGGGCCGGAAAAATGATCTGACAACCAATTATACCCACAATCCCTGGACCAACTTCAGACAGGGAGCCAATGAAGGCGTTCTGACCATTCCGCCTGGGCCAAACGGTCCCGTTGGTACGGTATGGATTGTGCTTTCCAAACCCACTTACGGTATTCATGGCACCCCCGACCCTTCACGCATCGGCAAAACATCGAGCCATGGTTGTGTGCACCTTACAAACGGGGATACGGAAGAACTGCCGAAAGTCGTCAAACCCGGTGTCATGGTAGGATGCAAGGAATGAATGATCTGAAGCCTGACGCGTCACGGACGGGATCTTCGAAGCCATAATTATCCAGATTGTTCCGTTCAGGTGTATTTAGGCAGCTCATTACGGTTAAAGTGTTACGGCGCTTCACAACGCTCTTTTCTCAGCTTGCATCGGATAAGTCGGATTAACAGAGGGTTGTTTTGCTTCGAAGAACCGTTTGAAACCCAAAAACCGCTTTTCCAACAGATGCCATGACAACAACGCGGGAACAACCGACAGTGCAATTCCAACAACGATAAAGGCAATCGCGGCGATTGTTTCCGGAATTTCAAGTTGCGCATAGAAATCGGTTGAGGATGAATATTGTTCCAAAACAAAGGGGTGGAGCACATACAGGCCGTAGCTATATTTCCCGAAAAAGCGCAAAGTAGACGTCTGGAACAGCGAGTTCAGAACACGGCTGCCGTATTCAGGCAGACACATGATCAACAACCCGCCCCAACCCAACGCTAAAATTGAGAATCCAACCGTGTGCATCCATCGATCGGCGAACCAGACACCGCCATGCAGAAAGAAGACAATTGTCGTGAATATTGCCGCAAGAAGTAGCACCCAGGGCGCCAACGTGACCAGCCTTGATCTCGTTGTTTGATTGCGAACCCCAACTGCGATCAAAGCGCCGACAACGAGCGTATCGATACGGAATGGAGTGAGCGTGTAAGCCGCACCTTGCGGTATTCCAAAAATTGCAATTGCAAACCGTCCGGAAAGTGCGATGAGAAACAAAGCAACACAGGCCTGGACGAATAATCGACGGTTCAGAAAATAAACGACAAACGGCCAGAAAATATAAAACTGCTCTTCAACCGCAAGAGACCAAAAGTGAACGAGGGTGAGCCAGCTCGTATTAAAGTAGCGCGCGCCTCCGGCTGCGACGAAGCCCCAATTGGTTAGATATGTCCAGAAGAATGGCTGGTATGCCTTAACGAAGTTTAGTTCTGGCGTATAGAACATGCCGAACATCGGCAAAATGACGAACACAAACAATAAGACGAAATAATAAATGGGAAAAATTCTTAATGTTCTTCTCGCAAAGAAATTGGTGAAATACTTGTCGCGGCCTTTTGCGTCGAGCAGAATTCCGGTTATTAGAAAGCCCGAGAGTACAAAAAACAAGTCGACGCCGATCCAGCCAATTCCTCCTGCCATATAGAAGAGAGACTTTTCAGCTTCGGCAAAGGGATAGAACAACGTCAGATGAAATATGATCACGAGAAGAATAGCCAGGCCACGCAAACCGTCCAAAGCCGCAACGCGGCCTATCTCTTGTGTTTCTTGCGACATCTGGCCCTCCCGGTCTTGGAAGAAATTTGCTGCCGCTCCTAACCAAATGTAAATTAGAGCAAAAGGCGTAGCGCATCATGCTTTGAGCCATCGGGTCGGTCATGACCTCCCGATTGGACAGTTGTGCGATCACTCCGTTAACCTTGTTATGCCTTGTGTCAGCAGGTCCGCGCTGAACCAATTGCCCTGTCGCCCTCAATAGCCGCTTCGATGCCGAATGGTCCCGTTCCAGGCACGAGGATCACCGATGCCTATGCTCGCCTTGTGGCTCGCGACGCTTATTTCTGGGCATGGCCACTCGTGAACATGGCCAATCGCCGCGCCTCATACAGCGAAATTCCGGAAAGAATGTATGTCGGAGCGGCTCCGATGGCTCCGCCAAATGAGCTAACCATGCTAACAGATTACTTCCCGCCGGATGTACGTCTGGTCGCCTGTCCCAATCAGGATGTCGTTTATGGCGGTGGGCTGATCGCTCTGGACAAATCGCCTGTTGTTATCCAGGTGCCAGATTTTGGTGACCGATTTTGGGTTTATCAGGTGGTTAATTCCAGAACGGATGGCTTTGCTCCGCTTGGCAAGATGTATGGCACAACGCCTGGCTTTTACCTCCTTGTCGGGCCTGGCTGGCATGGCGAAGTGCCCAAGGGAATTACGAAAGTGTTTCGCGCTTCGACCAATACCGGCAATGTCATTCCGCGTGTGTTTCTGGACGACACGCAGGACGACCGAAGTGAAATACGGGCTGTTCTGAAGGGGATCATGATGTATCCGCTCAATCAGTTCGACGGCACCATGAAGTCGACCGATTGGAAAACGCTGACAAAAGGTAAGGGCGCAGAGGGTGCCGACGCCGAAACCCCATGGGTGGTTCCGAGCAAATTCTTTTGATGCTCTTCCAGCATCAATTCCTCCTTGGTTGCAGAGTAGGACTGCAGCTTGTCGGTGACCATGACCCATAGGGAGATGCCCTAGCCTTTGAGTAGCTCGCAGCATAATTATGTCCAGAAATAGGGTCGCCCTTAATCCGCTGAAATATTTGCGACAAAGCCCGTTCTGAATTACCATCCTCGTCACCGGCCCAGCGAAAAACTGCAAACTGTCGCAATGTCTAGTTTCAAGGGCAGTAGTGCTAAGACTGGCGTGCCCCAATCAAAGCGACGTCAGCAAAACCGCTGGTTCCAGCCTGGCTGGCCCCTGATAGGGATTGGCATGAATGGCAAGGATCCACAAACAGAGTGTTGCGCTGAGTGCATATATGAGAAGAGCGACGCGTCCGGCGCGAATTCTGTCGGAATGCGTGGAAGCAATCGTGATGATTGTCATGATCGTCAGCGAAATAACAAGATACCATTTATAGGAATCAACAGATGTAGCACCAACAGACAGCCGCATGCTTCTGGCGTCTTGCAGAATATCAAGATCATTCAAAAGATGAGAAATGATAGGTGCTGGAATGTTTTCCCTGCCCATTCTCAGTATTACATCACGAATTCCTTGCAGAGCCTTTTCAACAGAAACAGCCGGGGACAGATTGATGTTCTTAACCCACTCATCGTCTACGACCGCTGTTCTGTAATGCATCAAAGCCTCCCGAAGGGGAACAGCATTCACCTCTGGTGAATCTGCAATACCGACCAGTCGGACAATGGCCGAGCGCTCATCGCTCGTGGCCTGGTTTGCCTTTGACGTAATCGCCCAGATATCCGCCGCCACAAATCCAAGCGCTAGCGCCCATGCGGTCGCCACGGTGGCTATAAAAGCCCCTATCGGAATGGAGAGCGGGTCACGTTTTGCATAATTCGCAAAGACATAAAGCATTCCGTGCCCGAGCAGAAAGAACGCTCCTCCCAATACGGCAAATGCCAGGAGGGACATGTAGACGGAAAGAGAAAAGATCGTAACCATTCAACAGCCCCGATTTCTATTTAATTTCCGAAGTTATTGTTACGGCATAGACTTTTTATCGACAATGGTGATTACAGATTTGTCGAACGCGGGACATTTGACCAATACCGCCTGTACGCGGTATTTTTCACGCGCCGAGTTTCCCACCGCACTGTTTTAATCAGGAGAGGACCAATGCTGAAAAATCTGTCGATCGCAGCGAGCAGCGTTTTACTGTTTGGCGGCTTGATGAATGTTGCGCTTGCCGCTTCGGTTGGTGCGGGCAACCCCTACCCCGTTAGCAACTATGTTTGCGAAGACGGCACGAAGCTTGCGGTGCGCCTTATGGGAGAGCATGCGTCTGTTGTCGTCAACGGAAAACCAGCGATTGATCTTGCCGCCATGGGCGACAAAGGAACCACATTCTCGAATGGCCGACAGACATTGACCATAATACAGGGGCAACTGTCATGGGGCGTGGGTCGGGCCAAAGCGTCAGCCTGCTCGGGTGGATGAGCGTCGCCGGTTGCCGCAAAGGGAATTTCGATTATTGAAGCGGTGAGTGCATCGGTTGTCTGTTATCGACTGAAATAAGTATATGAGATTTGAATGAAATTTCTTCACACTGCGGACTTGCATCTGGGGCGGCAATTCAACGGAATATCGCTGGAAGAGGATCACGGCGCGGCTCTCAATCAAATCGTCGAAGCGATCCATCGTCATCAACCGAAGGCCCTCATAATTGCGGGCGATATTTTTGATCGGGCTGCGCCTCCAGCAACAGCGGTGCGTCAGTTCAATACGTTCATGCGGCGTGTCGCAACGGAAACGGATGCCGCTGTTTTGCTGATCGCCGGAAACCATGATTCCGGCGACAGAATTGAATCCATGTCGGTCATGAATGATATAAGACGCGGCATGGTCCGCGGGATGATCTCCGCCGACGAACGGCCATTTATGCTTCATGACGATCATGGCGTTGTTGCTTTTTCCGGCCTGCCATTTTCCTATGAATATGCAGCGCGCGAATGCTTTGCCGACGAAACACTGGCCACGCCCGAAGACGTGTTGAAGGCTCAGGTGGCCGCCGCACGCAGACATGTTCCAGATGGCGCGCGCTGGGTCATACTGGCCCATGCTTTCGTGGCTGGCGCAGAACCAAGCGATGCCGAACGACCACTTGCCCGTGTAGGGGGGATTGAAACCGTAAGCGCAAATGTCTTTTCTGGCGCGTCCTACGTAGCGCTTGGACATTTACACCGTCCACAAATGGTCGGAAGCGACCACATTCGCTATTCCGGCGCGCCGCTCGCCTTCGGCTTCGACGAAGCAGATCATGTGAAATCGATGAGCCTCGTGGAGCTCAATGCGGATGGTGTAGTGGCCATTGATGAAATCCCATTTCAGCCCACCAGAGAAGTACGGGTTTTGAAGGGTCGTCATGCGGAACTGCTTGCCCATGAACCCTCGGGAGATTTCATCAAGGCCGTCCTGACAGACGAGACACCGATTATCGAAGCCATGAAGCGACTACGCGACGTATTTCCAAATGCATGCCAGCTGACGTATCAGCGCGATGAGCGCGTGAGCGCGCCACAATCGCTTTCGATTTCGGAGTTTCAGGCGATCAAGCCAATGGATCTGGTTGCAGCCTTTGTCGAACAGGTTCGTGTTGATCCGATCACGGATCCGGAGCGCAGTGTCGTTGAAACGGCCTTGAGCGATCTTCATCAGTCGGAGGGTGCGGCATGAAGCCCGTTCGCCTGACAATGCAGGCTTTCGGGCCTTATAATGAGCAGGAAATCGTCGATTTCCGTGAAGCCGTGAATGCGGGCCTGTTCGGTATTTATGGCCAGACCGGTTCCGGCAAATCGACAATTTTCAGCGCCATGACCTTTGCTCTCTTTGGAGAAGCCGCGAAGGCGGAGCAAGAAACGCCGAGCCTGCGATCCGATAATGCTGATGCTAGCCTTCCAACGGAAGTCGAATTTGTGTTCGATATTGCGGATCGCCGTTATGTCGTGCGCCGCAGACCGGAACAGTCCCGGCCAAAACAGCGCGGAAATGGCGAGACCAGAGACCCCCACGAGGCCTGGCTGTTCGATGCGACAGGCATGGCGCTCGACGACATTACGCCGGACCGTCCAGGAAAGGTGATCGAAGAAAAGAAAGTCGGTCCGGTTGGAAAAGCCGTCGAGGAACTGCTTGGCTATGGCGCCGATCAGTTTCGCCAGATTGTGCTTTTACCGCAGGGCCGATTTGAAGCCTTCCTTGCTGCTAATACCAAGGCGCGTCTTGGCATTCTGCGCGACCTGTTCAACGTTTCCCTCTATCGGCGACTTGCAGCGCGGATGAAAGCCGATGCTGAGGCGGTCGAACGACAGTTTCGAACGGAGCGGGAAGTGTTCACGCGTCGGCTAAGTGCCGAAGGTTTTGAAAATCTCGATGCC
Source organism: Ochrobactrum sp. 19YEA23 (assembly GCF_029909865.1). Taxonomy (NCBI): domain Bacteria; kingdom Pseudomonadati; phylum Pseudomonadota; class Alphaproteobacteria; order Hyphomicrobiales; family Brucellaceae; genus Ochrobactrum; species Ochrobactrum sp. 19YEA23. Next base: position 372,427 of record NZ_JASAMQ010000002.1, on the reverse strand, counting down.
CTGAAGTCGGGTATTGAAGTGAGCAACACATCCTGCATCACTCTGGCGGCTGTTGAAGCCAGTCACCGAGAGGCGCAGAAGAAGGCGCAAACGGCTCTTGAGACCGCCAAAGCGCTGGATCAACTGTTTGAGACGGCTATCAAGACCTCAAGAGAGGTGGTTGGTCTGCAGCAACAGACCTCCGAGATTGAAGCAATCGCCAAGAAGCTGCAATCCGCCGAACGTGCCCGCCTGTTGCTCGACGTTGAGCGACATGCATTGGAAACAACAGCGGAACTGGCCTCAGCAGAAGCGGCCCTCGGTGTGTCGGCTCATAAACTGGACACTGCGACCGAAGACGAACTACGTGCCCGAACCGCACATGAAGCCGAGGAAGCCAAGGCACACGAGATTGAACAATTGCGACGTGATATCGACGCGATGCGGCGTCAGCAGCAAGTTCTTGAGCGATCCATTGCCATATCGCAGACCGTTGCAGAGGCGACCGATGAGCGCCGGAAGTACCATACCGCCCTGCAAAAGAGCCTTGAGACAATTGCCGCCCTCCTTGATCGCAAGAAGAAACAGCAAGACAGTTTGAAAGCGGCGCGACTGACTGCCGGCAAGCGACAGGAGTTGCTCGCGAAACGAACTCAGCTTGAGCATGCGATTAAACATGCTGAGGTCATTGAGAAGGTGCTGGTCGACATCGCCTCATCAAAGGCGCTGGTCGACACGTTGTCTGCGCGTCACCTTGAAGAACAGAGAGCGGCAAACGAAGCGAAAACTGCTTTTATTGAAGCTGAGCGGCAGCTTTCCAGTGCCCAGGCGCTGCATCTGGCAAGCAAACTCATTCCCGGAGAGCCGTGCCCGGTTTGCGGCGCGAATGATCATCCGATGCCAGCGACTGGCAATCCACATCACCCTGGTCTCAATGACGCATTTCGCCAGACGAAAGAAAACTGGGAAAAGCGGCAGTCCGTGGAACGCGATACGCATGCAGGTCTCGTATCCGCGCAGGGTATTCTCGCGGAACGCCAGAAGCGTCTGCAAGAATTGAGCCCATCCGAGCGCCCCTTGATGGAGCTGCGCGCAGAACTTGAGCAGATTGCAGACGCGGGCAAAGCACTCGGTCCCCATCTGGACATCGCTCTTGACGAAAGCCAACTCGAAGAAACAGAAAGACGATTGGCGGCGGAAGATCAAATCCGCGATCAACATCGCACGGCACTTCAATTGGCAGAAACAGAACTCGCCACAGCGCAAACGCGCCTTGAAGAAATGCATTCCGATATCCCGGAAGCACATCGCGATGCCGCACGTCTTGCCGAGGATATAGAAAATCGTGGCGAGGCTCTGATGATACGGGAAGCCGCGCGACGGGAGGCATTGGATGCAGCAACAACAACAAGAGAAGCAGTACTAAGCCTGAAGAAAGAACAGGAAGGCGCTCAGGGGCGGGTCGAAGAACAACAAAGCCGACATACGCGTGCCAGAGGCGAGTTCACCTTGCGTTTGGAATCGGCGGCTCTGACCCATGACGAGTATCTCGCGCTCAAGCCCACTTTCGCCACTATCGAAAAGGACCGGGAGACTGTCGAAAACTACCACCGCGCATTGTTTGTCGCAGAAGAAACGGCACGGAAAGCCAAAGAAGTGGTCGCAACTCTCGAGCGCCCTGCCGTGCCTCCGTTCGAACTAGCTTTGCTGGATGCTGATATGGCGCTTCAAAACGCGCAGACACAGCTCGCAAAAGCGAAAGCGCGCGTTGATCAGTTGAACAAGTTGCTTGCTGAACTCGCTGAGACGATCAACCGACTTGAAAAGGCAGAAGCAGAAAGCGGGCCGTTGCGCGAACTGGCAGCACTTTTCGATTCCAAGAACGCCCACAATATTGACCTTGAGACTTTTGCGATCGGCGCCATGTTCGATCAGGTCCTTTTTGCTGCTAATCAGCGTCTAAACCCGATGTCTGGCGGACGGTATAAGCTGGAACGCGCCCTTGAAGGGTCCGGGCGCGGCAGGCGGGGTCTCGGCATTCATGTGCATGACACCTATACGGGGAAACCACGCCCCACCACGACGCTCTCCGGTGGCGAGAGTTTCATTGCGGCTCTCGCGCTGGCGCTCGGTCTTGCAGATGTCGTTGAAAGCGCAAATGGCAAGGTCCGTCTCGATACCATCTTCATTGATGAGGGCTTTGGCAGCCTCGATACCGAAAATGGCACCGGTACACTCGACCAGGTCCTGCAAGCGCTCAATACTCTTGTCAGTCAGAACCGCGCAGTTGGGCTGATTTCGCACGTTCCGCTGGTACAGGAAGCCATCCCGAATGGCTTTTATATCCGAAGGGATCTCTCCGGGAGCCGTGTCGAAAAACGCGGAATGGTTTAGCCGGAAACGTCCGCTCACGCGGTCGGCAAGCCCAGGCGAACAGCGTAGGCCGTCAACTCGGCAGAGCTGTGGAGATTGAGCTTCCGCATCAGGTTTTCGCGATGCTTGCGCGCGGTCAGAGGGCTGATCCCCAATCGTGTGGCAACATCGCGCGCTGTCAGTCCTTGTGCGACCAGCGCCAGAATTTGACGTTCCCGACGTGTCAAAGGAATTGGCGACAAGATATCAGGCGTCTGGGAACCGCTGTTTCCTGACGACCCCGTGACCGCAAAACGGACGGCCTGCGCCAGATAGGTCCCACCATTTCTGACGGCTTCGATGGCGGTACCGATTTCTTCTGGATCGCCATCTTTGGTCAGATAGGCGCTCACGCCCGCTTCCATGGCGGCGCGAATGGTTCTGGGTTCAATATTAGCAGTCAGAACCAGAATTTTCAGCCGGGGTGCAGCAGTCCTTATGTCCGAGATGAACTGGATTCCCGCAACGCCAGGCATGCCGAGGTCGAGAAAAAGCAGGTCAGCCTTCGAGTTACGTACATGGTCCATCACGGCCGTTCCGTCCCCCGCTTCTGCAATAACGGACACGTTGTCCATCAATGAGATCAGAAGCTTCAACCCCTGACGCACGATCGCGTGGTCATCGGCTAGAATGGCAGTAAAGGGACGAGTCATCCGGCTGTCGATTACCTTACATTGGCGAGTGCTGGTGCAAATCGGTCTAATCACAATTTATTGGCATCAAGTTACTGATCGATCAAGAATTTAAGTATATCAAAGCACAACAGGCGACAATGCCCAACACCGGGCAACACATCGGGGGATGTCTGATGCAGGAAGACAGGATACGTCAGGCTCTCACCGAACTTCTCTACCGTAATTCCTATGGCGTCATCATCTCGAACATCGTCATTTCACTTGGCGCGATCTACGTTTTGAAGAACGCCGTACCGATGAGCTGGATTACCGGCTGGCTCATTGCGCTTTACGCGTTAACTGCCATACGTGTCTTCGCGTCCCGGCAGTTCCTTAGCCGCCAAAGGGACCCGCAGTCCATTCAGCGTTGGGCTTGGCTTGCAGCGAGCTTTTCATGGATATCCGGCCTTTTATGGGGCGGACTTGGCTGGGCAGGATTTCTGCCAGAAGCGCCAATCGTCCTGTCCTTCACCGTCATCGTATTGACGGGACTTGTCTGCGGCACAGTGCCCTCACTCTCGGCATTTCCACCAGCGCTGGTCGGTTCAATCATCGCGACGGTTATTCCAATCGCCGTGCGTTGCATCACCACCGACAGCGAAATTTCCGGCGCATTTCTGTTTCTACTGACGGCGCTGGTCGCCATAAATCTATATTATTGCCGGATCACCTATCGCATGCTGCACGAGACCATTCGATTACGACTGGAAAACGAAAATCTCGTCGTGGATTTGCAGGAAGAAACCGACCGCGCGCAACGCGCCGACCGGGCCAAGACACGTTTTCTGGCAGCTGCAAGCCATGATCTTCGCCAGCCAATCCATGCTTTGAGCCTGCTCATATCCACACTTGGCATTTTGGGGCAGCGCGGCAATGTCGCTTCCAGCGACGCACGCGATCTGGCCGGAAAGGCAAAATCCGTCGTCAATGACCTCAGCGGTCTATTGAACGAGTTGCTCGATATTTCAAAACTGGATGCTGGCATTGTGATGGTCGTGAATGAACGAGTGGCTTTGTCCGCGCTGTTTCACGACCTGCACGCCGAATTTGCGCTCGAAGCAGAACAACGCGGTCTTCAATGGCACGTCGTTGAAAGCGACCTTTATGTCGACAGCGACCCAATGATGCTCAAGCGTATTTTGAACAATCTTTTGTCCAATGCATTTCGCTACACGAAAGAGGGTCGAATCCTTCTTGGTTGCCGCAGACGTGGCGATACGGTTGAAATTCAGGTCCTCGATACCGGCCCGGGTATTCCAGCCGATCAACAGTCGAAAATTTTCGAGGAATTCGTTCAATTGCAAAATCCTGCGCGTGACCGGTCGCAAGGGCTGGGTCTAGGGCTTGCTATTGTTCGGCGTGCAGCTGCACTTCTGGGACATCCTTTGAAACTGGTGTCTGTGCCGGGATCAGGCTCCATGTTCTCGATAACCGTACCCAAAGCCAGAGACAATAGAACTCCAGAGCCGCAGGCCCATGGGCTTCTCGAAGAGGAAACTTCACTGGGCATCATGGTCATAGATGACGAGAAAGATGTTCTCGACGCCATGGCACGGTTACTCACTCTCGAGGGCCACCGGCTTTACCTTGGGCGATCACCGGAAGAGGCACAGGCATCATACACAGCAGCCTTTAAGATTGGCGATGCTCCGGTCGACCTGATTATTGCCGACTATCGGTTGGGGGAAGGCGTCACCGGTCTCGATGCCATTCAGACGCTGAACATCGCTATCGGTCGCCCTGTACCGGCCATTATCTTAACCGGCGACACTTCACCGGCACGATTACGCGAGGTCAACGCCAGCGGAGCAATACTTCTACACAAACCAATCGAAGTCGATGAATTGCGCGACGCCATTACCGCCGCGCGTGCTGCCATCAAAACCTGACCCTGAACACGGCATTCACGCCCTGCTGATAGGCATGGGAACCAATCTGCCCCGTATAGTTGATGCCAAGTGTCGAGCGGGGGGAAAGATTGAAATTCAGACCTGCTTCGATAATGGCTGCGTCCTTCGCGATGGGCGCGCCATAAACGGTGAAGGCCGAAGAACCGATGAAGCTGTTTGTGGAGCCTGTATCGATATCGCCATAGGCATGACGCCAACCAATAGACCCGTGCGCATTTGCAGATACGTTGCCCAGCATGAACCGTCGTGAAGCCCGCAAGCCGATGGTGGTGAAAGCCGTGTCCATTGTATCGCTGTCAACAGACAACCGCGCTGCTGTTCGCCCCGCTTCATTAAAGCCGTCTGTGTGTAGATGGACATAAGCGAGGTTTGCAAACGCCTCCACCGGCGCATCTTCCGTGCCCCACTGATAGGCGAGCTCACCAAAGGCCTGGAACGTACCGGCATGAAAATCGTTATTCAGACTATCGGAAAAGCCCTGAAAATAAGCCGATCGGTCCAGCTCAATTTCATGCCATGTATAGGCAAGTCCTGTGCGGAAGGCGACAGCATTGCCATTGTTCAGCTTCCAAGACGTTCCCGCATAAGCTCCCAGTGTATAGTTGTCGCTCTGTCCAGACGATGAACGACCATCGACATTAAAGCTCGTCCTGCTGTAGCCGGCTAATAACCCAAGGCGCCAATTGTCGAAGACGGTGCCATCCACACCCGCAACGAAGCCGCCCGTATTGTACTTAAGTCGCGCCGCGTTGCCGTTACCATCGATTGAAGCCCAGTTACCATAGCCCTGAATCCAGACATCATACCCTTGCGCGGGAGGCGCTGGAGTGATTGTGGCGAAAGCGCCGGGGGCGGCAGCACTGGAGCTTTTCTTTGGCCCATAGGAAAGGACGGTCATCGATGACGGTAGCTCAAAGCCCTCAGTCGTTCGCAAACGACTATTCATAGCGTCACGAATAGCCGAACTGCCTTCAATGAGCGCCGCTTTGGTAGAAGCATAGGCTTCGCCGGACAAAAGATTGAATGCGGATCGCGCCTCATCCGGGCTCAGCATCAACAATTTGTTGTACAGTTCGAGCGATTGTCCGGACTGCTGGAGCGTATCCAGCGCCTTTGCCGTCGCTGTTTCGTTCTTCGTTTGCGATACAGTTTCGAAGATCGCAGGCGGCGTGCCTGTTGTTGGATCCGTGCCGACGCCACCTTTGACAGCGATGGTGAGTTTCACATTGTTGAGGTCATAAGCCTCGGTTGCGGTAATAAAGGCGGATTTAGACACGGTATCCTGAAATGTGCCATTTATGCCGCCGTCCGATGTAAGGATTGTATAGGTCTGTCCGCTTCGATAACTCGTCGCAGGATCAAGCGCCGTTACGCTGACAGTTCCGCCCGAAATCGTGGTTGCGCCGGAAACATGTGTGAGATCACTCAAACCAGCGCCTGCAATTTCGACAGCATAGGTGGAGCCGCTTTCAAGCTTCAGATCGCCATTGATCGTCAATGTGCCGATTGAATTTCCAGCCGACAGTGTTCCTCCGGTCAAAACTGCGACGGTCGATCCACTACCAGAACCAATGGTGCCATGCCCACCGATCAGGCCACCATTTCCAATGGAAAAGGATCCGCCGAGAGAAGCATAACTATGGCCAACGTCCGATCCCACGATCAGGCCACCTACGAGAACATCGGTCGCCCCGGCAAATGACGGGCTTTGACCGTCATAGAGAAGCGTTGCAGTTCCGCCCTTGATGAACGTTCCACCGCCCGTCAATACGCCATCAAACTGCGCGCTGGTCGATTGATCGAATGTCAAAGACGCTGCTGTCGCAATGGCGACGTCGCCTGAAAAGCGTTCAGCGCTTGAAGTCAGATTGCCTTGCTGCACGAGCCAGTTAAGAGCTGACGTTCCATTCAAAATGAGGTCGCCTGCCCCGTCCTTGATCATCGTGCCTGCGGTTCCACCAGCGCCTGCAATGTTGCCAGCAAAGCTACCATCTGCCGTCTGGTCGAAAACGACGACACCCGTATTTGCAATGTTGCCAGCAATCGTTTGAGAATTGCCGATGAGACGGCCAGCCCCGACAATGGTGTTCCCATAGCTGTTGGCAGTGTTTGTGAGTTGAAGAACACCAGGACCCATCTTTATGAGATCGTCAGGTCCCGAGATGACGCCGCTCACGACGAGATCGGTATTATCTGCAACATCAACTATGCCTGCCTGCGCGAGTGCGATAGACCGTGCAGTCTGGAAACTCGCGGTCGTCGCCAGTGTCCCGCCATTGAATATCAGACCGCCCGATGGATCCCCGAGATTAGCATCACTCGACACTTGCAACACACCGCCGGTTATCGTCGTGCCGCCTGTGAAACTGTTCGCCCCGCTGAGTGTCAAAACACCCCTACTGAGTTCCAAAGCCAGTTTGCCGCTGTCACCATCCTGAATCACACCCGAGAATATCGACGGGCCGACAGATGACCCGTCAATGGTCAGCACACTGTTCGTCGTCCCGCCATTTTCAATGAGACCCGCGCCCGAACCAACACTGTTGATCGCTCCGGCGACGGTACTGAACCCATTAAGCTTGAGGGTCCCACCAATACCGCCCGCCTGATTATCGAAATTGACGATCGCATTTTCCGTTAGTGCATTATCCGTCAGGACATTCAGCATACTGTTGCCATGGAAAGTCTGAGCACCACCGCTGAGACCGCTGGCAGCGGAAACATTGAAAGTGCTGCTATCATGGAAATCCTGTGTGCCGCCATTAACCGCATTTGCGGTTGAAGCATTCAAGACACTGAGATTATAGAAATATTGCATCCCACCGCCAATCGCTCCACTGGAGTCGGCGTTCAATATGCTGTCGCCGTTGAAATATTGAGAACCCCCGCTAACAGCGTTGACTGCTGTCAACGTCATGACGCTGTTGTCGTAAAAGCTCTGCGATCCACCGCTGATGGCATTGGACGACGTTGCATTCAAACGGCTGCTACCATTGAAATATTGCGACCCGCCTACGACAGAGTTCACTTCTGAGGCGTTCAACGCGCTGGTATCGTAGAAAATCTGGGTACCACCACTTAACCCGTTAACAGTGTTAACATTCAAGGTGCTCGTATTGTAGAAGTACTGCTGGCCACCACTGAGAGCGCCCGCCGCGGTTAAGTTGAGAGCGCTACCGTCGTTGAAATACTGCTCGCCTGCATTCACCGCATTTTCAGCTGATGCATTGAGCGCGCTGGTCTCATAGAAACTCTGCACCCCTCCCCCGACTACATAGGTGCCGGAAGCATTCAGGCCGCTGCTGCCATTGAAATATTGCGACCCGCCACTGATCGCATTCATCGCCGTTCCGTTCAGAGAACTGGAACCATAGAAGACTTGCATGCCACCGCTGATCGCGTCAGTTGCTGTCGCATTGAGCGCACTCGCATCCTGAAATGACCAGCTGGGTCGCGACGTATCGGAGAAATAGTCGGCAGAGTTCGCGTCGATGACCGTGGTACCAGTGCAGGGTGACGATGTGCACACTGCCTGTGCATAGGCTGGAGCAGCCATAAAAAGACCGGTCCCGAATGACAATACCATTGCAGGCACGCTAAATAATGGCCCGCCAGAAACCGGCGTGTCTCTTTGTTTCCCACTTGAGGGAACCAGCTCTCCATTCGATCTGACGTGATACGCAATCACCACACGCTCCCCCAAGATAAAACCGGTGAAAGCGTTCCAGAATCCAGGGACACCTTGCTTTCAACCCGACTTGAATTCTCGAGCCCCAAGCTTTGTCTTCACAAACAGGCACAAAGCCGAGGCTCGGGAAAAATCTGCTCTGAATATCAATTTTGTAATTTAGGCATCGTGGGAGAGAAACATGGTCAATGTGCAATGTTGGCTAACCTAATCGAAGCTTGTCGACTTTAATGGTACGCCTTTCTTGGTATCGAAATACGTCAGTCATATAGAACAAAGGTCAACGCGATATTGGGCGGAGGCTCTGGAAGACAGAAGACCAGAGGACAGACTGGTGCAACAAGGTCCTTTTGCGCGCGAGGTTGTAGATTTTTAACCGCAAATCACATATGGTCATTTTTAGTTGATAGCGCTGCGATGCGTTGTCCAAACTGCGGAATTGACCAGCTTTACTTCTCTGAGAAAATCAAAAGATGGAGAATCGCTCGAGCGAAACCGAAGCTGGTGTTCACTTTCGTATGGCGGAAATTAATTCTGTTTTTCAATAATTTAGGATGATTGGATTTCGGATCGAAAGTGGGCCAGAATGGTAAGCGGGGCAAATTCGGTGGCAGTGTCGAACGCGTAGGCAATTTCGGCAGGCCCGATGCGCGCTGCTGCACTGATCTTGCGAGCGGTCAGCGTTCCTGGTTCGAAAGGGGAGGGGAGTGTTCAGGCCCGCGCCGTGATCAATGTCGCGAGCGGCGGGATCGGCTCCGGACTGCCGATCGCCAGCCGGTCGCCCAGATAGTGCCAGAACGATAGACCCAGCTTCTGGCACGTCTTCATCAGGCCAAGCAGCGTATCGCGGGCAATGCGGCCGTCACGGCTCATTGTGCCGCCAGAGATCTTCCGCTTGATGACGAAGCTGCGCAGATCGTTTTCCGAAGCGTTGGTGTTGAGCGGGATTTCCGGGCGGTCCAGCACCCGCAACAGCTCGGCCTTGCGGCGCGACAACCGCAACAGGAGCTTGTCGAGATCGTCATAGCCGGTGCGGATCGCAAAACTGCGGTCGAATCTCGCTTCGAGACCGGCAGCGAGCCGCGCATCCGGCTTTTGCCGATAGGCCTTCAGCGCTTTATAGAAACGCCAGATCAGGTCCCGGATGGTCTCGACCTGTTTTACCTGTCCAGGCGTCGCCGGCATCAATTTCTGCAGCAATCGTTCGGAATGAACCCAACATAGCGCATGAGTGCCGACGCGGAACTGGCCGGCATCGTCGGAAACGATGATCGCGTTGCCGATCAGGCCATGATGGCGGATCGCACCCCAGATGCCCGCTTCGGCGAGCGGGCGGATCTTCTCCGTGTCGAAGATGTCGATACCCTTGTTAGCCAAATAGTGAAGGAACGGGACCTCATTGCAGAAGTGCTGCGGTGTTCGAGTTCGCAGCCCGGCCACGATGGCGGGGTCGGTGCCATATCGCTGATCCAGATAATCGAAGGCCGCGTCGTTCAGCACGTAGTCCTGATAATTGCCGCGCAGCAGGCTCAGAAAGTTGAGGCGTGACTTCGATGGCGTGGTGCGGAAAACGGTGAAGTTCGGGCCGCCGATCTGTGTGGCGTAACACGGATTATGGAAATGACGTGCTCCGGTGTCGTCGACGGTGACGTAGTCGGACGACACCAAGCCGGCATGCAGCACTGCTGAATCCTCGGCAGCCAGGCCATCTATTCCTCTGGTCAGAAGCCGCACGACCTGACGCTTCGATACGTCGACACCGATATCATTGAGCAACGTTGTTAGCCGCTGCGTCGTGACCTGCCCCTGCGCATGCAGCATCATGCAAAGCCGCCTGAGGTTGGCGCCATACCCGCCGACCACCCCGGCGGGAAGCGGTGCCAGAATTCTCCTTCCTTCCGGTGTGATCCAGCACTCGCGACGGTATCGCACGATCTCGGCCATCAGCACGAGCTCGCGGACGATGCAACTCCGGTATCCTTTGAAGCGAGATCCAGCCGGCGGATTGATCCGCAATATCTTTTCCCGGCTGATCCGCTTCACATCGAGCTTTAGTCCGCGGGGTTTCTTCGGCCGCGGTCTGTCTGTGGACACGGCGTCCGTTGCCTTGTCCATGCCGGACGGGCGAAACGGTGGTCGAGGCGGCAGATCTTTGAGGCGGGCGATCTCATCACGCAGCATCTGGTTATCGACCTTCAGCCGAGCATTCTCGAGCCGCAGGATCTCGTTCTCCTCGCGAAGGACCGCGTTCTTCTCACGCAGATCCTTGACCTCAGCGGACAGAACTTCGACCCGATCGACAGGGCCTGTCACCAAACCGCGCAGCGCCTTCAGCGAAAGCGTGTCGGCATGCTCGGCAGAGGGGCGCCGTTTGATCATGACGGAATCGAAGCATGATTTGCCCCAGCTGGGGAATCCCCGAGGCCAGAACCTTCTCCCGAATACTGCCTTTATGCACACTTCAATGCCGGGCAGCTAGACGAACCGCCACCGAATTTGCCCCACTTACCCAGAATTGGTCTTTGTTCCCGGTAAGGCCCGCGCGTTTCGCAACGATGTGATTGAGAACAACACACACCGCGCTCGATTGAAACTTTCGCTCCAAATGGGCCCGTGGTGAGTAAAAGTTTGGCTCAACTGCTTTCTTCTCCATTAATCTCAATAGAACCATTCCACCGGCCTTCAAATCCACCTATCAAAACCGTGTACAAATGAACCTTTTATGGCGTAGTCTTTTTTCGTACAGATTGACGTAGAGCCGGATTTGATGATGCCAGAATTTGAAAACCCACTTAATCCCCCTCCCCTGTCCGGGACACTTATCGGCTATGCGCGCGCGTCGACGGAAGATCCATTCAACGCCAACCAACTATCCCGGCTGCAAAACGCTGGCTGCGTCAGAATTTATCAAGAGCACCTGAGTGAGAAGTTGCAATCGCGGCCAACATTCGAAAAGCTTCTAGGCAACCTCGTGGCCGGAGACACCCTTGTCGTCGTGAAGCTGGATCGGGTGGCCCGCTCTGTCGGCCATCTGGCTGAACTGATCAGAAGCCTGACATCGCGCCGCATTCATTTTGTTTCACTTGGTGACCCCATCGACACCTCGGCAACCACATCTCCTTCCGCATTACTCGTTCTCGATGCAGTCGCTGAACTCGAGCACGCACTCAAAGTGGAGCACACGAAAGAAGGTATGAAACTTGCGAAAGCCCGCGGCAAACTTGTCGGCAATCCGGGACTGCGTGCACGCAATCCAGAAGCCATTGGCAACATCGCAGCAGCGCGCAATCGAGCCTATCTGGATCAGCTTCTTACAACCGCGCCCACATGGTTGCCCATCGTCATCAGACTTCGCCCTCAGCATAGCTGGGAGAACATCGTTCTAACCCTTAATCTTAAAGGGCAGAACTGGACCGTCGAAAAATTGAGACGCGCCGTTCACCGGCTCGTACGTGAGAAACATGCCGACCCTAAACTGCTCGTCCAGACAAAACGGCGAATTCCTGATGACTATTTTATCAAGCGCGTTGCAGCCATCGCCATAGCCGACCCATCTCTCTCATTACGCGCCATAGCGGCGAAACTTGATGAGATGGGTGACCCTCCGCCTCGCGGCGGCCGCAAATGGCAGGCTTCATCGGTTAGAGACCTGTTGGAAAATGCCCGACGTTTTGGCTTTATACGGAATTGACAGCTGTCAACAGCACGCATCCAAGACCGCGATTAGCGAGCAGGGAGGTCGCTGGCGCCATCATTCGCAGCGCTCCTGTTCCGACAGAACTCTTCATGAATGAGTTGATAGTTGCGTATATAATAATTGATAAATGTCAAGAACCGCCAGGCGCCGGGGGCATGCTTGCTGCAGCTTGTCGCTTTGTCCTATTCTCCCCTGTATAAAACACGCCACACATAGGCTCACCAACTACCAAGGTAAATCTAGACCGCCTGTGCCGCACGGATAAAAGCCTGCATGGAAGAAAGCGCCATTCACTTAAGAATCGGATACAATCTGCCCTAGTTTTAACGGGAGCTTTTTCATGAGTGTTGCCTTCGCAAAGGAAGAGAGCGCGGAAGCGGCATCGGAGACGGTTCTTCCAGATCGCGAAATCTCACCGCACCCCAATCTGGTAACAGAGAGAGGCCTCCAACTCCTGAAACAGGAACTTGAGAAGGCACGGATAGCATTTGAAAAGGCAAATGCCATTGAGGACATTTCCGAGCGCCGGCGACAGTCCGCGCATCCGCTGCGCGACCTCCGATACTATGCAGCGCGCCAACATTCGGCACGATTGATACCGACACCTCAATCTCCATCCAGCGTTGGTTTCGGTTGCGTTATTTCTTTCAGTAGAGACAATCGCCCGGCTCAATCTTACCGCATTGTTGGTGAGGACGAAGCGAACCCGAAAGACGGCACAATCTCATTCGTTTCACCTCTGGCACGATTGCTTACCGGCAGATCCGTAGGCGACATTGTGTTTATGGGAGATCAAGAGATCGAGATTCTCGAAATATGCTGATGATACAAATTCCTGTCATCAGCACATTCGACGTCAGTTCGCGTCCGGCGTACCGTTTATGGGCGCGTTGACATTCCAAATCTTCGTAATGCGCGACGGTCAGCGCAGTTCCACAATGTTGACAGGTGTCAATGAGTAGAAGCTTATCACCGATGCGCCCAGCAGCTACTCATTCGTGACACCCATAGTTCTTGTTGGGCACGTTCTTCGCTTTGCTTGGCGTTAACTATTCATTAACTAAAAACAAATTGCAGCAGAGACAGAATCGGGGCATCTTCGTCTGCGCATATTTGTTATGTTTTACTGAATATGCGCTGATAAGGACGAACCAATGCATCAAAACTCGACAGCCTCTCCACAACCTCATAGCAGCCTTCAGTCTTTGATTGAAGCCGACGCTGAAGAGCTGTCGAAGCGACTTCAGGCGCATCAAATGCGCATTTTTCCGCCAACAGCGCAGAAGTCGATCCGTTCTTTTACGCCAGCGGAAGCGGCATCCTTTATCGGTGTAGCGGAAGGATATCTCCGACAGATCGTCTCGGAAGGTCACGGACCTACGCCACAGAGCAACGGTCGTCGGATGTATTCAATTCAGGACATTCATGCCATTCGGCAATTGCTTGACGATAATTCGCCGAAGACGCATGGCAAATATATCCGCCATCGCCGTAATGGCGAGAAGTTACAGATCATTTCGGTCATGAACTTCAAAGGTGGCTCTGCAAAGACCACCACGTCGGCCCACCTCGCCCAGTATCTGGCGCTGCGTGGCTATCGTGTTCTGGCAATCGATCTCGACCCACAAGCCTCTCTGTCCGCCATGTTCGGTCATCAGCCCGAACTCGACGTACGCGTCAACGATACGCTTTATGGCGCCATTCGCTACGATACCGAACGGCGCGAGATTACGGATATTGTCAGATCGACCTACACCCCCGGCCTTCACGTCATCCCGGGTAATCTTGAGCTTATGGAGTTCGAACACGAAACGCCCAAGGTTCTCGCTGAGCAGAAGAACGAAGCCATGTTCTTCTCACGCATCGGCAGTTGTCTGGCTGTCGTCGAAGACCTTTACGACGTGGTTGTGATCGACTGCCCGCCACAGATGGGCTTTTTGACCCTCTCTGCCTTGTGCGCAGCAACATCTGTCCTGATCACTGTCCATCCCCAGATGCTCGATGTCATGTCAATGAACCAGTTCCTGCACATGACATCTGATCTCCTTGCGGTGGTCGAGCGGGCCGGTGGCAACACGCAATATGACTGGATGCGTTATCTAATCACCCGCTATGAGCCCAATGACGCACCGCAAAACCAGATGGCTGGTTTCATGCGCTCGATCTTTGGCAACCGTGTTCTAGAAACACCAATGCTCAAATCGACGGCTATTTCGGATGCCGGTCTGACAAAACAGACACTTTATGAGGTGGATCGTTCGGCATTCTCGCGCGGTACTTATGATCGTGCTTTGGAGTCGTTGACATCTGTCAACGCCGAGATTGAAGACCTCATTCGCCAGACATGGGGGCGTAGCTAATCATGGCAAGAAAAAACATCTTTGATTTCTCCAGCCCGTCCGAACCGTCACAGAACGCTGACGACCATTCAGTGAACCCGCCTGTAGAACAGGCGAGGCCGCTTGCAGGTATTGACCGTGACCGTGCAAATCGTCCTGCGGCGCTGGGTGCTATTTCCCAATCGCTGGAAAAGATCAATGAACGCTCTGCTCGTGCCGATGAAATCGAACGTCAACTCTCTTCGGGTCAAACGATCATCGCACTTGATCCGGACCTCATCGACAGTTCATTCGTCTCAGACCGGCTGGGATTCGATGACGAAGACCAGACAAAGCTCGTTGAGCAAATCCGTGAGAGCGGGCAGCTGGTACCAATTCTGGTGCGCCCTCACCCGGAGAACCCTGATCGATTTCAGATTGCCTATGGTCATCGGCGTGTTGCCGCCATTAAAACGCTCGGCATCAAGGTAAGGGCTGTCGTCAAGCAGCTCACCAATGAAGAGCTGGTCATTCACCAGGGACAGGAAAACAACACACGATCGAACCTATCCTTCATCGAAAAGGCCTTCTTTGCTCACACTTTGGAAGGACAGGGTTATTCTCGTGAAACGCTTTATCAATCCACGGGTATTGATAAGGCCATCCTGTCCAAAATGATCACCATCATCAAATCGATCCCCGAAGAGGTCATTCGCAAGATCGGTCGTGCACCATCGATTGGACGCACCCGTTGGGAAGACTTTGTCAGCCTTTTGACAACGGTCAATGAAACTATTGCCGCTCACGCCATCAGCGAACCTGGCTTTGCCAGCTTGTCATCGGATGACCGTTTTCAGTTTGTGTTCGATAAGCTCAAATCGTCCGCGTCAAAGGATAAGCGTCTGGCTGCTGCTATTCTGTCGCCTGTGCTAGGCGATGGCATTCAACCTGTTGCGATCAAACGCGCGGGCAAGAGTGTGCAATTCACTTTCAATGACAAGGCCGCTCCGCAATTCGCCGACTTCATTCAGTCGCGTCTTGACGACCTCTACGCAGAGTACAAGGCCAGCGAAACATCAAAGTAGCTTTTGAAGAACCAATCTTCAAAGCCAACCGAAACGGTTACATAAACCAGGAGAACAAACCGCAAAAGAAAAAGGCCCCCAAAACGTTGCCGCATGGAAGCCTTCCTCAGATTTAAGCACTCAGAGAATCGCATTTCCATGAATCCGTGTCAAGAGTCATAAACGTCATTTTGGCGGGTGGATTTCTTTTGCCTGAAAAAGGGTGAGAGGAAATGCAAATTCTGGAGTCAATAACGTCCACCTTTCGTGGACGAAGGATGACGCTTGAGCAATTGAAGCCGTCATCAACTAAAATGGATCGAAGGACGGTCAATCGTTGGACGATCTACAAACAGCTCTGCATTGCCAAGACAGTGTTCGGGATCAACGATCGCTGCCTGGCCGTGATGAGTTCACTATTGTCGTTTCTCCCGGGGAATGAGATCGGCATCGAGGATGGTCTTGTCGTTTTTCCGTCCAACCGCCAGCTCTCGCTGCGCGCCCATGGAATGCCGGAATCGACTGTGCGCCGCCATATTGCAGCTCTCATCGAAAGCGGGCTAATCGCACGCCGCGATAGCCCGAATGGCAAACGTTATGCCTACAAGGATGAGGCGGGGCGGGTAGAGGAAGCTTTTGGCTTTTCTTTCGCACCCCTTCTCGAACGTGCTGATGAAATCGCCCAAGCGGCCAGACAAGTTCAAGCCGAGACAGCGCTTCTCAAACGCACACGCGAACAGATTACATTGCAGCGCAGGGATCTCGCACAGATAATCGATGTGGCGCTCACAGATCACCATTCCGACTTCTGGTTGGCATCTCATACGCGCTTTCGCGCCATTGTCGATGCCATCCCACGTCGTGCAGCTCTCCCAGAGATGACAGCTATTCTCAACGATCTGACTGCGTTACGGTCGGAGATTGATAACTCATTGATTCATAAAGATAATGCTCCTCCGATGAGCGCCAATCACGCCCAAAATGAGCGGCATCACATTGAATCCCTTCCTGAATCCCATTTTGAATCTCAAAATGTCAAAATGAATGATTTGAAGGAGCCTTCTCCACAATCCTCTTTGCCTACGCTCCACGCCCGTCGCTACCAGCCCACGCAATCAATCTCCCTCGATACCGTTCTGCGCGCATGCCCGGATATCATCGAATATGGATCGAAAGGAATTACGTCATGGCAGGATTTGATTGACGCCACAAAGATCGTTTCTACTTTCCTAGGCATTACCCAGTCAGCCTATCGGGATGCGTGTCAGGTCTTGGGTATTGAAGGGACCTCTGCCACAATCGCGGGTATCCTCCAGCGCGTAACTGAAATTAGCTCTGCCGGCGGATATCTCCGCTCTCTGACACAAAAGGCGAGGGCAGGGAAGTTTTCGGTCGCTCAAATGCTCTTGCTTCAACTGAAAACGAATGGGCCGAAATGCAGTTTCAGAGACTAGGATCTATGCTGGACCAGCATTCGATCTCAAGCTCGTTGCCACAGGTCGTCTGAGATGATTAACGGCATCAAAAGCTTTTTGTCATATCGAAGAGCGATGATTTCGATCCGGGTTCAAAAATGTCTTGTGGCTACCCTTCTATCCCTTTTGATACTGACGCAATTCAGTATCACATCGGCTAGTGCGGAGGAGGCTGCCGACATTTTCAGTTCCTGCTGGGCAACAGGCAGCCTCTCGGAGAATGTGGTCGAGATAGCTCGAAACGAAGAACGATGGTCTTGTGGTGATCGAAGGTTCTCCATTGAAGCAGAGCGCGTACTGCTCCGTTTTGACCTCACCACCGATGCGGTCGTTCCCCGGTATCTGCTTTCCCGGCGAAGCGCCCTTAAGGCCGTGCATCTGCTTGCCATTGATCGGAACGAAGCGATTCGGCAGAATTCTATCACCGCTGCCGCATTGCCCAGTTCAATAGCTGGTGGTTATTTCAAAGCTGCACTGCCCGAAGTGACGCGCGAAACGCGGCAAGTTATCGCCGCGATTGACATGCCAAGCCACCGTATGACTCTGGAGAGAGCATATCTTGCACCAGCTGACGCGGTTGGTGACATGCGATTTCTTATGGTCTTGGCGGGGCTTGCCGGTATGCTCGTCATGCCCCTGATCTTCAATGCAGCATTCTATCGCGCTTTACGTGAGCCTTTTGTTCTCTGGCATTCGGCCCTCACATTCTCGCTGCTGCTGACGATCGTGGTTTCATCGGGTTTGTCGGTCGTGCTTTTTGATCCTCCGGCCATGACGTTGAGCTGGATGACGACATTGATATTCGGCATGACAGTCGCGTCTGGCGCGATGTTCACACATAGCTTTGTCGAGCCAGGGTTGATGCATCCCTTTTTGCGGCGCGTGCTTCCCTATTGCGCGATATGGGCGATGTCACTCAGCGCGTTTCATGCAGCATTCCCCTTTGTCGCACGGCCTATTCAATCGAGCGTATATACGGCAGCGTTTGCTCCCATTCTGGCAATCTTCATATTGTCTATGATTGATGCATTGCGTCGTGGAAGCCGCGCCGCGAGGTTTCAGGCGGTCGGTTACACACCCATAGTTCTGGTTGGACTGACCCGTTTGGTGACGGGTGTCATTTCCGGATTGCACAGCACGGACGCGATGCTTCTGTTTTACATCGGTTGCATGTGTGAAGTCCTTTTCACGACGCTTGGCGTGGCAGACCGCTTTGTGACCATGAAACAAGAGCGAGATCGGGCGCGTAACGAAGCTGAACTTCTCGAACGACTGTCCGAAACGGACCCTTTGACCGGACTTCTCAATCGTCGAGCCATTGAACGGCAGTTCGAGCAACTCCGAACTGAAGGATTCACCACACTGGCAGTTATTGACCTTGATCATTTCAAGGCGATCAATGATCGAAACGGTCATGGCGTTGGAGATGAAGTACTCCGGGCGACAGCCAGTGCGCTCCAGAAAAGCCCGACTGTTCGCGCTTATCGCCTTGGCGGAGAGGAATTCGTGCTTCTCCTTCGCGGAGCAGACGCCAATAACCAAGCCGAGTTAAGACGCCAGGCGATCCCCGCAATTGTCGCTCATACCATTTCGGGTCTCGGGCAGCCGGTAACCGCTAGCATGGGTGTAACTGATCTTGCTGACGATGAGAGTTTCGCGTCTGTTTATGAACGTGCGGACAAGCTTCTCTACGAAGCCAAAAGTGCAGGGCGAAACCGAACCAGAACTAGAGTTAAGGTGCCGCCAATGTCAGAGGATATCGGTGGTAACCGAGTGCTGATCGCTTAGAACAGTTTTTAGCGACTACCTTTCAAACATCGAGTTGTATGTCGGTGTAATCTAGAGTTGCAAAATCAAGTAATGCAAATTAACGCTTTGTTAGGGAGTATATGGGGGCACGATCAAATGCAGTCGTTTTTTGTAACACCAATAAATTACGAGACGGTTTTGAGTCAGGCATTGATGTGTGACGATGAGCTGGACCGAAATATCGAGATCAAGCAGTTCTGCGGTGGAGTGTTATCGCCTTGTTTCGTCAAGTTTGATGCGGAAGGCCTCGGCGTCGCCAGCAGCATACAGTTGGTGGGGCCTATCGATGAAGCATTTGTTCAACCGCGCGTCATGCTCGTCAACGACGATGATCTCTGTTACTACTCTCCATCGATGAATCGCGCGCCGACAGGGCGGGGCTAGAGGAATGCGCTAGACGGTTTTCGAAGATTTCCGAACGAAGCGCACTCCTTATTGACTCTGTTGGCCGTTTTGCCCGCAGAACATTGTCAATGGTTCTGCTCTTTGATCGGGCCAGCAAGCGATTAGCGCGCGAATGGGCAGAAGCAGATTTTGATCTTCGCCCGCTGCATCTGGATGGTGTTTTTGAAGATGAGGGAGAGTCCAGCGTTCAAAATGAAACTGCAGCGTAAAAAGCAATCCCTTTGAACGCCGTACCTGTTTCAAATCAAACAACAGCTTTATCCAAATTAACTGCTGCCATGACGAGTAAGCCTTCATCAAGTGATAGGCTGACCCCTTACGGACGAAAAGGGATCTTTCTGTTGATTGCCACTGAGAACTGATGGAGTGGATGCCCCCTCCCGACGGCATCGCAATGTGCCATAGTGATGTTTGCAGCAACGTCACTCAGAGGAGAGAGCATCCATGAAGGAAGTTAGCATTGTTGGCCTTGATCTTGCAAAACGTGTATTTCAAGTCCATGCAGCCAGTGCCGATGGCGGTTTTGTTCTCCGCAAAAAATTATCTCGCGTCCATGTACTGGCATTCTTTCAGAGTCTTCCGAGTTGCACCGTTGCGATGGAAGCATGTGCGACCGCCCATTATTGGGCTCGTGAGATTGGCAAGCTTGGCCATGAAGTTCGGCTGTTGCCGCCTGCTCATGTGAAGCCGTTCGTAAAACGACAGAAGAATGATGCAGCGGACGCTGAAGCAATTGTAGAGGCAGCCATCCGACCCTCGATGCGTTTCGTTGCACCAAAGACAGAGAAGCAGCAGGCTGCTTGCATGGTTTTTCGGACGCGCGATTTGTTCGTCCGTCAGCGCACGCAGCTCATCAATGCTCTTCGTGCCCACTTGGCTGAGCATGGTGTTATTGCGTCCCAGGGAATTGCGAACCTCGCTGCTTTGATAGGGATCGTTGACGATGATAATAATGGTCTCAAGCGCGTGGTCGTAGAGACTGCCCGACTTTATCTTGAGCAGATTGATCTGCTTAGCTCCCGCATTAGCAATCTTGAGAAAGCAATCAAGTCAGAAGCTCGACAATCCGATAACACTGCGCGCTTGATGTCTATGCCTGGAATGGGCCCTATCACTGCCATGGCCATTGAAGCCTTTGCTCCTACTATGACAGCGTTTCGAAAAGGACGAGATTTTGCGGCATGGCTCGGTCTGGTGCCAAGACAGCACTCGAGTGGCGGCAAACAGGTACTGGGCAGAACATCAAAAATGGGACAGCGTGACATTCGGCGGCTTTTAATTATCGGTGCAATGACAGTAATCAGATGGGCGAGCCGTAAAGCACCGCCAGTGAACTCGTGGCTTGGGAAAATGTTATCATGCAAGCCACGTATGCTCGTCGCCATTGCACTTGCAAATAAAATGGCGCGCAGCGTCTGGGCGATGATGACGAAGAATGAGGAATTTAAAGTTTCCGCTCTCGTCACTGCATAAGTAAAGATATCAGTGCAGTTAGAGTGGAACGTCGGCGTGTGAGGAGATCAGCGAACGGTAAGGACAGAGATTGGAAAGACGGACTGGAAATGCAACTGGGTCAGTGAGCCTCGAGATCGTAGAACTGATTTTGCGCCAGCTCCGCTTAGCTCCATACCGGCCAGTAGTCGTAAAAGGACTACACAAAAGGCCTGATACATGACCGCATCCAATCACACGTTGAAACCGCTCGAAGAAAAGCCTTGCGTGAACGGGGGCATCCATACATGACCCGGCGGGGGTCAGTTCTCAGTGGCAATCAACAAAAAGCTCATCCCCAGCGCAAAGAACCAGGAGCTTAAAGGATTATTGGAAACTGGACTAAAGCTCTTTCAGGGACACGAGCAACATGCCGAACATGTTGCCGCGATGCTAAAATGACACTTAATCAGCTGGATCGTCGCACGTTTCTTTTTACCGTTGCTGCTCTGTTGACGACGGGACATAGCGCTGAAAGTCACAACAGCGTCGTACACATCACAATCAAGAACCTTGCGTTTGTACCCGACACCGTCACAGTCCGGAGAGGCGAGAGCGTTGAATGGCAAACCAGGATCCGATGGCTCACACGGCTACGGTGAAAGATGGGTGGGAAGTCGTGATCCCACCCGGCGAACGAGCGAGCAGGACCGTCACGGATGGAACTGACATTGAATATTATTGTCGGTTCCATCCCAACATGAAGGGACACATCGAAATAATTGGATACGCCTGAATAGGCAAAATGGGCGAGGAAAGAGACCGAGTGTTATAGTCGCGATGCCGACTGGGCCTCTAGGCCTTGCTATAATAGCCAGAGGCGTGCTGCCCGAAGAGTTAGCGGAATGGATCCATCTCTTCGGGGATTATTCGCCGGGAATGGCTATTTTTGGTCATTGAGTGATAGCACAGTAAGAAGCCAAATCAAAAACTGACACTGAGTTTCGCATTGAATCCGTTCTGTTTGGCGCCGGATGCGAACTGGCCGTTATAGGAGAGGCCGAGGGTGGCATCGTCGGTCAGCTTGAAATCAAGCCCAGCTTCGATGAGAGCTGCATCTTCGGCGATTGGCAGGCCTGAGACTGTGAAGGCGTCAGAACCGATGAAGCTCGCAGTGGAAACCGGCGTGATGTCACCATAGGCGTGTCGCCAGCCAAGGTCGGTTCGTGCTGTTGCCGTGATGCTACCCAGAGCAAACTCTGTCGATGCGCGAAGGCCGAGCGTTGAGAAGCTGGTTTCCGTTGTGTCAGACTGAACCGCAAGGGCCGCCGCTGTCTGGCTCTTTTCATTAAATCCATCGGTCTTCAGACGAACATAGGCAAGACCCGCATAAGGCTCGAACAGGGCTTTGCCGTAGTGGATCTTATAGCCAAGTTCGCCAAAGAGCTGGAAACTTCCCGCATCATAATCGCCGCTCAGATTATCGGCAATGCCGGGGAAGGCGACAGAACGGTTCATGTCGACATCATGCCATGTATAGGCAAGACCGGACCGGAACGCCAAGGCATGGCCATTATTGATCGTCCACTGCCTCCCTGCATAGGCGCCGAGGGTATAATTATCACTGCTGCCTGACGAGGCGTGATCATCTACATCGAAGCTGGAATGGCTGTAGCCGGCCAGAAGTCCGAGACGCCATGTATCGAGGACCACACCATCAATACCGGTGACAAAGCCGCCAACAGAGGATTTTACCGATCCTGCATTGCTATTGCTATCCTGCCTCGTCCAAGCGCCATAGGCATAGCCCCAGGCGGCATAGGGATTTTGAGCAGGAACAATGCTGGCAGGAGCCACAGTATCGATGGCAGAGGCGGAAGCCGAAACAGGCCTTTGTGTTCCGGCATAGGAAAGCGCATTGATCCGCGTTGCCGGAGCGCCGCCAAACGCTTGTTGCAGACGACCAAGGGCTGCATTGCGAATAAACTGGCTGTCGTTGATCAAAACGCCTTTGGCTGAAGCGTACGCCTCGCCGGAAAGGCTGTCGAAAGCCCCACGCGCCTCATCGGCCGACAGCATCAACAGGGTATTGTACAAGGCCAGTGACGAACCTGTCTGCGCCAGCGTATCCAGACCGCCTGCGGTTGCCAGCTGATTGCGGGTCTGGGCCACAGTTGTGAAGAGGGCAGGGGAGGGCTTTCCGGGACCAGGTGTTTCAGGTTCTGTCGTGCCCGGGTTGGATGGCTCCGGTCCTGTTGGATCTTGCTTGACGGCGATCTCTAAAAGAACATCATTTGCCGAATAGTTGACACTCAGATCGAGAAAAGCAGATCTCGAGATTACGCTTCCAAACGTCCCGTTGATTCCGCCATCTGCGTGCATAATGGTATAGGTCTGGCCGCTTTGATAACTGGTTTCGGGATCAATGGCAGAAACAGAAAGCATGCCGCCCGAAATTGCGGCCATCCCTGTCACGCCAACGATATCAGAACGACGATTTGAGGGGCCACTTGCAGCAATTTCGACTTCAAGGGTGGAGCCGGGCGCGAGCGTCAGATCACCATCAACGGTCAGGATACCGATCGAGTTTCCGGGCGACAGGATACCTCCTGCCTGAATTGTCGTGTTCCCGACCGAGCCGTAACCGCCAAGGGTGGCGCCGGATAAAACGGTGAGATTGCCACCGAGCATGGCGCTGCTGTTATTGGCATCGCCGACGATCAGTTTGCCTCCTTCAACTATCGTTACGCCTCGGAAGGTGGAGTTGTCTCCATTCAGGAGAAGAGTATCGGCACTATCTTTAATGAACACGCTTCCCGGTGTACCGTCGAGTTGGCCGGAGAAACTTCCGCCATGAACGTTGAGAACCCCAGACCATGCGACTGTACCGCCGTTTCCTGGGGCGGCATCCTGAAGGTTGCGAATTGAGCCACCGTAAGTGGACATATCCAGCGTTGCCCCTGACGCTACGCGTGTTGCGCCCGCGTGGAGTGTAATATTTCCCAGCGAACTATTCCCGTTTACAAGGCGTCCATATGCAACTGTTATGGCCGCATCAGAGCTTGTAGGTGTGCCGATAACGTCCATGATGACGGTACCGGCTCCGTCGGAGGCTCCAACTACCACATCGCCTTGAAGGGAAAGATACTGGCCGCCGCCACCATTCAGCCAGAGCGTAGTGCCGGCTGCTGCACTGATTGTGCTCGTTGTGCCTGCAGTGATCAGATAGCTGTTGAGTGTGGAATCTCCTGCTGCAAAATGCAGCCGGCCCCCGTTGAGCGTAATCATGCCTGTACCCAGCGCATCGACTATGCCGCTATTGTCCGCGTGATTGGCGACCAAGGTACCAGCTGAAATCGTCGTTCCGCCGGTGTAAATATTTCTCCCCGACAATGTCAGTGTACCCAAACCCTGCTTTATCAAGGCTCCGGGTCCTGAAATTGTAGCTCCCGAAGCAAACCACAGCGTTGCGGAAGTGCCAATAGTATTCAATACGGTATCTGTTGCGAGTTCAACACTGACTGGTTGGAAGTTACCGAAATCGGCAAAGCCGCTTAGATTGTGTGCGGCTATATTGACAGCCGCGCGTCCGTTCACATCTGAAAATGTCAGTGTGCCGTTAGTGACGAAAAACCCGCCATTCACGTCTCCCTGGATGTTGATTTCTCCAACAGTAGCTTGTTGTCCGTTAAGATTGACATTGTAACTGGCACTTTCCTCTGCATTAAAGGTTGCAACTGCCCCAGGCATGTTGGGCACAGTGCCTCCCTGCCATCGAGAGGAGTCCAACCAGGACCCAAAACCTGTCACCCAGGTTTCTGCCTGGCTTGCAAGCGGCAAACTGACTGAAGCTGTGAGGGCAACGGACGAAAGCCACAATACATGCTTTCTTTGCCGAGAAAACTGTGCGCCCGAAGAACCGGCTTTAGAGTAATTCTGTCCCACTACTGCCCCCTGATGCGCAGTCAGCCGCTGCGTTGCAGCTTTATATCTCAGGAACAGCTATATTGCCAACAGACTACATGGCATAAGCAATATAATCTCACAGAGAAGCGTCTTCTATTAAATAGATGAGAGGCTGTTGAGCGATGAATGATGGTCAGTTTCTCATTACACGAGCCGCGATGCCCGTCCACTACGCCGTTTGGCGTCGTTGTAATAGTCGGACGCCTGCTGCACGGAGCGATGACGCGATTGCTCCATGGCTTCAGGCAGCGGAATGCCGCGATTGGCGGCTTCGGTGAGATAGCCGGAGCGCAGGCCGTGCGCGGAGAATTCACTTGCGTCGAGCCCGGCCATTTGCGCGCGCTGTTTGACGATCCGGTTGACGGCGCTCGGTTCGAGCGCCGGTGCGGAAACATTGCCCCATCGATCGACTTTTCGAAACACGCTGCCCTTGTCGATCCGGGCTGCTTCCAGCCAGCGGGTCAGGGCTTCGACGGGTCGGCTGGTCAGATAGACGATTTCATCGTGATCGGCACCACTGGTTTTGGTGCGACCAAGATGAATGCCGAGCGAGGGGAGGGGAGGGCCGTCCTCATCGGTGACCGGGGGTTGTTTGATGAGCTGTTCTACACGCAAGCCGGCGACTTCGCTGCGCCTGCGCCCACCCGAGGCAAAGGCTACCATCAGCATAGCCCGATCCCGCAAGGCGCTGAGATCCTCGCCGGAACAGGTTGCCAGCAGCTTGCCCAGAATATCGCCGGTAATCGCAGGGGCACTCTTGCGGCTGCGCGGCCGGTTCAGAGCATGCACCGCAAGCCGGATGGCCGATTTGACGGACGGCGATGAAAACGATCCTTCCAGCCCGCGCCAGCGGGTCAGCGTCGACCAGTTGGCCAGACGACGACGGACGGTTGCCGGCGCATGCGGTCCAGATACCCGCAGAAAGCCACCTCGGCGCAGGTCTGTTTCCACGTTGGCCGGCATGCCATGATCGGGTTCGATCTCGCGCTGTTGCGGCCGCCACAAATGATGCGCGACGAATTTCAGCAACAGGGCTTCCGGCGCCGGGAAGGGGAGGGGATTGCCGGTGGCAGCCATCGACCAGGCTTCGAGGTAGGCCAGATCCGAGGTTAGCGCGCGTAACGTGTTTTCGCCCATGCCTTCATTGACCAGATGGCGCAGCGTCTCGACATCCTCATCAGTCAAAATGCCTGCCAGCATGTCGCGCCGGTTCATCGGCAGAACGGCGGCAATCGTGTCGAGTGCTTCCGCACGCCGTTCGATGGAGGCATCCGCACCCATGGTTATGCCATCGATGATGCAGGGTGCAGTTTGAGATCGGTTTTTCCGAAATCCTGTCCCTTGAACAGAAGCGGCGCCTTGTTCACGGCGGCGACAGCGTAGGAAAAACAGTCTCCCATGTTCAGACCGGCGGGGTGGCGACCTTTCCCGTAGCGTTCAAGGGCCTTTTCAGCGGCTCGATAATATTTCTCATCGAAAGCGACAGATGTAATGTTAGGCGCGTCCATGAAGCGATTGACAATATCGACCGCATTGGAAAATCGTTTTGCAGCGAGGACCGCCCTTATTTCGAAAAGAGTGGGCCAACCGATGAAAATGGATTCCTTGCGCAAAACTGTCTTGAATGTTTCGGCTTCGGGTTCTTCAAGCACGATTGCGACTATAACCGAGGTATCGACAGCTATCACTTTGGCAGTCCATTCTCGTCGTAGAGATCGTCATGCGCAGAAGTCGTACCAGCCGGAACATCTTTTCGGCCTTCGGCGGCGAGTTCCCAAACGGCATCAAGGGGGTGGCGATTGCTTTTTTGCTGCAATTCCTGATCATAACGCTCAAGCGCCCGCTCAACGAGTTTGTTTATCGGTTGGCCGGTGCGTTTGGCCATAGCGTGGGCCAAATCGCGCGCTTTGCTGGAACGCACGGACAGTTGCGGTTCGGACATCGTGTTTTCCTCATTGGCTTGGCTGAGAATATAGCAATCAACGACCGAGATGGCAATATGTATACATCAGATGGCTAATATTCGATAACCATAAAAAATGCTCGCGATCTCAATCACAATCGGCGATGTTATTCCTATTCTGCCGGGAAAAGCCGTCAATTTGTTCTGACGAATAGTCAAGAATGTCTACGACGATCTTTCCCGTCTAGGCGTACGTCGTCTCATTCGGCTGGCTTGGATTGAGGAGCATTATTTTGCGAGCAGTGTCCGGTTCTGCTCGCTGGAGGTAGATATGTGGCGGTAGGACTATAATTTTCGGCATTTAATTTGTTAGCATTTAATCCTGGGCTCAGCCGTTGCATTTGTTCTGGTTTGTTGCAAAACAAACGTCAACCAGGCGATGGAGAAGAAATGTAATGGCCAACATCCCTTTAACGCGCAGCCAGTTTCTCCTTCCTTTTGTCGGCATTCTCAATGAAATGGGCGCGCCCACGGAATTACTCTTGGAGAAAGTGCGACTTCCACCCTCTTTTGAGGCAAAGGGCGACCTTTATATTCCAGTATTACCAGCAATCCAGTTTGTTCAAGCTGCCCAGAATTCTCAGGGGATTGCAGATTTTGGGTTTCTGGCCAGCCAGCGTCTACATTTTTCTCATCTCAGAGAGAAAACCAGAGCATTGATCGCTCACTCTCCGACACTGCTTGTTGCGTTGCGACACGCCTGCAACGAGGCTTCGAGAGAAGATACTATTCTGAACATGTGGATCGAACACGACAACGATCACGTACGGGTTTGCAGCAAGCTCGCAATAAAAAAACAGCTTCAGCATCTTGAGCATGCGCAATGGCTTCAGAACGTTTTTTCGATATACATTGTTCGGCAATTCACGGGTCCCAACTGGACACCGCCGATAATTGCGTTTGAAGCACACTATAGGCCGAATGAAGCCACGCGTTCACGATGGCCAAATGTGCGCTTTCTGTCTGGACAGCATGCGGCCTGGATTGGCGTACCAATCTCTGACCTTAGTCTCTCAAACCAATCAGCTGATCCATATCTCTCGCCGAATAATCATGATGATGGTCCATCCGGCTTTGACATAGTAGAAATACTGAAGCTGATGTTGCCGTCTTATTTAGACGGGGGCCTTCCGACGCTTGCTGCGGTAGCGGAGATGGCAGGCGTCAGTACGCGAACGTTTCAACGTAAACTAGCGAATGTCGATTTTGCATATTCCGATATACTGGACTGCGTGAGATTTGAGAGATCGAGCACATTGTTGCGGGATACCGATTCAAAGATTATCGATATCGCGTTTGCGTCTGGCTATTCTGATCCCGCACATTTCACTCGAGCGTTTCGCCGGATTGCCGGTGTCACGCCGTGCCAATTTCGCGAACAATCGCAGCTTCGATAAGAAGCTTCGTTCCCAATATCATTGTCGTTTTAAATATTGCATTTCGCCGGGGGAGCCGCCGCTCGGCTGAGGTTGGCACAAAATGGCAAGACGGATGATCCGCCCATGCTAGAAGTGAGCCTTGCCGCATCTTGTTGGAGGGACGTGGCTGTTAGCCCTAATTAATGAAGAGGTACAGCATGCTCCGTAAGATGGGGGTCTGTCTCACAATTGCTTCGGTTGCCTGGACCGGTGCGGCCATTGCCGAGACATCAGGTAGAAAAATACCAGTTACCGTCGACAATTTTGCGCGCGCTGAGACCGACCGTTACCTCGCAGCCAATGCAAAGGACATAGGCAGACTGGGCCAATTCAAGCATTCGCGTGAGCCCGTGACGATCGATAACCAGACCGTCATTCGTATGAACCGTGATACCCTTTATTCATTCGCTGTGTTTGACCTTGCTGCAGGGCCGGTAACGATTTCCCTGCCTGATACAGGTAGGCGCTATATGTCGATGATGGTTGTTGATCAGGATCACTATCTGCCAATTGTCGCCTATGGCACGAAGCCCGTTACGCTGAATGAGAAATCTGTTGGCACACGCTATGCCTTTGTCGCGGTGCGTACGTTAGTTGATCCTAATGATCCAAAGGATCTCGAAGAAGTTCACATGCTTCAAGATGCTATCAAGGTCATCCAGAAGGAGGCGGGGAGTCTCGATCTTCCGAACTGGGATGAAGAGAGTCTTACGGACATTCGTAGTGCATTGCTCGCGCTAACAAAGTATCAGACGTCGTATAACGGTTCATTTGGAGCCCGCGGCCAAGTCGATCCGATCCGGCATTTAATTGGTACAGCCTCTGGATGGGGGGGCATCCCGGAAAAGGATGCGATGTATCCAAGTTTTACGCCGGCGAAAAACGACGGAAAAACAGTCTACATCCTTGATGTGCCAAAGAACGTGCCGGTTAAGGCTTTCTGGTCGATCAGCGTTTACAATCCAAAAGGTTATTTTGAGAAGAATGACTATGACGCCTATTCGCTCAATAGCATTACTTCGAAGAAAAATGCCGACGGGTCGGTGACTGCACAGTTCGGTGGCTGCGATGGTAAAATTCCAAACTGTCTTCCGATAGTTGATGGTTGGAACTACACGGTAAGGCTTTATCGCCCAGACCCATCCGTTGTCAGCGGCGAGTGGAAATTTCCCGAAGCCAAGCCTCAGCCCAACTGATTTACATCAGCCTATGAGCAGTCTTAAGCTAAAAATCTAGGAGCATTAAGTGTTGTCAAAGATCGTTCAAACGGCCTTAATCACCGCTGTCGTATTCGCTGGCCAAGTTGTGAGTTCCGCCATGGCAGACAATGCTGTCGGGCCAAAGGTGACAGACCCACATTTTCATCTGACACCAGGTTATTTGCAAACGAATGAGCTTCCTAACAGTCTTGTTTTGCTAGGCTCGCCACCTCCGGCGGGAAGTGCGGCGCTGGCCCGTGACGAGGCGGCAAGAGAGGCGACAATCGAACAGCGTGGGAAAGCACGTTGGGACTTGGCGCGGACAGACGCTGATTTACAGTTTCCTCAGCCTGCCAAGAATTTCTCCTGTGCTATGGGCGTGGATATCAGTGAAGAAAAGACCCCGCATCTCTATAATTTGATGCAGCGAGTGCTCACCGATGCCGGGCTTTCAACCTATGGTGTCAAGAACCAGTATAACAGAACCCGTCCTTTCGTCGTGCACAATGAAGGCACATGTCAGCCAGACGAAGAAGATGTATTGCGTAACGATGGCTCATATCCATCGGGACATACGGCGGCGGGTTGGGCCTGGGCGCTTACCTTGGCAGAAGTGAATCCAGCGCGTGCCGATGAGCTGTTTAAGCGCGGATTGTCGTTTGGGCAAAGCCGCGTGATTTGTAACGCACATTGGCAAAGTGATGTCGATGCAGGACGCATTATGGGGGCCGCAACAGTTGCTAAACTACACGGCAACTCCGAATTCCTTGCCGATATCCATGCCGCACGCAAAGAGTTGGAAGCAGCGAAGCTGCCGACTGTGGATTGCGCAGTCGAAGACCGGGTACTTTCAGAGCAAAAGCAATGACAGACATGTCCCTAAACTGATAACCGAAGCGGGATTATAGGGAAAATGTGTCATCATAGATTATTCGTTCTCTCAATGACTGCTTTGATTGGCGGTCAATCTGCGGCAGTTGCCGCAGATCGTCCTTTAACACCGGTCTTGTCCGAGCCCGCGAAACTGGAACTTACGCAGGATAGATGGCATTTCAGCGCAAGTCCTTATTTCTGGGCTGCTGGTATCAGTGGAACTGTGGGCCAATTTGGCCTGCCGCCCGCGAAAATGAAGTCCGATTTCGGCAGTCTTCTTAAGGATCTCGACTTCTCTTTCATGGGTATCTTGGAAGGTCACTATGATCGCTATAGTCTGTTCAGCGATATCATTTATACAAAAATATCAACTGGCGGACAGACCCCGTATGGGGTGTTGAGCGAAAGAATTGATATTAAGTCCGAGACGTTCTCCGGCTTTTTTGGTGGTGGTTACAGTCTTTTTGAAGAGGGTAGAAATCGCCTTGATGTGATTGCAGGAGGGCGCGTCTGGTACGCCAGCACGGAAATTTCCTTTGAAGGTGGGTTGTTCGACGGGCACAGCGGGCGTGATAGCGCTGCTTGGGTTGATGCCGTTGCAGGGGTACGCGGCAAGTATTTTCTGACTGACAATGTGTATTTCAGCGGTTGGGGTGTTGTGGGTGCCGGGCAGGCAAAGATGGACTGGGACGTGGCTGGAACGATTGGCTACCAATTCAGGGACAATCTATCGGCCATTGGAGGCTATCGCGCGCTTGGCGTGGACTACAGTCACGATGGCTTCGTTTATGATGTGGTTCAGAAGGGGCCAATACTTGGGCTGGTGTTATATTTCTAATACGACACAGGCGTTCGAACGAGGTATTTTTATTGTTTGGATCATGTTGCTGATCGGTGGCGCACCTTCTTGTATTGGAAAGGCAGACATTCTGCGAAGCCCGCCCGCTGCACCATTTTGCGTTGTTGTAATAATCGGATGCTTGCTCCAAGGAAAGATGTCGAGATTGTTCCGTGGCTTCGGGGCAGGGGAATGCCGCGATTGTCCGCTTCTGTGAGATTACTGGCGCAGAGGATATGGGCCGAAAATCCAGACGGGCTCAATCCAGCAATCGCGGCGCGTTGCTTGATGCGTTTGGTTGGAGCGCATCTTGAACCTTTGGGATCAGGCCGCTTCTTTCAAAATAGCACGGATAGGTATTGGTGCCGTGCCCAGATATCCCGCAATCATCCGGGTGATGTGCTCGACAATATCGGCCTCGTCCGAGAGGGAGTGGCCGCAGTCATTGAGGACGATGGCATGGGTCAATGTCTCCACTGTCGTGACGCATATGAACGCAGCCGTATCGAGGTCCTTGAGCTGAACGTCTTCCTTACATTGCTCCAGATAATGCCGAACCAGATAGAGCGTATCTTTTCGGATGGCTTCCACCTCGGCAAGTTTTCCAATACGGGGAACTTCTTCTTTCAAGATCCGGTGGAGCTCAGGATCAAGCCGGTGCGCAGCAATCATCGCTCGAATAAGCTCCCGCATGGCACTATTCAGGTCGTCTGACGCGCACTCTTGCATGGCATTTTCCAGCAGAGCCAGAATTTCACGATTGTGCCTTGCGACGAGCGCAGCCACAAGCGATTCCTTATTGGGAAAGTATTGGTAGAGCGATCCAATGCTCACTCCCGCTACGGCAGCGACGCGATTTGTGCTGGCCCGCGCATATCCATCCCGCACCAAAACGCGAGCAGTGGCATCCAGTATCGCCTCGACGGTCATTTTCGACCTCTCTTGCGAGGCGGCTTTTCTGGGATTTGTAGCGTTGAGCTTGGCCATATTCTCAATTTCCGAATACGAGTAGACAATGTGAGTAAAGGCTCACATATTTCGTATAGATCGTCAACAATAAAGAATGCGAGCCTTTTCAAGGCGTTCAAACGCCGAGATAGCGCTTCATTGTTCGAATTCGGAAAATAAAAGTAAGAGTTATATAATGGTAATGAAGTCAATCAACATCGTGATACTTTTTTCGGTAATGGTAGTTGTGGCTGGTTGTGCCAGCTCGGGACAAAGATCTCAAATTTCTGCGGCAGACTGTGGCGTTACAAAGCACACTCAGACATTCAATGAAAAATGCGGCACGCCTCGACTGGGTTGGAAGGGCGCGAACGGAAGCGATTTCATTATTAGATAATGATCGCACGCCACATGTTGATTAGTCTCGCGGCACCCTTCGCTTGAAAAAATGGAGGAGGGCAGTGCGTAGCCTAACAGCCGAGCGGCTCCGTGGGCTTAATGAGGCCTTGGCACCGACGGGCTGTTGATCCATCTGTTCGAATATTTTTTGCCTGGATTGGCCATTCTTGATCACTGGATGATAGCCATAGGCGGACTCCAATTCAAAAGCTCACACTGAGTTTCGCATTGAATCCGTTCTGTTTGGCGCCGGATGCGAACTGGCCGTTATAGGAGAGGCCGAGGGTGGCATCGTCGGTCAGCTTGAAATCAAGCCCAGCTTCGATGAGAGCTGCATCTTCGGCGATTGGCAGGCCTGAGACTGTGAAGGCGTCAGAACCGATGAAGCTCGCAGTGGAAACCGGCGTGATGTCACCATAGGCGTGTCGCCAGCCAAGGTCGGTTCGTGCTGTTGCCGTGATGCTACCCAGAGCAAACTCTGTCGATGCGCGAAGGCCGAGCGTTGAGAAGCTGGTTTCCGTTGTGTCAGACTGAACCGCAAGGGCCGCCGCTGTCTGGCTCTTTTCATTAAATCCATCGGTCTTCAGACGAACATAGGCAAGACCCGCATAAGGCTCGAACAGGGCTTTGCCGTAGTGGATCTTATAGCCAAGTTCGCCAAAGAGCTGGAAACTTCCCGCATCATAATCGCCGCTCAGATTATCGGCAATGCCGGGGAAGGCGACAGAACGGTTCATGTCGACATCATGCCATGTATAGGCAAGACCGGACCGGAACGCCAAGGCATGGCCATTATTGAGCGTCCACTCCGTCCCTGCATAGGCGCCGAGGGTATAATTATCACTGCTGCCTGACGAGGCGTGATCATCTACATCGAAGCTGGAATGGCTGTAGCCGGCCAGAAGTCCGAGACGCCATGTATCGAGGACCACACCATCAATACCGGTGACAAAGCCGCCAACAGAGGATTTTACCGATCCTGCATTGCTATTGCTATCCTGCCTCGTCCAAGCGCCATAGGCATAGCCCCAGGCGGCATAGGGATTTTGAGCAGGAACAATGCTGGCAGGAGCCACAGTATCGATGGCAGAGGCGGAAGCCGAAACAGGCCTTTGTGTTCCGGCATAGGAAAGCGCATTGATCCGCGTTGCCGGAGCGCCGCCAAACGCTTGTTGCAGACGACCAAGGGCTGCATTGCGAATAAACTGGCTGTCGTTGATCAAAACGCCTTTGGCTGAAGCGTACGCCTCGCCGGAAAGGCTGTCGAAAGCCCCACGCGCCTCATCGGCCGACAGCATCAACAGGGTATTGTACAAGGCCAGTGACGAACCTGTCTGCGCCAGCGTATCCAGACCGCCTGCGGTTGCCAGCTGATTGCGGGTCTGGGCCACAGTTGTGAAGAGGGCAGGGGAGGGCTTTTCAGGATCAACCGGCTTGGGACAGCCGGTATTCAAGCAGATTTTCAGGTCTGCCGCTGTGTTACCATAGGCAAGGCTCATATCGAGAAAGGCTGAGTTCGACACAACGCCTGCGAATTCACCACTGATACCGCCATCCGCCGTCAGGATATGATAGAGTTGGCCGTTCTGATAACTGGTTTCTGGGTCAATCGTCGTGACCGAGACATTGCTGCCGGAAACCGTTGCTGTTCCGGTTACATCGACGCGATCGGAGGCGCCATTGCTGGCTATTTCGATTTCAAGCGCTGAGCCAGGCTTAAGCGTCAGATCGCCGTCGACTGTAAGCGTGCCAATGGAGTTGCCAGGAGCCAACTTGCTTCCCGGAGCGAGCGTGACTAGAGAACCTGGCCCGGAGCCTACGGACCCGTGTCCGCCGAGTAAGGCGCCATTCTCTATTAAGACGGAGCCGGCAAGTCGCGCATTATTCTTTGTGACTTCTGAGCCAACAATGAGCCCGCCTGAGAGAACAGACGTTGTTCCCATGAAGGCTGATGACCGGCCATCATAAGCGAGGACACCGCCGCCTGATTTTGTCAGATTGCCGACGCCTTGGATTGTGCCTGTGAGTGAAAGTACGGTGCCAATAGCGGTGTTTATATATCCAGTCGACGTCACGTCGACGTTGCGTACCATTACAAACGCTGCTGTCGTTTCGAGCGCACCGCCATTCAACACGAGATTGCTGGAAGAACCGCCCAAGTTTGTATCCGAAGAAACAGTCAGAACGCCAGCGTTTAAGGTTGTTGCGCCGCTATATGAATTGATGCCGGACAGCTCAACTATTTCTGAACCATCTTTTATTAGTCCGCCCTCTCCGGAGACCATTCCAGAAAGATAGAGATTGTAGCTGGCCGCGTTCAGTGTTAACGCCGAACCTGCTCCAAGTTTGAAATCATTGTCTAATCCAACGGGCCCATCGATTCCAGACATGGTCACTGTGCTGCCGCTGTCAAGCTCGATCCCACCTATCAGCTGTGAACGGCCGGCAAGTTCCAAGACATTTGCCGAACCACGGAAGAGCAGAGCGTTAGAACGCGTCTGATGGTCACCCGATAACCCGCCGCTGATGGCACCAAAGTTGACGATTCGAGTATCACCATTGGCGATGATCCCCACTCCGCCAGTCCCATCGTCGCCATCATTCCCATTTTGGGATGACAATTGAAAGCCGATACCGCCATCTCCACCGGCTCCGCCATTTCCTCCCAGGATCGTTCCAGCATTCGTCAGATTGTTTCGGGCATTCAAATAAATGCCGGTACCACCGTCGCCACCATTACCTCCGTTGCCCGCATAATTGAAACTACTATTGCCCTTTCCGCCGCGTCCGCCGTCTCCGCCCGAGCCTCCCTCTATAAGCCCAAAATTTAAGTGCGAAAGACCGGAGCCCTGTATCTGTAATCCGTCACCCCCGTCACCTCCCGAACCCGCGCCACCGGTGCCAGATGCTGGCAGACCTGCTCCACCAATACCTCCGTTGCCGCCCATTCCGCCTCGAATAATTCCATAGCTGTTCATCAGGCCGCCGATAATTGCACCATTGCCGCCGGCTCCTCCGCCCCCGCCGCCGCCGTGATGATCCTGTCCTGTCAGTTCGAGTGCATTTCCGCCGTTGCCGCCACTTCCACCCACAAGAAGGCCTGTCGGCGCGAGATGAAGGGCGGTGTCTTCAAGCCCATTTGCGCCGCCGCCACCGCCGCCACCGCCAGCACCGTTACCTCCCTTGCCGGCGGCGTCCTGACCATTCCCGCCGTTACTTCCCAGTGCGGTTCCTCCGGATCCACCTTGGCCGCCTGTGGCTGGCAGTTTACCTGCTTTGTCAACTCCATTGCCACCATTTCCGCCGTCGCTCCCAATACTGCCTCCACCGCCGCCACTGCCTTCGCCGTAGAAACCGGAGTTGAAGTCTGGCGTAAGACCGGGGCCGCCTGCTACCCCGGATTGTCCTCCCTTTCCCCCATGAAGCACGCTAAACGCCGCATCATTTTGAAAGAATTGGTCCGAGGCACCACCGTTACCACCGGAGTGTTCGGCACTGAATGCTGTGATCGGTGAAAACAGAGTGAGGAAGAGCGTGGCTATCGCAGGTTTCGCAAAATAGAGGGGCGTTCTAGCAGACAAAATCCTTGAATCGGGAAGTTTGACGCAAACAGGCGAGGAGTTCGTTGATAAGAACGTTGCTTGTGGCAGGCGCAATCGAGAACTCCCAACCATTGTCATTCCCCCGAGAGCTGGCCAGATTTTAACTGTTATCGTTGAGTCCTTACTGACTCACAACGGACCGAACAATACGGCAGATGCCGTATTTTTCGGGGGGGGGGGATACGAAGGGTTTTCTGGATCAGCTCAATAGCCTCGACGCCCGCCCACTACGCTGCTTGGCATTGTTATAATAGTCCGACGCCTGCTGCACGAAACGATGGCACGATTGTTCCATGGCTTTGGGTAGGGGATATCCGATATGCCGCTTCCAGCCAGCGGTTGACCAGGGCACGCACGTCTTGTTCCATCCTTCATTTGAACGTCGCGTTTTCGACAAAAATTGGGTACAATAAAATTTCTAGATTGAGCGGCTTTCTTGGTACGAGAGGTGGCCACAATTTGTTGTTCGGAAGTGCTTGTGACGTGGTACATCCAGAAATCCTGACGAACTCAGCAACCTTATCATTCTGCTTGGCGCAACTTGTATAACTTAGAACTAGAGTAGTCTTTACAAAGATAGAGCGTCGATCACGCCAGTAGAAAGTACTTGACATCGCTTGCCTCGTGGATGTGAATTGTCACTGCGAACGATGGGGGAAATACATGGCCACGGTTCGCAATTGGGGAAGAGACGTATGATCAAGCTATTGACTGCGCTAGTAACCCTTAGCTTTCTCGCTTCCGCGCAAGCGCAGGATTTTAATCCGCAAGAGCTGCGGAGCCGCACCATAGAGCGCCGAGCCGTGGAAGCCTTAGTTTGGGGCATGCCGGCCGTCAACTACGATTTGATGCTTCAAGAGGCACTAAAAAAGACGAGCGTCAGGCAAAATGAAATTGTTTACTGGTCACGGCCCGTCGACTGGAAGAACCAGACGCTGACGCCGAACCCAGATGCGCTCTACTTCATGATCTTTTTTAACACCAAGGAGGCAGGCCCGATTGTCATAGACGTTCCACCTGCCGACGGCGGGTCGTTTGCCGCCAATATCGACACCGTTTGGCAGATGCCGCTGGAAGATGCCGGGCCATACGGAGCAGATCAAGGAAAAGGCGGCAAATATCTGATCTTGCCGCCGGGCTACCGTGAGAAACCTCCCGATGGGTACATTGCGGTCCAGTCGCAAACCTTCGCAGGCTATGCGCTCTTCCGCTCAAATCTGGTAAGCCATGCGGACGCTGACGTTGCAAAGGCCGAAACATATGGAAAGCGGCTCAAGGTCTACCCGCTCTCGCAAGCCGCGACCCCTCAGGAGACTAAGTTCACGGATGCGAAGGAGGTGCTCTACGATTCGACCATCCCCTACGATTTGCGCTTCTTCCAGTCGCTGGATCGAATTGTACAGAGCGAGCCATGGCTAACGCGCGACAAGGCGATGATCGACCCTCTTAAATCTATCGGTATAGAGAAAGGCAAGGCTTTCACGCCTGATGCGGAAACGACCGAAATCCTGAACAGAGCAGCTGTTGAGGCGAGGGCTTTTCTTGATCGCAACTATGAAATTGGTTTCCCTCCGTTTTTCCCGACGACGCGCTGGGCCGTCCCGGCGTTTTCCGACCTGGTGAAGGCGGGGTCGTCCGGGTACGCCGAGGCGGATATCTACCCAGTCGATGCGCGCGCCTTGACCTACAGTATAGGATACATAGGAATAAAACGGCTTGGTACTGCTCAGACCTATCTCATTACGAGTAAAGACGAGGACGGTGCTCAGCTCGAGGGTGACAAGTCTTATCGCCTGCATGTGCCGCCTAACGTGCCGGTCGAACTTTACTGGTCCGTGACCGCCTATGATCGGGAAACTCATGCACTGATCAAGAACCTCGACCGAGCTAGTCGTGCGTCGAATGCCGCGGAGTTGCAGAAAAACACAGACGGGTCAGTGGACATCTGGTTCGGTCCGAAAGCGCCTGCGGGTAAGGAAGTAAACTGGGTGCCAACCGACCCACAGCGGGGGTTCGAACTGCTATTCCGCCTCTATGGACCGAAGAAAGAGCTCTTCGAGAAGCTCTGGGTGTTGCCTGACGTGGAGAAAGTCGCGGTGCAATAGCAAGAGGATTGTCATGACTACTGGCGCTCGCTTCGCGAAATGGGGACTCGGCCTCTTTCTGGTTGGTGTATTCCAGACTTTCGGCATCGTTGCGCACTACTGCGTGGGCGCGCGCTGGCCGACGGGCGAATTGTTCATTCAGAACATCACGCTCTGGTGGGCGTGTCCGTGGACACTCTCGGTGGCTGCCGTGCAGACAGGCGGGCTGGGCATGGTGGCGATGGGTCTAACGGCCATGGTGGCAGCGCGGGCAGGAGCATGCGCGGATGCGCACAACTCGGCTGCACTCTGGCTCTGCGTAGTCGGATTGTTGGGTGTCTTCGCTGTCGGTTATCCCGGCTACTTCGTCTTTGATGCGATCTGGCCAGGCTATTATTACTCGCCGATAACCATAGGAAAGAACGCCTGGCAGCTCGGGCAAGCGTTCTTCATTGCAGTCTATTTCGGTGGCGCGCTGCTGATGTTCGGCACGGTGCGGCTCGCTCTCAAAACGATCCCGGAAACCACTTAGCCGATAACGAGTCAGGTAGGATGTTATGACCAACAATGTCACGCTTAACCGGCGCAATATGCTACTCGGCGCCGCCACTCTTGCCGTGGCCGTAGCCACGGAAACGGGCGATGCTGCTGTGGGTACTGCACGAGCGAAGGAACTGAACCCACAGCCGCTGCCACCATCACCCGGTTGGGACGAGGCGCTGCCCCAGGGGCCAGACGTGCGCGTGAAGATCACCGAAGCCTACGCGGCGCACGTTGCCCGCGACGCCTTCTTCTGGGCCTGGCCGTTGGTCAACATGTACAACCGTCGGCTCGCCTTCTCCAAGATGAAGGAACACAGATACTCCGGTCCATTGCTTGAGTCGCCGCTCAACGAGCTCACCATGCTTATTGACTATGTCAATCCGGAAGAACGCAATGTCGCCTGTCCAAATCAGGATGTCGTTTACGGCCTCGGACTGTTGGCGTTGGACGTTTCGCCTGTCGTGATCCAGGTGCCGAACTTCGGTGATCGTTTCTGGGTGTACCAGATCGTCGATCTGCGCACTGACAGCTTCGCACAACTTGGCAAGATGCATGGCACCACGCCAGGTTTCTACCTGTTGGTTGGTCCGGACTGGGAAGGGGAGGTGCCCCAGGGCATCACCAGGGTGTTTCGTGCATCCAGCAAGACCGGTCTAGCTGCACCACGTATTG
Organism: Ochrobactrum sp. 19YEA23; assembly: GCF_029909865.1. Classification (NCBI taxonomy): domain Bacteria; kingdom Pseudomonadati; phylum Pseudomonadota; class Alphaproteobacteria; order Hyphomicrobiales; family Brucellaceae; genus Ochrobactrum; species Ochrobactrum sp. 19YEA23. The sequence continues at coordinate 333,060 of NZ_JASAMQ010000002.1, read as the reverse complement.
CCATGGACGATACACCGGAAGACAAGCGGGCGATTCAGGATGTTCTCACCGGAATCGTGATGTATCCGCTCGCCAACTATGACGGGCGAATGAAGCGCATGGAGTGGAGCAAGCTACCCAAAGTGCCTGGCGCTCCGCATGGTGACGAGGAAACGCGTTGGGTGTTTCCGGAGAAATTCTTCGACGAACTGCCTACGGTGCTCGCAGATGCGCTGCCGCTGCCTGGCGAAGAGGCACGTTACGCGCAGGTGCTCGCGGTACTCACGGCTGCCAGGGAAAGCCCGGAAATCAAGCAGGCGATGGTAGAGGCCGCCAAGGACGCGGAAGAGAAGCTGGTCAATCCGCTGTTTCAGTTCCGTAACTATGGCCAGCAATTGCCCCATCACTGGAGCACGATCTCCAACGAGTCCGCGTTTGGGGTCGACTATTTCACGCGGACCGCCGTCGCCAAGTCGAATATCCTGGTCAACTCGCCCGATGAGACGAAATATTTTTATCAGGACCTGGATGTCTCCGGTGACCGGCTGAACAGCTCCAACAACTATGTGGTGACGTTCTCCAAGGATGGCACGCCGCCCGTGAATGGCTTCTGGTCGCTTTCGATCTACAACGAGCATCACTTCTTCGTCGCCAACCCGATCAACCGTTTTTCGGTCGGGACAAAGAACAAAGACCTACAACTTTCTCCCGATGGCGAGCTCACGATCTATGTACAGGCAGATGAGCCCGCGAACGCTCTACAGCGCGCCAATTGGCTTCCAGCCCCGAAAGGGGACTTTTCGCTCTACGTCCGCGCCTACTGGCCAAAAACCTCGGTTATGGATGGTGCCTGGACGCCGCCAGCCGTGGTGAAAGCAGGCTAAGTATAGAAAACAGGGAAGGTCATTCTCCAACATTCTCGATCACGGAAGCTTCCGGTTCTTCCATTCGTGGGGACCGAACCAATGACAGGTTTTGGACGGCGTTATCCGCCGTCTATGTTGGAGGTCGCCGACGTAGCCAGCGAGCACATGTTGCTGCGAAAGTGGTGGAAGGGCGGACGTTTAAAAAAGAGACAGCTCGCTGCTAAAACTTTCCACTCACGTTGAAGAAAACGGCATCGCCTTTCATTCTGTTCTCAACTGCGACTTCATGAGCCCAACTGAGACTGAGGTCGATTTCATTCGTCTCGCTAAATTTTGCTTTGTATTTGACCAATGGACCTATCGCGAATGATCGGCCCTTAAATCCATCATCCCGCGCGTTAGCGAATGCGCTGTCATCTTTCTCGAACTGATAGAGAATGCCGGAAATCGCACCGATCTGCCAATTCTTCGCAACCGTTTTTGTGACCGCCAAGTCAAGATGCGCCGTGGCGCCGCTATAATTATCGGTATCTGGATTGCGTGTGTTGATGTCTATGCCGAACTTGGCTGATAGGTCGAGCCCATGATTGGGGAGCAGCTTGGTCACTGCCACCGAAGGCGTAAACGTCCAATAATTAAGCCCGATAAAAGCAAGATCTCCTGCGGAATATTTCCCTGTTGGCGCAGTGATAGTCAAGCCCGTCGATAGCCAGAAGTCACTGGCTTTGTTGTGCCAGCCGAATAGCAAAGGAGTAATCGCAATGTCACCTATTCCCGCAGTATCCTGGATAATGTCTGCGGGACCGACAAGCGCTTCGGCTCGTGTGTATCCAAAAGGAACTGCGGCTTCGAAAGCGTAGGTCCAGTTTCCAGGCAGCTCAATTTTGGGAACAAACACACCGGCCAGAATGGAAGCATAAATATCGCCTTTCAATCCCAATGCTACTGAGTTTTTGCCAAAAGGCACAGATCCTTCTGCTTTACCGTGATAATAAACGTTTGACCAAGCCCAGTACGCGCCCGGTGCCGGAGGCACAATGCCAGCTCCGGGAGTGGCGAATGCCCCTGGAATATACCGCCCCGCGGCTGCCTCTGCAGCTTGTCCTTTGTTAATAACGAAGGGGAGCATGACGAGAGTTAACGACAGCAGCCAGATGCCCCGCATTTGTATGCTCCTCCTACATCGCGTGGCGATTATATTGATTGCGCGATTATTCCCCAAGTTAAAATATCTTATACTTACCGGAGTAGGCAAGCGAAACTAATAGGGAAATGTTTCTTCAACTCCATCTCAATTAGCTAAGAGGTTGACGCGGTCCTGAACGCGGAAATATTGGCAGATCGATCCTAGTGATATTTTCCGGCAAACGGCCTTTGCATCGATCGGACGCCAGAGTAGCGGAAATTCTTAACTCTCAGTCGAGTTGATATCCGACCTATGGAGATTTAAGAAGCACTGAAGCAGTGGAGTGCTGCCGCCCGCGTGATAGTATGATCAGACTAAGATGAACGTCCGAATTCTCTAAAAGAACGCGAAAAATGATCTTTTTCTTTTCGGTCTTTGGAACGGCATTTTGTATCGGCTTCTATAGCAACCTTGCCGCCCGCCCGCTGCGCCTTTTGGCATTGTTGTAATAATCGGACGCCTGCTGCACGGAGCGATGACGCGATTGTTCCATGGCTTCGGGCAGCGGAATGCCACGATTGGCGGCTTCGGTGAGATAGCCGGAGCGCAGACCGTGCGCTGAAAACTCCCTCGGTTCAAGCCCTGCCATTTGCGCGCGCTGTTTGACGATCCGGTTGACGGCGCTCGGTTCGAGCGCACGTGCCGCAACATTGCCCCATCGATCGACTTTTCGAAACACGCTGCCCTTGTCGATCCTGGCTGCTTCCAGCCAGCGGGTGAGGGCTTCGACGGGTCGGCCGGTCAGATAGACGGTTTCATCATGATCGGCGTCACTGGTTTTGGTGCGACCAAGATGGATGCCGAGAGAGGGGAGAGGAGGAGCATCCTCATCGGTGACAGGGGGCTGTTTGACAAGCTGTTCTACACGCAAGCCAGCGACTTCGCTGCGCCTGCGCCCGCCCGAGGCAAAGGCTACCATCAGGATAGCTCGATCCCGCAAGGCGGTGAGTTCCTCGCCCGAACAGGTTGCCAGCAGCTTGGCCAGTATATCGCCGGTAATCGCATGGGCACTCTTGCGGCTGCGTGGTCGGTTCAGCGCACGCACTGCAAGCCGGATGGCCGATTTGACGGACGGCGATGAGAACGCACCCTCCAGACCGCGCCAGCGGGTCAGCGTCGACCAGTTGGCGAGACGCCGGCGCACCGTTGCCGGTGCATGCGGTCCCGACACGCGCAGAAAACCTTGTTGGCGCAATTCCTCTTCTACGTTGGCCGGCATGCCGTGATCAGGGTCGATCTCGCGTTGCTGCGGCCCCCATAAGTGATGGGCGACGAATTTCAGGAGCAAGGCTTCCGGTGCCGGGAAGGGGAGGGGGCTCCCTGTTGCGGCCATCGACCAGGCTTCGAGATAGGCCAGATCCGAGGTCAGCGCGCGCAGCGTGTTTTCACCCATGCCTTCATTGACCAAATGGCGCAGTGTCTCAACATCCTCATCGGTCAAAATGCCGGCCAGCATGTCGCGGCGGTCCATCGGCAAAACGGCGGCAATCGTATCGAGTGTTTCGGCGCGCCGTTCGATGGCGGAAACGGGCGATGTGGTCACGGGTCAAAACTCCCTGATTGGCCTGAAAGCGGGCTTTCTACGGCGCGGTTGGCCCTGACTTTCACCGATTTGCGGCTTCAAATCAATAAGCTTCGATAACCTATACTTATCGGAGGTTAAAAGGCCAACTCAAGCGCATCACCAGTGCCGGACATTAAATAATCACTGGTGTCCGTATAAGAATTTGTTTACCATGTTTTCAATGCGTTACGATCTCGATCATTTGCCTCTGAAGACCTTGCTGTCACCGTCGGCTCGTGCCAGTGCGGCTCTGGCGCGTCTTGATGAGCGTCTTGCTCCTTCGCCGGTCGGCACAGGGCTGATCGAACGGTTCCATTTTGCCGATGCCTGCGCCTCGCTGTGGCTCGACGGCGAACTGGTCGAAATGGAAGACCTCGTCCTGCATGAGGCGGCGCGCGATATCCGCTCACCCAGCCACCAACTCACCATTGCCCGCGATGTGTTGCAGACAAGGCGACGCATTGTGGCACAGCAGCCGGACTGGGCGCTGAGCCCGAACGGCTTGCGCAGTCTCCGGGTTGGTGGGCAGGCGTGGCCTGCACCATCTCCTGGGGATGGCATCCTCGCGGAGAGCGAAAACACTGCGGTGCACGATGCGGCGGTCGGTCGGCAAGATCAGGATGGGGAGGGGAGAAAAAGTCGGTTGGATGACGGGCTCGACCTGCCCGGCGTTGATCTCGACGCCATTGACGCGGTGCTGGCGCGATCCGAAGACGTTCTGGCAAAAGTAAAACAGCCGCAGAGGATGGCTAAGCCGGAGACTGACCCGCTGATCCGCGATCCCGACTGGGATGAAGAGGAGCGGCTCGAGGAATGGCGAACCGTGTTGCGAAAAGTCGGCGATTTGCCGCCGGTGCTCCAGGCCGTCCTGGCGCTCGATGCCTGGAACGAGCTCGCGGTGTTGCAGCGGGCGCCGTGGCTGGGCCGTTTGCTGGCGGCATCGCTCCTCCGGCGTGAAGGACTGACCACGAAGGCACATTTGCTGGCCTTCAATGTCGGCCTGAAAACCATCCGCGTCGAGCGGCGCCGTCATCGCAATTTCGAAACCCGGCTCATGGCCTCTCTCGAGGGCATGATTGCTGGCGTCGAGCTCGGGTTCAAGGAACATGACCGGCTGCTGCTGGCGCGGCAGATGATGGAACGTCGCCTGACCGGCCGCCGCGCCTCATCAAATCTGCCGGGACTCATCGAACTGGTGCTGGCGAGGCCACTGGTTTCGACCGGCATGATCGCGGCAGAACTCGACATCACGCCCCGTGCCGCCCTTCGCCTCGTCGAAGAGCTCAACCTGCGCGAAATGACGGGCAGGGGGCGGTTTCGGGCGTGGGGCGTGCTTTGAGCTTTCAGAACAGCATCGAGATAAATCATAATCACTGCGTGCCGAATGGACGATGTGATCCATCCATAGAAGAGGCCGTCAATGGCATCGAAGACGACGTTGAATGCAAAAAATCTTGAAGCGCTTGGCGTGGAACGTTTGGCCGAACTGTTGATCGAAATCAGCACCGGTAACGCCAATCACAAGCGTCGCCTTCGAATGGAACTCGTTGGCAATGCAAGCGGGGTGGAACTGGCAAGAGAAGTCCGTAAGCGCCTGGGTAGTATTGCGCGCGCAAAAAGCTGGATCGACTGGCAAAAGGTAAAATCGGTCAAAGCGGATCTGGAAGCGCAGCGGAAAACGATTGCTGAGAAAATCGCATTTTCTGATCCGGACGAAGCCTTTGAGCTGATCTGGCAGTTTCTGTTGCTTGCCGATCCGATATTCGAACGATCCCATGATGGCAGCGGTACACTGATTGAAAGTTTTCATGCAGCATGTGACGATGCCGGACGCATCGCGGCGCTGGCAAAGGTTTCGACGCAGCGTCTGGTCGACAAAATCGTCGCTGCTCTTCAGGATAATGGCTACGGTCAATATGACGGATTGATTGATGCAATGGCTCCCGTGCTCGGGGAGACGGGTCTCAGAAAACTTCAAAATGCGTTTGAACGCTGCGAAAAAGAACCAAAGTCCAGGATTGCCGAGGCAGACATGCAGTTTGTCGGCTGGAGCATGAATGGCCCTATTTACCGCGAAGAGCTTCATGCCAGAGGTCAGTCGATCACGGTAAAAGTTGCGCTTGAGCAAATAGCGGATGCGCTTGGCGATGTGGATCTTTATATTGCACAACAATCGGAGGCATCGAAGGCGTTTGCAACGGTCGCGACTGGAATAGCCAAGCGGCTGTTGTCAGAAGGACGGGCGAAAGAAGCGCTCAATGCGCTCGATAAAGCTGAATTCGACAATCGGCGTGAAATCTCGTCACAGTGGCAAGCAAAGCGGGCGGAAACCCTGGAAGCCCTCGGGCGCACAGATGAGGCGCAACAGTTTCGCTGGAATAGCTTTGAGCAGTCACTCAATGCTGAACTCTTGCGCGCATATTTACAGCGGCTTCCTGATTTTGATGACATGGAAGCCGAAGAGAAGGCATTCGATTATGTTCAGCACTTTCCGGATGCAAACCAGGCACTTTCTTTCTTCATTCGGTATCCATCGTTCCCCGAAGCATCAAAGCTCGTTCTGTGCCGCGCATCAGAAATGGACGGTGACCTGTATGAGCTCTTGTCGGCCGCCGCAGAGAAACTTGCGCAAAAGTTCCCCTTGTCGGCAAGCGTTCTTCTTCGGGCGATGATCGACTTCACGCTCGATGGTGGCCGGTCCAGCCGGTACAAACACGCGGCGCGCCATTTGCTGGAATGTGGGGCATTGGCTCGTCATATATCCGATTACAGCGCAATGGTTCCGCACGATGTCTACATCGCAGGCCTACGAAAGATTCACGGACGAAAACACGGCTTTTGGGCCCTCTTCGATGAACCTCGATGACAGTCAACACCTAACCTGGGAGCTTGGAAGCCTTCGGCAAGCAGGGCGCATCCGCTACAAGTACGGCAGACGTCGCTAGATGTGCTGTTGCGACGAAGCCAATGAGAGCCGATCGGAAGAGAGAAGCAGAAGTTGACCCAGGATTGCCGGACCGCAACGCGCCTTCATTCCGGCCGTTTGCCGATGGATTGCTCGCCAAAAGAATAACACGGTGCCTATCGTGCAAAATGGCGCTGTCAGCTTGTGAACAGATTATCGTCACGACATGTCGAGACTGGGAGGGGAGGGCAGCGTTCCCTGCGCGCGATAGCGGTCGCTCGCTTTGCGTGGTGAGTACAATTCAGGCAACGTCGCTTTATCGACGCCTCTCGCCTGCGCTTGACCTCGACGGACGATAAGGCGTGATTTCCGACGCAGTGACGCTAAACTCACAGTGTTTAAAAGCTGAGGGAGGAATACCGATGCCGAAATTTCTTGCTGTGTATACGATGAAGCCTGAAGACCTCGCATCCTTTCGACGCCTGTCAAAAGAAGAGCAGGACGTGGTGGATGCAAAGGGAATAGCACAATGGATGGCATGGGAAGAGCGCAATGCTGCGGTCATCCTTGATCGCGGCGGCATGGTGGGGAAGACAACGCGGGTGACAAAGCAGGGCATAACGGAAGCCAAAAATCCGTTTTGCGGTTATCTGGTGGTGGAAGCTGCAACAGCGGAGGCTGCGGCAAAGATGTTTCGAGACCATCCGCACATCACGGTGTTTCCAGGCGACGGCGTCGATATCATGCCTTTTATGACGTGATCTCCTGCGTCCATCCTCGACGGCCTGGCCGCATTGCACGCTGGAAATGGAACCAATCATGCGGGGCGTTGGGTCACGAGAGCGCTTCATGTTAGGCTGGCTCCTTCAAATGACATTTCCATTTGCGGAGAAGACGCATGTCACAGCACAAGATTTACATGTTCTTGCTGACCGCGGACCTTGGAGCTGCCGAAGCTTGGTATACGAAATTGTTCGGGCGCGGACCGGATACCCGACCCATGAGCACACTCGTTCAATGGGAACTGTTCAATCAGGCCGGAGTGGGGATTTCGACAGACGATGAAATAGCCGGACGAGGGGCAATCTTTCTTATTATCGACGACGTTGCCGCTGAACGGGAACGGTTGCGTCACGTGGGGATCATGCTGGGTGACGATATCCCAGGCGATTACTCGACGCTGGCACAAGTGCGTGATCCCGACGGCAATATGATCACCCTCGCAACACCGCCGTCACCCAACTATCCGCCCGCGTAAGCGAGCGTCAGCCACTGTAAGGTTGAAAGCGGTCGTTCCGCTTCGCGCGCAATTGCAGACATTACCGCACGATTCACACGCACTCCAAAGCGGTCATTCCGCTTTTTTTTGCTACTAACGACCATTATTAGGTGGAGAGGAGACAGGCAGGTCTTGTTAAGCCCACTTTGGCATCAGACGTTCATCCAATGCCAACGTCTCGATCTGTGCGCCCATTCTGCTGAAGCGCTGCGCGGATGGCCGCCACAAATGCGTCGTATACCTGTTTGTCGTCCCTCAACGCGTTACGAAGCCCAGCCTTGAGTTCTAGTTGAACGCCTTTTCTGGAACGGCCTCGATTGCAGATATTGAGCGGTTCGGTTCCAGCGTACGCTCCTGATGTCTCGATCTTGCTATCGAACCCCGCAGCTATCAGAGCGTCATGAATTGCTTTACCCAAAGCGCCATCGGCACCACCGACTTGTACCGACTTAGCGTTGCCGTCCAAGCCGTGGAATGTCACGACACGATCGCAACCGGCGATCAATGTGAGCGCACGCGCTTCTTTGAAGCGGTGCGAGGTTATGTGCAGGTCCCAATTGCCAACTTTCTTGACGCCCTCGAATGCATAGAAATTGTATTCGTCGCCGGCAATTGAGCGTGCTAGCGGAAGCGTCAGGAATTCGATGCCTCCGCCATGAGGCGCAAGGATCGCCGTAGCGCTTCCTTCTATGCGCCGCACCGAAATGCGATAGTCGACATCGGTCGCGTTCTGCATTAGATCATCCCAACTTGAATATTTATCGCGCTTCGCCATTTACCCTCCAAACACATCTTGAACCGCGAGGCTCGAAGCTTCTGTGACGTTGTCGTAAGCCTTATCGTCGCGACCCCGAAGCCTGCCATTCGTTAATTGGTTTCGCCGCAGTAGCGAGAACGGTTGCTGGAACCTTACTGATATTCGTCTTCGAAACGCCTTTATTTCAACCGGGTTTGGCTGCGCAGGCACTCGACCGCTGCTTCAAGAAGCTTCTCATCGGGTTGCAATGTGCCCCACTCCTTCCAAAATTCTCGCGTAGCGCTGTCAGGCTTCACCTGCGGCCGATCCAACTTAATCCGCGTGGGAAGTAGGACCGCATCGCCGAGCAAAAGTGCTTCGCCCGTGTCGAGAAGCGGAAGCATTGCCGTCAAACCGACGAGAGAATCCGGCATCAAGCGCTTGATGACGTTCTGATCGCTTTCATTTGTAAGCCGCAGGGCAAGGAAGTTGTTGCACTGAGAGAGGATTGTTCGGCTCACGTCGGATGGGCGTTGGCTTACCACAAGAAGAGAGAAGCCGTATTTTCGACCTTCCTTAGCAATGCGCTCAAACGACCACAGGGCCTGCCGTTGCACGGCGTCGGCATCGTCCTTCACAGGAAGATAGAGATGCGCCTCATCGCACAGCAGTGTAATTGCTGTGCGTGACTCCGCGTTCATCCAGAATTGGATGTCGTAGAGCAGGCGGGCAAGCGTGCCGGTCACGACCGGCAGCACGTCGGCGGGAACCTCCGAGAAGTCGATGATCTTAATGCCGTTACCGGAGTCGGCCCGCAGCAGTTTCACGACCTGCTTCGCGAGCCACCCATAGTCGAGCGCTTCAGCAGGTGGCGAGAACATAAACCCATATCGGCGATCATCGAGCTTCGCTTCCAGGCGGGAGATGAAGCGCGTCAGCTTATCTTCCCAATCTCCCTTTATGGCGGCACCGTTTTTACCGATTCCTTTAGCCGTATTGTCGGTCTCCAATCGGTCGACCAACTCCGACATGGCGTAGGGGATTGGAGAATCGACGGTGAAGGTCTCCTTGACAGTAGTCTTTTTCGCCATGTCCAGCGTTGCGCCTTTCAGTTCGCGGACATGGAGGGTGAAGCGTGAGGCCTGATTGGGCGCGTTTTGATCGCTGCGATCCAAGATCATGGACAGCATCTCATCGCGGTTCAGGAGCCAATACGGTAGAAAGAGAGTGTCGTCTTTCGGTGCAGCGAGGTCTCCAGGGCCGGCAACCCTGAGGCGCTGCGCGAATCCACCTTTAGTCTTATCAGCAAGGGGAGCGTACTCGCCATGCATATCAAATACGACGAGATTGGGGTATTTGAGCTTGGCTGCTCTCTCAAGAATGAGGGCGACTGCCCAGCTCTTACCAGAGCCGGTGCTGCCGAGAATTGCAGCGTGACGCTGGAAGAAGCGATCACCACTTGCGATCGCTTCAGCGCTTCGATCGGCGACAAATGTGCCTAGCTTCAAGCGCTCCTGCTCAGAAACGTCGGCGTCCAAGATCCCCATGAAGCGCTGTAAGTTGCCGCCCTCGATGACAAAGCAATCGCGGTCGATCTGGGGGAAACTGTCCGCACCGCGTTTGAAGGTGTCTACCTTGTCACCATCAATGGTTCGGTAGGTACCGATGACAAAGGCTTGCATATGATCCGCAGGCGAAACGGTCAGCGCGCCGAATTCGCCACCTTCTGGATCAGGGAGCACTTCGCGAAGAGAGCGAGTGACCCGGTCGGTCATCCCGATAAGAAATTCCGCCTGTGTCGCGCCCCTAATAGCAATGAGTTGCCCGATCCCAACGCGCGTCAGCATTTCGGAATTGGTGACGTCTATCGCTACGCGACTGGTGTCAACACCGGCCACGCGCCCGATCTGGTCATTCTCCGTAAACTCAAGTGCCGGACTAGTCATGCCGCTAGAACTCCCTTCACAAAACCATCGAGGTCCCAGTAGTCGATACCGGGATAGAAAACTTCCGCTCCATCGACGATGATGCGGGCACCGGCATTTCCACCGTTTTCGTGAAACTCCGCCGCAACTACGTTTTTGTTTTCGATCGCTATCTCTCGTGCCTTGGGGGAAAGCGCATAGGTCAAAATTACGGTCTTCACGCCCGATTTGATGCGTGGCGTGAGATGGGTTTCCAAATGATCATCATTGAACCCATAGCCTATAATGAGAAAACGGCGGGCCTTGTCGATGGCGTCGTTCCCTTTTTCTCGGTGCTTGTCGAATGGACTCTCGTAGCCGCTGCGGAACTTGTTCAGTCCCGGCGTGATGATTAAGCGCGGCAACGGCAGTGTGCCTGCATAGCGGACCGGATTACCCTCCCGATGGTACCAGTCAAGGCTGCCGTGAGGCTTGAAAACATTGGCCTTTGAGGCAAACTTGTATCGCACGTTCTTGCCGACGAGCTTCACGTGGCGGCAGAAGCTCCAGTAGCTATCCTCCGGATCGAGTCGAGCAGCGAAATGGCCGGAAAACATAGTATCGACGCCCAGTCCGGCTTCCTCGCAGGCTAGCTCGGCAAGACGATCATAGTTCGTCGTTACGATTGGAATGCCGGTACCTGGTTTCAACAAGTGCGGGATAAGCTTGGTGAGCCGAAGTGTCCGCGTATTGTTGAATACTTCCGCGATGATGTTTGCCTCGGAGGCAGCGATGAAGTCTCCTGTGCTCTGTACGATGGCAGCCTCAAGGGACGGAGTAGGCGCGTGTTTCAGCAGCGCCGCTTCCAGACCATTGGTTTCGATGAGTGGATGGATCTCTTCCCAGAGTTTCGTGTCATCCAAGGACAGGCTGGCTGGTATGTGTGTCACCAGATGATGCCCGAGCGCGCCCATGCCAGGAACGCCCTCGGCACAGGACAGCCCTGAGCCGACTATCAGAACCAGGCCATCGCCAAGGTGTTCCTGAAGCTGCTTCTTTAACGCACTTAGTTCCACGAATCCCCACTGACGTGACAGCGCCATCCCCGATTGCAAAGTACATTGCGTCATTGAAGGGAAGCAAGTGTGCCTTCCACAATATTTCAATGTGCTGAATTGTTCTACGGCGTGCATTATTCCGGAAATGGAATTGGCTGCCCAACTCCATTTGTTTGACGGCAGGCTGGATGATCTTCTTGCTTTGGCAAAAGAACCGTAAGGGGTCAGATTGGATGTTCTAACCGCAATTACGTCGAAAGTTGCTGGTCAGTAACGCGCCTTCAGTTCGGACGCAGAGATTTTACGGCTCAATTCCGAAAGCAGAAGTTACCCGCGAAAATGCCTGTAGACCAAATGAGCCAATCAGGCCGCATATCAGAGTAAAAAGGGGAGGAAATGCCCTCGAACCCAGCGGCGCAGATACTCTCGAAATCTCAAATCGCCAACCTCGCCGTCGAACCAGCGCAGCAGCAATTCGGTATCACCGCCTGTAAACCTTGTGATCTTCTCCAGAAGCAATCCCGTAGCAGACATCTCGGCGAGCCCTATAGGTGATCGGTCCCAGATCGATGACAAGAATGCGACGGTCACTTTAAGGTGCGATTTCATATCGGCATCTTTGCTCCCAAGATACTCGACTAAGTGAAAGAATTGCTCGCCAACGCGGGCGTCCGTAGCAGGAACCGCAACCTCCAATATCGCGGGGTCGACGGAGACAAAGCCGTGACGCCGGGCGGCGAGGCCAGCAACGATATCTGAATACCGTTTGACTCCAATGATCCCGCTCTTATAGGCGTACATAAAAACGGCCTGCAGCCACGCCACCGGCACCTTGCATGTGTGCCTCGCCAGCACACGAAAGCTCAAGTCGTCCGAAACAAGGAGCATCTGGTCCATCGCAGCAACGAGCGCGGGTGCCATTACCTCGATGCCAACCTTCGCAATCACCTCCTCGAATTCTAAGCTAGGATTGTCTCTCAGTAAGACGGGCACGACCTCAACGTCGCTCTTGAAAAGAGCCTCCCGCTTCCCGATCAGATCGCTCGCCGCTTTTGCGGTTTCAGGCGTGTTCTCTGTGTAGGAGAACTGACCCTTATAGTAGGATGTCGTACCGCTCTTGCGGTTTCCGTCGTAGACCAGCTCGTTCTTGAGTTCGGAGATGTCATCTGAAGTTGGCCTGGCCACCACAACTCTTCCGAAGACAGCTTTCAAGACATCGACCGCTTCAAGATCCGCAACCGTCCAGAATGTGAGGGTGTCAAGAACGGCGCCGCTAGACTTGTGTTCATCGACCCATCTTAGGGTTCGGTCACGCTCGAGAGCTGTACCTTGACAGGTCTTGATCTCCCCCCCCGTTGCACGTACCGTTTCCATGAACTGGATGACGTTCCCGTGCCCCGCCATCAACTGCATGGGAATTGATTTTTCACTGTAAGCGCGAAGCTGCCGATCTCGATCCTCGCCCTGCCTGCGGACAACGGCGAGCAGTTCGGAGATGTCGTCGCCATGGGTCGTCATCTTCCAAAAGCCGGGATGCTCAGGGAAGCGATCGTTGAAATGCTCGATTACATCGTGGAAAGCATGGAGGTAACAGCTTTTGATCTGTGTGATGCGCCAGGTTTGTTTTCCTGACGGATGGTCAACCGTGAATTCATGCCCAATAGCGCAAGAAAGTGTTTGCTTAGCATATTGATGCGATAGACCATAGATACGCGCGGAGGGCCTGTCAGGGCCGTCTTCGATCAGGAACGAATTCGTTTCCCCTTTGGGCCCGGTGATCTCAACCCAGGTACCTTCTTGAACCGTCGAGGGTGGATTGAGTACCTCAGCGTGTTCAGTCATGAAGATAAGCCCGGCGAAATGCAGATTGGTTGCTGGGTCTTCGCGACCATCCTGAAGAGCGGCATAGCCCAATCGAATGGCATCATCGATACGTCCCACCCGCTGAAGTATCTGCGCGACTTGAACTTTCTCCAGAGGTCTGCCTTTCAGCTTTTCGATATCGATCGGCTTCATTAAATCGATAATAGGCGTGTAGCTGCGCGCCTTCCGTCCCTGTGCTTGGGCAAGAAGCAGGATTGCGTCGCAGCTGTTCGGTTTCAGATCCAGAAGCGCATGTAGGACTTCTTGGGCTCTGTCTACGTTGCCGCTGCGGTAGTGATAAATCCCTTCAAGGCGCAGATAGCGCGCAGATTCGCGCAATGATTGTGAGAGCGAATCGAAGAACTTGGCTCCACTGGCTCGTGAGGGAACCGCGTGCGCATGGGCACTGGCCAGTATCGCGAGTTCCAGACTATGATGTCTGGCGTCAACATGACTGTCCAGGATTCCAATGACGATCCCGTAGAGGTCTTTCCTCATCGCGAAGTGCGCCACCATGGTGCGCGCAGCATATCCTGTCGTCTCGGAGATCGCGTTGACCGCGTTGCTGAATGCTTGGTCTTCCAAAGTCTGGAGGCCGAGGTCTTTGGCTAGACCCGCCGCGACAATGCTAGCCCTAATGTCGTTTTTTGTATCGACAACCAGCCATTCAGCGATCTGGCGCGCTTGATCGGGCCCAGCATTCTTTGCCTTTGCCGTCCTAATGAGCGCAGAAATGACACCCTGCTCGTGTTCGAGAAGGGTCGCCACCTCATCTGCGGTGACACCGCGCAGAAAATCCCAACCTGACCGTCGTGCGGCGATCTGGCAGGCGAGCAGCAGCGGAGTTCCCTCTCGTTTGAGATTGAGGAACGCGCGATCTTGCAGCTCGTTGTCGTTAATCTCGAAGCCGACCTGGGCTGCCAAGGTGATGAACGATTGATCGTCTGGCGCGAATGTCAGCGCTTCTGTGACGACCATTCCGGCGGCTTCGAAGTCACCCGCCGTACACAGAGATATGACGTAGTTCGCAATGTAAGCTCGATGGTCCTGTCGACCTGGGCAGTCGTGCCTCTTTATCTTCTCGTATTCCGCCCCAAGGACATCCGATGCAGCACGGACTGCTTCGATTTCCTCGTCTGAAAGCTTGATCCAATCCCGCAGTTTGCGAACCGACTGATCGACGGTCGCGTCGGCGGCGGCAAGCTGGATCTGCCGATTGTCAGGGAACTTGGCTAGGGCGGCATTCGCTGCATTCCACCATTCAGGAATCCGTTCGTGAAATCGTAGATGATCGACATAGTTCACGACAACTTCTTCAGACTCATGCAGGCCCTCAGGAACTTGATCCAAGACCGAACCATCCAACCCAGGGTCGCGCCAAGACTGAATGAGGTAGGCGGCGATGATGCCGGATGCCGGGTAGGACTTGGATGCTGAAGACGCCATTTCCCGTGCTTCTGAGAACCTATTCAGAAGCAGCAGTGCCAAGATCTTGTTCGACGTCGACTTTTCGTTATCTGGCCAGAGTTCGGAAGCCGCTAGAAGATCCTCTGCACCGTGCAACTCATCTCCGAGCTGAATCCGGCAATGTCCTATGTTGGCACGTACCCGAAAGCGAATGCGACCAGAGGTGTTGTCGTCCAGATCGCCCCATAAGCCCTCAAGGAGTTTCAGGGCACTCACGGGACGACCGTCTTCAATCATGATCCGGTAGCGATCGATCTCTCGGTCGAGAGGTTCCTCACCAGCTGTTCCAGAAGCAGTTGGATCGAAAGGGACAGGGCTCGGAAATCGATCTGACACCATGACTGTCAGCTGTTCGATCGATTCGAGAACCGTACGGTTGCCTTCTTCAACTGTAACTTTGATGGAGGCCGCAAAAGGACTGTACGTCGGATCGAACGCCAGAGTTGCTTTTTCGGAGCGCGAAATCCTCTCTCGGACCGTTCCCCACCCCCACACCCGGATGAGAATACGTCGATTATCTTTGGCAAGGTCGGCGGTTAGTTCTGTGGCAAGACGGTCGAGCTTACCGTCGTTCTTCCCTGTGTGTGTTATGAAGTACTCGGTGAGCGGGAAGCCACTATTGACAGCCTTCCCTACCTCTTCTCTCACCGTCGTCTCATCGAGCTCATTGTCGAGATCAATGCACTTGCATTGAACGCCGACCAAGCGATTTGGGTCACCGTCGCGGTACCCCATCAGGTCCAATCCGTACTGCGCTTGTCCACCGCGACCAAACCGATGAATTCCGTCGTCCTGGAGAATATCTCCCCAGAGCACGACCGAAGCGCTCTCAAAATCCTGCCAATTGGCGGGCGGTTTAATTTGAGTTTGAGATACAGTCATACGGGCCAGACGGTTCGAGGCGGAAATGATAAATGATCATGATTTGTTCGCGGTATCAATGTAACCTAAAGTTAAATCCCCAACTATCTGGTCAAGTATAGTTCTTTCCGGAAAGGGTTACCGAGTGTGGCGGTTGAGATTGGCAACAGAGCGGCAGCCTTCTGCGGGTTGTTGCTGAAACCCGCCTGTCTGCTCACGGCCCCATTCCGGACGCAATAGACTCTGACACTCATTGAAACTGGCACCTTTTAGGAGCCATATTGCGGCTGGGCAAACTAAGTGAATTTGGGATGGGACGGGTGTTACCAATCAAAGTAAAAATTATAATACCGGTTGTGGCTGCAACGCTTCTACTCGCCGGATGCAGTTCTCAACCGTCTTTGGACAGTGAGCGTATCGTCGCTAGGCTCCAATCGAATGTTGGAGCGGTCGAAGCCTTTTCGGACATGTTTCCAGAAGTCTACTGGGACGAGATCTGTCATATCGAAGCATACGACAATGCCGTGCAAGCTTTATGGCGGCACGGCAGAGGTGACTTTCGTGGTTACGACGTCTCACCTCGTTATCCTGTTCCAGAAGATGCCAACGGCATCTTGTTGATTGATCGCACCCGACGGTTCATCTATCTCATTATCATCCCCCTTAGTGACTATAAGCATAACATAAGGGTTATCAGGGGGCCGATCTGTCTGCCGAAAGCCGATGCGTTCTATCGAACAAAAGTTGTGCCTGCGCGCAATGGCAGCTACCGAGAATTGACATTTATAGATAACCGAGAAGAATGATGATCGGTTATCAGCGCGTGCGTTAAGGCCAAGGGCAATGCAATCATATTTGCGCTGTTATCCAACGGGTTCGATTTCGAGTACTCGCCAAGTTAATGGCATTGCAGATCTCAGCGGATGACTCATTTTCCAGTGATTGACAAAATTCTTGACTGGCAATCTGGAACGTCTGCTTGAAATGAAGCGAAATTCTACTGGTAAGGTCTTACACAAAAGCCACATTGATCCACGGCTTCCTTGATTTTTTCTGCAAGTTCAACGGAGTTTGGTGTGTCACTGTGGATGAGGATTGAATCCACACACATATCTATCTGCGTGCCATTAACTGTTGCAATTTTGCCTGTTGCCAACAGTTCACAAATACGCTGGGCGACAGCTACGTTGTCATGAATGACTGCACCATCCTCTCCACGCGCAACAGGAACACCAGCCTCTGAATATCCGCGATCAGCAAGAAAGGATTTTACGAGTCTGACATTCTGCGATTCAGCCTGACGGGCCGCAGCGGTGTTCGGGAGTCCGATGAAGACGAGAGCGGGATCAAAGGCTTTCATAGCGGAGATCAATGTTTCTGCCACGTCATTATCGGTGAAAGCGAGATTGCCGAGTGCGCCATGAAAATTTGCGTGCGTTAGTCTCGCACCGTGATGTTGGGCTATCGCGGATAAAGCACCCAATTGCGTGATCGTGGTTAGTTCCAGCTCTTTCAGCGACAGTTTCATCATACGACGCCCGAAGCCCTCACGGTCAGGAAAACCGATATGGGCACCGATGACGACTTTGTTCTTGAGTGCGTCGCCAATTGTTTTGTCCATTATGACGGGGTCGCCTGCATGAACACCACAGGCGACATTGGCGGAGGAAACAATTTTGAGTAATGCCTGATCGTCAGCCACTTCATAGGCTCCAAAGCCCTCACCGAGATCAGAGTTTAAGTCAATGGCTTTGTCAGACATATGATGTTCCTTTTATGCGCGAATGCTGGCAAGTATTGCATCGTAACCAACGATGGTTCCGTCGCTCGCGTTGAACTGTTCGAATATTCCGGCTTTAGGAGTTTTAACTTCGAAAATCAGGTCTCCTGTCTCAAGCCAACCCAGCCGCTCGTTCTCACCGACCAAAATGCCGGTCTGCAGTGCACGGCCGGTGATTTCCTTTCGAAATATTCCAGGAGTGAACGCACGAACTGCCGGAAGCTCTCCATCTGAAGGCGATTGTGGCGCGGCAATATCGAGCCATAGTTCCAGTTTGGAAGCTCCGGCTGAAATGCAGACGTGGCTGATACCTGCAGTGGCTGCATGGTCGCTGACCGCACGAATAAAATTACCAGTAAACAGTGTCATGCAGCTTTTTTCCTGACCATTTGCCATGCAAGCGTCGCCTGCGCTTCCAACTGGTTTAAACGTAGTTCGCTGGCACGGGCGGCGGCAATCGCAGTCTCATGATCAGTGCGCGCAAACCGGACGTGGCCCCCCAGCCGCGTCTGTGCAAGTTTGCGTAAATCTGCGCCGATAATAACTCCGAGTTTTGGGTATCCGCCGCATGTATTCGCGTCATTCATCTGAACAACTGGCTGGCCTGATGGTGGCAATTGAATAACACCTGGCAAAATACCGTGGGAGAAGAGTTCAGTTTTTTTAATCGCTTCGATAGTTGGCCCTGCGAGGCGGTAGCCGATGCGATTGCTGTCGGGCTGGATACGCCAGTCACTTTCTAGAAAGCTTTGCTGCATGGAACTATCGTGGTTGTCCCACTCTGCAGCTGGAAGCATTCTGATCACGTTGTCAGTCTCAAGTAGACCGAACTTTTGCGTGTTGAAACCAAATCCCCGGGCGATTGAAACGTCATGCGCACCAGATCTGAGGGGTAGTTGGTCGCCTGCCTTGAGGGCACGTCCTCCAATACCACCAAAGCCGCCTTTGCGATCGGTTGAAACTGAACCCAAAACCGGCTCAATAGCAAATCCACCGGCAATGGCGAGGTAAGCATACATGCCTTCTCCGGCTGGTGTGGTTTTTAACACCTGACCGGCATAAGCCTGCTGAACCCACCAACTCGGAACAGGAGAACCATCAAGTGTTGCATTGATATTAGTTCCGGTCAGCGCGAAAACCGTATCATGAGGAAAGTGAATTTCAGTGCCACCGAGCGCAATTTCTATTGCGGCTTCATTGCGGGTGTTGCCAGCCAAAATGTTGGCGGCCTGAAAAGCGAGTGGGTCCATGGCGCCACTGGCCGTGACACCGATCTGCCGATAGGACGATCGACCAAGATCTTGAATCGTCGATAGAATTCCAGGTTGCACAATCTCAATCATGACAGGATGTCCTCAATGATGAAGCGGACACGGTCTCCGGGCACAAGCAACGCAGGGGAGGAATGGTCTATATTGAAAAACTCCAGATCAGTTTCGCCGATAACATGCCACCCTGACGGCGACGTGCGTGCTTGTACGGCAGTCTGATCACCACCAATGATCACCGAGCCAGCTTTTACACTCAGGCGCGGCGTGTCTCGGCGGGGCGTTGAGAGCAGTGGATCCAATCCTCCGAGGTAGCCAAATCCCGGCTGGCTACCGAGTGCATAGACAATATAATCGCCGCCAACATGGAGGCGGACAAATTCTTCCGTACTGAGGCCTTTGCTTTGTGCAAGAGTCGGAAGGTCTTCGCCGTAAGTGCCACCATATCGTACTGGTATCTCTATGAGCTTTCCGGCGCGTGGACGGCCGTTAGCATTGCTCCATAAGCGGGTAATATGAGTTACTAGCGCATCGCGAGAGAGAATATTTGCATCATACCCAATCAGCAGGTTGTTCATGCCGGGGATTGTTTCTCCAACCCCTTCATATGTCTCCAACTCCTCACTCAGTGCCCAGAAACGTTCCTGCGTCTGCAACGATAAGGCGGTCGGAGGCAATTGGCACAAAACCGCCCGTTCTCCCATGTCAGAGATAAGAAGTGATGCGACGTCGGTCATGCTGCGGTGCCTCCCGCACCAATAATTCGTCTTTCGAGGAAGTGAATATTTGTTCCGCCGGCGCAGAAATCAGGATTTTGCAGAATGATCTGGTGCAGAGGGATGTTTGTTTGCACCCCTTTAAGCCGGGTCATTCTGAGCGCGTTTTGCATGCGCTCGATCGCTTCTTGGCGGTTCTCACCCCAGACGATTATTTTTCCGATCATAGAATCGTAATGGCGCGGTATTTCATAGCCCTCTTCGATATGGCTATCGATACGGACATGTTCGCTTGATGGCACAATCCATTCGCTGATTGTACCTGGTGAAGGTAAGAAGCTTTGCGGATCCTCAGCGTTGATGCGGCATTCCAGAGCGTGTCCTTTAAGGATTACATCCTGCTGTGAGAAACCCAGCTTCTCACCCCGGGCAATGCGTAATTGAGCCTGAACAATATCAACTCCGGTAATTGCTTCTGTTACCGTATGTTCAACCTGTAAACGCGTATTCATTTCAATGAAATAAAGCGCACCATCTTCGTAGAGGAATTCGAAAGTACCTGCACCACGGTAATTGATCTGACGGCAGGCTTCCAGACACTGTTCTGCAACCTGACTTATCAGGTCACGACTGATATGTGGGGCGGGCGCCTCTTCGACGATTTTCTGATGTCGTCTTTGCATTGAGCAATCGCGCTCACCTAGCCACACACCATTTCCATGACTATCAATAAGAACCTGAATCTCGACGTGGCGTGGATTGGTCAGAAATTTTTCGAGATAAACTTCCGGGTTACCAAACGCGTTTCGTGCTTCTTCACGCGTAATGGCGATGGCATCAGAAAGCTCTGCTTCATTATGAACAACACGCATCCCGCGACCGCCGCCGCCGCCCGATGCTTTGATGATAACAGGATAACCTATTTTTCGTGCCAGATTTTGCTGTTCGGAGATCGAGCTGCTGAGTGCCCCCTCTGAACCGGGAAGGCATGGCACGCCCGCCACAGCCATTGTCGTTCGTGCTCTGACTTTGTCCCCCATCAGATAAATTGCTGAAGCGGATGGACCGACGAAAGTTAAGCCGCAGTTTTCCACGGCTTCAACAAAGCCGAAGTTCTCCGAAAGAAAACCATATCCCGGATGAATGGCATCGGCACCGCAACTCAGTGCAGCAAAAACAATGGCTGATTTATTAAGATAGCTTTCACGCGGTGAAGCCGGGCCAATACAAATTGCCTCTTCTGCACGTTGTACATAAGGGGCACCTGCATCTCCTTCGGAATAGGCCTGAACATAAGGAATCTGCATTTCTGTGCAGGCACGTTGAATACGGACGGCAATTTCCCCGCGATTGGCAATAAGCACCTTGCTGATCATGCTTGTTACTCCACTGCGGTCGTTATACCGAAAAGCTTTTGCGCTGAATCGACAGAAGTTTCATTTTTGGCAA
Organism: Ochrobactrum sp. 19YEA23; assembly: GCF_029909865.1. Lineage (NCBI taxonomy): Bacteria > Pseudomonadati > Pseudomonadota > Alphaproteobacteria > Hyphomicrobiales > Brucellaceae > Ochrobactrum > Ochrobactrum sp. 19YEA23. Next base: position 312,179 of record NZ_JASAMQ010000002.1, on the reverse strand, counting down.
AAATTGCAGCAACAATCCCGTCTTGAGTGGCTGCAACAGGAACCATCGTTTTCATGGCCTCAATCAGGGCAACGGTATCGCCTTTTTTAACAGCGCTACCGACGATGGCATAGGGGGCTGCATCAGGGGATGGTGCTAGATAAAGAATACCAGGCAGAGGAGCATTGATTACGCTGGTATGCTGCGTCTCTGCTTGTGAGAAGGCCGGCGGGGATTTCGCAGTGGCGAGTGCTGCGTCTTTTGCGTCGCGCCTGAGACGGATTTCTCCATAGCTATCGATTAGCACCAGTTCTTTAACGGACGAACTGGACATAAGATCCAGCAAATCCTTAACGCGCTCCAGATTCATATGATTGTTTTTCCGATTCACCCATCTTGCCGGACAATGCGATTAGCCGGCGCCTCCATAACGCCCGACGTGACGACAAGGGATATGTCCCGGGACTTCTCATTGACAATGTGTCATCGAGTCCCCGGCATGCCGCCTCTATCGAGCTATAAAAAGATGATGTGCGGGCAAAGAGAATAAAAGCGATAAATATTTATAATTTATCATCGCTTTTTGGAATGAATTTTTTAGTTCTGATACTGACGTGAGAAGTCGCAAATTTCTGCTGCGAGTTTGGCAATGGTCGAAACAATTGCTGCCGGACGATCGCTTCGATACATCGCCGAATAGGGGACGGGGGGCAGCGATGGCGATGTCGGAATGATCTCCAATTTACCCTCATCCACCAGAGGCTGGAAGCAATCACGGGGAACATAGCTCAGTCCGAGGCCGGCGATCGAGAAACCGAGAAGAGCGGTCATGCTGTCGCTCGATAGCAGTTTAGGAAAAATGACGCCTTCATTGCGAAACCATTTTTTGAGGTAAAGTCCGGAACCCGATCGTCCACCCTGAGATAGTATGGGATATTTGGTCAATTCTGACAGGGGCACATTTTCAACAAAACTGACCAGTCCCGGTTTGGCCATCCATGCATTTTCCACCTTTGCCAAAGGAATCGCAATAACGTCCGGATCAGCAAATGTCTCAGGGATTACGATAAAATCCATTGAGCCGTCGCAGAGTTTTTCAAATAATGTACGGCTCATATCCACCTCCGGTTCAAGCAAAACGGATGGAAAAATTGCCCGGAGTTCTGTGACGAAACGCGGCAGCCATGTGATGGCCGTCAGCTCCGTTACACCGATACGAAGGCGGTACAGTGGTTGTTGTGCTGTATCGTGCAGTGCCTGTATGCGATCTGTTAGCTGCAGCATTGCCTCTGCGATGGCAAATAGATACTCGCCCTGCTCTGTCAACCGTGCCCCCCGTTGGGAGCGGTCGAAAACTGTTATGCCTGTCAGCGCCTCAAGCTCTTGTACGCGTTTAGAAATAGCTGATTGCGAGGTATTAAGCCGCAAAGCAGCTTTTTCAAACGTACCCAGATTGGTGATCCAGTAAAGCGCTTCCATTTGTTTTACAGTTACACCGGTGGTCATTTCCCACATTCCTAAAAGAGATGAAATTTTATTATTATTTATCGTTTTTCAGAATGAAAATAAAGCATCACTTTATGTTCAGTTTGTCGGGCAGCAACCTGATCCCGATTCCCAACCTGGAACAACTGATGTCAATTGAGCTTTCTAAACGCGTTCTTGATCTGAAACCATCTGCCAGTATTGCGGCCAAAGCTAAAGTGCGCGAGCTGGAAAGCCAGGGTTTCAAAATCATTGATTTCACTATCGGTGAGCCGGATTTTGCAACGCCACCACATATTATCGATGCTGCAATCGACGCACTCAAAGCGGGTGATACGCATTATACTGCAACGCAGGGCACGGATGCACTGCGCGCCGCCATTGCAGGGAAGCTGAAGCGTGATCATAATATAGCCTATGATGCCTCAGAAATTATTGTTGGTGTTGGTGCAAAGCAGCTGATTTTCGAAGCGTTTGCTGCGACTCTGAACAAGGGCGATGAAGTGATCGTTCCTGCACCATACTGGGTTTCTTACCCGGATATTGTTGCCGTTAATGATGGCACGCCGGTCATTGTTGTCTGCGAGGAAGAAAACGGTTTCAAGTTGTCGCCATCAGCGCTTGAGGCGGCCATTACGCCAAAAACCAAGTGGCTTATTCTGAATTCCCCGAGCAACCCGACTGGTGCAGTCTACAGCGCCGGAGAACTGCGCGCATTGCTGGCAGTTCTTGATCGTCATCCGCATGTGGCCATCATGACGGACGACATTTATGAGCACATCGTTTATGATGGGGTGACCCATTTCACCCCAGTGCAGGTTAATCCGGAATTCAGAGCACGCTGCCTGCTCATCAATGGCATGTCGAAAGCATATGCTATGACTGGCTGGCGCGTTGGCTATGCAGCGGGACCCAAGCCCCTGATCGCAGCCATAGGAAAATTGCTCGGCCAGAGCACAACCTGTGCAAGCTCCATTAGTCAGGCCGCTTCTGCCGCAGCGCTGAACGGCGCTAAGAGCACAGTTAAAGATATGTGCGCTATCTATAAGCTGCGCCGTGACCGGATGTGTGAATTGCTCGCTCAGATTCCGGGTATTCGCTGTGCGAAGCCGGAAGGTGCTTTTTATGTTTACCCATCGGTTGAGGGATTGCTGGGTAAGGCCACACCAGATGGCCGAGTGCTGAAAACCGATCTTGATGTGAGCATGTATTTTCTTGAAGCAGCCAATGTCGCTGTGATGGACGGCACGTCATATGGTCTTTCACCCTATCTGCGTCTGTCTTTTGCGACTGCCATCGAAACAATCGAGCAGGGCTGTGAGCGCATTGCGCAAGCTTGCGCGGCACTCCGCTGACCAAGGCCTACATCAGAAAAATATTATCTTAAACCGGTAGCAGCTTTTGCTGCCGGGCCATTTCCGGAGATTACATATGACAGGAAATCGTCGTTTGCAGAGTGCTGTGCAAGCCAGTTCTGAGTTGATTGCGGCCTTCGCAAAAATACCCGTTGCCAATATTAGTGATAATCTTGAGCGCCTTTCGGGTGCAGTTGGCATTCGGCCTTATCACAATGGTTCGGTAATGGCGGGGACAGCTCTTACAGTTCGCACCCGCGCGGGTGACAATCGAGCGATTCATGAAGCGCTGGAAATGATCCGTCCGGGCGATGTGATCGTGGTGGACGGCGGTGGCGATACAAGCCGCGCTCTGATTGGCGAAATTATGTCTTCGGTCGCTGCAATGCGCGGAGCGGCTGGCTTTGTGCTGGACGGTGCTATTCGCGACGCAGCAGAGCTTGCAAAGTCAGATTTTCCGGTATTTGCGAGGGCTGCTATTCATCTTGGGCCTTATAAGAATGGCCCGGGTGAAATCAATGTTCCCGTCAGCATTGGCGGTATGACAGTCAATCCGGGCGACATCGTTATCGGCGATGCTGATGGCATTGTGGCTTTCCCTCAGGAAATTGCTCAGGAGCTTTTGAAAGCGTCGCAGGAGCAGTCGGCTAAAGAAGAAGAAATTCTGAAGGGTATCGCTGCGGGACAATATACCGGCGTCTACGCAGAGCATTGAACGCACTAAAAATAACAATAAAAGAGGTGAACATGACAACTACACATTCTGCGGCAAGCCTAGCCGCACGTCTGGACAGGCTGCCTATTCTTGGCTTTCATAAAAAATTCCTGCTCCTAGTTGGGGCAGGGATGTTCTTCGATTCCTTCGATATTTATCTCGCAAACTCGGTGCTGGCGACACTCAAGCAAGCGGGTTGGTCGACACTGACACAGAATGCGACATTCCTTTCAGCAACCGCTGTAGGGATGCTGATCGGCTCTTTGTTGGCAGGTATTTTGGGCGACCGTTATGGACGCAAGTTTACCTACCAGTTCAATCTTGCCATTTTCGGCTTTGCAGCAATAGCCTGTGCCTTTGCGCCGAGCATGGAGTTTCTGATCGTCGCGCGCTTTATTAGTGCAATTGGTATGGGTGCAGAAAATATCATCGGCTACGGTATCATCAGTGAGTTTGTCCCACCTGCTTATCGCGGGCGCTGGGCTGCACTTCTGTCGTGCATCGCGCAGGCAGGACTGTTCTTTGCGACACTGACCGCATGGCTTGTCATCCCGACCATGGGCTGGCAGATGATGTTTATCATCGTTGGTATTGGTGCGATTACCGTTCTTATCGCTCGAAAGAACATTCCTGAATCTCCGCGCTGGCTGGCAAGCAAAGGACGATTTGAAGAAGCGGCGGCTGTCGTTGCTGAAATTGAAAAAGGGACAGACGTTTCCAAGCTGCCACCTCTGACGATTGATCGCACCACGACGCAGAATATCGCGGCTGACTACAAGACTTTCGATCCACGCTTCAGAACATCGCTTATCGTTGCTGGTATTGCGATGATCGTACAGAGCGTCTCGATCTATGGTTTTGTTGCTTGGGTACCAACTATTCTGACCCAGCAAGGTATCTCGTTGAATGCGTCTCTGCTTCAGTCAGCATTTATGACGCTTGGCGGACCTTGCGGTGCTCTCCTCGCTTTCATGTTGACTGACCGTATCGGTCGTCGTCCGGCAATCATTGGTGGTTCGCTCCTGGCTGCCGTCGTGGGGCCACTATTTGCAATGGTGACGTCACAGGTTGCGGCAACGGCTTTAGGCTTCGTGATGTTCACGATCATCTATTATCTCGTGTCCGTCGTTCAAGCTGGTTATCTGCCGGAACTGTTCCCGACACAGGTTCGTATGCGTGCTACCGCTGTTGCCGTAATGGCGGGACGTTTTGCAAGCATTGGTGTTCCTTATGCGATCCTGTTCCTGCTCAATGGCTGGGGTCTTATGGCTGTCGTTGCGATGGTCTCTGTCTTGCTGGTCATCCAGATCATTGCGATCGCTGTTGCCGGTGTTGAAACCCGACACAAGAGCCTTGAAGCAATTACGACAGAGACGATCACATCCCGATAAGCGCGCCGCTTGTCCTTCATCCCGGCATGGCTTTTCTAAACGCTGTGCCGGGTCTTTTTTCGGGGCTGCCTCGTAAACCGAGTGCAGCTGGCTAGGATGCAGCACCTCTACCTGTGTTGCGCTTGCTTTTGAAACGGTCCCCAACCATGCACAGTCAAAAAATCCAAAAAGCAATCGAACTTGCTGAGAATGCAACACGAAGCGGTCCTCCTCCCCGTCCGGGCAACCCTTATTTTGGTGTTGGTCCGATTACCGATGGCACGGAAGGTATTCTGCCCTCGCAGCAGATCAACTTCGAGTTTGGACGATGGCTGTCTGCCAATTACCGTAAATATGATGATCGGGGCAGGGACCTCGGTGGTTTTACTGTAGCTGAAATCGAACAATCCATGCATCGCGGCTATCCGGCAGATAAAATCATTCTGGATATGATGCGTGAAATTCACAGCTACTTCGGTTTTTCTGAAGAGAACCGCCTGGCTGTTGGCCTTGGCGGGGGGCATAGCGGTTTTACCAGCTGTATCATGCATCTCATGAACACGTCTCCAGACTGCAAGGTATATGTCGATACGCCTGCCCCGGAGAACGATGATGCAGTCGGTGCAGGCTTTTTCCGACAGTCATGGGCAGCACAGATTTTAGACATGCAGTGTCAGGCCAAAAACGGTGATGTCAGTCGAGTGCATTTTGCAACATCCGAAGGGGTGATACCTGAGGCGGAATGGCTGAAAAGCAAGCGCATTCGTCTGCTCATTGGCGTTGGCCATGAAACAACCGGTGCGACCAGTTACAGTTCGGCGGATATCCGCAATCTCTGTGACTGGATTGATGCAGATCCGGATAATCATCATGCAGTTCTGGACGCAACGTCCCTGTTAGGTGCAATGGCGTGGGAGCAGTCGCTCATCAAAGCTGTTATGGAAAAGTGTTGCCTGTTCACGCCACTGCAAAAGGCCATTGGTGGTATAGCAGGCTACTTCGTCGCATCGTTCACGCCATATGCACTAGCGCTTGTAGAGCGCAATCAGCAAAACCAATCCTGGTTTATTCCTCGACAACTGCGGCTGACTGCGCCACTTGATCCGAAGCGACCGCTGAGTGGCCAGTCGAGCGTGGAGATTGGGCCCTTTTATGATCCGTCTACCGATAGAATGTTAGGCGGGGTGATTAATACTTATAGCGCTTTGGCCTTCGCGCGCACGACCTTCGGTCTAATGCGTATTAAGAATAGAATTGGCGATATTGAAGCTTTGAACCGTGCATCGGTACGCAATCGCAATGTGATCGCGGACTGGACTAAGGCGCATTCATTATTGTCTTTGACAGTCAGCGACATCGAACGGCGCGGTGCCGCGGTCACATTGCTTAGCGTAAATGACGCGGATATTGATGAGCCTGAAACCCACGCGCGAATTCTTGCGAAAGCAAAAAGTTTGCTGGGCTACGAGGGCATAACCCATGCAGATGGTCGTCATGAGGCAGGGCTTTGTGCAGCGTTTTATATCAATGCTTTTCCCGGGACACCGGGAGATTTCCGTGCATGGGTAGGCGGAGTGCGCAGTGAAGAGGACATTCTACTTCTGCTGGAAAATCTGCAATATGCCTGGCAACGCGCGAAGATTGCCGTTTTGCAGTCTGACTACCATGACACCTTCATTGCGCCGGATATTGCACAGCGCATGCCTCTTAAATCTGAGGTGTCTATTTCTTCAGATCAGGCAGAGCAGTTGTTGGAACTACGCAAAAACGCAGAAGATCTGGCAGCCTTATCGGTTGCGATGCTGGGATGCCGGGCAGATGAGTATCCTCAGTTAGTCAAACATTTTGCAGCACACTGGCAACGGCTTTCCGGCTCAGCAGCCGCTGTGAATCCGGTTCTGGATTGAGCTTAAAACTGAGAACAACAATCAATTGCAGTTAATTTCGAGAAAGTATTTCTTCATTGAAAAAAGTACTTATTTGCGACCTGGTTGGATTGAAACTCGATCACAGTGGTTGCCCGGATCATTCTGAGGTGGCGGAGTTTATCCGCGCGCAGGGTGGCGTATTTCACTTAGGTGGCGTTCTGGAGAACGCAGCAAAAGCGCGTGCTGATGCAGTTAATTTTTATTATCTGCCGTATCTGTCTTCGGACGAAGAAATGACACTGGCAGGGAATGGAAGTTATGATTCAGTTATTGCAGCTGCGACTTTTATTCCATTACAGGCACAATTTGGTCTTGGCGGCGTACGGATCGGTGCCGGGACTGGGAATATGGGGTCGAGCTCATGGGGCGGTGGCACCGGTGTTGGTGGTAATGCGCCGCTGATGAACACGCCAGGCAGTAACAGTCGCGCCACAGCACAGATGGTGATGAAGGCAATTCTGAGTGTGATGCCCGACCTTCCACTTGATGATCTACATGACCAGGTTTTGACCGGGCGTTTTGATACGCGGTTTCATATTCAGGCTTATCCGACAGAAAAACTTGAGGGTAAACGACTCGCTGTCCTCGGATTTGGTAATATTGGCCGTGAGGTCGCAAGGCTCGCAAAAGCCTTTCAGATGAATGTAACCGTCTATGCGCGTTCCGCGCATAAAGAGCGAATTCTCGCTGCGGGCTTTGATTACAGCGATGATCCAGTTGCCGCATGTGTCAATGCAGATATTCTGAGTGTGCATGTAGGGCTTGGCGAGCGCGACGCGACTAGCGGCTCTTATCTGAACTGCGGCATTGTTGGCGCTCCACTGTTAAAGGTAATGCGGCCCGGAGCCATTGTGGTGAACTTTGATCGTGGAGAAGTTGTCGATGTTGCAGCCTTGTCGGATGCGATGCAGGGTGGACAGGTGCGTTACGCGTTCATTGATGCAGATATTTTCTGCGATGCGAAAACGGGACGTTTTAGGGGCCCACTTGCACCCTATATTGAGCCTGCCCGACAACTCGGAGGCAGAATGAAGCTTTATCCACATATTACCGCTGATACTGATCATCCATCACGCGTTGCAGGTGCAAAACAGGCGGTTTTGCAGATTATTGAAGCAATGTGTAACAAGCGTGTTCGCAATCTGGTTGGCGATCTCCCTGATGGCTACATACTTGCCGTTGATGAAGCAGCTAACACAACTGAATGAGCATTTGCATGATTGCCGACACAAAAGCATTCTTTGACGGCTTGTTTCGTGCAGCTGTAGCCGCGGCTGATCCGGCCTTGAGTATCGGTAGGTTTTTGCCAGCAAAACCAAAAGGCCGGACAATTGTGATTGGGGCTGGCAAAGCTTCATCACAGATGGCAGCTGCGCTTGAAAGTATATGGCAGGGACCACTCGAAGGCGTGGTTGTCACACGCTACGGTTATGCTGCAAAATGTGATCGGATAGAGATTATTGAGGCAGCTCACCCTGTTCCTGATGAGGCGGGGTTGCTCGCAACGCAACGCCTGCTCGGATCGGTATCCGATCTAACAGATGATGATCTGGTAATTGCCTTAATATCGGGAGGCGGCTCCGCGTTACTGCCCTCCCCTCCCGAGGGTATGTCACTCGCCGATGAGGTTGCAATCAACGATGCGCTCCTCGGATCTGGTGCACCAATTACGGCGATGAACACGGTTCGTAAGCAGCTTTCTGACATCAAAGGAGGGCGGCTTGCTCTGGCCGTCTGGCCTGCGAAACTTGTGACGTTGGTCGTCTCTGATATTCCGGGCGATGATCCGGCGCTTGTGGCATCAGGGCCGACTATTGCAGATCATACAACACGCGCAGACGCGCTTAGAATTATTGATGAATATAAAATAAGACTACCAAAGACCGCAGTCCGCCATTTAACCTTCTCTACAGTGACCACACCGTTGCCATGTGATAAGCGCCTGCGGAACAATCGGGCAGAGGTGATCGCTTCGGCGACGCTTTCGCTAGAGGCGGCTGCAGCACACGCGAAAAAGAAGGGAATTGAGGCGGTCATTCTCTCGGATTCCATCGAAGGGCAGGCAAAGGATGTAGCGGGTGTCCACGCCGCGATTGCGCGTGAAATTAAGCTGCGTGACCGACCGTTTCGTAAGCCAGTTTTGCTCTTATCCGGAGGAGAGACCACAGTCACACTCCGGGGAAACAGTGGCAGGGGAGGTCGAAACAGCGAATTTCTGCTGGCACTTGCCATTGCTTTGCAAGGTGTCGACGGCGTGTCCGCCTTCGCTGCAGATACCGATGGTATCGATGGTTCCGAGGGCAACGCTGGTGCGTTTATGATGTCGGATACACTTTTGAGAATGCGAGAGGCGGATATCGATCCTGGAATTTTGCTATCCAGAAATGACTCTTGGACTGCATTTAACTCAATTAACGACCTATATACGCCCGGTCCGACAGGAACCAATGTGAATGACTTACGGGCTATCCTGATTACGTAACGGATCGGCATTCGTAGAGGGCCAGAAACCGGTATAAAATTCAGTGTTGGGAATTCTTGACTGGCAATCTGGTTGGGGCGTGCATATCGCATTTGTCAATGTTGCTTGCCACGCCTGCGATAAGCACTTGCCGAGCGATTGCATTTCACTAATAGGTTTTAGGAATCTGAATTAATGGTAATGCCAACTGACTATATCAGAGACCTCTTCGAAGCTTGGTCCAATTTGAGACATTGATTATCAAATCAATTTGGTTTGAATGGAAGGAAGAAAACTCGTTCCAGCGAGAGGAAGTTTCATCGCCGGTTCGTCGGCGAAGTGTCGATATTTCGTTCCTGATTAATTCTATTTTGTTTGCGCGAAATCAAGCTTCTCATTTGCTTCGAAAGCGATTCATTCAGCCGCGACTCCTGTTTGGATTTGTTGACCTAATCTGGGTCAGTACCACCGTTTTCAATCCCGGTTGAGCTATTCAATCTTCCAAGTTTCGATAGCGAATGCGCAGCAGTTTCACGTTGTTCGTTAGGTGTAACAACTCGAAACGCAGGATCCATGACGAAAGAAGATCCTTTAAAGCCCCCTTCGCGTCATCCCTCATCTGGCAGCGGTTAGTCATCTCGATTGACAGATAATCCACTGTATGCAACAAATATTGCAAAATATAACAATAAGGAATTTTCGCTGTATGGCATGTTGGTGTCGTCGCGAAATGGGAGGAGAGCGTGAAGAAGACAGGTATATTGCAGCCCCAGCCCCCCCTTCTGGAAGCAAGGGGCGTTTCCAAGTATTTCGGGGCGATTACTGCGTTGCGAGACGTAAATTTTCACGTTGATCCAGGCGAAGTACTGGGTGTTGTCGGCGATAACGGGGCTGGCAAGTCTACCTTGATGAAGATCCTGTCTGGTCTTTATGCGCCCAGCGAAGGAGAGCTCATTTTCCAAGGCGTTCCGGTGCGCTTTTCGGGTCCGAAGGACGCCCGTCTGCAAGGTATCGAGATGGTCTATCAGGACTTCGCGCTGGCCGGAAATATGCCGATCTACGAGAATATCTATCTTGGCCGAGAACCGGGCCGTAAATTCGGGCCGTTACGGATTGTCGATCACGCCAAGGCCCGTCTCATGGCGCAGGTGCACCTGGAAAAACTGAAGATCAGCGTCAAATCTATCGATCAGAATACGGAGAATTTGAGTGGCGGCCAGCGTCAGGCTGTTGCGATTGCACGTGCTACCGCCTTTGATGCCAAGCTAGTTATCATGGATGAGCCGACGGCTGCACTGGCGATCAAGGAAGTTGGAAAGGTGCTCGATCTGATACGCTCACTCAAGGAACATGGCGTCGCGGTTATCATCATTTCGCATCGCATGGACGACATTTTCTACTGCTGCGATCGTGTGATCGCCCTCTTTCATGGGACCAACTTCGCCGAGGCCAAGCTTTCAGAGACGAACCGTAACGAAGTTATCGGTTGGATCATGGGCGCAAAGGACCATGCCGATGAATTGGCTCACGATCGGGTGAAATAAAGTGCTGCACAATCCAAAATTTTCAAAATTTCTCGAAACTTACGGCATTGTCGTGGTCGTCATCGTCATGATGACGGCTCTGGCTATCATCAAGCCCGGTGTCTTCCTGTCTGCGGAAAACCTCTCCAATATCCTCAAGCAGAACGCCTCGCTAGCCTTGCTCGCGCTCGGCATGCTGCTGGTGATCATAACCGGTGGTATTGATCTTTCCGTAGGTTCAACCATGGCACTGGCGATGGTCTGCATTGCCATGTCTGCCCAGGCGGGCGTGCCATGGCCGATCTGTTTGCTGGTCGGACCTGTAGTGGGACTGGCGGTCGGCTATATCAACGGCGCCGGACTGACGAAGCTAAGACTTCCGCATCCTTTCATCATGACCTTGGGCACGCTCAATATCGCACGCGGACTGACGTATCTGCTGACCGGCGGAGCACCTGTTTCCGGGCTTCAACCGGAAGTTCGCTATCTCGGTATCGCCTATTGGGACCTGGGACTGTTCGCGCCGCCAGCCGGGTTGCCGGTCAGTCTCGTCGTCGTGCTCGTCAGCGCCGTACTTGTCTGGTTGTTCCTCAACTACACTGCAACCGGACGTCATATCTACGCGATCGGCGGCAATCCGCAGGCTGCGCGTGTATCGGGCGTCAATGTCGATAGAATTCTGGTTCTGGTCTACATGATCTGCGGCTTCTTTGCAGGGCTTGCCGGCCTTTTGCTCGTTGGTCGAAGCGGCAGCGGCTTTCCCAATGCCGGTATCGGGATCGAGTTGGATGCTATCGCGGCGGTTATCATCGGCGGCGCTTCCTTCTTCGGCGGACGGGGAACCGTTCTAGGAGTGTTGGCCGGGGTGCTCATCATGGGCCTGCTCCGCAATGGTCTCAATATTAACAATGTCAGCGCCTTCTGGCAGATGATCCTGATTGGCTTTGTCATCATAATTGCTGTCTACATCGACGTTTTGCGCAAGCACGCCTCTGTGCGGCGCTGAACGCCCACGATCCCGGATGCTTTTGTCTCGGCACGCCCGGTGAAAAAACTCCAGCGAGACGTTAAAATTATGGGAGGAAACCGAAATGAAAAGAATTCTTCTTTCCGGCGTCGCTTTCGCCGCCATGATCGTAACGGCCCAGGCCGCCGACACATATGTGGTCACCATGAAAGGGCCAGCCGCTGGCAATCCATACTGGGCCGCTTTTGAGGAAGGGGCTAAAGCGAAGGGCAAGGAACTTGGTGTCGATGTGGTTGTGGTATCTCCGCCAAGCGAAACGGATGTTCAGGCGCAGATCGGCCAGGTCGAAGACCTGATTGCACAAAAGGTGGCGGGCATCGCCATCGCGCCGACCGATCCTGCCGCTCTCGCGCCAGTCGTAGACCAAGCGAAAGAAGCTGGCGTTAAGGTAGTTTTCGTTGATGGAGCCGGTACGAACAAGGATGTGCCGTTCATCGGGACCAACAATCTGGAGGGCGGCAAGCTCGGCGGCGAATTCATGTGCAAGCAACTGCAACCTGGTTCCGAGGTTGCCATCCTGCAGGGTGTCATGACCACGACGAACGGTGCCGATCGTTACAACGGAGCCAAAGAAGCGCTCGAAGGTTGCGGTATGAAGATCGTTGCCGCACAACCAGCTGACTGGGATCGTGCCAAGGCGCAGTCGGTAACCGAAACCATCCTGACCGGCAATCCGAACATCAAGGGGGTTTTCGGTTCAAACGATAATATGGCGCTCGGTGCCGTGGAGGCTTTGAAGGCTGCCGCTAAGCTGAAAGACGTTCTGGTCGTGGGCTACGACGCCAACCCGGACGCGGCGAAATCTATTCTTGCAGGTGAGCTTATCGCATCCGTCGCGCAGGCGCCGCAGAAAATGGCAGGCCTCGGCATCCAGGCGCTCGTGGACATGAAGGCCGGCAAGGATGTGCCGATGGTGACCGATCCTGGCACCGTTCTGGTCACCAAGGAAAATGCCGAGCAATACAAGTAACGGTGGCACGGTCCCGCCACCGAGCGGGACCACATTTCTCCAAATGAGAAGAATTTGTCCGATGGTTGTAAACGCATCCTTTTCAGGTTTTCCACCACCTTCACGCCTGCTCAGGCTCGGCTTCGTCGGCGGCGGCGAAGGTGCATTAATAGGCAACGTTCATGCCAACGGCGCGCGATTGTCCAATCGCTGGCACATAGTCGCGGGTGCTCTTTCCTCCGACCCGGAACGCGCACGCCGGTCCGGTCGCGCATGGATGCTCGATGATGATCGCATCTACAGCGGTTTTGGGCAGATGGCGCAGGGCGAAGCCGAACGCTCCGACGGCATCGACGCCGTGGTAATCGCTACTCCGAACCATTTACATCACGCTGTTGCGTCGGCATTTCTGGACGCCGGGATCGACGTCATTTCTGACAAGCCGTTGACGACCAACCTCGATGACGCGCTCGAGCTCGTACGTCGCCAGCAGACCACCGGGCTTGTTTTCGGCGTCACCTACGCCTATGCCGCCCATGCCATGGTGCGGCAGGCACGCGAGATGATCCGCCACGGCATGCTGGGGGATGTTCGCCAGATACATGTCGAATATTTTCAGGAATGGGCAGTCAACCTGACGGACCAGGATGGCGAGTGTCCCTGGCGTCTCGACCCAGCGAAGGTAGGTGCGGCGTTCACAGTAGGTGACATCGGTACGCATGCCATGCATCTCGCGTGCTTCGCCACCAGCAAGGAGCTCGAACAGGTGCGGGCGTTTTTCCATGTCGCCGGCGCTCCGAAATCGCTTGAGGACACCGCCTTCATGCACTTGCGTTTCGAAGGCGGGTTGCCCGGCACATTGATGGTGTCGCAGGCGGCAGCAGGAACGCAATGCGGCTTGCGGCTCAGGGTGTTCGGTAGCCTGGCTGGACTCGAGTGGAACCAGGAGAATCCAGAACACCTTCTGTTTACGCCGCTGGATTCCCCGACGCAGATCATCAGTCGAGGTTATAGCGCGGGCATGTATCCCGCCGCCGCACGCTTCGTGCGCATGCCGCGCGGTCATCCCGAGGCGTTGACCGACGCCTGGGCAAATCTCTATACGGAGTTTGCGGTCGCGATTGATGCGCGTCGCTCTGGCAGGACGCTTCCCGAAGAGCTGCTTGCCTATCCCGATGTTATCGACGGTGCAAAGGGAGTCAGGTTCGTTCAGGCTGCGGTCCAGTCCAATGCGACCGGCGAATGGGTGGATTGCAGATTATGACCGCCACAAATTCCGGTAAACCCGTCATCCTGATCGCGGATCCCGAGCCGCGCACACTCGACATGATCTTCGAGCCGGACGTTATGGCGAGGTTTGCGCAGTTGGGAACCGTTCGAGTGCATGCGGATGGGCGTCGCCTTTCGAAACTGGACCTCGACGCCGCCCTGGTGGAAGCGACGATTTGCATCGGGCAGATCGATCTGCCGGCGGAACGCCTGGCGCAGATGACCAGCCTGCGGGCCATATTCAACGTCGAAGGCAATTTCCTTCCCAATATCGACTATACTTGGTGTTTGGACCACGGCGTCCATGTGCTCAACACCAGCCCGGTCTATGCAACGTCGGTCGCGGAGACGGCGCTCGGCATGGCCCTGGATTTGTGTCGCGAGATCACGGCAACGCACCAAGCGTTTCGAACACGATCGGAAAAATGGGGGGTGGCGAGCAATGTCGACAGCTTCCTTTTAACTGACGCGCGGGTGGGTATTGTGGGCTTGGGCGATCTTGGCCGGCGCCTGCGCGAAATGCTGGTGCCCTTTCGCTGCCAAGTGCGGGTTTTCGATCCGTGGCTTGCCGAACGACGGATCATTGAATAGGACTGTATTCCATCCTCGCTCGATGATCTGTTCCGGCAATCGCAGGTCGTGTTTCTCTTTGCGAGTGCCACCAGCGAGAACCAGGGTTTTATCGGTGAGCGTGAGTTGTCGTTGATGCCGCGTGGTTCGGTGGTTCTGGTCATGAGCCGGGCCGGGATCATCGATTTCGACGCGCTGGAGTGTGCGGTCCGAAGCAGACATGTACGGGCGGGAATAGATGTTTATCCCGTCGAGCCACTACCGGGGGACGCACCTCTTCGACAACTCAACGGTGTGGTCCTGTCCAGTCATCGCAGTGGCGGTATGCGAGAGAGCTTTCTGGAGATCGGCAGGCTCGTCCTCGCCGATACGGAACTTATCCTGCGCGGGCTACCACCCCAAATCTGTCGACGCGCCGAGCGGGAAACGGTGACACGTATGCGCAGCCGTCCCGTGGCGAAATCCTAGAAGGATTTTATGGTCGAGCGAAACCGCTCGTGTCACATAAGCGCCCGCGTAGCTGGAGATGGCCCATTCGCGCCCATCGGCCAGCCCCAAGGAGACATTTCAGTCCTGATTTGCGATGGCTGGGGTTTATCAGCTGGATATCGCATCGAGAACAGATATTGCAGTAAATAATTTCTGCAATTTTTGTTGAAATGTTATTTTACCGTGGCTATGATGCTATCGGGAGCAGGAGGTTGCCCGTTGTCGGTAGAAATGGCGGATATTCAAACCGCCATGATGGGTAAGGCTTTCTCATTCGCTTTCGAATGATGACGACTGAACGTTCCGACCGCACGAACCAGGCGGCCGGACGATGGCGCCGCATTGCCTCCAGACAGGCGGTGGCGTCGAAAGATCAGGGAGGCGTCCCCGATAGACGCTGAGGAGGAGCGAACAGCATGATTAGGAAGATTACGTTTGCGGCCGCGTTTTGCGCGGTACTAGCAGGGCAGGCTCATGCCGAAAAGATCGGTGTTGCGATGTCGTTATTCGACGACAATTTTTTGACCGTCCTGCGCCACAACATTCAGCGCCACGCCGGCGAAGTCGGCGTCGAAGTGCAGATGGAGGATGCGCAGGGCGATATAGCGCGCCAGCAGTCCCAGATCGAAAACTTCGCGGCATCAGGTGTCGACGGCATTATTACGATGCTCATTGATGCGGATTCGGGCCGGGCAATGTCGAAGATTGCCGAAAGAGCAGGGGTACCTCTCGTATTCGTGAACATGCTGCCTGCAAATATGGATGAATTCCCTGAAAAACAGGCATGGGTTGGTTCCGATGAGGAGCAGGCGGGACGGCTCGAAACCACGGAAATATGCCGTTTACTCGGTGGAAAAGGCGATGCCGTCATTCTTATGGGCCAACTCGGCACTACTGGACAGCGAGGCCGCACGAAAGCAACAGAGGAAGTTCTCAAATCCGATGCATGCAAGGACATAAAGGTGCTCGATTCACAATCGGCGAACTGGATGCGAACGCCTGCTATCGATCTCATGACCAACTGGATAACGTCCGGTATGAAGCCCGCCGCCGTGATCTCGAACAACGACGAAATGGCGCTCGGTGCCATCCAGGCGATGAAGTCTGCTGGCGTTGACATGAAGGGCGTCATCGTCGGTGGTGTCGATGCTACGCAGGACGCTTTGGGCGCAATGGAAGCCGGTGATCTCGACGTTACAGTTTATCAATCGGCCAAAGGGCAGGGTGAAGGTGCGCTGGACACGGTCCTGAAAATCGCGCGCGGGCAGCAGTTCGAGCAAAAGGTGGTCGTTCCGTTCGAACTCGTGACGCCAGAGAATCTCGCGCAGTACAAATCCAAAAACTGAAAACGAGCGGCGCCGGAATGCCCGGCGCCAATCCCATGGGGCAAAACAAACGATTTGCTCGGCAGTGCATTGGGGATTGAGCAAATGATTTCCACGACGACGATGCAGGCAGTTGAACAATTCAAGGCGCAACAAGGCGACTATCTTCTTGAAGTTGAGGGAATACGCAAGGAGTTTCCGGGCGTCGTCGCCCTTGACAATGTGCAGTTCCGCTTGCGCCCGGGAACGGTTCACGCGCTGATGGGCGAGAACGGCGCGGGCAAATCGACCCTTATGAAGATCATTGCAGGCGTTTACACGCCGGACGAAGGTCAAATACGCCTTCGCGGTGAGTATATCAGCCTGAAAAGTCCCCGAGATGCTTTGGAACGTGGCATCGCTATGATCCATCAGGAGCTCGCTCTCATGAATTTCATGACCGTCGCCGAGAATATCTGGATCAGGCGCGAGCCAACGAATTCAATCGGGCTTATCGATCACGCCGAAATGACGGACCGAACCAGGACACTATTCAAACAGTTAAAAATCGACATCGATCCTCTGGCAGATGTTCACACGTTGACAATCGCCCAACGACAAATGGTCGAAATCGCCAAGGCCGTCAGCTACGAATCCGGCGTCCTGATCATGGATGAACCGACTTCCGCATTGACCGAAACCGAGGTGGAACATTTGTTCGACATCATCCGCGATCTGCGCTCCCGGGGGATCGGGATTGTTTACATCACCCATAAGATGAACGAGCTTTTTGAGATCGCGGACGAATTTTCGGTATTCCGTGACGGTTCCTATGTAGGCACTCACGCCAGTTCCGATGTAACGCGCGACGACATCATCCGTATGATGGTGGGGCGCGAAATAACCAACATGTTTCCCAAAGAGAAGGCCGAGATCGGCGACGTTATATTGTCGGTAAACGGTCTTACCCTTCGTGGTGTGTTTCACGATATCAGTTTCGATTTGCGGCGCGGTGAGATTCTCGGTGTCGCCGGGCTTGTCGGTTCTGGCCGTTCGAACGTAGCCGAAGCCCTGTTCGGCGTAACACCCGCGACCTCGGGTAGTATTCGCATCAACGGAAGAGAAACTGATATTCGGGCACCCTCGGATGCGATGCGGGAAGGCATGGCATTATTGACGGAGGACCGAAAGGAGACCGGCTGTTTCCTGCCTCTTTCTATTCTTGAGAATATGCAGATTGCCGCATTGCAGGAAAACTATGCCCACGCCGGGTTTGTCGATGAGCGGCGGCTGACACTTCAATGTGAGGAAATGCGCAAGACGCTGCGGGTGAAAACACCCAACCTCGACGAGCGGATCGAAAATCTTTCGGGCGGTAATCAACAGAAGGTTCTGATCGCACGCTGGCTGATGACCCAGCCTGAAATTCTCATCCTTGACGAACCCACGCGCGGCATCGATGTGGGCGCCAAGGCGGAAATCCACCGGCTGATATCGCAACTGGCGCAACGAGGTGTCGCTGTCATCATGATTTCGTCCGAACTGCCCGAAGTGCTGGGCATGTCGGACCGGATACTGGTCATGCACGAGGGCCATATGACCGGCATTCTTGATCGTGCCGACGCCGATCAGGTGAAGATAATGGAACTGGCAGCTCGGTGAAGAGGAAACAATGGATAGTATGAAAATCGAGCCGGTTGGGGAGCAAAAGCGCAAACTGCCGCAGGAAGTGAACATTTTAAGCGTTCTGATCGGCGTGGCGTTGGTCTTTGAGATTCTTGGCTGGATTTTTCAGGGGCAAAGCTTCCTGATGAATCCACAACGTTTGACAATTATGATATTGCAGGTCTCGGTCGTCGGTATCATCGCTGTTGGGGTGACACAGGTCATCATTACGGGCGGCATTGACCTCAGTTCGGGTTCCGTGGTCGCCATGACCGCCATGATTGCAATGAGTTTCGCTCAGGCAGGCAGCTATTCCCGCGCAATATATCCAGCCTTGACGGACCTGCCGGTCATCGTACCGCTTGCGATCGGCCTTGGCCTTGGTCTACTTGCGGGAATCATCAATGGTGTCCTGATCGCACGCACCGGGATTCCTCCATTTATCGCCACGCTTGGCATGATGGTCACCGCCAGGGGCATTGCGAAATGGTATACGAAGGGTCAGCCGATTTCGTTTCCGACGGATAGCTTTGCAGCCATCGGCAGCGGCGCGTGGCCCGTCGCCATATTTCTCGTGGTGGCGATTATCTTCCATATTGCGTTGCGCTACACCCGCTATGGCAAGTTCACTTATGCGATCGGAGCAAATGCGCAGGCCGCCCGTGTGTCCGGCATCAACGTTCAGACCCATATCATCAAGGTCTATGCTATAGCGGGGCTTCTTTCCGGATTGGCGGGTATCGTTACCGCTGCCCGGGCCGAGACAGCACAGGCAGGGATGGGTATGATGTACGAACTTGACGCCATCGCAGCCGCAGTTATCGGCGGAACTTCCCTTTCAGGCGGACGTGGGCGGATTTTTGGAACTGTGATCGGAACCGTCATCCTGGGACTGATGCTTTCGGGCTTCACATTTCTTCGCGTTGACGCCTATTATCAGGAAATCATCAAGGGCCTTATAATCGTCACTGCGGTCATTGTGGATGTCTATCGGCAAAAGGCCCGTAGCGCGAAGAATTGATGCCAACCATTCGTATTCAATGAACAGCCCTGCGGTCCTGATACCGCAGGGCTTTCGTGTTCCCCGACGTCATTTTGATACATTCCCGGGACCATAACGGCCTGGATACCCTGTTGCGGGGCTCTCGGCATAGATACCGAGCGTCAAAATTGTCGGACTAGTCGCAAAGTCCAGCCCAGGAATAGAAACATTTATTGACATATTATTTATTCTGCAATTAGTATTGCATTCTTGTTGGGAGGGACTGCAATGCATGAAGTGAGGCTACCTACAAAGCCACGGATATGCGGCCTCTGGCGCGCTAGTCATAGCGTGTCGTTTTCTGCCACGCGTTTGTGCTGACAATGGCTCTCCTCTCATTCGAGAAGGTTGCCAAGACGTTTGCTGGCATCCCGGTGCTTCAGAGCATCGACCTTGATGTGGACAAAGGGCAGGTGGTGGCACTCGTCGGCGAGAACGGCGCGGGAAAATCCACGCTGATGCGCATCGCGGCAGGTCTGATGGCGCCTAGCACGGGAAGGATAACGTTCGACGGTGCGCCGGCACCCACCACATTGGTTGCGGCCGAACAGGCCGGCATCGTCATGGTTCATCAGGAGTTCTGCCTGGCTCCCCATCTCAGCGTGGCGGAAAATGTCTTTCTCGGGCGTGAGATCGTCCGTGGTCCTTTCATCGACCGCCGTGCGAGCGAGGCGGAGGCCGCGCGGATGCTCGCGGAACTCGGTTCATCGGCTTCGCCGAAGGCGCGTCTTCGCGACCTTCCCGTTTCCGACTGGCAGATGATCGAACTGGCCAAGGCTTTCGCCCGCCGTCCGAAAATCATTCTTATGGATGAACCGACAGCTGTTCTTTCGGCAATGGAAGCTGCAAGGCTTTTCGAGCGTATTCGTGCTTTCACGGAAGGAGGCGGAGCGGTGATCTTCACGTCACATCGTCTCGACGAGGTCGAGGAGATCGCCGACCGTGTCGCTGTGCTGCGCGACGGACGGATCGTGCGCGTGGAAAACGTCACCCAGATTTCGCAGAAAGACATGGCCGAAGCCATGGTTGGCCGCCCGCTTTCGGAAATATATCCGGCACGACGCTCGGCCCGTGATGGAGACGTGCTGATGGAGGTCTGCAACCTTACTTCTCCAGGTGCGGTGAGCAATGTATCACTCGCGATAAGGCGCGGCGAAATTCTCGGACTATCCGGTCTCGTCGGGTCGGGCAGGACCGAGCTTTTCGAGGCGCTGTTCGGCCTGCGACCTGCCTCTTGCCAACATTTCCGGTTACGTGGCCGGGATCGGGCCCTGCCGAATGCACGTGACGCCTGGCGGTTGGGGCTCGCCTATCTGACCGAAGACCGAAAGGGCAAAGGCCTGCTGCTCACCCGGTCCATTGCGCAGAATGTGGCACTTGTGAAGGGCGCACTTGCCGGGCCGGGCTGGATCGATGCGGCAGCCGAACGGCGCGGCTTTCAGGAAGCGGTGCGCGCTTACGATATCCGCGGTACCCGTCTCGACGGGATGGTCGGCGCCTTGAGTGGTGGCAACCAGCAAAAGGTCCTGATCGCGAAGACGCTGGCGATCGAGCCCGAGATTGTGGTTTTCGATGAACCTACGCGCGGCGTCGATATAGGGGCCAAACAGCAGATCTATGAAGTCATTGCTCGTCTCGCGGAGGCAGGAAAAGGCGTCGTCGTCATTTCCTCCGAGATGCAGGAGATAGTGGGGCTCGCGGATCGGGTTCTCGTCATGCGTCAAGGCCGTATCACCGGCGAACTGCGAAACGGCGAAATTAGTGAGCAGGCGATCATTCGCTTCGCGATGGGGTTGCAGGAGGAAATGCAGCATGTCTGATCGAACCGCTGAAACGACCGGTGCAGTTGCGGAGAACCGCGCGTTTCTGTCGAGGATACTCACTTCTACGGGACCGTTGCTGGCACTTGTACTGTTGATGCTGATCGGCCTTCTGATGAGCGATAATTTCCTGACCTACGAAAACCTGACCAATGTCTTTACCCGCAGCGCGATCATCGGCATTATCGCCATCGGAGCGACCTTTGTGATAACTGCAGGAGGCCTCGATCTTTCGGTAGGTTCGCTTTCGGCGCTGATCGCTGGGCTCACCATCATGGCGATGAACGCCCTGGCGGACTGGTCCGACACTGGATGGCTTCTGGTTGTTGCCGGGATCGTGGTTTCCCTGCTTCTCGGTGCTTCGGCGGGCTTCCTTAATGGAGCCATGGTCGTCAAGGGTCGTGTCGAGGCTTTCATTGTCACGCTTGGTACAATGGGCATCTTTCGCGCGCTCGTGACCTGGCTTTCCGATGGCGGCGCGATCTCACTGAATTTTTCGCTGCGCGACGCCGTGCGGCCGATTTACTACAATGCCGTACTGGGAATCCCTATCCCCGTGATCGTGCTAATCGTGATCGCGATCGCTGCCGAACTCGTTTTGTGGAAAACGCGCTTCGGTCGCCACACCGCGGCCATCGGCTCCAATCGCAATGTCGCGCGGTTTTCAGCCATTCCGGTCGATGGGGTGCGCATCGCTACTTATGTGATCCAGGGAATTTGCGTCGCCATTGCCACGGTTATCTACGTGCCGCGTCTCGGGTCGGCCACACCTTCGACGGGCCTGATGTGGGAGCTTGAGGCCATCGCTTCGGTCATCATCGGCGGTACGGCGCTAGCGGGCGGTTATGGGCGCATCTGGGGCACCATCGTCGGTGTGCTGATCCTGGGTTTTATTGCAAATATCCTCAATCTGACGGGCGTTGTTAGTCCATATCTCAACGGAGCCTTTCAGGGCGTCATCATCATCATCGCCGTGCTTTTGCAGCGGGACAGAGCGACTGATTGAGTTGGGATACCGGCAGTGCCGCATCAATGAACTATCGATCACAGGAGAAGACGAAACATGCGAGGAAGAATAAGGACATATTTTGCCGCAGTCAGTATCGCGATCGCCGGCTGGGCCATGCCCGTACATGCTGCAGAAACGCTGATCGGTGTGTCGATCCCGGCCGCCACGCATGGCTGGACCGGCGGATTAAACTATCATACAAAACGCACGATTGATGCGATGAAGAAGGCGTTTCCAAATGTCGACTTCGTGCTGACGACATCATCGAGCGCCACGCAGCAGGTCAACGATATAGAGGACATGATGGCGCGCGGGATCAAGGCGCTCGTCGTTCTGCCCATGGAATCCGATCCTCTCACCGAGCCCGTCAAGACCATTAAGCAGAAAGGCGTTTTCGTTACCGTCGTCGATCGCGGGCTTTCGGAACCGGGCATAGAGAACCTCTACGTGGGTGGCGACAATCCCGAATATGGCAAGGTAGCCGCCGAATACTTCAAGGGAAAATTCCCTGACGGCGCAAAAATCGTGGTTTTGCGCGGTATTCCGACGGCCATCGACAATATTCGCATCGAAGCATTCAACGACGTTCTGAAAGGAACGAAGATCGAGGTTCTTGATATGCAGTATGGGAACTGGAATCCGGACAAGAGTTTCGAAGTGATGCAGGACATGCTGCAGCGCTTCTCCCAGATCGACGGCGTTTGGGCAGGCGATGACGATGCGGCCCTGGGCGCAATGGAAGCGATCAAGCAATCTGGCAGGAAGAATGTCGCAGTGCTTGGCGGCTCTGGCATGAACAAGGTCGTGAAGATGGTGATGGATGGCTCCGACCATGTGGACGCAGACATTTTCTATCCGCCGACGCTGATCATCCCGGCAATTGAATTGACGACCATGAAGTACGCTACGCAGGCACCAATTACCGGTCGCTATGTGCTTGGCAGCCCGCTCATCACGAAGGAGAATGCTGCGGAGTTCTACTTCCCGGATTCCCCGTACTGATGACGGTCAACCTCACAGTTTTACGTCCGGTGCCACGTGCACCGGACGTTTTCGTTTCCGCATTCATTTTCGTGCGTCGGCACCTGTTACGGTAGGAATTCGAGGGGCCGAATGATCATGTTGTACCCGCGCTGCCACCGCAACGACCAGAGCTTGCGCCAGACACATGGGTGCAGCGAGCGAGCGAGAAAATGTGTAGTCATGTTCGGGAACAGCAAAGAGCACCCGGGCGGATTTTGCCAGCGGCGAAAGCGTGCTGTCTGTGATCGCAACGATCTCTATTCCCTTGGCACCCGCTTCCTCGACGATGTTCACGACTTCATTGGCGTAAGAGCGGAACGACACTGCCACCAGCACATCGTTGTTGCGCATCGTCCTAGCCATATGCGTGGCGAGCCCACCGGAGGAACTGAGCAGAACGCAGCGCTTGCCAAGCATTGTCAGGACATAGCGCAAAAGCTCAACGACAGGCTCGGAGCGTAGCTGTCCGAGTAGATAGATTGTATCCGCCTTAAACAGGGCGTCGGCGGCATAGGTCAGATCTTCCTGTGAAATATCCTCCAGCAATTCCTGCAGGGAGGCGATATCGCGCACAACCAGTTCACGGAGCAGGCTTACTTCCGAATGGTCGCTGCTCTGTCGCAACTCAGTTTCCAGTGCCCTGACGCGGGCTTCGAATCCCGGTGCTGCTGTGGCCAACCTTTGCTGGAATAGAACCTGCAGTTCCTTGAAGCCCTTGTAACCGAGTGACTGGGCAAAACGCACAAAGCTGGACGCATGAATCCCGCATCGTTCCGCGATGGCGTTGACCGACTGGACAGCGACGTCGTTCGGATTTTGCGTCAGGAATACGGAGATGCGCTGATAGGTCTTGCTCATCTGATCATGCTGCTCGTGAATGAGCTTGATCAGTTCTTCATAATTGCTCGGAATGTTCGCTGAACCCATACAATTCTCCGTTGCGTCATTGTGCAATAAATATTGCAGCAAGCCAAGTGTGGCATAACCGCAAGGAACAAAAAGGCGCCCGGCTCGACTATCCGGGCGCCAGGAAGGCGATCGTTGCGCCTTGGGAAGCAATCAGCGTGGTAACTTCATCCATCGACCCGCCTTCGAAGAGTGCTGGATTGTCTCCACTAGCGTCTGGATGCGCAGGCCAGCGGTGAAGCCGAATGGCTCGGGAGTTTCGCCCGCAATGGCGCGTAAAAAGCCTTCGATCTCGATGGCCTTGAGATCATTGAAGCCGAGCTGGTGGCCGGGCGCGACGCAGAAACGGCCGTAAGGCGCATGATCCGGCGCCGCCTCGATCCGTCGAAAACCCCGGCGGCCGGCGACATCTTGTGTCGAATAGAAATGTAGTTCGTTGAAGCGTTCCTGGGTGAAGGCGAGCGCGCCTTTTTCGCCATAAATCTCGAAATCGTGCTGCATTTTGCGGCCGGTAGCGATCCAGTTGCCCTCAATCGAGCCCTGCGCGCCGCTGGCGAAGCGCAGGAACGCGCGGCCCACGTCGTCCACCTCGACTTTGCGCACCCCGCCTTTCCCGTCGGGGCGTTCCGCGATCATGGTGATGCAGTCGCCCATGACGTCACTGATCGGGCCGATCAGAAATTCGGCTGTCGCCAGCGCATGGCTGCCGATATCCGCAAGCGCGCCACCGCCGGCGGGATGGTGCCTGAAGGTGAAGGTACCCGTTGCGTTTGCCATATAATCCTCGGCGTGCAGGCCGCGATAGCCGCGAATTTCCCCCAGTTCGCCGGCGGCAATCATATCACGCGCTAGACGCATCATGGGATTGCAGAGATAGTTGAACCCGACTTGGGTCTTAATTCCTTTGGCTGTCGCAGCCTCGGCCATTTCCCGCGCATCCGCTGCCAGTGGCGCGAGCGGTTTTTCGCAATAGACGTGCTTGCCCGCAGCGATGGCGGTCAGCGCCATTTCCTTGTGCAGTGCATTGGGCGCGGTGATGTCGATCAGATCGATTTCGGGGTTGGCGACCAGGTCACGCCAGTCGGCGGTCGAGTGATCGAAGCCGAAATCCGTTGCCGCGCGTTCGGCTGCCTCAGGGGTGATATCGGCGACTGTATGCAATTCGATCTGATAGGGAAGGTCAAAAACCTTCTGGGCGGACGCGAAGCCGAACACATGGGCCTTGCCCATAAAGCCGGTGCCGATCAGGCCAACGCGCAGTTTCGGCTTGTCACGCATGGGCGAACTCCTGATTGACGATCAGATGCGGCTCGATGGTTCCCGCCAGAAAATTGACCGCATTTTCGATGGATGCGATCGCCATTCGCTCCCCGCACTCGGCGGTGAGGCCGGCGATATGGGGAGAGAGAAGGACTGCGTCATGGAAGAACAGTGGCGATCCGTCAACGGGCGGTTCCTCTTCGAACACGTCGACGCCCGCAGCCCCGACTTGTCCGGATGCGAGCGCGTCCGCGAGCGCCTTTTCGCACACCACACCTCCGCGCGCTGTATTGGCGAGGATGACGCCGGGTTTCATTTTCGCGAATTCCGCGGCGCCGATAGCCGGCGTGTCACTTCTGGGGATGTGGACCGAAATGCAGTCTGCCCAGCCCAGTCCCTCATCGAGCGAAACCGGCGTTACCGCGCCTTCCGGCCAACCAGCCTTTTCAAGCAGGGGATCGCAGGCACGAACTTGCATTCCGAAGCCAGAAGCCATGCGGGCCAGATGCCGCCCGATGCGGCCATAGCCGAGGATAAGCAGGTTCTTGCCGGATATTTCCCGCTGTTGCAGCTTGTTGCGCCAGTCCCACTGGCCTGGCTCGCGCACGGCGCGGTCAGCGCGGAGCGCCCGTTTGGCCCCGGCCAGAAGCTGCATCATTGCGTGTTCGGCGACCGACACCGAATTGACGTCGCCGACGATGGTGAGTGCGATGCCGCGCGCATTCAGCGCCCCAAGATCGACGGCGTCATAGCCGACGCCGTGGCGCGACACCACCTTGAGATGCTCGGCCCGCGCGATGGTAGCAGCGGAAAGCGGCTGCGTGCGCAGCACCATCGCATCCGCCCTGGCGATCAGTGGCGCATAGGAGGCTTCCGACACTTCCTCGACGTAATCGACGGTGAAATCCCGGCTTTTCAACTGCTCTAGCAGCGCCTCGCCGGACGGGTGAAGTTTTCCCGCCACCAGAAGATGCGGCATCAATAGGCTCCTTCCGTCGCCTTTGTGAGGGTCGCGCCGGTTAGTTCGCGCCATCTCGCGACGGAGGCGGCAGCGGCGGCGGCGAGCAGGCGCGTGTCGCCGGAGACGGTGGTGAGATCGAAACCCCATTCTACTGCGCGGGCGGCATATTCGGCCGTTCCGCAATGCAGGCAGGCGCGGATATCATTCTTTCTGCAGACGGCGACAATATGCTGGATTAGTTCAATCATTTCCGGCTCCTCTCGATCGAAACCGGGCGGCAGACGACCTTCCTGCGTGCCGAGTGTCAGATCGGCCGGGCCTACGTAGATGCCATCGAGGCCCGGCGTCGCGGCGATCTCCTCTAGATTGTCTACGCCCTCGCGGGTTTCGATCATGGCGAGCGCCACGACCTCGTCATTGGCAGCCACGCCATAGCTTCCATAGGCGAAGGCGGCACGGGTGGGGCCGAAACTGCGCTGGCCCTTCGGCGGATAGCGCATATAGCTGACGAATTCCGCAGCCTCCGCTGCCGAATTGATCATCGGGCAGATGATCCCCTGCGCCCCGGCGTCGAGCGCCTTCATAATGACGCCGGGCTCGCGCCATGGCGCGCGCGCCATGACCGTGACGCCCGAAGCGCGCATGGCCTGCAGCATCGGCAACGCCGAATTATAATCGAGCGCACCATGCTGCATGTCGATGGTGATGGAATCATAGCCCTGCGCCGCCATGATTTCGGCGGTGAAAGGATTGCCGATGGAAAGCCAGCCATTCATGGCTGGCTGGCCCTCGGACCAGAGTTTCTTGAGCCTGTTGGTGAACATGCGGCCTCCTCAGAACACGATCTGCGCTAGTTTGGTATCGAGATAGTCCTGTATCCCCTCCAATCCCCCTTCGCGCCCCATGCCGGAATGATTGGTCCCCCCGAAGGGCGCTTCAGAAGCGGCGAGCGCGAAGCTGTTGATCCCGACCATGCCCGCCTTGAGCGCGGCAACGGTGCGCCGGGCGCGATCCGGCGAGCGGGTGAAGGCGTAGGCCGATAAGCCCATATAGGACGCGTTGGCACGGGCCAACGCCTCTTCTTCGCTCTTGAAGCGGGTGATTGCGGCGATGGGGCCGAAATTTTCCTCCGCGAATACTTTCATGTCATCGGTCACGTCGGTGAGAACTGTCGGTTCGAAAAAATATCCGGCGTTGAACTGGGCCGGGCGCTTGCCACCATGGGCGAGCGTCGCCCCGGCGGCGATAGCGCTCGCGACGATGGCGTCGATTTCCGCGAGCCGGTTGGCGTTGATTAGCGGCCCCATGCCGGTTTCGGGATCGAGTCCGTCGCCGAGCCGGATCTTCTTTGTTCGTTCGACGAAGCCTTCGACGAAGGTGTCATGCAGGCTCTCATGAATGAAGAAGCGGTCCGGCGTGACGCATACCTGCCCGCAGTTGGCGAATTTGGTCGGCACGGCGAGATCGAGCGCCGTTTCCAGATCGGCGTCGTCATAGACGATCAGTGGCGCGTTGCCGCCGAGCTCCATCGAGACTTTTTTGACCGTATCCGCGGCGTCACGAATCATCTGCTGGCCGATGCGGGTCGAGCCCGTCAGCGACACTTTACGTACGCGGTTGTCCGCCATGATCGGCGCATAGGTCGAGCCCGTGTCGCCGACCACCAGATTAAAAGCGCCGTCAGGCAGGCCCGCCGTACGCAGGCAATCCACCATGACCATGGCGACGCCCGGCGTCTGCGACGAGGGGCGCAGCACGACGGAACACCCGGCGGCGAGCGCTGGCGCGAGCTTTCGCGCCGGCAGCGCCGCCGGAAAGTTCCAGGCGGTGAAGGCGCCGACGACGCCGAGCGGTTCATGCGTGACCTCGAAGCGCCCGCCCGCCACGCGGCTGTCGACGATACGGCCATAGATGCGCCGTGCCTCCTCCGCATACCAGCGGAACTGGTCGCAGGCGAGGCCCCATTCGCGTCCCGCCTGCGCCGCTGGTTTACCGGTTTCGGCGGTTATCATTCGCACGGCTTCGTCCGTGCGGCGGATCATTTCGTCGGCGGCCTTGTGCAGCGCGTCGGCGCGCGCGAAGCCGCCCATGGCGCGCAACGGCTGCAAACCCGCGGTGGCGGCGTCGAGCGCTCTGCGGGTGTCTTCGAGCGTCGCCAGCGGCACGGAGCCGAGCGGCTTTTCGGTGACTGGCGAAACGACCTCTCCCAAGGCCGAACCTTTCGACCAATGGCCGCCAATAAAGAGTCCAAAATTCGTATACATGATCTATCCAATATCGCGGGTGGGAATGGTGCGTCCTTCGGTCAGAGAGCGGATCGCCGCTTCGGCCAGAATGAGTGCCTGCCTGCCGTCCTCGAAGCTGACTTCCGGTTGACTGCCCTGTTCGACGGCGTCGACAAAGGCGCTGATCTCGGCGGCGAACGCTTCGGCGTAGCGGTCGATGAAGAAGTTCATCAGTGCCGGCTTGCGGTCGGTGAAATCCGCGCCGTATAGGCTGAGTTTGGTGAGGGTGCGGTTTTCCGAAATCGCCATGCCGCCGCTGCCGAACGCCTCGACGCGCTGGTCGTATCCGTAAACGGCTTGGCGAGAATTATTGATAATGCACTGCCTGCCGGACGCGGTTTTCAGCAACACCGTGACCGTATCGTAATCATTGCAGTTTTCCATCAAAGCTGGATCAACCAGCCTAGAACCGGTAGCGAAGACCTCCTCGATTTCCTCGCCCAGAATAAAGCGCGCCATATCGAAATCGTGGATAGTCATGTCGCGGAAGATGCCGCCCGACACCTCGATATAGGCCGCGGGAGCCATGCCGGGATCGCGCGAGGTGATAAAGACCTGATGTACGTCGCCGATCTGGCCGTTTTCGATGGCCTGGCGCACAGCGCGGTGGCCGCTGTCGAACCGGCGCACGAAACCAAGCATGATCGGCAGTTTGCTGCCCGAGATCGCTTTCGCACAGGCGTTGACGCGGGTGAGCGACAGGTCGATCGGCTTTTCGCACAGGACAGGCTTGCCAGCGGCGACGGCCTGCTCGATAAGGTCCGCGTGGGTGGCCGTGGACGTGGCGATCAGCACCGCGTCGACGGCGTCGGAGGCGAAGATCGCCTCAGCCGAATCGAACAACGGAACGCCGAATTTCTGAGCTATTTCCTGCGCAGCCGGGACATGCAGGTCAAAAACGCCTGCCAATCCGGCGCGCGGATGCGCTGCGATATTTTCGGCGTGCATCCGTCCAATGCGGCCGACGCCGAGCACTGCAATATTGAGCATGAAGTCTCCTCCCGGAATTTTGTGCAATAATCATTGCAAGATTGTTGCATTGTCAATATGTATTCCGTAATCTTCAGAAATACCCATCCGCAGGAGGAGGCGAGATGACCAGAAACACAGTGCGTCTGACCATGGCTCAGGCTCTTGTCCGTTACCTTTGCAACCAGTTCACCGAGATTGACGGTGTGCACGTGCCGCTGTTTGCCGGCGTATTCGGTATTTTCGGCCATGGCAACGTGACGTGCCTTTCGGAAGCGCTGGAGCCGGTTCAGGACCAACTGCCGACATGGCGCGGCCAGAACGAGCAATCTATGGCCCTGGCCGCCATCGGCTTCGCCAAGGCGAAGCGCCGCCGACAGATCATGATCGCGGCGACCTCCATCGGGCCAGGCGCGGCCAATATGGTGACGGCAGCGGGCGTGGCCATGGCCAACCGCCTGCCGGTGCTACTTCTGGCCGGCGATACTTTCGCCAACCGCCTGCCGGACCCGGTCCTGCAGCAGGTCGAGCACTTCGGCGACCCGACGATCACGGTCAACGACGCTTTCAAGACAGTCGTGCGCTATTGGGACCGCATCACCTTACCGGAGCAGATCATCCATTCGTTGCCCCATGCGATTGCGACCATGCTTGATCCCGCCGATTGCGGGCCGGCCTTTATCGGTCTGGCGCAGGACACGCAGGAAATCGCCTTTGATTATCCCGAAATCTTCTTCAAGCCGAAAGTCTGGAAAATCCCGCGACCGCGCCCCGATCGTGACGCGGTCACAGCGGCTGTGGAGCTGCTCAAATCGGCCAAACGCCCGCTGATCATTTCGGGCGGTGGCGTGCGCTATTCGCTGGCCGAAAACGAAGTGGCCGACTTCGCGCTGAAGCGGGGGATCCCAGTCGTCGAAACCATCGCCGGCAAGGGTGCGATGACGCACGAGCATCCCGCGCATGCGGGGCCGCTCGGCATCGTCGGTTCGACCTCGGCCAACGCGCTCGCCAAAGAGGCGGACGTCATTCTAGCCATCGGCACGCGCTTGCAGGATTTCACCACCGGCTCATGGACCGCCTTCGCCGAGGCCGCGCAATTTATTTCGGTCAACGCGGCGCGCTTCGATGCGGTCAAGCACCGGGCATTGTCCGTAGTCGGAGATGCGCTGGAGACAGTGCGGGAACTGGACGCGGGACTTGGCGATTACAAGGCTGACGCCGGCCTGATGAAGCAGGCCAAGACGCTGTTCGCCGACTGGAACAAGGTGCTCGACGAGCACCAGATGCGCACTAACGCGCCAGTGCCGTCATATGCGCAAGTGGTTGGTGTGCTCAACGCGGTGGCGAAGCCGGAAGATACCCTGATCGCGGCGGCGGGCGGCACACCCGGCGAGGTGGTCAAGGGCTGGCGGGTCAAGAATCCAAACACGTTCGATTGCGAATTCGGCTTTTCCTGCATGGGGTATGAGATTTCGGCGGGCTGGGGCTGTGCCATGGCGCAAGAGGGCCCAGGAGCAACCGGCGGCACGCCGATCGTCATGCTGGGCGACGGCACCTATATGATGATGAATTCCGATATCTATTCGGCAGCGCTCACCGGCCACAAGATGATCGTGGTGGTGTGCGACAATGGTGGCTATGCGGTGATCAATCGATTGCAGCAGGCTAAGGGCGTGCCGGGCTTCAACAATCTCCTGACCGATTGCCGCGTACAAAATCGCCAGAATCCGCTTCATGTCGATTTCGTCAAGCACGCCGAGGCCATGGGCGCTCAGGCTCGCAAGGCCGACAGTCTCGCCGACCTGGAGGAGGCGATGAAATGGGCGCAGGGCAATGACGGAGTGACCGTCATTTCCATCGTGTCCGACGCATGGAAATGGGTGCCGGGCGACGCCGACTGGGATGTAGGCGTGCCCGCTGTCTCAACCTTCGAGAAGGTTCGCGCCGCCCGCAAGGCACAGGAAAAAATTCGTGAAGCGCAGCGGACAGGTGTTTGATATGAAAGCCAAACTGGGGATCGCCCCGATAGCCTGGTGGAACGACGATCTGCCGGAACTCTCGGATGATGTGAGTTTGGAAGAATGCCTGCGTCAGGCCTCCATTGCCGGTTTCACCGGCATGGAGACGGGACGCCGCTTTCCGATGG
Source organism: Ochrobactrum sp. 19YEA23 (assembly GCF_029909865.1). Classification (NCBI taxonomy): domain Bacteria; kingdom Pseudomonadati; phylum Pseudomonadota; class Alphaproteobacteria; order Hyphomicrobiales; family Brucellaceae; genus Ochrobactrum; species Ochrobactrum sp. 19YEA23. Next base: position 280,669 of record NZ_JASAMQ010000002.1, on the reverse strand, counting down.
ATATGGGGGAGCTCGGGCCGGTTCTGGATAAATACGGAATTTCCGTCTGCGGCGGCTGGTTTTCAGGCCAGTTGCTCGACGGCGATATTGAGGCGGAGAAAGACCGTATCTCCCAGCAAATGGCGTTCTTCATCGCCGCGCGCGCGCCCTGTATCGTCTATGGTGAGACGGCGCGGTCAATTCAGGGCGTGCGCTCTGCGCCGCTTGCAACCAAACCAAAGCTGGACGAGGCCGAAATGGCGGCTTATGGGCGCAAGATGTCGGATTTTGCCGACTGGTGCGCCAGGCAGGGCATGCCGATTTCCTATCACCACCATATGGCGGCAGCAGTCGAGACGGAAGTCGAACTTGACCTGTTCATGAAGCATTCGTCAGTGCCGCTGTTGTTCGACGCCGGGCATATGGCTTTCGCTGGCGGCGACGTCATGCGCGTGATCGACAATCATCACGAGCGCATCAGCCATGTTCACACCAAGGACATACGCTGCGCGGTGGTGGACGGGCTCGACCGAACCCGGGAAAGCTTTCTCGACGCCGTCATCAAGGGCGCGTTCACGGTTCCAGGCGATGGTGATTTGGACTTTGAAGCCATCGTTGGGGCTTTGATGGGCAAGAATTATGAGGGATGGTTCGTCGTCGAAGCGGAGCAGAATCCGGTTGCCAATCCGCCATTGGAGATGGCGCGTAAGGGTCACATGGAGTTGCAGCGCGTTATGGCGGCGGCGGGATATGAGGTTGTAAAATGAATAGGATCGAAGGAAAGGTCGTCGTTGTCACCGGTGGCACGCAGGGACTTGGCGCGGCTGTTGCCCGGCTCTTCTCGCAGGCCGGCGCGGCGGGTATCGCCATTATCGGGCGCGGCGTCGAAAAGGGACAGGCGGTCGCAAAAGAGATCGCCGAAGGCACTGGTGTTCCTGTCGAGATGATTGCAGCCGATCTGGCTGATATCAACGATGTGCGCGGCATCGTTCCCGCCGTTGACGAGCGGTTTCGTCGGGTAGACATTCTGGTCAACGCCGCTGGCCTGACCGATCGCGGCAATCTGCTCAACACCACACCCGAACTTTTCGACCGCATGTTCGCGGTTAATACGCGCGCGCCATTCTTTTTGATGCAGGATGCTGCCAAGGTCATGATCCGCGAAGGGATCGAGGGCCGCATTGTGAATATTGGTTCGATGTCTGGATTGGTTGGACAGCCATTTCTTGCTCCCTACGCCGGTTCCAAGGGCGCGCTGGCCACGCTGACGCGCCATGCCGGCTTCGCCCTGATGCGCCACCGCATCCATGTCAACCAGTTGGATATCGGCTGGATGAACTCGGACCATGAGCGTGCGCTGATGCTGTCGGAAACCGGCGACCCGGATTTCATCGACCGTGCGGCCACGCAAAAGCCGTTCGGTCGTATTCTCGATCCTGCCGAGGTCGCCCGCGCTGTCCTTTGGATGGCGTCGGACGATAGTGGCATGATGACCGGCGCAGTGGTTCCCTTCGACCAATCGGTCCATGGCGGTTACGACGACGCGCCGGTTCCCGCCAGCAAGCTGGAGGCATGATGATGCGCACCATTAAGGGCCCCGGCGTCTATCTGGCGCAGTTCGCGGCGGACGACGCTCCCTACAATACGCTTCCTGGACTGGCGAGATGGGCCGCGGACAAGGGTTTTAAGGGCGTGCAGATTCCCACATGGGACACGCGCCTGATCGATATGAAAAAGGCGGCAGAAAGCGACGCCTATTGCGACGAGATCAAGGGCATGCTTGCCGATTTCGACTTGCAGATCACCGAATTGGCATCGCATATCACCGGGCAGCTTGTCGCTGTGCATCCGGCGCACGACACGATCATGGACAGTTTTGCACCTGAGCATGTACGGGGCGCTCCGGCGGCACGGCGCGCGTGGGCGGAAGAACAATTGCGCTTTGCCGCCCGGGCCTCGAAGCGGCTCGGCATTGACCGGCACGTCACCTTTTCCGGCGCGCTGCTCTGGCCTTATCTCTATCCCTATCCGCAATGGCCCGAAGGGCTGATCAAGGAAGGTTTCGATGAACTGGCGAAACGCTGGACGCCGATCCTGAATGACTTCGACGCACATGGCGTCGACGTCTGCTACGAGATTCATCCGAGCGAGGACCTGCATGACGGCCATAGCTGGGAGTTGTTCCTCGACAAGGTTAAGGAGCATCCCCGCGCTAATTTGATGTATGATCCGTCGCACCTCGTTTTGCAGGCGCTGGATTATCTGGCATTCATCGATCATTACCACGACCGGATCAAGACGTTTCACGTCAAGGACGCGGAGTTCCGCCCCGATGGAAAGTCGGGCGCTTACGGCGGTTATCAGCCTTGGTCGAAGCGGGCGGGCCGGTTCCGTAGTCCTGGCGACGGTCAGGTCGATTTCGGCGCGATCTTCACGAAGCTGACGACCTACGGTTTCGACGGCTGGGCTGTACTGGAATGGGAATGCTTCGTCAAAAACCCCGAGGACGGCGCCGCTGAAGGCGCGAAATTCATCGCCGATCACATCATCCGCGTCTCCGACCGCGCCTTCGATGATTTCGTCAAATCAGGTGCCAATCGCAGCGCGAACCGGGCTATGCTCGGATTGGAGGAAAAATGAGTAATCATCGAGTTTTGCGTCTTGGCATGATCGGTGGAGGGCAGGGGGCCTATATCGGCAACATTCACCGACTGGCATCGCGGCTGGACGGCCAGTGGCAACTGACTGCCGGAGCCTTCGACGTTGATCCCGGCCGGGGACGTGAATTCGCAATCGCCGAAGGGCTTGATCCGGTGCGCAGCTATGGAACCTATCAGGAACTAATCTCCGGCGAGACGACGAGGGACGGCCGGGTGGACGCAGTTGCCATCTGCACGCCGAATTTCACGCATTACCCGATTGCCAAAGCGCTGATTGAAGCGGGCTTCGACGTCATCTGCGAAAAGCCGTTGACGGCGACGTTGGACGACGCCATGTCACTGGAAAAGCTCGCGCGCGAAAGTGGGCGCTTTGTCGGTGTGACCTATACCTATTCCGGCTATCCGATGGTGCACGAGGCTCGCGTGCGGGTGGCACGCGGCGAGATCGGCGACATCCGCACGGTGCAGGTGGAATATCCGCTGGAATGGATGGCGACGGCCATTGAAAAACAAGGAAACGCGCAGGCCGCATGGCGTACAGACCCTAAGAAGAATGGCCGCGGTGGCTCAATCGGTGACATTGGTACCCATGCCTATCATCTCGCAGGCTTCGTAACCGGGTTAAAGCTACAATCGCTGACGGCGGATCTCGCAACCTTCGTCGAGGGCCGCGCGCTGGACGACAATGCCCATGTGATGATGCGCTATGAAGGCGGTGCGCGCGGACTCCTATGGTCGTCGCAGGTTGCGCTCGGCAATTCGAACGGCGTACGTCTGCGCGTGTTCGGATCGAAGGGATCCTTTGCCTGGTTTCAGGAGCAGCCCAACGAACTCGTCTATTCGCCGCTCGACGGTCGCGTTCAAGTTATCAAACGCGGCGCTGACGATTTGTCTGAAGACGCTAAATTGCGCAGTCGTACACCTCCTGGTCATCCGGAGGGGTATCTGGAAGCCTTCGCCAATCTGTATGCGGGCTTCGCCGAAGCAATCCTGGCGAGGAGGGAAGGCCGAGAGCCCTCCCTGCTTGGTCAAAATCTGCCGCTTGCTTATGATGGGCTGAAGGGTGTCGCCTTTGTAGAGGCCGTGGTCGATAGCAGTGAAGCCAAGGATTGTCACTGGATCACGCCAGTTGCGATTTAAGAGGATGGACTGATGGGTATCAAGCGATGTTCGATCTGAACGATGCACGTTTCAAGCCGCTCTGGTTGCGGGTAGTGTTGGTTGCCATTTGCTTTGGCTGGGCTGCATTTGAATTGGTTAGCAGCAGCCCGGGATGGGCCGCCATCTTTGCTGTGATAGGTGCATGGGCCGTCTGGGGTTTCTTCATTAATTTCCATCCGGATGGGAAGAATGCGCCGGAATAGCGAGATCGTATCAAGGCAGCAAACACACGATAGAATGCGCCAATACGGGTATATTTGAGTTATTATCTGCAACCTCCGCTGCGTGAATGACTGCAATCTTGAGGTGATTTTTCTCCGAAGGTCGGGTGTCGATTTGTGCGACTTAACGTCAGGGACCGGATCAGTGAATAAGGTTTCCACCTGAGCTCTATCGATGGACTTGCTAAGCACCGAGCCGCAAAGGATCGGTGCTCAGCCGTTCGGGGATGCTTTAATATCTCACTCAAAATCGATCGGCAGCACATCCGCCGGGATGTTCTGATAACTGACAGGGCGCAGGAAGCGACGGATGGACATGGTTCCGACGCTGGTTGCGCCGAAATTCGTGCTGGCCGGGTAGGGGCCGCCATGAACCATCGAATCAACCACTTCCACTCCGGTCGGGAAACCGTTGGCCAAAACGCGTCCGGCCTTGCGCTCCAGAACCGGCAGAAGCTTGCGCGCGTCTGCGGCGTCGTCCTTGTCCATATGCAAGGTAGCGGTCAGCTGGCCTTCAAAGCCCTTGGCCAGATGCACCATGTCATCGACTGACTTGACGCGAACGACAACGCCGAGCGGACCGAATACTTCCTCACCAATGGTGTGGTCGCCAAGGAAAGCTTCACCAGTCGTCTCATAGAGATTGGGTGAGGCTTCGCGGCCCTTGCTTTCGGTGGTCAGCACGGGCTTGACGGAGTTGCGGCTGTCGAAATGTGCCTTACCGTCCTGATAGGCCTTGGCGATACCATCGGTGAGCATGACCTGCGGCGCAACCTTTTCCAGAGCGTTGCGGGTTGACTGCACAAAGCTGTCGGCTTCCGAACCATCGATAACCACGGCGATGCCCGGATTGGTGCAGAACTGACCGGCACCCATGGTCAACGATCCAGCCCAGCCTTCGCCGAGCGACGAGGCGCGTGCCTTCATGGCTTCCGGCAGCAGGAACATCGGATTGACCGAGCCAAGCTCGCCGAAGAAAGGAATCGGTTCCGGACGCTGTGCGCACAGATTGAACAGAGCGCGACCACCGCCGAGCGAACCGGTAAAGCCGACTGCCTTGATGAGCGGATGCGTGACGAGTGCTTCGCCGACCTTGCGGTCACCGCCCTGAATGAGGCTGAACACGCCCTTCGGCATGCCGGTCTTGGCGATGGCGGCCTGAATGGCGTCAGCGACGATTTCGCCGGTGCCGGGATGGGCGGAGTGGCCCTTCACAACCACCGGGCAGCCTGCGGCAAGGGCGGCTGCGGTGTCACCGCCCGCGGTCGAGAAAGCGAGCGGAAAGTTGGAGGCGCCGAAAACGGCGACTGGGCCGATCGGGCGCTGCATCAGGCGGATTTCCGGACGCGCTGCAGGCTTGCGGTCGGGCAGGGCCTCATCAACGCGACGGTCGAGATAATCGGCCTTGCGAATATGGTTGGCAAAAAGACGCAGCTGGCCGGTGGTGCGTCCGCGCTCGCCTTCAAGACGGCCGGTCGGCAGGCCGGTTTCCTGCGTGCCGATTTCTGTGATGGCCGCGGCACGGGCTTCAATTTCGTCGGCAATGGCTTCAAGGAAGAGGGCGCGTTCTTCGCGGCTTGTATAACCATAGGTCCAGAAAGCGTCTTCCGCTGCTTCACAGGCGCGCGCTACCAGAGCGGGCGTGCCAACCGCGAATTCATGCGATGGACCTGTTGCCGGTGTTGAAGCGAACGTTGTCTCCCCCGCAACCCACTCGCCAGCTATCAGGTGTTGTCCATGGGGTGTCCAGCTCATCTCAATTCCTTTCCGTAGTAATCACCGCATTGCGATCTGTATTTTCACATCCGTCGGATGAGCCATATCCGCCCGCTTGAATGCTTCAACGCTATCCTTGAAGTCATATGTCGCAGAGATCAATGGCTTCACATCAATCTTGCCTTCTCCCAATAATGCAATTGCGCGTTCATAGACATTTGCGTAGCGAAAGACCGTGACGAGGCGGATTTCCTTGACCTGCAATGAGACGATATCGATAGGTACCGCTTTTTCAGGCATGCCCACACAAGCCAATGTACCCCCTGGACGAATGCAATCGGCAATGCCATCAAATGCTTTGGCAGCGCCTGAGCATTCATAGACAATATCGACGCCCCAGCCATCGGTCAGACATCGAACCTGGTCCCTCATGGAACCATCACCTGCATGAAGTGGCTGGATGCCTGTATAGCAAGCAGCAATATCGAGCTTTTGTGACGCAGGATCGAAGATCAAGACGCGCGAACACCCGGCGGACAATGCGCTCAGTGCCACAAGAATGCCGATCGGGCCCGCTCCGAGGACAAGAGCGACATCGCCAGCCGCCACGCCGGTTTTATGAACCGCCTGCAGGCCCACCGCCAAAGGTTCGATCATTGCGCCTTCGGCGAAAGAGACATTGTCGGGCAGTTTATAAGTCAAGTTAGCTGGGTGCACGACGTCTGGTGTCAGACATCCGTGAACCGGCGGAGTGGCCCAGAAAGTGAGGGACGGATCAAGATTATAAAGTCCGATGCGGCTCGGCCGGCTCGCAAAATCAGGGACGCCCGGCTCAACGCAGACCCGGTCGCCCACCGTAAGATTGTGAACATTTGCACCACAGGCAATGACAGTGCCAGCTCCCTCATGGCCGAGGATCATCGGTTTCTTAACGATGAATGGACCGATGCTGCCATGCCGATAATAGTGAACATCGCTGCCACATATGCCAACGACATCCATCGCGATGCGCACATCGCAATCGCCAAGCGTCAAATCGATATCGATATCGCGCAAAGCCAGTTCGCGTGTCTTTTCCAGAACAAGTGCGAGAGCCATGTTGATCCTAGATACTTGTATAGCCTGCGTCTGCAGTGACAATCGAGCCAGTCATCAGGCTTGAGGCGTCTGAGGCAAGGAACTGGACGATGGAGGCGATCTCCTCCGGTTTGCCCATGCGACCAGTGGGGGTCAGGTCGAGCCAGCGCTCAACCAGCCCAGGCTGATTTTCAAGTCCATGCAGCAATGGTGTTTCGATATAGGTTGGCGCAACCGCATTCACCCTGACACCTCTTTTGGCCCATTCGACTGCGAGTGAGCGTGTGAGGTGGTGTACCCCGGCTTTCGAGGCGTTGTAGTGGCATTGTGGCTGCGGTACATTAACGATATGTGCCGACATCGAACCGATATTGATGATTGAACCCTTGCCTTTCTCTAACATTCGACGACCAAAGGCTCGACAGGTGCGGAATACGCCGCTGAGATTGACCTCAATGACACGATCCCATTGATCGTCCGTCATGTCTTCAGCGGCGACATTGTTGACGATACCTGCATTGCAGACGAGCACGTCAAGTGGCTGTATGTCATTCGCCAGCGCGTTCAACTGAACGCTGTCAGTAACATCGAGCTGCCGGGCGCTTGCAGACCCACCGATTTCTCTTGCGGTGGTCTCGGCGCGTGACAGATCAATATCGGTGCAGACCACCGTCGCCCCGGTTTGCGCCAGGGCTTGCGCACATGCTGCACCTATTCCCTGACCGGCCCCTGTTACCAGTGCCAGCCGACCGCTCAAATCCATTCTTGCACGATAGGACATTTTTGTTCTGCCGTTCCTAAATCAAACCGCGTTTGGCCATGTCTCGCATCAGCGAGCGCATACCGTAAGCCCATGGACGCGCCTTGTCCGACGTCGTGACGACATTGCGCAAGGTTCCAAGTGTTGGCGTCGAAATCTCGACGACGTCACCTTCTTTGTGGGTGAAGCCGCTGCCTTTTTCCGCACGATCCTGCGTGGGAGCAAACATGGTTCCCAGAAATAGCAGGAATCCATCAGGATATTGATGGCTGGCATTGATGGTCTGTGCGACCAGATCGGCAGGTCTCCGGCTGATCTCGGCCATATTGGAGCGCCCTGACATTTCAAAGCCGTCTTCTCCTTTGACGGACATTTCAAGTGTTGTATTCTCAATGTCACCGAGCGTAAATCCAGCGTCAAACAGGCGGATGAACGGGCCGATGGCGCAGGAAGCATTATTATCCTTGGCCTTGCCGAGGAGGAGCGCTGATCGACCTTCAACGTCGCGCAGATTGACGTCATTTCCAAGTGTAGCGCCACGTATATTGCCGTTTTTGTCTACCGCGAGCACGATTTCGGGTTCGGGGTTGTTCCACTTCGAAATCCGGTTGACGCCGACTTGCGCGCCATGGCCAACGGCAGACATGGGCTGCGATTTGGTGAAGACCTCAGCGTCAGGTCCAATACCCACTTCAAGATATTGCGACCAAAGCCCTTCTTTCTCCAAGGCAGTCTTTACCTCAACGGCCTGCTCAGAGCCAGCGCGTATGTTGGACAGGCTTCCGCCGATCAGTTCACCGATGCGCTTGCGGATCGCGTCGGCTTTTGCCGGGTCGCCTGACGTCCGCTCATCGATGACGCGCTCGATCATGCTTTGCGCAAAAGTGACCCCACATGCCTTAAGCGCCTGGAAATCACAAGGGGCAAGCCATGAATGGCGAGGTGATCCGTAACCAGTTTCGTACGGAGAAAGAACGAAATCATCAGGCTTGCCGAGCTTTTCGCCCTGTAGACCATCAAAGCGTACTGCGGGATCATTGTCGAGGAAGTCGCTAACTGAGATCACCGAGTTTGTGACATCAATCACTTCACCATCGCGAATGATGACGACACTGGGCGCTGACAGATCGGCGCGCCATACACGCCCGACCAAGCGGGCCTTTTCATGAGAATCGGGAAGCATGCTTCTCCTCCTTTTATGTAGTAAAACTATTAAGCTTGTTACCGCTTCGTCAAGGTGTAATCAGCCTTTGCTGCCGACAGTCTTGCCGGTTTGACCGAAAACCACGGCGAATCTCGTCGAAAAGTAGCTGTGTTCGTTTGTTTTTGTCGCTTAAACTGATTTCCTGCCGCCGACTACCTTTTTCGGATTGGCAAACCAGATGCAACGAGATATGTAGTTATGCTATATCAACGATCCTTGTGAACGTTGACGGCTCGGAATTGGGTGGAGAAAATCATGACCGATGCGATCCTATCGCGGCTTGATGGCAAGCTGTTCATCGACGGAAAATTCATAGAAGGACGCGGCGCGCGTATCGACGTCGAGAATCCGGCGCGTGGCGAAGTCATTGGGCAGATTGCGGCAACGACGCCCGAAGAAATCGAGCAGGCAGTCGCCAGCGCGCGGGTTGCATTTCGTTCTTGGTCCAAGGTTCCGGCCAGGGAGCGGTCACAAGCTCTCCACAGGCTCGGCGACCTGATATCCGCCGATGCCCCGCGCATGGCCCAGATCATGACGCTGGAACAGGGCAAACCGCTCAATGAAGCCAAAGGCGAAATCCTCAAACTGGCCGAAGCCTGCCACTTTTATGGCGAGGAGGCGGTGCGCGTCCTGGGCGAAATCGTACCCAACGATCAGAACGGTTATCAAAGCCAGGTCATCCGCGAACCGATCGGCGTGGTCGGTGCAATTACACCCTGGAATTATCCTGCTGAGCTTGTTGGGTGGAAACTTTGCGCAAGCCTTGCTGCTGGTTGCACGATCATCATCAAGCCGGCAGAAATCACACCCTTTACCGCCCTGGCCATTGCTGAAAAGGTGACGGAGGCCAAGATCCCAGCGGGCGTCGTCAATGTCTTAACCGGCAAGGGCTCGCTCGTTGGCCAGGCACTCGTCGAGCATCCTGACGTTGACAAGATCGCCTTTACCGGTTCAAGCGCGGTTGGCCTTCATATCCAGAAGTCCTGCCCAACCGTAAAGCGCCTTTCATTGGAGCTTGGTGGCAATTGTCCGCTCATCATAGCCGCCAGCGCCGACATTGATGCGGCAGTGAAGGGGGCCGTGCGCCGTTCCTTCCGCAATATGGGGCAGATTTGCATTGCAATTAATCGTATCTATGTGGCGCGCCCGCTGTACGAGACTTTTCTCGAAAAATTCGCGGTTGCCGCCAACGCATTGACCATCGGCGACGGTCTGCTCGAACCGGCCGCCGATATCGGGTCCATGGCTTCGCTTGCGCCCCTTGAAAAAACGCACGAGCACCTGGCCGATGCATTGCAAAAAGGTGCAAGGCTCCTCGCCGGCGGCAAGGCGCCGGAAGGTGAAAAATTTGCCAGGGGATTCTTCTTTTGTCCAACCATTGTCGCCGACTGTACTCATGAAATGAAGGTCATGAGTGAGGAAACCTTTGGTCCGCTTGTCGGTGTGGCGCCTTTCGACGGGCTGGAAGAAGCCGCGGCCCTAGCAAATGATACGCCTTATGGGCTTGCCTCTTATGTCTATGCGCGCGACTTGCAGGAAATCTATCAGCTTTCAAACGACCTCGATTACGGTAATGTCGCCGTCAACAACGTCGACGCGGGCATCATGAACGCGCCTTACGGCGGTCGTAAGCAAAGTGGCATCGGCTATGAGCATGGCCGGGAAGGCTTGCTGGAATATTTCAATTTCAAGCATATCCGCCTGCATCACGGCGTCGGAGCCTGACTTCATGACAACCGCACTTCTAGGTATCGACATCGGAACGTCGGGTTGCAAAGCGCTGCTAGTGTCCGTCGAAGGCGATATTCTGGCCTCCAGCACCGCCACCTACGCGCTGTCGCAGCCTCGTGCCGGTTGGACCGAACAAGATCCCGCCCTTTGGATCGAGGGTGCGCGCAAGGCAGTGGCAAGCGTGATGGCGCAATACCCGGAGATTGAACTTCTCTGTGTCGGCCTTTCAGGGCAGATGCATGGCCTTACACCGCTCGACCAAAATAGAAAAATTCTGCGTCCGGCAATCTTGTGGAACGATCAACGCAACGCCGCTGAAGTGGAGGAAATCACAACAAAGGCTGGCGGGCTGGATGCTCTGATCGGCCAGACAAGCAATCGCATGCTGGTCGGTTATACCGGGGGCAAAATCGTCTGGATGAAAAATCATGAGCCGGATTTGTTTGCAAAACTGCATCATGTGCTCAACCCCAAAGATTATCTGCGTCTGGTTTTGACGGGAGAACTTGCAACGGAAGTATCGGATGCGTCTGGCACCGGGCTTTTCGATGTGCGACAGCGCAAATGGGCATCGGGGCTGATCGAGACGCTCGATATTGACCCTTCTTTCTTACCCGACTGCCATGAATCTCATGAGATTTCCGGTCGCATCAACGCTTCTGGCGCAGCACTATTCGGGCTTCCGGCAGGGGTACCAGTGGCGGGCGGCGGCGGTGACAGTGTCATTCAAACCATTGGTTCAGGCGTCATCGAACCCGGTCAGTTGCAAACAACAATCGGTACTGCTGGGATTCTGGCAGCGGCCCTGGATAAGCCCGTTCCAAGCGCGGACGGTCGCATCCAAATGTTCTGCAATGTCGCTCCTGCCAAATGGCATGCCATGGGCGTATCACTGAATGCAGGCGGAGCAATGGGCTGGTTCCGGTCAATCCTTGCCGATACCGGGCATGGTGACGATCTTACCTTCGATGCGGTAGCAAAAGCTGCTGCCTCCAGCACACCAGGTGCGCGCGGACTATTATTCCTGCCTTATCTCAACGGTGAACGTTGTCCGCATCCAGATCCCGCAGCACGCGGCGCTATCATCGGTCTCACAGCACGCCACACACTTGCCGATGTTTCACGCAGTGTCATGGAAGGTGTTGTTCACGCCTTTTATGACATGCATGCGCTGATGAAATCTATGGGGATCGAAGGGCGGGTGATTAAGGCATCTGGCGGTGGCGCCCGATCACTATTGTGGCGACAAATTCAGGCCGACATGTTCGGTTGTGATGTGGTGACGACAGAAGGTGCTGCGGAAGGCGGGGCTTTTGGCGCGGCACTGGTGGCGGGAGTGGGAGTGGGCGTCTGGAAGGACGCGACTGAGGCAGCTGGCATCTTGCGCGAATTGACGTGTCAGAAGGCTGATCGTGCTGATAGTGCCGTCTATCACAAGGCACATGAAATCTATCGAGGGCTTTATCCTGCACTCTCCCGGAGCTTCCACGCTCTAGGCGATCCCGTTTTTGCTGACTGACTGTCGAACACGCCCAACCAAAGGATTTTTCGAATTATGAAACAATATTCAGCTTTGATCTTCGATCTGGATGGAACGCTGATCGATAGTGCTCCGGACATCACCGCAGCGGTGAATGTCTATATGGTGTCCAAGGGCTGGCCAGCACTATCCGTCGACTATGTCGAAACCTTTATCGGCAATGGTCCACGCCGCCTGTTGAAGGACATATTCATTGATCAGGGTCTGCCCTTTGACGATGCAACGGTGGATGCTGCGGTTCAAAGCTATATTGAAAACTATCATCGCAACCCAGCCGAGAAGACACGTTTCTTCAGCCACGTTCGCGAAGATTTGCAAAGCCTGCATGCTGCCGGTTTTAGGTTGGGCATCTGCACCAACAAGCCCCACGCCTTAACTCAGGAAATTTTGAAAATCCTCGAGCTCGATCGCCTCATTGAGGTGGCGCTTGGTGCAGACGCGGTGCCAGCCTGCAAGCCAGATCCTGGCCATCTGCGCGCCGTTGTCGAGCGCATGAATCTTAACGGTGCCAACTGGGCCTATGTCGGCGACACCAATGTCGACAAGGCAACGGCGGAGGGCGCGGGGGCCACTTTCTTCGTCGTGCCGTGGGGCGGTGGAGCGGATGTAAATGTCGAGCCGCATCAACGACTTGCGCGTATCGCCGATCTCATGGAGTATCGCTCTCATTAAATAGTGGGACGACGAAGGAACCAATTTCATGACGGTCAGCCTGTTACAGCGCATATTCCATGAAACAGACGGAATGGGGGCCGCCGAACGGCGTATCGCCGAATTTGTGAGCACGTCTCCAGGCGAGGTCATTCATATGAGCATGGCCAAATTGTCCGAGCGCTGTTCGGTCAGTGATCCGACCATCATGCGCTTTTGCCGCCGATTCGGTTTCGATGGCTATCAGGATTTCAAGCTGCATCTGGCACAAAGCCTCGTTCCTTCTGCACCCTTCGCCTATGAACAGATCATCCCCAATGACGGCATAGAAAATATTGTCCGCAAGACCTGTCGCAATTCCCTCAACGCCATCCAGCGTGCTCTGGAGGATCTCATTCCCCAGCAGGTTGAACAGGCTGCCCTGCTTTTGCGCGATGCCGCATGGACAGGTATCTACGCCAGCGGTATTTCCGAAGTCACAGCGATTGATGCCGAACACAAGTTCCAGCGCCTCGGGATGCGGTGTGCGGCGGTCATGGGGCGCAAGAAGCAGTGGATGCATGTCGAAGGTTCGCGACCGCACGAAGTCGCGCTGATCTTTTCGCAGTCTGGTCACACCAAGCAGATGGTGGAGCTGGCCATTGCAGCAAGAGCAGGGGGCGCGCGTGTCGTATCGATCACCGCAGCCGAAAGTCCGCTTGCCCGTGTCACGGACGCGCTGATTGCCGTTCGTCCCTACGATCAGACCGAGTTGATGACACCGCTCGCATCGCGCCTCAATCATCATCTCGTCGTCAACATGCTCGTCACGGCAATTGCAGTGTCGAGCGGCAGCGAATTCCCCGATCAACTGCCAGCTCTCGATTCCTGGCTGACAGACAAGATACGGGACTAATGATCTAAACAACCGCCGCAGTCGTCCACAACGGCTCCGGCCAATCGGCAGGAAAGACAAATGTCCGCAGAGCAAAATGAAGCCAAGAAAGTCGCAGGTCGCCGGGTCATTGAGGAATTTGTGCGAGACGGCATGAAGCTTGGCCTTGGATCGGGAACCACCTCGCATTTCTTTGTGCGTGAGCTAGGGAAATATGTGGCTGATGGCATGAAGCTGACCTGCACCACGACGTCACGTTCGACGATTGACGTCGCGCGGGAAGTGGGTATCGCCATTACGGATCCAAACGAAATTGGCGAGATCGATCTCACCATCGATGGGCCGGACGAGATCGACCGCCAGTTCAACATGATCAAGGGCGGCGGTGCGTGCCTCTTGTGGGAAAAGATCATCGCCCATGCATCAAAGCAGATGATTACAGTTTGCGATGAAACAAAAATCGTCGACACGCTCGGGGCCTTTCCTCTCCCCGTGGAGGTTGTGCAGTTTGCGTGGAAACAGACTGAACGGATGGTGAATCGCATTTTGCACGAGCATGGTATTACTGCCCAGATCGCCCGCCGTATGCGTGACGGTCAGCCTGTGGTAACCGATAGCGGCAATTTCATCCTTGATTGCAAATGTGGCGCGATCACCAAACCGGCTCCCCTCGAAACTGAACTCAACCGTATACCCGGCGTCGTCGAAAATGGCCTGTTTACAAGAGAATCCGCCGGTATGGTGGTAGGTTGTTTCGACGGCACGTCCTACGTCAAGTTGCGATAATCTAGTAAAACTTCAAATGGACTGATGTGGCTGGATCTTATCTGGGCTCCAGTTAATCCTAATTTGCGCTGAAAATTGGCATAAGATGACGATTCTTCGGTCTAGGAGGTGCCGTTTAACCTGAATTTTTCTGAATCAGCTTGACAAGCTTGTTGCACATGTAGTGAAACTATATCAACGCACTTTGGGAGGTGAATATGGGTATCGATCTTAAACTCAACCGGCGCCACGTTCTAGTAGGGGGGCTCGCACTTGGAGCGGCGGCATTTGCCGGCCGCGAGGCATTCGCGCAAGACCGCGTCTTTCTGCCGTTCAGCAACAAAAGTCTTGACTACTATTTTTTCGTTATCGAGGAAGAGGCGGTAAAGCGTGCTGTCGAAAGCCGCAAATGGTCGTTCCAGGCAACCAATGCCAATTTCGACAATACAAAGCAGCTCGAACAATGGCAGAGCCTGATGCTGTCCCAGCCTGTCGGTCTGGTTGCCGATCCGATTGATAGCCAGGCGATCGTCAGCGCGATCCGCCGCTACAATCAGAAAAAGATACCCGTCGCCATCATCGATACGCCTGCAGATGGCGGGGATGTCGCTATCACCGTCAGCTTCGACAACTATCAGGGCGGTGTCATGGCCGCACGCGAGATCATCGATCGGTTGACCAAAAAGCACGGTAGCCCGCGCGGCAAGGTCCTCAATTGCTATGGAGCACTTGCGAGCGTCGCCTGGCGTCAACGCAAGGAAGGAATGGACGCCGAATTCGCCAAGTATCCTGACATAACCTATATCAGCCGACCCACCGAAGGTCAGCTTGATCAAATGCTTTCCGTAACGTTGTCGACGCTTTCCGAACATCCCGATCTTGATGCCGTTCATGCTCCCAGCGACTCGCCCGCACGCGGCATCACAACTGCCCTGCAGCAAAAGAATCGCTGGAAAAAGGTCGGTGAGGAAGGCCACGTGATTTTCGTCACCATCGATGGCGAGCCTGTTGCAGTCAGAGGCATTCAGGACGGTTACATGGACGCCTGCGTGTCCCAAGACCCTATTGCCTATGGTGAGATTGCCGTGGAACTCTTGGAAAAGCACGCAATGAAGGGCGAGGAAGTGCCGCTTGGCGCGTATGAAAATAAGAAATATTTTTGGGAGAAGGGCGAGATCGTCAAGGGTGATACCGGTCCAACCCTCATCATTCCACCTTTCGTCATTAATGGCGACAATGCTGCCGACAAGCGCCACTGGGGCTACGTCGCAGAAAAGGAATGGGGCGTTCCTTATACCTGATCGTGACATACGACGCCCGCGCAACAAGGGTGGGCGTCGTTTCGCATGTGATTGGCGTGCGGTCGCAGGCGGCGGAGGAGTATCATGACAAATATCCAGACAAATGGGCGCGAAAAGGATGCTGGCAAAAGCAACATTGCCTTGCGTGTCGACAACGTTACCAAACGATATGGAACCTTTACGGCGTTGCGCTCCGTTAGCCTCGATATTAATCGCGGCAGTATCCACGGACTGCTCGGCGAAAACGGCGCCGGCAAAAGCACGCTAGTTGGTATCATCTCTGGGCAGCGCGCACCCAGTAGCGGAACGATCTATCTCGATGATAAACCGGTGCAGGGCGCAGACGTTAAGGCCATGGAAGAAGCCGGCGTGTTTCTGGTCACGCAAGAGCCTATGATTATCGATCACATCTCTGCCGCCGAGAATCTGATGCTAGGCATTTGGCCTTCCCGAGGCGGCTTTGTGCGTTGGAAGAAGCTGAAGACAGATGCCGCACGAATGTTGAAAGATTCGGGAATTGATCCAGCCGTCAATGCCGGCAGGCTCAACGCTGTTGCAAGACGCAAGCTCAATATCCTGCGCGCCATGTTCTCAGGCGGTAAAGTCATCATCCTCGATGAACCGACTGCCGCCCTTACCGTTCCCGACCGCAGGCAACTGTTCGATTTCATGCGTCAGTTGAAGAGCGAAGGCGTCACCTTCATTTTCATCTCGCATTATAATGACGAGATTCTCGAAATCTGCGATGCGGTTTCCGTCCTGCGCGACGGCTTTCTTGCCGGTGGCAGCCAGGATGTGCAGGCGATGACGTCCGAGCAACTATCCGAACTGGTGCTTGGGCGCGGCCTCGACCTGTTTCAGCGCGAGCGCAAAATCTTCGGTTCTCAAACGTCGGCAATCAGTCTGCGCGGTGTTATCGCCCATCATGTCGATCTCGATGAACTTGATATCCGGCCAGGCGAGATCGTTGGTTTTACCGGCTTGCCAGGTGCCGGCGCAAAAGAACTTGCGCGGGTGATATTCGGCCTCAACCGTGCGAAGGCTGGAACGATCAGTTTTGACGGTGGACCACAGGAAAGTCTACCGCAGCATCCAAAGGCAGCTTTCAGCAAGGGTGTCGCCTATCTGTCCGACGATCGGCGCAAGGATGGCGTTGTTGGCCATTTATCGATCGCTGAAAACATCGCACTTTCCTCACTTGATCGGCGTGCGTTCCTGGGTTTTGTCAAACGCGACCAGGAAGCGCGTCTTTGCGGCGGATATTTCTCCAGTATGGGTATCAAGGCGCAAAGCGCTGCCGCAGCAGTCGATACGTTGAGCGGCGGTAACCAGCAGAAAGTATGCCTCGGTCGTGTTCTTGCGACACAACCAAGGCTTCTTATCCTCGACGAGCCGACACGTGGTATCGATGTCGGCGTCAAGCAGGACGTTTTGCGCATCATCGATGAACTCAGCAACAAGGGCGTCAGCGTTATCATTGTCTCGACCGATACGGACGAATTGGTGCGCGCAGTCGACCGTGTCTGCGTATTCCGCCAAGGCTCCATCGAGGAGATCGTGACCGGCGACGACATCACCACCGACAATCTGCGCCGCCTTTCACAGGCGTGAGCGCAACATCGGTAAAGGAATAAAAGAAATGAGCACTGTCATGACAGCCACTGCGGCCAAAGAGGTCAAACCTAACGAAAAAGCGACACATAAAATCGTCGGCTGGGTTCTGCACAATGTGGTGTGGATCTGGCTGGTGGCGCTAGTCCTAGGTTTCGGGCTGTTCAATGAGTTCTTTCTGACCGTGATGAACATGCAAAACATCACGGTGCAGGCGACGGTTCTCGGAATGCTGGGACTGGCCGTAGCCCTCCCGCTGCTCGTAGCGGAGATTGACCTGTCGATCCCGGCTAATCTCGGATTTTCGTCTGCAATTGGAGCACTGGCCTATTCCAATCTCGGAATGCCCTGGTTTCCCGCTATGCTGGTTGGTGTCGCGGTTGCAACGCTCATTGGCTTCTTCAATGGCCTTTGTATCACCAAGCTGCGAATGGTCTCGCTCATCCAGACGCTATCGATGATGATCATCCTGCAAGGCGCGCTCCTGGCGCTGACGCAAGGCAAGACCCTGACAAATCTGTCCGACGGATATGTGTGGATCGGTCAGGCATCGGTTGCCGGATGGCCCGTTATGCCGTTGATTTTCGTTGTCGCTCTGATCGCGATCGGCGTCCTGCTACGCATGACGATTCTTGGACGCTCCATCTACGCAGTTGGCGGTAACCCGCAGGCATCCAATTCGGCAGGTATTCGCGTGGACCGTATCAAGATTATTGCCTATACGATCTCCGGCTTCCTTGCAGGTGTGGCTGGATTCCTACTTGCCTCCTGGCAGATGGCAATCACGTCGAACCAGGGCTCCAGCTATCTTCTTTATGCGATCGCCGCACCGATCATCGGTGGCGTCAGCGTCTTCGGTGGACGGGGAAACGTGGTTGGAATTCTTGGAGGCGTTCTGCTTCTTACAGTCATTCAGGTCGGACTGGCGATCATCAATATACCCTCCTTTTATGTCGGCATGATTGGCGGCTTCATGATCTTCATCGCTGTTGCCATCGATGCAATCAGGGTGCGCTACTTCGCTTGACCGGCCTCGATACTGCCTGCAGGAACTAAACAAACATGCCTGATCTCGTCGCAAAACTCCGCCATATCGTCGGTCGTCGCCATGTCTTGATCCGCGATACGCAAACCCGACGCTTTCGCCAGGGATATCGGTATGGTGGAGGCAAGGCTCTTGCAGTCGTGCGTCCGGGCACGCTTCTGGAGATGTGGCATGTGCTTGAAGCATGCCACAAGGCGGGAACGATTATCATTTGTCAGGCCGCAAATACCGGACTGACCGGCGGTTCCACGCCGGTACCAGAAGGCTACGATCGGAAAGTTGTCATCATCAATACGATGCGCCTGCGCCGCCTTGATCTTATCGCCGAAGGCGCGCAAGTCATTTCGCAACCCGGCGTCACTCTTGATCAGCTTGAAAAGTCACTGCGTCCCATCGGAAGAGAGCCGCATTCGGTGATTGGCTCTAGTTGTATCGGTGCTTCAGTTACTGGTGGAATATGCAATAATTCTGGCGGGTCACTGATAAGACGTGGACCAGCCTATACGCAACTTGCCCTGTTCGCCCGAATTGATGCCAATGGCGATTTAAAACTGGTCAATCATCTGGGCATCGATCTGGGGAAAACAGCTGAGGAAATACTGAGCAGACTGGATAAAGGTGATATTCCCGCTGCCAACGTAGACCAGTCTTCGAATCTTTGTGCCTCGGATCACGAATATTGCAATCATGTGCGCGATATTTCGGCCACCACGCCGGCGCGTTACAATGCCGATCCACGTAGGCTCTATGAGGCCTCGGGATCGGCGGGCAAGCTTGCAGTATTTGCATTGCGGATCGACACATTCCAAGCCGACGACAAGACACAGGTTTTCTACATCGGTTCCAACGATCCAGGAGAATTGGAAAGCATTCGTCGCGATATGCTTTCAAACTTTGAAAATCTCCCCGTCGCGGGCGAATATATGCATCGCTCAGCTTATGATCTGTCACGACGCTATGGCAAGGACCTCTTCCTATTCCTTCAAGCCTTTGGCACAGATAAGATCCCCTTGGCTTTCAGTATCAAAAGCCGTTTTGACGGCATAACCGAAAAGCTTCGTGTCGGCAGTGCAATTAGCGATCGCCTTTTGCAATTCGTAACCGGTCTATTGCCCGATCATCTGCCAACCAGGCTCAACAGTTTCCGAGATGGTTACGAACATCATCTGCTTTTGAAAATGGGAAACGAGGGTATCGATGAAGCGCGCCGCTATCTGGCCGAACGCTTTCCAACCACACATGGAAATTATTTCGAGTGCACCGACGAAGAAGGCAAGGCGGCTTTCCTCAATCGGTTTGCTGTCGGCGGGTCGGTAGTTCGGTATCGCGCTGTTCATGCAAAGACAGTGGAAGATATCGTAGCCCTCGATATTGCCTTGCCGCGCAACGCGCTCGACTGGTTCGAACGTCTGCCTGCCGAAATCGAAAAGAAAATCGATGTCACCATGTACTGCGGCCACTTCTTCTGCCACGTTCTGCATCAAGAATATCTGGTCAAGAAGGGGCAGGATTGCGAGGCTTTGAAAAAGGACATTCTTGCCCTGCTGGAGCAACGCGGAGCGAAGTACCCCGCTGAACATAATGTGGGGCATGTGTACGAGGCTGAGGAATGCCTCAAGCAGTTTTATCGGGACCTGGACCCCACCAACGCCTTCAATCCGGGGATAGGCCAAACAAGCCGTCTCTTAAATTGGCAGGAAGCCGGACATCATTCGCGCTGTTAGTCAGTTTGTTGAATGAAACGGTAAATCCGTGCCAATTGGTCGAATGCTTTCCTTTAAGAAAAGCAAATTCCTGATGCGGGTATTTTCGGTTTCACAACACCTGTCTTTAAGCGAAGAATGCAAGGCGACGTCCCATGCTGTCTAGACGATCGGCGGCCGCTGGAGAATAGTAGCATTTTTGCAGTCGAATTATGACTGCGCGCCCATCACGGTTAAACGAACAGGAGAATTCGTTACGATTCTTGACTGGCAATCAAGGCGGTGGACCACTGCTGTGCAGAGTCACCGCAAAAAATCTAAGACGATTTCTACGTTCGTTGGCTCGAATTTTCTGGTTACATTGCAAGTTGTTAGCGCAAAATGCTGCCGCGAAACAGCGCTAGTCGTACGACCTATAATGCAAATTTGATTGTGCAATCTAAAGCGAAAAATGACACCTATTGCAGAGTGTTTCCAGAAGTTTCGACCCCTTTCCGGACGTTAGAATCCGAGGCTTTCTGACAGGCCGTTATCGTGCGTTGTTATCTTTCTTGTCGGTCTTATGCAGGTTTCTTCTACTAACTGCGCGCCGCGCGGAAAGGCAGTTTAACACAAATGCATTATATATATTCATTTGGGCAGCAATATCGCTCAGTCTGAGCTAATTTCATGAATGGTCGCGTGCAGAGCAACGATCTACGCTCATCAAAGATGCATAATGCATTATCTGTTGACATCAAAGGCGAACCGTATTTAGATTTCAACAAGTCATCCATTTAAACGATTTGGGAGGATCGAGGTATGGCTGGTATCAAGTCAGTGCTTGGCGCTGCCTCAGCATTCTTTTTAACGATGGTGTTGCCGGGCGCGGCCCAGAATATTGGCATCGATGAAGCAAACAAGGTCGTAACAGTGGGTGCATTCACCCCTGTAACGGGGCCAGTTCCATTTTATTCAATTCTGACGCACGCGGCAGATGCTCATTTTCAGCATGTCAATGAAACGGGTGGCGTCGAGGGCTGGAAGATAAAATACGTCACACAGGATGACGGCTATGAACCCGCGCGTTCCGCCGCAGTAACCCGCCAAATGGTGGAAGGCGAGGGTATTTTCGCTCTGGCGGCGTCTGTGGGAACTGCGACCAATGCCGCTGTTTTGCCATACGCCGCCGAAGTTGGTCTGTCGCTTGTCGGTCCCATTGGCGGTGCTTCGGCTTTTTATGTGAATGACAAAGTGTTCCCGCTTTTGCCAGACTATGGTTGGTCGGCGGCGATGAATGTCGACTATGCAGTCAATGATCTCGGTAAAAAGAAGATCGCTCTTCTTTGGGAAAATGACGAGCTTGGTAAATCCGGCAAACGCGGATTCGACCTTTATATGAAAGAACATGGTCTGGAAGCCGTAGAGTCTGTACCGTTCGATGTGAAGACGACGAGCTTTGCCGCACATATCCGTCGCGTTGAACAGGCGGGTGCCGATGCCGTGGTGCTTTTCGGTTCAAATGCGAACCTTGCCGCCGCATTGAAGGCAGCCGATCAGGTCGGTTTCGAAACGGCCTGGTTTGCGCCGTTCTTCACAGCCGACCCGTCCACCTACAAGCTCGCCGGCAAGCTGCTCGATGGTGTTTATTTCTCGTCCTGGCTGTTGCCGGTGACCAGCGATGAGCCGACGGTTGCTGCATATCGCGACGCAGTGGGCAAATACTATCCAAAAGATCCGCAAGGGGTTTTCGGCCTCAATGGCTGGAGCAATGCGTCGCTGTTCACCGAAGGGTTTCGCGCGCTGGTTAAAAGTGGCAAGCCTTTGACCCGTGAAAACCTGACGCTGGCGATGGAGAGCCTCAATAATGTGACGGTGGGTGGCGCCAAGGGCGTGAGCTTTATCAAGGGCGATCATCGCGGCACCCGCGCGGAGGGTATCATTCAGGCGCAGGACGGTAAATTTGTTCTGGTGCGTGATTTCAAGCCCTATCCAAAGGTCGTCTTTGAGGCCAAAACTAACTGACATGACGCGTGCCGTCTCTGGAGGATGGGGAGACATGCGTAAGAGATAGAGCGGTTCCAACGACGACGCGTTAATCGGAACCGCTCTAGAAAATGAAAATGGGAAGGGTAGGAGCATGCAGAAAATTCCGCTGAGCGGTCCGGCGCAGTTGCAAGGCCAGGTGGCCATTGTAACGGGCGGTGCGGGGGCGATAGGCCGAGCCACGGTTATGGCGCTGGCTGAAAGTGGGGCCACAGTGGTCGCGACCGATCTCGCTGAGAGCGCTGATTACGGGCATCCATCGATTGATTATCGCAAGTTGGATGTGACCTCGCGGGAGGCTTCGTCTGCACTCGTTCGCGACCTTAAAGCTCAGTACGGTCGGGTGGATATTCTGATCCTTTGTGCCGGAACCATTTCGAACCGTTCGCTTGCCGATGCCAGTGACGATGAATGGCATTCGATCCTCAACGTCAATCTTTTGGGCGTCGCCAACCCGCTGCGGGAAGTCCTTCCGCTGATGGAGGAGCAAGCCTATGGCAAGGTTGTGGCGCTGGGGTCCATTGCCGCCAAGATTGGGGGTGTCGCGTCAGGTCCGGCTTACATCGCCGCAAAATCCGGTGTCCACGGCGTTATCAAATGGGTTGCCAAGAGTTTCGCCTCAAAGGGTATCTATGCCAATGTCGTAGCGCCCGGTCCCGTCGAGACACCGATGTGGGAAACCGTAACGCAAAAGATCGCGCCATCCGCCAATGGAAATGTCCCGCTCGGTCGTTTTGGTCATCCCGACGATATCGCCCAATCGATCGTCTTTCTTGCGTCGCCGCAGTCGAACTGGATCACTGGTACGGTCCTCGACGTGAATGGCGGCATGTTGATGGATTAAGATCATGAGCACGGAAACGATCGGTTTCATCGGACTTGGCGTCATGGGCGGGCCAATGTGCCGCAACTTGGCTACAAAGCATAAGGGCCGTGTGCTGGCGCAGGATTTGTCAGCGGAAGCCTTGGCAGCGCTCTCGGACACCAAGGCCGAGGCGGCAAGTTTCGAAGATCTGGCCAAAACGGCCAGTCTCGTCTGCCTTTCCCTGCCCGGCGGGCCGCAGGTGGAGGCGGTGACGGCTCGTCTCGTCGAAGCCGGATTGCGTGCAGGCGCGGTTGTCGTCGATCTTTCCACGACGCCGGTTGCCGTCGCACGTAAAGTGGGTGCGGCGTTAGCGACGCACGGAATTCACTTCGTTGACGCCCCGGTGGCACGCACGCGTGAGGCTGCGCAACGGGGCGAGTTGTCGATCATGGTCGGCGCTTCGCCAGAGAATTTCGCCCGGATCGAGCCGGTTCTGCGCTATATGGCGACCGACATCACCCATGGCGGCGACATCGGTGCAGGCCAGGTTCTCAAGCTTGTCAATAACATGCTGGTTTTCGAGAATGTGGTGACGATTGCCGAAATGCTGGTATTGGGCGAAAAAGCGGGCGTTTCGCCCAAAATCCTGATTGAGGCTGTTTCCAAGGGGTCGGGGGATAGTTTTGCGCTGCGCAATCACGCGACAAAATCCATGCTGCCCCGTGATTTTCCTGACAAGGCGTTTTCGCCGGAATATGTGCTGAAAGATATCGGCTACGTCTTTGAACTGGCGGAGCAAACCGGCGTGCCGCTTCGCGCTGCCGATGTCGTGCGTCGCTATTATCAGGACGCAATAGAGCAAGGCCACGGCGGCCAATACTACCCCGGTGTCATTCGGGTGGTCGAAGCCGGGCAGACGAAGGAGCGCGACGATGCAGCTTCTTAGCGATCTGTTTCCGCTGGTCTGGTCGGGCCTGATCATGGGCTGCCTTTACGCATTGGGCGCCATGGGGCTGGTGATGATCTTCAAATGCTCCAAGGTCGTGAATTTTTCGCATGGCAATGTCGCCGGTCTCGCTGCCTTCCTGATTTATGGCCTGTCGAGCGGTGCATTGTTGAGCCTGTCATGGGGCACGTCGGTTCTGGTGACGCTTGTAGCGCTCGTGGCAGTCGCTTGTCTGGTCTATGCGCTCATTTCGCCGCTGGTCTTCAGCTCGGATCTGACCGCGACGATATCGACGCTTGGCATCGGCCTGATCGCGCAGGGCGTAACCCTCGTCGTGTTCGGCGCTGATATTGTGTCTCTTGATTTGCCGATCCCGGATTTTCGCTTCGCAATTATCGGACTGCGCATAACCGGCTATGATCTTACCGTGCTGGGCGTTGTGGCCATCACCATCGTCACGCTGTTTCTGATTATCGATCATACCAAGCTCGGCATTGCCTTCCGCGCGATTTCGGCCAATCCTTTTGCCGCAGAGGTTTGCGGCTTGAGCTTGCGCAATGTGCATCTTTTCGCCTGGGCGGTTGCTGCGGTTCTTGGGGTTATCGGCGCGTTGCTGATCGTGCCCACGACGTTCCTCAGTGTGACGACCGTTTCGGCCTTCATGTTGCAGGCCTTTGCTGCGGCAGTTCTGGGCGGGTTCAGCTCGCTGCCGGGAGCCTTGATTGGCGGCGTGCTGATCGGCGTTTTGATGAATCTCTTCAACTATTATGTCTCGCCGCAGTTCAGCTCGACATTCCTGCTTGGATTGATCCTTGTGGGGCTGAACCTGTTCCCCAATGGCGTTCTTGCCACAGCCGGTGGAGGTTCGCGTGTCTGACATTCCACTACGTGCGCAAAATAATAGCATGTCCGATATGATGCTGCTGTTTGGGGGGCGACCCGCTGCTGTGGTACTGGCGCTGGTCCTGATCGTGCTGCCACTGATTGTTGCGCCGTCCTGGCTGTTCATTCTGGGCATTTGCTATGCCAATAGTCTCGGTGTTCTTTCTGTCAGCTTTCTTGTCCGCTATGGCGGCGAAGTGTCCATCGGTCATGCCGTTTTCATGGCAGCCGGAGCCTATACGGTGGCTATTCTGGAAAAGCACTATGGGGTTTCAATCTGGATTTCGTTGCCGTTGGCCGTGATAATCGGTGCCGGGTTGGGCATGGCCTTTGCCTGGCCGTCGCGCAAGCTCTCAGGCATTTATCTTGCGGTGACGACAATGGCTCTGGCGCTGGCGTTGCCTGAAATCATCGATGCCGGTGATCGGTGGACCGGGGGCTATGAGGGGCTTTATGTGTCGCAATGGTTGCTGCCGTTCGGCACGTTGAACATGCAGCGTTATTATTTTGCCCTCGTGCTGCTGCTGGCCGGTGCTTATGTTCTGGTGCGGCTTCGCCAGTCGCGTCAAGGTATGGCGATGCTTCTGGCGCGCACTCATCCCGCTGCTGCCGATGCGTTTGGTACCAGAAAAGGCTGGGCTCGCATAAGCGCCATGGCTATCAGCGCCGCTCTGGCGTCCACCTCGGGTGCCGCACTGGCTTATGCCAGCGCCACTGTCTCGCCGAGCGGCTTTACACTCTGGTCTTCGATCTTCCTGTTGGTTGGTTCGGTGGTGAGTCTTTATGGTCTGACGCTTGGAAGAGCGCTGATCGGCGGAGCATTTTTAACGCTCATTCCGCAAATTCTTGCCAGTCAGGGCGCCTGGATTCCAGTCTTCTACGGCACTGCACTTCTGGCGGTCATCTTGATCGGATACCACGCACCGCGCATGAAAGCAGCCTTTGATCGGCGCCGCGCGGCAAGGAGGACCTGATGTCCCATATGTCCCTGATTGCCAAAGACATTCAACTTGCATTCGGTGGGATCAAGGTTCTGCAAGGTCCGAGCCTTGAGCTGAACGCCGGTGAGATTACCGGCCTTATCGGGCCAAATGGTGCGGGTAAAACCAGTCTTTTCAATTGTCTGGCCGGAGCCTATCGGCCGCAAAGCGGCTCCATCTCATTTGCCGGGGAAGAGCTTTGCAACATGCCATCGGCGGCGCGCGCCGAACGTGGCATCGTCCGCAGCTTTCAGACAGTAGCCCTCTGTCCGGATTTGACGGTCGTCGAAAACGTGATGATGGGGCTTGCCCGAAATTACAAATCGGGCTGGCTCAATGCGTTCTTGCCAATGGCGCGGGGGCATCGCGAACGAGAGGAAATGCGCGCGCAGGCCATCACAGCATTGGAGGGCTTCGGTCTCGCGCATGTTGCGGATGAGCTTCCGGCGCAATTGCCGCCCGGCAATCAACGGCTCGTGGAAATCGCCCGCGCCATTGTCGGAAAGCCAAAGGTTTTGCTGCTGGACGAACCGGCGGCGGGTCTCAACAATTCCGAAACGCGCGATCTGGCGCTCGCTCTGGAAAATCTCGTGTCGCCTGAACTCGTCATGGTCGTGGTGGAACATGATATGGATCTGGTCATGTCGCTCTGTGACCGCATCCATGTGCTGAACTTCGGTCAACTCGTCGCCAGCGGTACGCCGGATGAAGTGCGCAATGACCCGGAAGTAATCCGCATTTATCTGGGAGGCGATGATGACTGATCTGCTTTCGGCGCATGACATTTCGGTTTTCTACGGTGTTCGGGCGCAGGCGGTTGAGAAGGTTTCCTTTAACGTCGGGCCGCGCGAGGTTGTGGCTCTGCTGGGGGCAAACGGCGCGGGAAAAACCTCGGTCATGCGTGCGCTGGTCGGCCTAGTGAAAGCAAGCGGCGAGATCATCTTCGACGGCGCGCCGATTTCCGGCCTGCCCACACGCGAGCGTGTTGCACGCGGCATCGTCTATGTGCCGGAGGGTCGCGAGATTGTCGGCTCGCTGACGGTGCGTGAAAATCTAGTTCTCGGCGGCTATCAGCTTTCTTCCGGTTTGCGGAAAAGCCGCATGTCCACCGTGCTCGACCTTTTCCCGGAAATCGCCAACAAGGTGGATCGACCGGCTTGGCATCTTTCCGGTGGTGAACAGCAAATGCTGGCTATCGGGCGCGGCTTGATGGCTGGGCCGAAACTGCTGCTTCTGGACGAGCCTTCGCTTGGTCTCGCGCCGCTGCTGGTCAGGCGCGTATTCGACCGTCTGACCGCCGTTCGCAAGGAAAGCGATCTCTCTATCGTTCTGGTCGAGCAAAACCTGCAAATGACCATGCGCCTTGCCGACCGTATCTACTTTCTGCGTTCGGGCCGCATTGTCGGGCATAACCACAAGCAGGAACTGGAAAGCGAAGCCGCCCGACAGCAAGTCATCGACGCCTATCTCGGCGCAGGCCAGCATCTCGTAGCATGAGGCAATAATGATCCCTGAATATGAAATCTTCGGCATTCGGTATGGCACCAATCCCAGTCGCAAGCGCGGGCAGAACTTCATACTGGAAGCCGATCCCACGACGCCGTTGACGATGGATTTCTATTGCTGGTTTCTGCGCAGCTGTGATCGCGTGATCGTGGTCGATACGGGCATGAACCCGAAGAAGGCCGAAAAGCATGGGCATACCATGCTGGCCAATCCGCCTGAGGTGCTACGCGCTTGCGGCGTTGACCCGGAGGCGGTCGATACGGTGATCCTGACCCATCTTCATTATGACCACACGGGCCATCTGGCGGCGTTTCCGAACGCGACCTTCCATCTTCAAACCGAAGAAATGCATTATGTCACCGGTCCGTGGATGCAAAGGCACTGGTTTCGCCGCGCCTACGAGGTGGATGAAATCTGTCAGGCTGTGGGACTGTTGCATGCCGATCGCCTGAATCTGCATGGTCGCGATCACGAAATTGCGCCGGGTGTCTCGGTCCATTGGGTGGGCGGTCATTGCGCGGGGCAGGAGATCGTGCGCGTCAATACTGCCCGGGGCTGGGTCGTTCTCGCCTCCGATGCGCTTCATTATTATGAAGAATATGAACGTGGGGTCCCTTATTCGGTCGCTTTCAATCTTTCCGATATGATTGCCGGACACGAAAAAATACGCAAGCTGGCTGATAGTCCAGACCACGTCCTGCCGGCCCACGATCCGCGTGTTGCAGAGCTTTATCCCGAGGCTGCCGTCGGTCCGCAGGGGGCGGTGTTGCGGCTCGACCTCGCTCCGAAAACCTCCGCTGTCTGAATTGTTTGCATAATGCATGGTTTTTGGGGTATCTCGATCACGAAGGGCCTTTTGAAGGGGAAATCGCGTGCAATATCAGACCAAGGAAGAACTTGTTGCCGATTTCCTGCGCGAAGGAATCATTTCGGGTCGTTTCCCGCGTGGCTCCAAGCTCAAGCAGGTCGAACTGGCCGAGATGCTGGGCACGTCGATTACGCCGGTGCGGGAGGCGATGAAACTTCTCGAAGCGGAAGGTTTTGTCGATGGCAATTCACATCGCGGTGCGATTGTGGCACCGCTCGATATCCATGCGACCGAGGAAATCGTCGATTTGCGCGTGACGCTGGAGTGCAAGCTGGCGCTGAAAGCACTGCCGCTTTTGAACACAGAGGCAATCGACGAGTTGCGCAAGCTGCAAAGCCAGATCGAGGAAGCGTCGGCCAAGGGCGACCGCGAAGCCGTGCGCGTGATCAATTATCGTTTTCACGAGCGCATTTATATCGCCGCCGAATTGCCGCTGACGCTGAAATTCGTGCGCACCTTATGGGCACGATACCCGTTCGACCTGATCAACCGGTTGGACAACCGCATCGGACGGGCGAGGGACGAGCATCAGGACATGATGCAAGCCATTCTTGCGCGCGACGAGGCCGCGTTGATTACGTCGTTGCGGGTTCATATCCGTTCAGGCTGGGACGAGTTCAAGGCAAGTTACAAGTCCAGTTAACAGGACCAGTATTGCTACGCTCCCAGCCTCATGATTTTCACAGAGGAAAGGGAGTAGCGCAATGACGCTCAAGAGCATGTTGCTGGTTATGGATATGATGAACGATCTCGTTCATCCGGATGGGGCGGGTGCGAAAACCTATGTGCCCCTTATGCGGGAGCGGGACGTCTATGGCGCAACAAAACGCGCCATTGCGCGCGCTCGTGCGGCGAATGTGCCGGTCGGCTATGTCCGCGTCGGCTTTTCACCCGATTATCGTGAAGTCTCTGACCGTTCCCCCGTATTCACGGGCGCACGCAAGGCGGGCATTTTCAAGCTCGGCAGTTGGGGCACCGAAGTCTATGCCGATTTTGCGCCCGAAGCGGGCGATGCGGATATTGTGAAACATCGTGTCAGTCCGTTTTACGGCACAGCGCTTTGCCCTTTGTTGAGCGCCAAGGAAATCGGGCGTCTGGTGCTGGCCGGGGTTTCAACAAATGGCGTTGTGTCGGCTGCGGTGCGCGAGGGCCATGACCGGGACTATGAATGTGTCGTGCTTGAAGACTGTTGCGCCGGTTCGACAAGCGAAGAGCACGAATTTGCGCTGGCCGGGCTGCGCCGATTCTCGAAAATTATGACCTCCGCGGACTTCTGATACGCGATGCGTATCTCAATAGGGCGGCAATCGAAAAAAATGCATTATATTTTGATCGCCGCGTCGCCAATTTCTGAAAAATTCCCCATAATTCGCCAAAAATAGCTTAATCCGGTCATTTTAGTGATTGACGATCAAAAATATAATGCACAATATACAAACCGAGGAGAGATATTGGAAAGATCGATAGAAGCGGCAGGCCTGGCTCGCGTGCTTCGTGTCAGTCAGGCCAGGCTTTAGGAGGATAAAGTGACGACGATTGAGCTTGAAAAGAAGAATGTGGTCGAGGTTGGCGGCGCACCGGCAGAAGGCCGTATCACGGATGAATCCGTTGCGGCTGCGCGCAACATGATCGGGTTACAGCTGCGCCCGGAAGGCCCGTATCTTCAGGATGCCTCCACGGATACGTTGCGCAACTGGTGTAACGGTATCGGTGATCTCAACCCGCTTTACCGTGAACAGGAATATGGCCGTAACAGCCGTTTCGGCGGTCAGGTTGCGCATCCGATGTTCCCGATGGCTTTTGGCTGGGTCGGGCGTACCCGTTGGGGTCTGCCCGGTGTGCACGGTTTCTATGCCGGTAACGACTGGGAACTGTTCCGTCATATTCGTCCGGGCGACCGCATCTCCGCCATCGAACGTGTTGTTGGCGTTGAGGAAAAGGAATCGAAATTTTCCGGCCGTCTCGTGCTGCAATATGTCGAGGCAAGCTATTTCAACCAGCATGGCCAGCTCGTAGCACGCGCCCTTGGCACCTGCACGCGCCACGAACGCAAGGCGGCGCGCGATACCGGCAAGTACAAGGACATTCAGACCCACGAATATACGCCGGATGAATTCGCCGAGTTGGACGAAGCGATCATGCGCGAGCCGCAGAACATTCGCGGCGCCAATGTGCGTTATTGGGAAGAGGTGAAGGAAGGAGAGTCTCTCGATCCGATTGTTCGTGGCCCGCTTTCACTGATGGATACGATGGGCTTCCTCGTTGGTTGCGGTCGCGGTCACACCCATGGCGTCGTGTTCATGGCGGCCATGAAACATCCGGGCCATTTCTTCCGCAATCCGGAAGCGGGTGGCGGTATCGAATATACCGGCATCGGTCATCACCGTGAATCGACGGCCAAGGAAGTCGGTGTGCCGGGCGTTTACGACTACGGTCCGCAGCGCTCGAGCTGGATGGCAACGCTTGTCACCAACTGGATGGGCGATGCTGCCTTCCTGAAGCGTTGCCGCACCGAAATGCGCCGGTTCAACACGATGGGCGACAGCACCTGGTGCCGCGGTAAGGTTACCCGCAAGTATGTCAAGGACGGCCATGCACTGGTCGATATCGAAATCAGCGGTGAGAACCAGCGCGGTGAACTGACGACCCCGGGTCTGGCAACCGTGATCCTGCCGTCGCGCGACCCGAATATTCGCGTTCATCTCGACGGTTCGAATCTCGATCTCGGATTGCCTATCGTTCGCTAATCTTTGGAGAATACCCCCATGGTACAAGCACTTCCGCTCCATGGTATCCGGGTCGTGGAGGTTTCTTCCACGGTTGCCGGAGCCTATGCCGGACGCCTCCTTGAGGCCATGGGGGCAGAGGTTATTCTGGTTGAACCGCCCGCAGGAAGTCCACTGCGCAAGGTTCCACCATTTCTGGGCGACAATAGTGTCGGCGCTCTGTTTGCCAGCCTTTCGGCTGGCAAACGTTCCGTGATGCTTGATCTGTCCGAGCAACAGGATCAGATGGATTTCGATGCTCTTGTGGTACCGGCAAGTATTTTGATCGATGACACCCCACTGGATCGACGCCAGCAATGGGCACTCGATCAGGGCTCCATCGCGACCCGTCATCCGCATCTGGTGCATCTTTCGGTGCTGCCCTTTGGGGCAGCAGGTCCAAAATCCAACTGGAAGGGCGAGGAAGTCAATCTCTTCCATGCCGGTGGCGAAGGCTATCTGATGCCCAACGGCTTGTCGGCGAATATGTTTCCCGACCGTGCGCCGATCAAGGTGCATGGCTATTTCGCCGAACGTCAGGGCGGCGTTGCGGGGGCATTGGCGGCGCTGTCTGCGCTCTGGTCAGGGCAGGGGCAATTTGTCGATGTGGCAGTACAGGATGCCAATATTGCGGTCGGCGCCTTTGCGATCCAGCGTTATGGCGACGGCTCTCTGGAACACCGGTCAACGCGGTCTTTCCGTTATGGTGGTGTTATCGAATGCGCCGATGGTTATGTTGAGCTCTTGACGCTTGAAGAACGGCAATGGGAAGGCCTTGTCGAGTTGATGGGGCGGCCTGATTGGGCGCAACACCCCACATTGTCGGACTCTGTCGCGCGTAGCGTGCACGGTCCGGAAATCAACGGGCATATTCGGCAATGGGCCAAGGAACAGTTCGTGGAAGAGTTGGTTGCGCAGGCGCAGCGCCTGGGTGTTCCGATGGCCCGCTACAATACCCCGGCGCAGGTTGTGTCCGGAAAGCACGAGCAGGAGCGTGGCATTTTTGCTGGACTTAGCGTGGGCGGATTGAAGGATCTGCCATTGCAAACTGCACCATTTCGCTTCGGTAAAGATCCGCTGCCGCTTTCGGGAGTGGTCCCGGAACTTGGTGCCGATCAAATTTTGGCCGAACCGGAGCAATTCAGTTCAGATAAAAGGGCCAGTCTCGGCAGGAGGGCGAGCGTATGAAACCCTTGCAAGGCATCCGAATTGCGGATTTCACCGTCCACGCCGCCGGTCCGTTCTGCACGCATATGCTGTCGCAGCTCGGTGCGGAATGCATCAAGATCGAAAGCGCTGCGCGGCCGGATATTTTCCGCAAGCCACATGCCGTCTATGGCCGCTTCGGCCCGGCGACCTTTGATCAGGTGGCGTCGAACAAATTATCCGTTCGGCTCAATCTCAAACATGCCGAAGGTGTGGCGCTGGCCAAACGGCTTGTTTCCATCTCGGATATTGCAGCTGAGAGTTTTCGAGCCGGCGTGATGCAGCGCCTTGGTCTCGATTACGATGCACTCCGCGAGATCAAGCGCGATATCGTCATGGTGTCCATTTCATCATCGGGCCAGACCGGACCGGATTCGCATTTTGCGGGTTACGCGCCACTATTTGGCGCCTGGGGCGGGCTTGGTTATCTGACCGGATATCGTGACGGTCCGCCGGTCGAGATGCGCCACGTCATGGATCATTCTGTCGGGCTCAATGCAGCATTGGCTACGGTTTCCGCGCTGCACAAACGGCGTCTTACCGGCGCTGGCAGCCATATCGATGTGGCGGCGCGAGAAGTTGCGACCTCCATGATTGCAGAGAGCTTTCTGGCGGCAGCCGCTGGGCATGAACCGGGCCGTCTGGGCAATGAAGATGCAATCTGTGCGCCACATGGTATTTATGCCAGTGCTGAACATGATCGCTGGATCACGCTTGCAGTGCGTACCGACCTTGAATGGCAGGCGCTGGCGCGCGTCATGGGCAAGCCTGAACTGGCCAATACCGCTCGCTTCGCGACGCCTGAACTGCGTCATGCAGCCCGCGCGGAACTTGACGGTATCGTCGGCCAATGGCTAGCCGGTTGCGAGCCTGAATCCATTGTCGATACGCTACAGAAAAACGGCGTTGCGGCGCATATTTCATGGACCGCGCGCGATCTGGTCGAAGATCAACATCTGCGTTTTCGCAGGGCCATTGTCGATGTGCCGGAAGGCGATACGGGAACAGTCCGTGCTGCCATTGGTGCGCCCACGCGGTTTAGCCGTTCGGACAACCCTTCGATAGATCGCGGGACACCGAAGCTTGGCGAAGACGAGACATATGTTTTTGGCGAACTTCTGGGCATTTCAAGTCGCGAATATCGAAGGCTTGTGGATGACAAGGTCATTCACTGAAACGGCAGGGCGGACAGATGGATACGCGTGTAAGTGATTTTTCTGACGTAATTGGGCGCAGCGAAAGCCGAACCGCAAGGATCGGACGAGAGCGGGCGGAACAACTGGCGGCAACGATTGATCTCGCCGAGATTCCGGGCGATGGGACAGCTTTGCCGCCTGGCTGGCATTGGCTCTGGTTCAACCCTTTTGTTAAGCGCTCAGAAATCGGTCCCGACGGTCACCCGAGGAAAGGCGGTTTCCTGCCGGATGTAGGCCTCCCGCGCCGCATGTGGGCTGGAGGGCGCGTGACTTATCATGCGCCGCTCCCCTTTGAGGCGGTGGCCGAGAAGACAAGCACGATCTCCAACGTTGTAGAGAAAAATGGCAAGGCTGGTCGGTTGGTCTTCGTGACTGTTCGTCACCAGATCGACGTTGATGGGGTTCTTTGCATCGAAGAAGAACAGGACATTGTTTACCGCGAAGCGGCAAGCCGAGACGCGAAGGCTCCAACGCCAGCACCTGCACCGGAAGGCGCGCAATGGGACCGCGAGATCGTGCCTGATCCCGTTCTCCTGTTCCGCTATTCGGCCCTGACTTCCAACGGTCACCGTATTCACTACGATGTTCCTTATGCCCGCAATGAAGAACATTATCCCGGCCTAGTGGTCCATGGACCACTGACGGCGACGTTCTTGCAGAATTTCGCTGGCGAAATTCGCAAAGGCGCAAGGCTGAAGCGCTTTGCGTTTCGCGGTATGTCGCCCTTGTTCGTTTCCGCACCGTTCCGCCTACAGGCTAAATCGGGCAGCCAACCGGGCGTGGTGGAGCTTTGGGCAGTCGGTCCGAACAATGGTCTGGCCATGCAGGCGGAGGCTGAATTCGATGTCTGAACGGCGACCGTTCGAGATTGCGCGCAGCTTTCTGTTCGTGCCGGGTCATAGGCCCGAACGTTTTGCCAAAGCAGCGGCTACCAATGCTCATCAGATCATCATCGATTTGGAAGATGCTGTGGGACCCGCTGAAAAAGATGCCGCACGCGGACATGTGGTCGAATGGCTCTCACAGCGCGGAACGGGGCTGGTGCGCATCAATGCAGCCGATACGCAGTGGTTCGAGGACGATATTCGGGCATTGGCCGATGTACCGAACCTTGTGCTTGTACTACCCAAGGCAGAACCGGAAACGGTACATTCTCTCGCCGCGCTGGCACCGAAGACGCAAATCATTGCTCTGGTTGAAACCGTGGCAGGCTTGTTACATCTGAGCGCGTTGGCTCGGATGCGATCCGTTCGCCGCATTGCCTTCGGTCATCTCGATTTTGGGGCCGATGCGCGCATTCCCGGTACAGGTGGCGTTCTCGACATGGTGCGCTTTCAAATTGCGCTGCATGCGCGTGGTGCCAATCTCCCCATGCCGATCGACGGTGTCACAGTGGAGCTGACCGATGAGGCTGTGATCGCCGCCGACGTCGCGCGCGGTCGCGAACTGGGTTTCGGCGCTAAGCTTTGCATTCATCCAAAGCAGGTCGATGCGGTGAATTTTGGATTTGCACCGTCGGATACTGAGCGCGACTGGGCGGCGCGGGTGATCGCAGCGCTTGAGGCGGCGGGAGGGGCGGCCGTGCAGGTCGATGGCAAGATGATCGACAAACCGATGATGACGCGTGCAGCCGCCATATTGGCGGAAGCGGCATAAAATTTTGAACTGGTTGAATGGGGAGCTTTCCATGTCGCAAAAGGGTGTTCTATCTGGAAAACGGGTGATTGAACTTGGCTCAATGATTGCAGCGCCGTTTGCCACCCACATCCTCGATGAAATGGGGGCTGAAGTCATCAAGATCGAACCGCCGGAAGGCGAAACGACGCGCCACCTTGTGCGCGGTGGCCCGAGCGGCACTTTCATTGCATATAATCGCGGCAAACGCAGCCTCTGCCTCAATCTCCAGACAGAGGAGGGGCAGGCCGCGTTCCAGAAGCTGGTGGCCAGCGCTGATGTGGTTTTGCACAATCTGTCGCCGGGCGCGGCACGCAAACTGGGCGTGACATGGGAGGCCTGCCGGTCGCTTAATCCCGATATTATCTTTTGCCATATCCGGGGCTATGGCACCGGGCCGATGGCAGAGGAAATCGCATCAAACCCGATTGCGGAAGCGGCAACCGGCGTGATGTTTTCCAATCGTGTCAATGGCCGCCCTTCGCGACTTGGGCCGTCTTATCTCGATCAGTTTGCTGGCTGCTATGCGGTGATTGCGGTTCTTGCCGCCATGCTGGACAAAAGCGGTTCGCCAGAGCGTCGAAACATCGAGCTTGGGCTTTATGAAGCCGGCCTTCATATTGCGGCCCGGGAACTCGTCGGCGTTCAGTTGAAATCGCAATTGCTGGGGCGTGCAGAAACTGAACCATCGCCGGAGTTTTCAATTCCCGGTTATGGTGCTTATGAAACCCGCGATGGACGCTGGATTTATCTGGTGATGCTTTCCGACGAGCACTGGCGGCGCTTCTGCCGCTCGACAGGTTTCGCTCCAGATCCAGAACTGGCAACGTTACGTGATCGTCGCCGCAATCGCGAAAAAGTCGAATCTGTAGTCGCTGATGCGGTGTCGCAATTCGATTATGATGGAATCTCTGCCGCTCTCGGCAAGGAGGGTGTCGGGCATACGGAAGTCTTGTCCGCTGACCGGGTGCTGGCGGCCGCGCAGGCACGCGAGCCGCAGAAATATGCAGATATTGCTTTTGCAGATTACGCCTTCCAGTCGCCAGATTTTCCGGTGCCGGTCTGTCGGGATACTTCGCCAGTCGGCGAGCCGCCTCGCCTTGGCGATCACACGCGCGAGGTTCTGGCCGGATTGGGGTATAGCGAGGGCCAGATCGGCGCGATGTTGGATGCTGGTGCAGCCTTTGCTGCCAATCCCGACAAACCTCTATGGTCCAAAGTCGGGGCGAGCCGCACTTTATAGCATTTATATAAAATGTTATGGTTGTCTGTGATCCGGCCAGACAATCGCCTCCTTGACCATAGTCTAAGTGAATCTACAAACTGTTGACTGGCAATCAGTTTGTTGGATTGATTTATTCAAATAGCGAAAGGATCGGTCACCCGCTCAGTTTTTTCAGCAGGTTGGAACCAGAGCCGGTTCTGACAATGGGAAACAGTCGAAACGACGATTTGGGCGAGAAACTTTCGATGTGTCTGCTGGCGTGAAATTCAACGCAACATATCGGCAAGTGCGAGGCGCATCGAGTGGCTCGAAATTCCAAAAATTCCACCATAGGGTAGATCAAGGTCCAGAATAACGAACACCACGCTTGCTACCGAAGCTATAGCAATTGCGATGATGCAGAAGGATAGGGAGTTTCGCGGCGCCTGAAGGCCGAAACTCAGGAACATCATCGTTAGCCAGAACATCAATACACCTGCAAATGGTTCGGAAAGCGAGCCTTGGGTATCTTCGATAACGGTCCAGCGGGCCGCTGAGACAACGGCGAAAATGTCCTTGCACCGCGTCGCCAGTGCCTGATGTAGCGGATCCCGCGGTTGCAAAGCCGCCAATGCAATGCCGATACCGTTCATTACGCCCGTGAGGACAGGGGCTTCTCCGACGAGCGGAAACTGGGATGTGTCGGGATAGTTCACTTCAGTTGGACGTGGTTCATCAGGCCAGGTGCTGGCGATGACTGCCGCTGTGTAACCGTGCAGTTGTTGTCGTTGTTCCGACAGTTCAGGGCCGAAATCTCTCATGCAGCCATCCAGTTGCGTGAGGTTTGCGGCATAATGATTACGGTCATGAGAGGCTGTGTTATAGGAAGCCAGTTCAGAAGCGAGTAGCAGGCTCAGGACCAGTGCAACGAAGGTTACCAGAAGTGCGGTCACAATTCGTAGAAAGTCTAAGGATTCATTGCTACGGTGTGGAGCGGGAAGTCGGACCCGTAAAAACGCACCTGCTGCCGCGCTGGCAATCAGGATTATCAATAATAACAACGTCCAGACTATTTCCCGATCCACGACAGCCATCCATTGGTCATGAATAATCTCACTGGTGTATTATCGTTCCGAAGAATTAAGCCGCTATTTTTCCCACGGATAGCTTAGGTCGTCAAAACTATTCAGCATGAACAAGAGTTTTGACGCTCAATGATTTTTTAATGTCTCGCAAAAGCAAGATGGTCTGCTAGCGGCTCCATTCGGGAGGTTAGACTCCCGCACTCTCTGATCGGCAACCGCCCGGAAATTGTCTCCTTCTAGGCAATAGAAAACAAAGCTTTGTACTCAACGGGGATTGAGGTATGATTTATTCATACCTATTTGGATCGGGTAAAACAGGTGCGAAATGGCTAACATCGAAAAACGTACGATTAGTCTGCCTAGTGAACAGGCAGCATTTATCGACTCAAAGATCAAGACGGGTGACTACGCTTCGGTCAGCGAGGTTGTCCGTGCGGGTATCCGGGCCCTGCGTGAACGGGACGCGGCCATCGAACGCTGGCTGAAAAACGATGTAGCAGCTTCTTATGATGCAATGACGTCCGACCCATCTCGGGCAGTATCAGTTGATTCCGCTCTGGACTCAATTCGTCAACGGCATGCCAAGCGTAAGAAAGATCTCAAGTGATAAGTAGGACAGTAGTTCTATCACCCGAAGCGGAGATGGACCTTTTGGCCCTTTATGACTGGATCGCGGAAAATGCTTCTCCGGATACCGCGCTTGGCTATATTGAAAGATTGACCAAATACGTGCGTGGCTTTGAATGCGCTTCTGAGCGGGGAACATTGCGGAACGATATTCGTGAGGGGCTACGAACGGTCGGGTTCGAACGTCGAGTTACGATTGCTTTCAATGTTACTGAGAGCCAAGTGATCGTGTTGGGCTTCTATTATGGCGGTCAGAATTGGCAAGACACCCTGTCAGAGCATTGAAAAGAAAATAATTTTTTCGCAGCGCAGTGGGTCTTCCTGATCATTAAGCAGTTTTATAAGTGGAAGCGAGAGACTGCCAGAGAACCATAGGTTCTGTCTCTTCAAAGAGAACGATCTACTTTCCAGCGATGGGTGTGTTTCTGACTGACAATCAGCGTTCCGTTGCAGGACATTTTTGTAACAGAACCTCTACCCTTCTGGTCGAGCGAGGATCGCGCCTCCTGAACTGAGCGCGATTGCTTCGGAGCGTCGCTGAACGAACATGCGGAAGCGACGGTTTCCACGCAGGTAGAATTCGTGCAAGCTATTCAGATAAGAGTGGTATAATGCATTTCAACGCGCAATAAGGCGCGTTCGATCGTTGAAGATCGGATTTCACCATGAAAAATGCCCAATGGATAAATTCCGCTTTTGGCGGAGCGATAGTTGGTGCGATTGCAACAATGGCTGTTGGCTTTACCTTCGGCGGCTGGGTCACTGGAGGGACGTCAGAACGTCTAATCGCGTCCAATAAGTCTGACGGTGTGGCACTCGCGCTTACACCATACTGCCTGGAAAAATCGAAGAATGATCCCGAGGCCGTAAAGGTGATGGCCGAATACAAAGCCGCACCGGCCTATTCGCGCCGCACGCTTATCGAAAAATCCGGCTGGGCCACGCCGTTGGGAGCGGAACAACCGAATGCTGCGCTCGCCACAGCATGTAGCAATGCGCTTGCTAAAGCGCTTTAGCGCGAATGCAAGCGTGCATTAACAGGAGGCTGAAATGAAAAAGGAGCGTTCATCCACATCGTCTGAACACAATCAACCTGTACGTCCGCGCCATGAAGAGGATCAGGCTGCCAGTAAAGGCGACCTTAGAAATGCTCACCGGCAGATGAGTGAACCCTCCCGGGATTGGACCAGGCTTGCAAACATCTTGCGACGTGCGTGCGGTGGATTTTCCCGCTCGCGCACGGGACGTCATGGACCGAGAGGGGGTAAACCCGATGAGAAATGATACAACCGCGCTCGAACGGAAGGTTCTGGCTCACGAACAGATACTTCAGGTCCTTATCGGCCATCTGGCTGAGACTGAGCCCAAGTTTCTGGATCGATTGAAGGCAGTGTTTACCCGTCATCATAATCTTGGAGTAAATGAGCAGGACTATTTTGACACAGCTCAATATGCAGAGCAATTCATTCGTGAAATTGAGAAAATGCAGGAATACAAGGCAACAAGATAATCCTCGTTGGCTCATTGGAATTTAAGAAAAATTCGAAGGCAACTACTATCGCCTTTCAATCACTGCTGGAAGCATTATCGCGCTTAAATCTTGGACTTGCTTATCGCGCTCCGCACACGACGCTTGTATCGGTCTATTCGGCGACATAAACGGATAGTCAATTAAAGGCTCCACTCCAAGAGCGCAGAGCCCAGTTTCGTCGAACAGAGCATATTGCCAACCCAAAAATGCGGAGTGTTGGTTGGTGGCCATTATTCGAATAAAAAACGTGTGCCGACTGCCAATCGAACCAAGCGGCTCCTTTTTTATCTGCCATCCTCAAACAGGATGAGAACACCGTCGTTTATGGTTCTTCTATTAAACCTGACAGCCTCATAGAAACGCCCGGGAGCACTTCAGCTCACCATCAATTGCTCCGGCAAACGATAAGACAGGGAATGTAATGATTGTAAACGTTGGAGCCGCAAGGCGCGAATGGGCAGATACGGCTACGATTTATAACGAAGCACTCAAAGAATCTCATACAGAAGCTACATCTGATGGAGGGCTGCAGATCACTTTCGTAGCGTGCGCCATTCATGGTCGAGAGCGTGGTTCATCCCAGTATCGATATACCGTCATCCTTACATCAAGCGAGTTGGCGATCCTAACTGCACAAACTAAACTTGATTGAGCGAGACTATGAGCCTCGAAGGAGCCGGCCACTAATTGGTATAAACGTTAAACGCTGGACTGATAGCAGGCTCAGTTCTTGCCGCATCATTCCTGACTGGCAATCAGGTGGTTGTGCCGACAGCTCATTATGCCCCGTTTAGCACATTTTTTGGCCGGACCGGACTTTCTGCTTCCGGTCCCATTCAAGACCGTGTCACCCGTTCGAGCTCATCAAAACGGCCGATCAAGCGGATGGCGTTATATTCTTTTTAACTGTGAAAGGGCTCATAAAGAGCAGCGCCAGCTTTGAGGGCCGCTAGCTTGAGCCGCTTGTCTCGGGTCCAAAGTGATGTGCGCTGATCAAGTAGGACAGAAGCGAGCAAGTGAGCATCCGTGTAGCCAATACCCATGCCAAAAACGTTATGCCTCTCAATGAGAGTCATAACCTCGTCGTGGGTTGCTACGATAGTCTCACGCTGTGCGCGGAGAAAAGTTAACACAGCGGTCCTGTCGCGTAGGCTGCCCAAAGCAAGTTCGCCAATGACTGCCGGATGGCAAAGCAGAAGATCGTTACCAATAATTTTTACAAGATCGTTATCACCTCGGCGGAAATGATCAATCCAAATGGAAGTATCTGCTAATATCACTTATTCACTGAGCTCCGACGGCGGGGGGCGGCTTCAGCGTCCGGCATGGTGCCTCCAAGAGCGATAAGCCGTTTACCAGTCTCGACGCGCACGAGTGCTTCTAACGCTTGGCGGACCAAAGCGGCTGTCTCCTTTGTGCCCGTCAGGGATCTGGCTTTTTCCAAGAGATTATCATCAAGATTAATGGTTGAACGCATAAAACTACCTCCTGCAGTTGAGTCAATTTATCACCAAATGGTGCTAATTTCAACACCTAGGTTGTCACTCAGATTAACATGACGTGGCTATCGTAAGTTGTTATGGGGAGGCTCGGCATTCTCACACTTCTGACTGGCAATCAGCACATCTACCTCTGGCACGGGCAGCGGTTTATCCTTAGTCAAGGCGTAGAGGGGGCTTCCGCTGAGCATCAGGCGAAGGCAAAAAACCTTCATCTATGTCGTTCTTTCGATCGGCGGCTCAAATAAAGCGCTACGCCGAGTGATAAAATGAAGAGAAAACAGCTGATTTTGAAGGGTTGTAGCCGAGAGATACCATAAGAGTATGAAGCAAGAACTGGGCCTATTGTCTGCCCAATACCTTGAGCTAGAATATTAAGGCCAGCCGCTTTTCCCTGCGTGCCGGGGGCATTGTCCAAGCTGAGCCCTGCCATATTCCCTGGTAACATCAGACCCAAACCGATGCCCAGGATGAGCAATGAACAAAAAAATATTCCGTAACTGGTGGCTGAGATATTTAATAGGACGGATATAATAGAAATCAGCGCGCCAGCGGCCAGTAGGGTTGATGGTTTTAAAGTCAGAAAACGCAACAAGACTATTTGTGTTAAAACCATCACAATTGCAGTACAGAGAAATCCTGCGCCCGATCTTGCGATTGAGACATCAACAGTGAATCCCAAGGTGTCTTGCATTCTGATGGCTGTTACCTGTTGAAGAATGCTATATCCTGCGAACGATACCATCGTGATGGCCATATATGGCCAAGATATATTGAATGCTTTGCCAAGGTTTTCCGTGTTCTCGGGGTTTTTAATGTGTTGAACTTTGGGAACGTCGATTTTATTGACTGCAACTAATGCACACGTCAGCACTAGTGCCACAAATCCGAACGCTGTTGCAGGGTGGTTGGGAGCCACACCAAATGTAACGGCCGCGCCGGCAACGCCACCTAGTCCCGTCGTGGCCCCAAGCAACCCCATTGCTCTGGTTCGATCCGAGCGTTCGGTCGTATCAGCAATATAACCTTGGGCTGCGGGAAACATTCCGCCCACCAGCAAAACCTGTAAGCCCCGAAATCCGGCAATTGAGATCAACGCAACGCCGACTGAAAACATACCGCTCAGGCGTAAGTGAATGACACAAGCAATGGCGGCAAGAGCTATCGCGCTTACTCCAATGGCGAGACTAAGAACAGGCCGTCGTCCCAGTCGGTCGCTCAAATGCCCCCAAAAAGGCGCTGATATCATCAATAGCAGAGCTGACAGACTCACGATCAAGCCAGCCTGGAGATCGGTGAAGCCCAAACTTCGCGCGAGTGGTGGCATTACGAGAAGAAACAGCGATTGTCCCGCTACGAAGGCGGCTACTGAGCAAAGTAAGGGTAACCGCGGCATGATGTGCATGAGGTAGATTTACCGTGAAGTATCCAAATTAAAGAGAGAATTATTTCTAGTTTAATCCTCTTGTTCCGCGTGATTGGATATTTCTTTTGCATTCTTGATAAAGATATTTCTGTAATTATATTCAATCCAGCCGTTTTTGGAAAACTTGTTGAGCGTTGCGTTGACCTGTTGCCTCGATGCATTTGCCATGATGCCTAGATCATGTTGGGACAGCGGAATAGACTCATTTCCAAGCCATGCAGTTCGGTGAATAACGGAGGCGATACGGCGCGATGCATTACGCTTTTGCAGGTCGTGTACAATGCGCACCAGAACGTCGACCGTCAAAACGGTGTTAACGCACACAGCGCGAATAAAGGCCGAATCCTTCCTGGCCATCTGTTCCATTGCTTCCAACGGGATATGCATCATCCAGGCAGCACTCAACGCCCGCAATTCTGCGCGTCTTGGTTGCCCCGTCAAAAAAGGACCTTCACCCGTCCAGGCTCCTGCAACACCGAG
The DNA here is from genome assembly GCF_029909865.1 of Ochrobactrum sp. 19YEA23. Classification (NCBI taxonomy): domain Bacteria; kingdom Pseudomonadati; phylum Pseudomonadota; class Alphaproteobacteria; order Hyphomicrobiales; family Brucellaceae; genus Ochrobactrum; species Ochrobactrum sp. 19YEA23. The sequence goes on along the minus strand of NZ_JASAMQ010000002.1, from coordinate 237,965 downwards.
GTGAACGAGACGGGGCGTCGCGCTGTCCGAGGCTGTATTGATGGAGACACTGCCTGCCACAAGACCGTACATTCCGCCAAGAGGGTCTCCCACCCTAAAAATGGCTTGTCCGGGCTCGTAGCTGATGACCACGGCTTTTTCGAAAATTTCCCGCCTGAAGGGTTCAGGCATGTAAGAAAGCCAGCCATTGGCGCTCATCACCTGCTCGGCGTATTCACGTGTCACTTCTTGCATATGTTTCTATGGAACTGGTTGAAAGATCCGTTCTGCTTTTCAGCTTATCTATATTAAGAAATTATAAGCAAGAAATATATGTAGATTTAATAAACGACCAATGAATTGTCCGGATTCGGACAGTCTCTCTTTTGAAAGCATGCATAATATTCTTGCTGCAACGGGACGTGAGCAGCAAGAGAGTGTCGCTGTCGAAGGTTGGGGAATGACGGACAAGATTCGGGGTGTGGTGGTTGGCAAAGCCGCGGTAATGAGTGCGACAATTTTGGCAGCTTTCATGGCGAGTACAGCCACAAGTGAGGCGCAGTCTTCTGCTGATGATCTTTCGCAGAAACTGGCCAACCCGCTTGCCAATCTGATCAGCGTGCCGCTTCAAGGCAACTACGATTTCAAGGCTGGCGCCAAGCGCGATGGTTTTGCCTTCACACTGAATGTTCAACCCGTAATTCCGTTTAGCGTGAATGAAGACTGGAATCTGATAACGCGTACGATTATCCCAATCGCTTATAGAGATTATATGCCGGGCGGGAGTGTAACCGGGCTCGGCGATATTAATGCCAGTTTCTTCTTTTCACCGAAAGAGCCCGCGAATGGTCTGATTTGGGGGGCTGGTCCTGTTTTCCTTCTGCCCACAGCCACAGACGACTATCTGGGTACCGGGAAATTCGGGCTGGGGCCAACAGCCGTTGCGCTCGTCCAGCAGGATAAATGGACGGTCGGTGGTCTTGCCAATCATATCTGGTCGGTTGCCGGTGATGGTGACAGGCAAGAAGTCAGTGTTAGTTTGTTGCAGCCTTTCGTGTCCTATAATTTTGGTCATGGTACGTCAGCCTCGGTCAGCGTGGATTCAACCTATGATTGGGAGGCTTCCCAATGGACTGTGCCTGTCAACTTCGGTGTTACGCAAGTATTTCAGGTCGGCTCACAGGCGATGAGTTTCCAGGTCGGTGGCCGATATTACGCGGAAGCCCCAAGTGGTGGTCCGGATTGGGGGCTGCGCACGACCCTGACCTTCCTGTTTCCAAAATAGCTCTCAAAATCCGCTTATTGCAGGGCGTTTTGACGACTTATCGACACAACTCAAATCCTAAGGTCGAGTGATGAATATGATCGGCAAGTTTGCTTTCCCTCTCCTTCTTCTGGGGGCAGGAATATCTGTAGCACACGCGGCTGACGCGGTTCTTCCGGTCATTGTCCCGGAAGCAAAACCGGTCGAGAATTCCGAATGGCGTTTTGCAGCGAGCCCCTATTTCTGGGCAGCCGGGATTTCCGGGGATGTCGGCCAATTCGGATTACCGGCAGTTCATCTCAAGTCTGAATTCGGCGATATCCTCAACGATCTCGATTTTTCCTTCATGGGTGTCGCGGAAGCGCGGAATGATCGTTACAGCTTTTTTGGCGATATTATCTATACGAAGACCACAACGGATTCGGGAACCCCACGGGGTTTCTTCGCGCGCGATGTCAGCCTAACATCGCAAACCTTCACGGGCCTTTTCGGCGCGGGATACTCCATATTCACAGATGGAAAAAGCAATTTCGATGCTGTTGCCGGTGCCCGTATCTGGTACGCAAAAACGGAACTCAGCTTTTCTGGCGGGTTGCTTGATGGTGTCGAACGCAGCGACAGCGCGACCTGGGTCGATGGCATGGCAGGTTTCCGAGGCCGTTATTTTCTGTCGGACAATGTGTATCTGAGTGGCTGGGGCTTGATTGGAGCAGGTCAGGCGAAGCTCGATTGGGATGTTGCAGCCGGTATTGGCTACCAGTTTAACGAGAATATTTCTGCTGTTGCTGGCTATCGTGCCCTCGGCGTCGATTATGACCATGACGATTTTGTGTTCGATGTTGTTCAGCAGGGGCCGATCCTGGGATTGGCACTTCGCTTCTAAGCCTTGCTGTTCAATCTGTGTCCTACCAAGCTAAATCAAGATGAGGTTGGAAATGCGTTTCGATAGCTGTAACTCGTGGCAGAAAAACCCTAAGGGTAGAATCCTGGCATTTGGCATTGTGGCCCTGGCCGCAACAACGTTGATGCCCCCCCTGCCTGTAAGGGCGGCCGAGCCGGTTCAGGTCAACAGCGACAATTTCGTCCGGGCCGAGAGCGACCTGTATTTTTCAGCAGTGGTTGCGGCCGGTCGTTTCGGCAAATTCGGCCACGACCGCGAGATGACGCCGCTGGATAAGCAGGCGATCATCCGCATGAACCGTGACACACTCTATTCGTCAGCCGTGTTCGATCTTGACGCCGGACCTGTGACGGTGACACTGCCTGAGACTGGCGGGCGTTTCATGTCTATGCAGGTTTTCGATCAGAATCATTATACCCACGGTGTTTATTATAAACCCGGCACTTACACGTTTACCCGTGAAGAGTTCGGAACGCGTTATGTCTTTCCTGGTATCCGCATTCTTGCGAATCCAGAGGATGCCAAAGACCTGGCGGCAGTGCACGAATTGCAGGACAAGATCACGGCTCAACAGCCGGGCGGCCCCGGCAAGTTTGAAATCCCCAATTGGGATAGCGCCAGCCGTGACAAGACCCGATCCATCATTCTGCAATTGGGCGATGCGCTGCCGGATACGCGCGGCATGTTCGGAGCCAAAGACAAGGTTGATCCGGTTCGTCATTTCATCGGCTCGGCCATGGCTTGGGGCGGCAATCCGGAGGAAGATGCGCTGTATCTGAACCGTACGGTGGCCAAGAATGATGGCAAGACGGTTTATGGCGTCAAGGTCGCTCATGTGCCCGTCAAGGGCTTCTGGTCAATCAGTATCTATGATGCAAAGGGCTTTTTCAGCCAGAATAAGTCGAACGCCTACACAGTCAACAATCTCACCGCGGTTAAGGATGCAGACGGCGGCGTGACGGTTCAATTCGGAGGTTGCGACGGCAAGGTTGCCAATTGTTTGCCGACACCTGAGGGATGGAACTACATGGTTCGCCTGTATCGCCCGGAGGCGAACATTCTGGATGGAAGCTGGAAATTTCCTCTAGCGGAGGAAATGAAATGAAGCGAAGGACTTTTCTTGCCGGCACTGCTGCGCTGATGGCACTGCCAACATTGCCGTCCTTCGCACAGGACGACATCAGGGCCTCAGCCCGTGAGGCTTACATCTACACCTATCCGATGGTGAAGAATTATCTCACCATGTACCAGTATGCGCTCGAGCCCGGCGGTGGCCAGTACAAGGGACCTTTCAACACAATGGTCAGTATTGCCCGGGTCTATACACCCGAGGACACAGCGATCATTACGCCGAACTCGGACACGCCATATTCCTTCATTGTCTTCGATCTGCGGGCCGAGCCTGTTGTGGTGACAATGCCGTCGATTGCGAAGGATCGGTATTACTCCCTGCAACTGGTCGATCTTTACACCAACAATGTCGATTATCCGGGTACGCGGGTCGATGGTAATGACGGTGGCGACTTTCTGATCACGGGTCCTGGTTGGAAGGGCGATGTACCGAAAGGTATCAAGCGTGTTATCGAAATGCCGACCATGCTCGCCATCGGCATTGTCAGGACACAGCTCTTCTCGGCGACTGACCTCGACAAGGTGAAGGAGATTCAGGCAGGCTACAAGGCGGCAGTTTTGTCTGCTTATGCCGGCACCCCGAAACCCGATGCGCTTCCATCAATCGCCTGGCTGCCGATATCCGACGAAAAGATGGTATCGGATTATTGGGCGCTTGCTGCCTTCCTGCTCCAGTTCGCCCCACCATATCCGGGAGATGAGCCGCAGCGTGAGAATCTCGCCAGTCTCGGCATCCGACAGGGGGAAACGTGGCCGGGCGCAAACACGCCTGCCGCTACGGTGGCCCTGATGAATGAGGTGGTGGTAGCGACGGAAAAGGAAATTCGCGAGGAAGCCGGCCGCCTGACCGATTCATCCAAACTATTCGGTACGCCCGAATTCATGAAGGGCAAGTACATGGTTCGTGCCGCAGCCGCGCAAGGCGGAATTTACGGCAACACGGTACAGGAAGCTCTTTATGTCATTTACGCCCTCGACGGGAAGATGACGCCGCTGAACGGTCAGACTGGTAATTATACTTTGACGTTCTCGCCGGAAACATTGCCGCCCGTCGATGCATTCTGGTCGATAACCATGTATGATAGAGCCAAGCAGTTACTCGTCAAAAACCCTATCGATCGCTACCTTATTAATTCGGCGATGCTCGGTAATCTCCAGAAGAATGACAGTGGGGAAATAGTTCTCTATCTACAGCACGAAAGTCCAGGATCTAAATTGGAAGCGAATTGGCTTCCTACTCCTGGCGAACCATTTTACGCTGTCATGCGACTATATTTGCCCAAAGCTGACGCGATTAGGGGGCGTTGGAAGCCGCCAGCGATCAGTAAAACTTAGGAAATAACATTGCAGCACCGGTGCTTTTTTAGACCGGTGCTGCATTGATATCTCTATTTTTTAGCATACCGCATTGAAAATATTATTCATGATTTCCGCCTGGGACGATAAGCGGCCAGACGGCAAAATCACCAATCCCAAGTATATCAAATCAATTCCGCAAAAGCTTTTTGTGCATCACGTCTGACTTTGATAAAGCAGTCGTGTTCTTGACTGGCAATCAGATGGTACTATGAGTGGCCAGTGGGAATTCTTGTCCCACGACAGGTTCTTGACGCTGGGCCGTAACTTAGTAGGAGGGAAACGGCAGTAGCCTATAATATCAACGAATGCGCAGAAGATGGTCTTCAGACAGGGAAATCGCAACCAAGTCCATCACGGCGCATATTGCTGGGACTTTGCGCAGATCGTTATGAACTGTAAGTCAAGTCTGTTTTCGAACCAAATGTTCCAGGCTATGTCGACGCTGCAACCGTCAGCACATGGTTTGAAAAGCAGGGTGAAGAAGTAAGCGATCATAGGGGCCACACAACATGGGGGCGCAATTCAGGCGCAAACTTCATCGAAAGCTTAGTGCTGATGCGATCACAACCTAGACAGTTCTCTCCTTGTCGGGACGACTAAACGGTCGTGCTCTTACTGAGCACTCGACGGTCGTCGCTCAGTTTCAGGCTACGGCAGTAATTCGGACGCTGCGGTTCAATATGTGCCTTGCATGCTGGATAAACAAAACGAAGCTTTGAGGTTTTTTGCAATCCGAGCGCCGCCTTTGCTGTCAGTTCGGATTTTCCGAGACGACTCGAAGTTACGCGCACTATCTGGCGCGTCGTTTTCCATCGAATTGACACATGATGGAACTTTCTGGCAACTTCCCTGGAGATGCGGAGGGGGTTCTATGGCTGAGGAGATCGGATTGAAAAACGCGACGAGGGTCGGCAAAACACAGCAAACATCACGTGATAGTCGCTACCCTCGAGATGTCATCGGTATCATTGTCGATATGCAATCGGGCTTTTCGAAATCCAATCAGCGGATTGCGGCGGGCATCCTTGGAGAACCGCATCGCTTTGTCGAGCTGCCAATCGAAGAGTTGACCAATTGGCTCGATGTTTCTGCGCCGACGATTACCAGATTTGCGCGTACCGTCGGTTGCGAAGGGCTGAAGGATCTCAAACTGAAAATCATGGGCTCCGTTCGCGTCGGTCGTCGATATATGGAGCCGGATACTCCGCCGAACTCGGTAGGGGAAATAGCCGAACGTGTCAGCCAGCGGGCGCAAAAGACCATTTCGGATATGCATCACGCGCTGGATCTCGATCGAGCCGAACGGATCATCAAAATGATCAGTCGCTGCCATACGCTTTATGCTTTCGGCAGTGGCGGCGTGTCGTCATGGCTTATCGGTGAGTTACAAAACCGCTTTTTCAGGCTCGGTATCCGAGTTGTTCCGAGTGACGATCATACGATGCAGTTGATGCTGGCTTCCACCGTGGAACGAGACGACGCATTGTTGTGTTGTTCGTTGACTGGCGACAACAGAGAGCTTGAGCGCGTGGTCACTGTTGCGCAAGGCTATGGCGCGAAAGCTATAGCCCTGTGTCCTTCGGATAGTCTCATAGCCAAAGCAGTCGATCTGCATCTCGCTGTCGATAACCCTCCCGACGAGGATATTCTGTCGCCAGCAACCATGCGTTACGCCTACCTCATGTGTATCGATGTCATTGCTTATGGAGTCGCCATCGAGCGGAACGAGATTGGTCGTGAAAAAATGCGGCGCATCAAGCAGCAACTCGCCAATGTCCGGGGAAGCGATCGAACGCAGCCTTTGTGTGATTGATAATCAACCGTCTGCTGAAATTTTATTTTTGGATCAAAATTTTGCTGATTTAATAAGCATAAGGGCATGCGAAACCAAAAAAATGACATAAAAATGAAAAAAATATTGGACAGGGAATAATTTTCACGCATAGTGCTTGCATAAACATAAATTGAAGTACCACAATGGCATGCAACGCTCGCAGAGCGTTTAGTATAGTGTTGTCCTTCGGTTCGATTGTCTCGAACCTTTAAAATCAAAAATAAATAAATGGGGAACTGGCATGAATAAATCGCTGGAGCGATACTTGCTGTCCAGAAGACAGGTGCTAACTGGCATGGCCGGCATGGCCGCGACGGGAATGCTTGGCCGCAGGGCGATGGCCGCGCCATCGACAGCCATGGCGTTTATCGGCTGGCAATACCAGCCGCAGATCGTGGCAGAAAACGTCGAAACCTTTAAAAAGCTTTACGACGAAAATGTTGCCTATGAGCTCGTAACCGGGGATTACCATCCTGTTGTAGAGACCAAGCTGACCGGCGGCCAGCACATGGACATGCTCTATTCCGAAGAAAACTATATCGCGCGCTGGCATGCAGCTGAATGGATCCGCGATCTGGATTCGCTCCCCGACATGGCAGATATCAAGGCAGGTATGTTTCCGGTGAGCGTCCAGTCGCTGTCACTGCCGAATGGCGGTCCAATGTGCGGTTTGCCCTATTATGCCGGATACAACACCTTTCTCTACAATGAAGAGCATTTGTCCAAGGCCAAGGCAGAGGTGCCCAAGACCTGGGACGAGGTGCTGGAGGTTAGCCGCAAGCTGAAGGCGGACGGCATCAGCGACGCGCCATTCCATGGCATGTGGCAACAGCAATGGTCGGATTTGTCATGGAACATCTTCGCCTGCTGGTATTCGGAAGGCGCTAAAGTCTTCGATGAAAATGGCGATTTCGTCGATGAGCCCGCCTTGCGAAAAGTTCTTGAGTTTTTCCAGGAGGTCTACAAGGAAAAGCTCGTTGTGGAAGACATCATGACTTTGCCGGGCGAAGGCGTTCCCAGTTACGCCTCCGGTCGCCATACTTTCATGGTCGTGCATGACTACAACCACAAGGTCGTTAACGATCCGGCTGTTTCCAAGATTGCGGGTAAGGTTCGCAATGCAATGATGCCCGGCGCGACACAATCGACCATGGCATGGACGGCGGCCTATCTGATGGGCGCACAACCCGTAGACGAACAGCGTGTTTGGAACCTGTTGCAGTTTTTTGGCGGCAAGGCATCCGACGGCCAGTATCACGTCATCAAGCGGTGGGCGCTCGAATTCGGTCTGGGATCCGCTTATCGCGAGGTCATGGCCGATCCGGAAATCGTTGAGAGTTTCTCCAAGTGGCGCGACCTTGATATATCCGCCAAGCAGCTCGGCATGGCGACGTCACGCGCTATCGGTAAGGCGATCTGGTTCCCGGAATGGGATATGTTCATGATGCAGCAGTTGCAGGAATATATCCGCTCGGGTAGTTCGACTGATGCTTTGGTCACAGCGCTCGCCGCAAAGGCCTCGGAACTCAAGACACAGTATCAGTAAGGGCGTTGGCCGGTAGTGTTCCGGCCTCCTCCGTCCATCCCTTTCCGTTTCCCAGTCAGGCGCAATTGCCGTGTTCCGGCTCTTCAGCGTGACGAAGAATGTGAGGTCGCGATGACACTTACGATAGACAGCCACTCTTCGCGAATGCTGACAAAAAACCGGCGCCCTCGGCTTCCGGCATTCGCTTATCTTTCTATCACGCCAACACTTGTCCTGATGATCCTCATCGTCGGGATTCCGCTTATCTATAGCTTTTATCTCTCCTTCGTGAGCGTGAACCCCATTACGAAAAAGTGGGTATTCGTTGGCCTTGGAAATTACACACGCATCTTTTCCAACGGCGATTTCTGGGCCTCCCTGGGCCGAACGCTTTATTTTTCCCTATTGTCCGTCGCTGGCACCACGATTGTCGGAACTACCATGGCGTTGGTTCTGAACAGGCATTTTACGGGCCGGGGCTTCTTGCGCAGCGTTGTTCTTATTCCCTGGGCCATGGCGCCAGTGACGATCGGCGTTTTGTGGTCGTTCGTCTATGCGGGCAATTTCGGCCTGTTGAACGGTCTGCTCAATGATGTCGGCTTGGGACATCTGGCACGTCCATGGTTCGGCGACGGCTTTCGTGCGCTCAATCTTGTCACTTTGACACAGATATGGAACCAGGCACCGCTCATGACGCTCATGCTGCTTTCGAGCCTGCAATCGATGCCATCCAACCTGCATCGGGCTGCGGAGCTGGACGGGGCAGGTCCGTTGACACGGTTTTTCGCAATCACCTTGCCATGGCTAAAATCCACATTGCTGTTCGCAATGATTGTAGCCACCATCAATGCCCTGATGACCTTCGATATCATCTGGATTATGACGCGTGGCGGTCCTGGTGCCGCAACGACAACCTTGTCCTGGCTTGGCTATCTCCAGTCCTTCCAATTTTTGAAATTCGGAGAAGGCGCGGCACTTCTTTACCTGCTGATGATGCTGAGCCTCTTGCTGGCACTCGTCTATTTCGCCTTCCTCTCCCCGAAGAAGCAGAAACCGTCATCGTCGGAAGCCGTGACCAGCGCCTTGTCATCGGCGCCGCGCGCCAAAGCCTCCATGGTCACACTGCCTGCCTTCACGCGACGTCGTTTCGTGAAGCCGGAAACAGCAAAACGGCTTGGCACTATCGGGTTTTATGCCTGCGTTTTCCTGGTGTTCATCTGGTCCTTCCTCCCTGTCGCCATGTTGATCTTGATGAGCCTGTCGCCAACCACAGATCTGATCCGCACACCGCCGTCCATGATACCTTCGTCGCTGACCCTTGATAACTACAAAGCGGTCCTGATGCCAAGCGGCGGAACAACAAGTGTTCAGGCCGCGCGCGTACCCTTATCACTGCTCAACAGTTTTGGCATTGGTGTGATCGTCTCGGCTATCAATGTCGCACTCGGGACGCTGGCGGGCTATGGCTTTGCGCGATACGCGTCGCACCGCTTCTTCTCCGTCAGTCTATGGGCACTCCTGATAACACGTATGGTTCCTGCACTGACGTTGGTGCTGCCATTCTTCGTTCTCTTCCGTGTGCTGGGTCTCATCGACACACATCTCGGACTGGTGATCGCCTATTCGACTATTCTGATGCCGCTTGCGGCGTGGATGATGAAAACCAGTTTCGAAAATGTACCCGTCAGCTTGGAGCGGGCGGCACAAATCGACGGATGCACGCCCTTTGCGATGTTTTACAAAGTGCTGATGCCAGTCGTGAAGCCCGGCATTATTGCGGCATTGATCTTCTGCTTTCTGGTGTCCTGGAATGAGTTTCTCTTCGCGATGATCCTGACATCCACGCCAAAAACGCAGACCATACCTGTGGTTATTGCCGGTTTTCTCAGCCAGGCGCGCTTCAATGAATATGGACCGCTCTTCGCGGCAAGCGTGCTGGCGATCATTCCTCCGGTGGCAATCGCCTTCTTCTTCCAGAAATACCTCGTTCAGGGTGCGCTTTCAGGCGCGGTCAAAGGCTGAAAGGAAACTCTCATGGCATCAATTCAGATCGCAGGCCTGAACAAGCAATATGGCGCATTGCACATTTTGAAGAACCTCGATCTTTCGATCAACGACAGCGAGTTCATCTCGTTTCTGGGGCCGTCGGGTTGTGGAAAGTCGACACTGCTATTCTGCATCGCCGGTTTGGAGGAAATAAGCGACGGATCGATCCGCTTCGACGATCAGGAAATGTCGGATCGCTTACCAAGAGACCGCAATATCGCACTCGTTTTCCAGGATTATGCGCTCTATCCGCATATGACTGTTCGCGACAATATTGCATTTCCGTTGCGCCGGCAGAAAGTCGATGAAGCGACCATCACGCGCCAGATTAGCTGGGCCAGCGAGGTTCTTGGCATCGAAGCTTTGCTCGAACGTCTTCCAGCCGCTCTTTCCGGCGGTCAAAGGCAGCGTGTCGCAGTGGGCCGTGCCATCGTGCGCAATCCCTCTGTTCTCCTGATGGATGAGCCTTTGTCCAATCTGGACGCGTCCTTGCGTGTGAGGATGCGGACAGAAATCCGGCGTCTGCAAAAGGAGCTTGGGATCACCGTCATCTTTGTGACACACGATCAGGAAGAAGCCATGGTGCTGTCTGACCGCATCGCGGTCATGAAGGACGGCGTGTTGCAACAGTTTGCGCCACCAATGGAGGTTTATTCCAGCCCGGCAAACCAGTTTGTAGCCGGTTTCATTGGCAGCCCGCAGATGAATTTTCTCCCTGCGGAGATGTGTGGCGGATCGCCGGGACAAATTGTCGGCGTGCGCCCTCATGACCTCAAGCCCGTTCAAAGGGCATCCGGCGGCCTCAATCTGGCTGGCGATCTGGTTCTCGTGGAACCAGCAGGCCCCTACCAATTTCTCGATGTAGCGATAGGGGATCAGGTGGTCCGCGCCACCTGTGCCGACGCAAGCGGCTTGTTCCCCGGATCGAGACTTATCCTCAACGCGAACGCGGAGGCAGTGCGTTACTTCTCAAGTGACAGCGGCGCTCGCATCAATCAGCAATTCAAGGAACCGGAAAGCAGAATTCATGTCATATGATCTGGTATTGAAGAACGGTCGGGTAATCGATCCCTCACAGACTATAGACCGTGTTACGGACGTTGCCTTCAAGGATGGTAAAGTGGCTGCGATCGGGGAGGGGCTGACCGGAACGCAAGTGCGTGACGTCAAGGGACTTATTGTTACGCCCGGACTGATCGATCTCCATACACACGTCTATTGGGGCGGAACATCGCTCGGTGTCGATCCTGATCTGTTCGCCCGTATGAGCGCGGTGTCAACCTGCGTCGATACCGGCAGTGCCGGGCCGGGTAATTTCCCGGGTTTCCGCAAACATGTCATCGAGCGCAGCACGGCGCGCATCCTGGTTTATCTCCATATTTCCTTTGCGGGCATTTATGGCTTCTCCAAGAACATCATGCTGGGGGAAAGCCATGACATCCGTCTTCTGGCCGCGCGCGAGGCTGTCGAGGTTATCAACGCAAACCGCGACGTCATCATCGGCGTGAAGGTCCGTATCGGACGTCACGCTTCCGGGCCCGCCGGTATTCAGCCGCTCGATGTGGCGCTTCAGGTCGCCGATGAAACAGGCCTTCCGCTGATGGCGCATATTGACGAGCCGCCGCCCTCTTATGAGGCTGTCGTTTCGCGCTTGCGCAAGGGCGATGTGCTCACGCATTGCTTCCGTCCTTTCCCGAACGCGCCCATTGACGGCAAGGGCAACATCAAGCCGGAAGTGTTGGCTGCGCGGGAAAGGGGCGTCATCTTCGATATCGGCCACGGCATGGGTTCCTTCTCATGGAAAACCGCGCGCGCCATGATGGGGCGTGGCTTCATGCCGGATACGATTTCGTCAGACGTGCACGCTTTGTGCATTACCGGACCGGCTTACGATCAGGTAACGACTCTGTCCAAGTTCCTGGCTCTCGGCATGCCGATCAACGATGTCATCGCCGCATCCACGATCAATCCGGCCTTTGCCGTTCAGCGACCGGAACTGGGCACGCTGAAACCCGGTGCCGTGGGCGATGCAAGTATTCTGGACCTGCGCGACGGATCATTCCCGCTTGAGGACGTGCGTGGAGAAGTGGTGACGGCGTCACAACGTCTGTTCGCTGCCGGTCTCGTTATCGGTGGTCGGGAAGTCGATCTGGACGACCAGTCTTTCGCGAATGCAGCAGAGTGAATGGGAGAAACGATTATGGATGGTGGTTATACATCTGCCAAAATTGGTAATTTCATCGCGGGTGGTTGGGAAACCGAACCCGATACAATGCCCGCGATCAATCCGGCTACGGGCAAGATCATTGCCCAATTGCCAAAATCGACGGCTTCAACTGTCGACAGGGCAGTAGCCGCAGCCAAGAACGCAGCTTCCTCATGGGCTGCAACGCCCACCTTCGAACGCGCTGCTCTTTGCGTGAAAATAGGATCGGCTATTGATGCGTCCCGCGAAAAGCTCGCCCGTATCTTGTCTGGAGAACAGGGCAAGCCGCTTGCCGAGGCTATGGGTGAAGTTGGCAAGGCCGCCGATGGCTTCCGTCTCGCTTCCGAGCTGGTCAAGCAGATGGGTGGAGAGACACTGCCGACCGAAGACCCGACAAAACTGGCTATGACAATCCGTCAGCCACGCGGCGTTTATGGTGTGATCACGCCGTGGAATTTTCCGGTCAATATTCCGGTTGAGTATCTAGCGCCGGGTATTGCCACAGGCAATTGCATTGTCTGGGTTCCAGCACCTTCGACGTCGCTGATTGCCTGCGCGCTCATGGACGTTGTCGAACAGGCGGGACTTCCCGATGGCGTCATCAATCTGGTGATCGGCGAAGGCGCTACGGTGGGCGATGCTGTCGTCGTGCACCCGGATGTTGCGGCAATCGGCTTTACCGGAAGTGCTGCAACAGGAAAACGCATTGCCGAGCGTGGCGCAGGCAAGCCCCTGCTGCTCGAACTTGGCGGCAACGGTCCGGTCATAGTCTTCGAGGATGCCGATATCGAGGCTGCCGCCGCTTCAGCCGCTGGCGGCGCATTCTTCAATGCAGGGCAGGTTTGTGCCGCAACCGGGCGCGTGCTGGTTCATGAAACAATAGCCGATGCGCTTTGCCAAAAGCTTGTCCAACATGCCGAACGTCATGTGCTGGGCGATCCTTTCCAGCAAGGAACCACGATGGGGCCGCTGAACAATGCCAAGGTCGCGGTCAAGGTGAAGGAGCATGTCGAGGACGCCATCGCGAACGGCGCGACGCTGCTTTGCGGCGGCAAGGATAGGCCCGATTTGGGCAGTGATCTCTTTTTCGAACCAACCGTACTTTCGGGTGTAACGCGTGAGATGCGGATCAACCGGGAGGAAACATTCGGACCTGTCGTGCCCGTGCTGACATTCCGGGATGACAGCGAGGCTTTGTCCCTTGCTCTCGACAGCGAATACGGCCTGTCAATCGGTGTTTTCACCAGGGATATGCAGCGGGGTCTGTCCGTCGCCAAGGCTATTCCGGCCGGCATTGTGAATATCAACTCCGGCAGTACCTATTGGGAAATCCATCTGCCTTTTGGCGGTGGTACGAACACCAAGAGCGGTATCGGGCGCCTTGGTGGGCTGCATACGATGGAGGCCATGACGGAACTCAAGATGATTACGATCACTCTGGATCGCAGGTAGGAGCGATAGGATGGAATCTGTATCGAGAAAGGACGAACGGCTGGTCAATTTCGCGCTGTCTTCGGACGAAGAGGCAAGAATGATTGCGGCGCTTGTTGATGAACTCATACCGGGCGATGCAATCTGGCCGTCGGCTTCTGCGGCAGGCGTCCACGGGATTATTGCTCTGCGGTTGTTTTCATCATGGGACACTACAGCTCTTGAAAAATTTGCCGATTTGATTGGCTGGCTCAATGGCAGCCTATCGAGCGACGAACCAATGCAGCGGACTGAAGCGGTTGCTGCGTTCGAAGTTCGTGATCCCGATCTTTTTGACAAAATTTACATCGCAACCGTGCTTGCCTATTACGAGACGCCGTTCGTCGTATCGGTTATCCAGCAAAGCGGTAGACCTTATTCCATCCGGCCTCATCTATCTGGCTATCCGATGGAGCCGTTTGACTTCAGCAAGGATATCCCCACTCACAATCGCGGTCATTATCTCGCGACGGACGCTGTCGTGCCCGTCGATATTTCCGAACTGGCGCTTGAAACGCAGAAAACTGAAAACTGGGGAGTTGCACGATGACCGCGGATCGGACTTGCGACGTTTTGATTATAGGTGCCGGTGCAACCGGTTCTCTCGCGGCACTGGTACTGGCACAGGCCGGACTTGATGTGGTTTGCCTTGAACAAGGCTCCTGGGTTGAGGCTAAAGATCACCCGCATCTTCATTCGGATTGGTCCTGGCAGCGGCGCACTAATTGGAGCCCGGATGTCAATAAGAGGTCCCATCCGGACGATTTTCCGGTCAACTCGGATTCCTCGCAAATACTGATGTGGAACGGAGTTGGTGGATCGACGAATGTGTATGGCGCCATCTGGCCACGATACCGTCCATCCGATTTTCGAAAAGGGACGGAACATGGGTTACAACCCGATTGGCCGATTTCCTATGAAGACCTGGCGCCCTTCTACGAAGCGGCCGATAAATTGGTTGGTGTCTCCGGGTTGGCGGGTGATCCGGCCATGCCTGAGCGGGAGCCCTGTCCAACCCGTCCCATGCCGGTGTCGAAAGTGGCCAAACGACTCTCTTCCGGTTTCGACAACCTCGATTGGCATTGGTGGCCCGTAGAAGCAGGAGCCATCACCGAGGATTATGACGGGCGTCCAGCCTGTAACAATTGTGGTGTCTGCAACGGGTGTCCGCGCGGCTCAATGAGCAAATATTCCATGTCGATCTGGCCCAAGGCACTTGATGCCGGCTGCGAGTTGCGTATCCACGCGCGCGTGCTGCGGATTGAAAAAGATAGCGATGGACGCGCGACCGGCGCGCTTTATGTCGACCGCAATTCCGGTTTGAAGCGATTCCAAAAGGCTCGCTTGGTTATCGTTGCCGCCAATGGAATCGGAACGCCGCGTCTTCTGCTTGCTTCCGACAATCTGGCGAACAGCAACGATCAGGTTGGCCGTTATCTCTTACACCATACGCTTGTCGCTTGTGAAATGTGGGTGAATGAGCCGGTTGATGGCCAGACTGGCTATGTCGCGTCGCTGATTTCACGCCAGTTTGCGGAAACCGATCCGTCACGTGGTTTCGTTAATGGCTTCAATTTCAACTGTATCACGTCTTCGCCATCCGCGGGAGAACTGGCTGCAGGCTGGTTTACTTCTGCGCGAGCTCCTTGGGGTAAAAACCATCACAGTTGGTTCCAGAAGCATTTTGGTCATTCGATCGGGGTTTTTGCCATCGGTGACGATCTGCCAAATCCCGAGAACCGGGTGACACTCGATCCTGAATTGACCGATTCCGATGGAGTGCCAGCCGCCCGCACCCATTATGCACCGGGCGAAAATGACAAGCGCATGATGAACTATATGCTTGATCGCCTGGAAGATCTGGCAAAGGCATGTGGTGCGTTTGAGTATCGCTTGCATGATTATCGTGACAAGAATGGCGTCTATCGGACACCTGCCTGGCATATGATCGGCACATGTCGCATGGGAAGCGATCCCGAAACGTCGGTTGTTAATAAATGGAACCAGACCTGGGAAGTCCCAAATCTGTTCATCGTTGACGGAAGCGTGCTGGCAACCGGTGGTGTCGTCAATCCCACGCCGACGATATCGGCCTTGGCGCTGCGGGCCGCTGAATATATCAGGGATAATTTCGCGACCCTTACCACGACGGAAAAAACATCCATCGCGGCATGAAACCCTTACCCTGCCGACAACGATCTGTCGGCAGGGTAGCAAACAGCCGATTTCTGCCAGAGGATTTGAGAATGCTACAGGTTCCGCCGGCTCAGCCGGGAATGAGAGAGGCGGATATCGATACGCCCGCGCTGATCATCGATCTCGACAAGATGGAAGACAATCTGGATCGTATGGCAACCTATTGCGCGTCGTCAGGTATTCGATTGAGGGCGCATGCAAAAACACACAAGTCACCGGTCATTGCGCACTGGCAAATGGCGCGCAGCGCTGTCGGTCAATGCGTTCAGAAAACCGGTGAAGCGGAAGTGCTCGCATGGGGCGGTGTTTCCGACATTCTGGTGTCGAACGAGGTCGTAAGCGAACGTAAGCTTGCGCGCCTGCTGGCTTTATCTGGCATGAGCGATGTTGCGGTTTGCGCCGACAATGGATCAGTCGTCAATTTGGTCGAGAAAGTTGCGGCTGACAGCGGCAAACGTTTCAGGGTTCTGGTTGAGATCAATGTCGGCGGAATGCGCTGCGGAATTGCTCCGGGCGAACCGGCGGCGGAGCTTGCCGCGGCAATCGCGAACAGCAAACATCTCATATTCGGTGGACTGCAGTCCTATCATGGCGCAGCTCAGCATTTGCGCAGCGAAGAAGAGCGCTTTGAGGCCATAAGACAGGCGGTTGAGAAGACCGAAGCGACGATCACGGCAATACGAAAGCGCGGACTTTCATGCGACATCGTCGGGGGTGGCGGTACCGGCACCTTCCGATATGAGGCGGCAAGCCAAGTCTATACAGAATTACAGGCTGGCTCCTATCTGTTCATGGATGCCGACTACAGCCGCAACGATCCCATGCCGCCTTTCAGCCAGTCGCTTTTTGTCTTGAGTACCGTCATGAGCGCTCCGCGTCCAGATCTGGCTGTGCTGGATTGCGGCCATAAGGGCATTGCGGTCGATAGCGGCCTGCCGCTGGTTTACGGTCACCGCAACGTCACCTATGCCGGTGCATCCGATGAACACGGTGCACTCATAGTTCATGCGGATGGAGAGCGACTGCAGATCGGCGAAAAGCTTCGTTTGGTGCCGGGACATTGCGATCCGACAGTGGATCGTTACGATTGGTATGTCGGTGTACGAAAAGGGCGCGTCGAATGCGTGTTCCCAGTCGCCGCGCGGGGAATGATGCAATGAATATTGAACGTAGCAGTCTGGCTAACCAAAACCGGCTCGCATCGATCGCGTTGCAGTGCACGCAATGTGCAGCAAGAGTGGCGGCCTCGCTCGTTTATCGCTGCGATAAGTGCGAAGGCATTCTAGAAGTTCAGCACCTCGACGAAAAAAGCGGTTATTGGGCAACAAGTGATTTCGTGGATGAGGAGGTAACGCTGGGTGAGGGAAACACGCCTCTGCGTCGTGTTCCGGAGACATTGCTGCACGAAGCCTTTTGTGGAAGGCTCTATATCAAGGATGAAACCGGCAATCCATCCGGCTCATTCAAAGATAGACTAGTCGCCGCAGCGATTAGCAAGGCGATGTCATTTGGTGCCCGCGGCATCGTTTGCGCCTCCAGCGGCAATGCGGGTGCAGCGGCGGCCCGTTATGCCGCGCACCTGGGATTGCCCGCAGTCATTGTCCGTCCTGAACTGACACCGGAGGGAAAACTCACGCAGATAATGGCCTATGGTGCTCGTCTGGAAAAAATTTCCGGACATTATGGCAATTCTTTCACCCACGCTTTGGATATCTGTCGCAAGACGGGCTTTGTCAATGTCACGACCACTTATCTCAATCCCTATGGTGTTGATGCACTGCGTCTGGTGGGGCAGGAGATATGTAACGCACTGGGTGACAATATACCGGATTGGGTCAGCGTACCAACCAGTTCCGGGCCGTTGGTGAAAGGAGTTTTTACCGGGTTTAAGGATGCAGCCGGACGCCTGCCCAGGCTTGTTGCTGCGCAGGCATTGGGCTGTGCGCCAATTGCGCGTGCCTTTGCAGCGGGTGAAATGAATGTCGAGCCTTGGGAACAACCGAAAACTGTCGCGTCGGGGATATCCGATCCATTGCAATTCTACCCTCAGGAAGGAAGTCATACGCTTTCGCTTGTTCGCGCGACTGGTGGGATGGCAATAGGTGTTGAGGACGAATTTATCCTTGAAGCGATGAAAGATCTCGCGCGAACAACCGGAATATTCTGCGAGCCAACTGGGGCAACTTCGCTTGCTGCGGTGCGCAGACTATTTGCCCAAGGGCATATCGCGCGCGATGCGGTTGTCGTTTGCATCGTAACCGGTCATGGCTTCAAGGACTTTGCAGCATGGAAATTTTGATAGAGTTTTCAAGGTAACATCAAGTCCAACGTGACATCACCCTGCCATGTAATCGCGTGAGAATTACGCGCAGCGCCGGCCCAGCTTCAACAGAGATGGACCGGCACCCGATGCTGCTTAGTAATCGGTGATCTTTTTCATGTAGCGGCGACCATCCAGCATGACCTGCTCACGCTTCGCCGCCAGTTTGTAGGCAAACTTCCAAAGCGCATCGAAGAAAATCAACGGCACGAAATATTCCTTGAAAGTGTCATCTATGTCAGCGAGATCGAGTTTCGCTGCATCCAGCACCAACATATTGTCCGGCTCGCCGAAACGGTACAGGAAATCCCGGCCACGCTCCGCCAGCGCACGCGTTTCATCGAGCCCAATCATGACGACGAAGCAGGCATTTTTATCGACGACTTCGAATGGGCCATGGAAGAACTCATTGGCATGGATAGCTTGCGAGTTGATCCACAGCATTTCCATGAGCACGCAGATGGAGAATGAATAGGCTGCGCCATAAACCGGACCGCTAGCCATGGTGTACACGACTTTTTCGCGGCCATAGCGCTCTGCATATCTGGTAAAGGTTTCATCAAAATGCTGCTGACCGCGTTCAATGGCCGGTTGCAGTGCCGGCAGGCTTTCCAGCAGCTTGGGCAGCAGGCTGGTCTTGTCCCGTAAATCGACAATGCCCGCCAGCAACATGTAAAGCACGCTGTAATTGCTGTCGGCGCCATCGATCGGAATGCCGGTGGTGTAGGATGCCTGGTATTGCAGCACGTGGTCGGCGGCGGCGGCGAGCGGCGATTGCGGATCCAGCGTCAGGGAGATCACGCTGGCGCCCCGGCGACGGGCATGTTCTGCCGCACGCACCGTTTCCTTGGTGGTGCCCGTCTGGGAGCACAGAATGACAATGGCGTCGCTGTTGAGGCGACGCGGGTCGCGTGTGACGAACTCGTCGCCATTATAGACATCAGAGGTCAGCAGTTCCGAATGGCGATCCAGAAAATACTTGCCCGGATGCATGATTGACAGCGATCCGCCGCAGGCAACCAGAAACACATGCGAAAAATCCCGCTGCGCAAGCGCATTCAAGGTTTCAGCAATATCGGTAGGAAGTTGTTTGGGCATTCTATTCCTCTTTTCAGCGTCTTGAAGAGCCTGGCTGCGCCGATCGGCGGCCGTTCCGGTCCAGTGCAACATTTCCCGGTACCAATCCCGCGATACGTTGACAGTTCTACTTTAGTGTGCGAACGTTCTCACATCTTGTCAATTGGGAAAATAAGAATGATCAAAATCGCGGCGATGGGCGATAATGTCGTCGATTGTTACATTTCGCGTCGGGAAATGTTTCCGGGCGGTAACTGTGTCAATGTCGCTATCCATATGAGCCGTTTTGGGGCCGAGGCGGCCTATATCGGCGTAGTTGCCGCAGATGCGGCCGGAAGGGTCATTCAGGCCGCACTGCGCGACGAGGACGTCGATACTTCGCATCTGCGCATGGAGGCCACAGGCAAGACGGCCTATTGCATCATTGGTCATCGCGGTAACAATGATCGCTATTTCATCCGCTTTGATCTCGGAGTGTCGATGTTTGAGCCGAGCGCCGCCGATATTCAGTTTGCGCGCCGGTTCGATGCCGTCCATATCGGTCAGTCGAGCGGCCTTGACGGCTGGCTGGATGCCATTGCGCCGCAACGTCTATCCTATGATTTCTCCACCCGTCGCGACGTGGAACACTATCGACGCATCGGCCCGAAATGCTTTCTGGCCGCTGTTTCGGGCGGTGAGCTTTCGCCGGACGAGGTTACGGCGACCATTGCCTGCCTGCGCGAGAGCGGCGCGGATTGGGTGCTGATCACCCGCGGCACCAAGGGCGCAGTTCTTGCCGGTGCGCAAGGGGTTTTCCATGCCGAAGCAACGCCGATTGTGGCGGTTGACACTTTAGGCGCTGGTGACAGTTTCATCGCCCGCACCCTTTATGGCCTGGTGAAAGGCGAGGCGCCCGCAACATTGCTACAGGCGGCGTCACGCGTTGCTGCGGCGACATGTGGCCAATATGGTGGTACAGGTCATGCCGCGCCGATTGATCTCGGCGAGCCTATAGCCGAGTTGCAGGATTGAGCTCGCTGCGCGTGTCTTTTAGAGGTTAAGACCGGCTAGATCAACCGGGATGGCGGGCGAGCGAACAGCGGGGCTGCCATTCGGCATGCAGCACGATATCCTGCTGCGCCCGATCGGCGCTATCGAGCCGCTCCAGGACCAGACGAGCCGCGGCTTCGCCAACCTCGAGCAGTGGCTGCCGGATTGCCGTCAGTTTAGGGGTAAAGAACGACATCCAGTCCAGATCGTCGAAGCAGACCACGGACAGTTGCTGCGGAATGGAAATATCGAGTTCGCTGATTGCCAGCATGGCGCCGGCTGACATCAATCCATCGGTGGTAAACAGCGCTGAAGGCGGGGTTTCCCGGGTCAGCAACGCGATGGCGTGCTGGCGGGCAATATCGATCGAATAGCTGCCCACCTGGGCAACGAGGCTCGGATCAAAGGCGATCCCGGCTTCCTCATGCGCTTCAATATAGCCGAGCAGACGCTGCCAGCTCGGATAAAGCGATGAAATATCGATTTTCTTGTGCTGGCGGTCGTGAAGAAATGCGTTGAGATTCTTGTAGCGGCCATGCTCGAGTTCCGCCAGTACGCCAATCCGACTATGGCCGTCGAGAATCATTTGGGTCACTGCGGCGTGGGCGGCCTGGCGGCCATTGACGGTCACCGAATCCGCCTTCAATCCCTTCACGCGGCGATCGATCTGAACCACCGGACAGCCGCTGGCAACGACATCGTGCAAGTGCTGCGCCTTGAGAATATCACAGGGCGCAATGATGATGCCGTCGGCCTGCTTTTCGCGCAGAAGATCCACTGCCTCCAGCTCACGATCAATCGATTCATCGCTGTTGGTGACGATCAGGCCAAAGCCGCGCGCACGAACCACATCGGAAATACCGCGCAGAATACTGGCGTAAAACGGGCTTTGCATGTCGCCCGCGACAACGCCTATGGTCTTGCTGCGCCCGGTGATAAGACTGCGTGCCAGCAGATTGGGGCGATAGCTCAGCATATCAGCGGATTTCTTCACCTTGTCGCGGATTTCTTCGCTGGTATAGCCATAGCCGCCCAATACACGTCCGGCGGTCGCGGTGCTGACGCCGGCCAGGCGCGCCACATCGGCAATGGTCGTCTTGTCGGCGCGTCGTTCACTCATGTCTGCGCGTTCCTTCCAAGCAGTTTCACGCTGCTCAATACCTGTACCGTTTCATAGGCGAAGATGGGCCTGATCTCAACTTTCAACTTGACGGATGCGATCAATCAATGGCTATATTGTGAGAACGTTCGCATATCATTATCAGCAACGCAAGTAGAAGACGAGCCTCGCACGGGGATAAAATTCCAATCAAAGGGGAGATAAATGACCAATCGTCGCAAAACCGCATCCCGGCGCATGATGGTAGCGCTGGCCGCGCTGGCCACGGCCGCCAGCGTCACCTCGCTGCATGCCGCACCGATCAAGGCACTACAGGACGCTGTGCCGGAGAATTACAGGAAGGGCGTCAAGATTGCTGCCTTCAATGACTGGCCACCGGACGAGTTTGTCGAAGACGGCGTCCTGAAAGGCTGGAGCATCGACATGGCCAAAGCCATGTCGGAACGCATTGGCGTGCCATTCGAATTTACCGCAACCAGTTTCGACGCCATCATTCCGGGCCTGGCCAGCAAGCGTTTTGACGCCGGATTTTCTTCCTTCGGTGTGACGCCGGAACGGCTTGATTCGCTTGATTTCATTCCTCAGCGCAAGGAAGGCACCGCCTATGCCTTCTTGAAAGGCAAGGACTTTTCCATCAAGTCGGAAAAAGATCTGTGCGGCCATAGCGTTGCAGTGATGACAGGTGCCTGGGACTACCAATATCTGAAGGAAAAGAGCGCGGAATTGTGCGAATCCGCCGGTGAGAAGCCGATTAACCTGCAGCAATTCACCACCCAGAACGCCGCCGAACTGGCTGTGTCCTCGGGGCGTGTTGAGATGGTGGCGGCCGGATCGGCAAAAATGCACTATATGGCCAAGATTACGGGGCGCTTCAGCGTATCTGAACTGGTCAGCAATCCGGTCTTCAACGGCATTGGCGTGCGCAAGGGTGATGCGCTTGGGCCAGTTTTCCGCGATGCCATCCAGTCCATGATCGATGACGGCTCCTACAAGGAAATCATGGCAAAGTGGGGCGTTGATGGCGCCGGCACCCTGGAAAAGGCGGTTCTGGTCACTAAGGACAATCCGGAGCCAAAATAGTCAGGGCCGATTGAAGGAGAACGCCCATCAGCGGGCGGCGGTGCGAATACAGCCGCGGTCCATGACGCAAGGGCCGGCCCGGAACACGGGCCGGCAGGTTTGGTGAGTTCGAATACGAATTTCGCTAAACATGATACGGTAGTCTGGAGTAAATCATGGCAAGAACAGCAAAGACGGTCGCGCACCGGCCGGATATACATAGTGTCAAACCGATACCCGTGCGCCATCCGTCTCGATGGATCACCGGCGCCGTGCTCATTCTGATCGCATTGAGTTTTGTCAATATGCTGGCGACCAATGAGAACCTGCAATGGAACATTGTTGTGCGCTACATGTTTCATCCCGACATTCTCGCTGGCTTGGCGCGTACGCTGTTCCTGACTTTTTCCGCAATGATCTTCGGTTTTGCAATCGGCATCATACTGGCCGTGATGCGCCTTTCGGCCAATCCGGTGCTGCAATGGGCAAGCTGGCTGTGGATATGGTTCTTTCGCGGCGTTCCGCCTTTGGTCCAGCTGATTTTCTGGTACAATCTGGCGCTTCTGGTTCCCAATCTGACCATTGGCATTCCGTTCGGGCCGACCTTGTGGTCCTGGGACATGAACACGCTGATCACGCCGATGAGTGCAGCACTGCTTGGCCTGTCCTTTACAGAAAGCGCCTATGCCGCCGAAACCATCCGCGCTGGCATCCAGGCGATCAATCCGGGCCAGACCGAGGCCGCCGCGACACTTGGCATGACGCGGTTTCAGATCATGAAGCGCATCGTGCTGCCGCAGGCAATCCGTATTATCATTCCGCCGATCGGCAATGACACCATTTCAATGCTGAAATTCACGTCGCTGGTCAGCGTGCTTGCCTTGCCCGATCTGCTCTATTCGGCGCAAATGATTTATTCGCGCACATATCAGACCATTCCGCTGCTGATCGTGGCTACGATCTGGTATCTCATCCTGTCAACCGGCCTGACCATCATCGAACACCATATCGAGAAACGCCTGAAATCCCGGCAGATCACCCGTCCCGCGTCATTCCTGTCCAGACTGCTGCCCTTCAAATTTGCGCTTGGATATCAAAAATGAATGAAACGTCCGCGAGCTTGCCACTGCTGCAGGTGGAAAGACTGACCAAATCTTTTGGCAATCACCGGGTGCTCGACGGCATCGACATGACGGTGGAAAAGGGGGACGTGACCTGCATTGTCGGCCCATCCGGCTCCGGCAAAAGCACATTGCTGCGCTGCCTGAACTATCTCGAAGTGCCGGATTCCGGTGCCGTGTTGCTGGAAGGCGAGCCGATCGGCATGCGTTGGCAGGGTGAGCGGCTTTATACGATGTCCTTCAACGAACTGGCACGCCAGCGCCAGAAAATGGGCATGGTGTTCCAGGGCTTCCATCTCTTCCCCCATAAGACCGTGGTGGAAAACATCATTGAGGCGCCCATGATCGTACGCAAGATAGGTCGCCAGTCGGCCACCACTGCGGCGATGAAGCTTCTGGAAAAAGTCGGCCTTACCGAGCGCGCCAATTATTATCCCGACCAGCTCTCCGGTGGGCAGCAGCAACGCGTGGCGATCGCCCGTTCATTGGCGATGCAGCCTCGGCTGATGCTTTTTGATGAACCCACATCAGCTCTTGATCCGGAACTGGTCGGGGAGGTTCTGGCGGTGATGCGCCAGTTGGCCAAAGATGGCGTGACCATGATTGTCGTCACGCATGAAATGAACTTCGCTCGCGAAGTCGCCGACCATCTGATTTTCATGGATGGCGGCGTGATTGTTGAATCCGGCCCGCCTAAAAAGGTGATGGGCAATCCACAACATCCGCGTACCAAAAGTTTTCTGACGCGCGTGGCCTGACAGGAACGAATGATGATAACTCTCAATGCACATCAAACCGATGCTGCGCTCGATTATCCGGGATTGATCGAAGCCTTGCGTCAAGCGCACGCGAGCGGCAAACGACCGCAATGCGACACTACCGTACTGCAGGACCGGCAAAGTGCTGACAACCAGTTCGTATCCCTGGTAGCGTGGCTCGAAGGCGAGGCCGTTGCCGTCAAGCTGGTCGGCGTTTTCCCTGCGAATGTCAAACTTCCCGTGGCCCAACCTTCGATCCAGGGCACGGTAACGCTGTTCAGCGGTCAGACCGGCGAAGCACTGATGGTCTGCGACGGCGCCATTGAGACCTTCAAGAAGACGGCGGCAGATTCGGCACTTGGCGCCAGCCTGCTGGCGCGCAAGGACGCCCGTGCCTTGCTGGTGGTTGGTGCCGGGGGGCTAGCGCCCCATGTGGTGCAGGCTCATTGCGCCAGCCGACCGTCGATCAATCAAGTCTTTATCTGGAACCGCAACTTCGACAGGGCGGAAAAACTTGCCAGCCGAATTGACATTGCTGGCGTCAACATCGTTGCCGTGGAGGATCTCGATAACACAGTCTCGAAGGCGGACGTGATATCGTGTGTCACCATGTCGACCAGTCCGCTGGTTAAGGGAAAACTCCTCAAAGAGGGCGCTCATGTTGATCTGATCGGTGCCTATATGCCAGACATGCGTGAAGCCGATGATGACGTGTTCCGTCGCGCCGGACGGGTATTTGTCGATACGCGCCATTGCTGTGATGGTTCGGGTGAACTCGGAATTCCGCTCGCTACAGGACTTATCAACCATGAGCAAATCGAAGCTGATCTGATTGAGCTATGTCAGGGAAAACATCCAGGCCGCAGCGACGACCGCCAGATCACCGTCTACAAAAATGTTGGCGGCGGGCATCTCGATCTGTTTACCGCGCAATACCTGTACAGCACTCTTTAAGAGGGATGCCACGTTCAACAAGCACGGTATTGAACACCGGATGGCTGCGAAGACCCGTTGTTGACTGGCAATCTGGTTTATGAATGTTCCCGTATATGTCTCGCGTAACAATGCGCGATAATCCCGACTTGCATAAGGTATATCGAATTTTTGTTCGATTAGCCGATGATTTAGCGCCTTTCCGGCATAATTCAGTTCTCTAACGTTAATGGGTGACGATTATGCCAGGCTGATGCCAGCTGAAAAGCGTGCCCCGCCCGGAGCAATATATCTTCTCCAAATGGGGGCCCGATCAGTTGAATGTTGATTGGCATGCCATCGCTATGAGAGCCGCCGGGCATTGATAATACTGGGTGGCCCGACATCGTAAAGGGACAGGTGAAACGGTGAATGCCTGAAATCAGATCGTCCGTAAAGTTCTGCACCATGGAAAGTGTGGGTGCAGAAAACGCCATTGCTGGTGAAATCACAAGATCGACTTTTGCAAAAACTGCGTCGAACTCACTTCGGAAGATGTCACGACGGCTGATGACTTTCTGATAGTCTGTACCTTTAAGCGCGCGGCCTCGTGCCACCAGTTCACGCAAGGACTGACCTATGGCATAGGGCGCTTCGTCGAACACTTTGCCATGCACAAGTGCATTCTGGACCGCGCAGATATCGAACCAATCCCAGATGATCTGCGACGTATCTGGCACCTTTATTTCGACCAGTTTGGCGCCGAGCTCGCGCAACACATCTGCGGCGGTCTGGAGCGCCTGGATATGCTCCGCATCCGTCCCCAAGGATGAGAATGTCATGTCAAAGCCGATGCGCAGACCTTTGATGGAATCGGTGATCCCAGCAAGGTAGTTTGGTACAGGCTGTCGTGAAGAAGTAAGATCGGCAGGATCGTGACCTGAAATAACACCGAGGATAGCAGCTGCATCAACTACATTACGCGTGATCGGTCCGGCATGATCGAGCGATCCGGCTAGTTCATATATGCCAGCACGGCTCACACGCCCCCAACTTGGTTTCAGGCCGGTCACTCCATTCATGGCGGATGGGATCCTGATCGATCCGCCGGTTTCTGTGCTCAACCCGGCGTAGAACAAGCCTGATGCTACCCCACCGCACTTCCGCTGGAGGAAGCACCGCACCAACGGTCAGAGTTCCATGGGTTGACCGGGGTGCCATAAGGTTCGCGATGCTCCGCATAAGCGCCTTCGGTAAGATTGGTTTTGCCAAGGATAACTGCCCCGGCATCAATCAAGCGCCTGGTGACTGTAGAATTCGCAACCGCTCTGGCGTTGCGTCGCAGTGGCAATCCCGCCGTCGTGGGCGTAACCCGAAGATCATAGAGATCCTTGAGCGCGATTGGTACGCCGTGCATTAGGCCTTTGCGTCGACCGTTAGCAATATCCCGGTCAGCAGCGGCAGCCTGTCGGAGTGCAAGTTCCGGGGTCTCGGTTATGAAGGCCTTGAGATGTGAAAGCGCCTCACAACGGGCGATTTGGTGCTGTGTCACCTCAATAGAGGATATTTCGCCACGAGCAATCAAGTCACTCGTTTCGATAAGCCCCATATAGTGCATGTCATCCCTCGTCATGACTTATCTTCAGCGCTTGAGCATATAGCCTGCGGCTTCTCGGTCCCAGGCAGTTGATGTGATACCAGTCTGCCTGAGTAACGCTTTGCGAATCTTGCCATTTTCGGTCAGCGGCAGTTGGCTTACGATATCGATGAAGCGTGGAACAGCGAAATAGGCAAGTCTGCTACTGCAGAAATCCATGATATCGACCGGATCGATCCGGTTCCCGGGTTCCGGCAGGATCGCCGCCATCACCTCATCTTCTCCAAAGTCAGAAGGAACTGCATAGACGGCGCAAGACGAAATCGCTGGGTGTGACAGAAGCACCTGCTCTACCTCCCATGACGAGATATTCTCGCCGCGACGACGAATTGCGTCTTTCATCCGATCGATAAAACGATAGTTGCCATCAGGATCGCGGGCAACGCGATCTCCGGTGTGGAACCAGAGGTTGCGCCATGCCTCCACGGTCTTATCCTGCATGCCGAAATAGCCCGTTGCAAAGGCGAAAGGCTCATCGGCCCGAAGAAGAAGCTCACCTGGTTCGCCTTCGGGGACATCCACGTCATCTTCATCAACAATGCGCGCGTCAAAGCCCGGGCAGAGATAGCCCATAGTACCTGGCTTTGCCGGGGGAATGTCGCTAGAGAAAACAAAATTGGTTTCGGTTGAGCCATAGGCGTCAAGGAGCGGTACGCCGAACCGTTCTAAAAACGGTTTGTGAAACCGCTCAGGCACGCCGCCGCCGAGAGCCGTGAGCATTGAATGTTGGATATCAGAATCTTCGGGCGGGCGTGAGAGAAGTATAGCGGCCATGGCACCAAGAAAATAACCGATTGTGGCCTTGTGATGCTCCACTGCTTTCCAGTAGCCGGAGGCGGAGAATTTCGGCTCCAGCACATAGGTCGAACCCGTGAGTAACGCCTGCCAGAAACAATTGAGCGCATTGGTATGGAAAAGTGGCAGTGTTGTCAGCAGCACGTCGTCTTCGCGTATTCCCAAGCCGCGTGCGGTCCCCACGCCCCACCAAAAGAACTGGGCCTGTGGGCAGCAAACTCCCTTGGCCGGGCCAGTGGTGCCGGACGTATAAAGAATGGCACAGGTGTCCCCCGGTTTTACCGCATGTGGAGAGATTGGATCAGGGAACTCAGGCAGGGTGCGCGCGGGCTTTTCCCCCACCAACTCTACTGCGCCGCCAATCGTCCAGATTGTCTCCACGCCATCTAAGGCCTCGGAAAGGTCATCGAATACTGTGGCGAAAGCGGCCTCGACGACAAGCAATCGCGCGCGACAGTTTACGAGGACATGCTGCAACTGGCTCCCACGCGAGGCTGTGTTGATTGGCACCATGATCGCTCCGATCCAGGCGCAGCCTAGAAAGACTGCCAGGAATTCAGATCGGTTGGAACAGAAAATTGCCACCCGGTCGCCTGCAACGATACCGGCGGATACCAGTAGTGCGCCAGCGCGTCCGGCGATATCGTGGGCGTAATTGTAGGTCCAGACTGTGTTGCCGAATACAGCAAGCCGCCTGTCGCGGTAGCGTTCCGCCTGGTGGATCAAGATTTGCGGCAGGGTGCGCTGCTTCGGTCCGAACCGCTCCACAATTCCGTCGATGAATGGCTGAACGGCGATATCGCGCGCTGAGGCGTCCATTGAATTTGATGACATTTAGAGCGAAACCACCGCAGCTTTGATACGGGTATGGTCGAGTACCGATTGCTCGCCCAAATCGTGTCCGACACCCGAATTCTTGGTGCCGCCAAAGGGCAGTGCCATATCGAGTATGTTATGGACATTGACCCAGATGTTGCCAGCTTTGAAACCGCGGATGAACCGGTGCACGCGACTGATGTCATGTGTCCAGATACTGGCACCGAGCCCATATTCGGAATCATTGGCCAGCCTGAGAGCCTCGGCTTCGTCGGTGAATCTTGACGCTACAAGAACCGGACCGAAAATTTCCTCTCGTACCACGCGCATATGCTGGTTTATGTTCACCAACACTGTCGGTTTAACATAGCTGCCCGCATGATCGACGGCTTCGCCACCGATCAGTACAGATGCGCCCTCGCGTTTGCCGGTTTCGATGTAGCTGAGCACGCGTTCCTGTTGCGCGCGATTGACCAGAGGCCCCATCTGGCTTTTTGGATCGAGACCAGGGCCAAGCCGGATAGAGCGAGCAATCTCCGCTACCCCTTCGAGCACCTTTTCGAAAACTGCTTCATGCACATAGAGCCTTGATCCGGCACAACAATTTTGACCATGATTGCCGAAGATTGCCCAGGCGGCACCGGGGATGGCTTTTTCCAGATCGGCATCAGCCATGATGACGACCGGTGATTTGCCACCAAGTTCCAGATTGTACTTTTTGAAGGTCGCTGCCGCGTGTGACGCAATCAGCTTGCCAGTCGCGGTCGAGCCGGTGAAGGAGATTTTATCGATACCCGGATGTCTCACAAGCGCGGCTCCCGTGTCGGCGCCGGAACCGGTGACCACATTGAGAACCCCTTCGGGGATGCCGGCCTCAAGCGCAAGATCGGCAAGGCGAAGCGCAGTCAGCGGTGTGGGCTCAGCAGGCTTGAGGACAATCGTGCAACCAGCGGCTAGGGCGGGAGCGATTTTCCACACCGCCTGACAGAGAGGAACATTCCAGGGCGTAATGCCCGCGACAGTCCCGATGGGCTCGCGCTGGGTAAAGGCGAAGAATTCGCCCTGCGGCATGTAGGGCGCTGAAATATCGACCGTGCGCCCCTCAATCTTGGTTGCCCAGCCCGACATGTAACGTAGGGTATGAGCAGAAAATTCGACGTCGAAGAGACGGGTGTTGGCGATCAACCGGCCGCTGTTAATGGTTTCCAGTTCTGAAAGTTCACGGCTGTTCTGTTCGATCAGATCGGCCAGCCTCGACATGGCAAGTGCTCGTTCATGAGGTCGCATGCGCGACCATGGACCATTTTCCAGCGCGTGGCGGGCGGCACCGACTGCCGCGTTTACGTCTTCGGCCGTAGCTTCTGGCACATATCCGACCGTGTCACCGGAACTTGGGTCGACCATTGGAAAGGTTTTCCCACCGGAGGCGGCAACAGTTCGCCCGCCGATGCGAAGACCATGTTCCTGACGCAGAAACGCGCGACTTTCGGCTCCGAGAAGATTTAAATCGTTACTAAGCGCATTCATTCGGAACCTCTGTTGTTACGGCATTGTTCGATTTCAGGCGGTGGCTTTGGCGTCGGCAGTCCGTTCAAGGAGGGCGAAAGCGGAATGGACGAATAGTCGAACACCCATGGCAAGTGCGTCCTCGTCGAAGTCGAAAGCGGCATCGTGATGCGGTGCGGTGATGCCTTTGGCAGTATTACCGGCGCCCAACAACACGAAGCAGGATGGCGCCTTATGTCCGAAGGCAGAAAAATCTTCTCCGGGCATGATTGGCGGCAGTTCGCTGACCTGCCTGGAGCCAAAAAGTGTGGTGGCGAC
The DNA here is from genome assembly GCF_029909865.1 of Ochrobactrum sp. 19YEA23. NCBI lineage: Bacteria > Pseudomonadati > Pseudomonadota > Alphaproteobacteria > Hyphomicrobiales > Brucellaceae > Ochrobactrum > Ochrobactrum sp. 19YEA23. The sequence continues at coordinate 207,563 of NZ_JASAMQ010000002.1, read as the reverse complement.
AGCCGAGACAATAGATGCAGTTTGCGGGTCGTTGACCACACTGTCGTAGATCCGAGTATATTCGTAGTCACAAGCCGCGCCGTGTGTTGCACTGATGCCGGTGGCGATCTCGCCGATGCGGTGCTCGATCAGGTCGCGAATGCCGGGATCGAAGGTGTTGGTGCCGCCGCTGATCGTTGCAGTCGCTGGAATGACGCCGACAGATCGACCGGAATGGAATTCAGTAACACCCACTACCGCGGAATGTAGCGGATCAATCTCCCGAGCGACCAGGTACTGCAGGTTGGTGATGATTTGTGCTGCGATCGAGATAGGATCGACGGCGGCATGGGGAGCACCGATATGGCCACCCTTGCCTTTGACGGTGACCTTGAAGACGTCACAAGCAGCCATCACGTGCCGGGCGTTCACCTGCACTACGCCGATCTCGTAGGGTGACCAGAGATGCAGGCCGATCACCCTGTCCACGCCCTTCATCACCCCATTGGCTATCATCCCCGCAGCTCCGCCGGGCGGTGTTTCTTCACCATTTTCGAACAGGAAGCGGATTTCACCGCCTATCCTGTTACTGAGCTGCGACAGCACGGCGGCCGAGCCCAACAGAATAGCCGTGTGCCCGTCATGACCACAGGCATGCATGACACCGGGATTTCGGGATGCAAAGGACAGGCCTGTATCTTCAGTGATGGGCAATGCATCGAAATCGGCGCGTATCGCTATCGTCGGGCCGGGCAATTCGCCCACCAACCGTCCGACTACGCTCGTGCCTGATGGGCGAGAGATTTCGATGTTGCCGAAGGACCGCAACGTCTTGACGATGAATTCCCCGGTATCGTGCTCCTGAAAGGAGAGCTCTGGGTTGGCGTGTATGTGTCGTCGCCATGCAATCACCTTGTCCGTGACTTCTTTTACGAGCGCATCAAGCTGATCCTGCATTGCACTTCTCCCTGGGACCGGCAAACAAGCTTTGAAGACCAGTCTGTCTGCGGCCAAACTCATCCCGTTACCGGAACGCTTTGTCCCGGTTCAGATCGCTCAGCAATGTGCTCAAGTCTTTGTTCAGTCGAAGTCGGGCGATTCCAGTCGCATGCAAACAGCGCGCGGTTCGGTATAGGCATGGACCACTTCGGTGCCGAATTCACGGCCAAGTCCCGAGAGCTTGGTGCCGCCGAAAGGCATGGCCGTATCGAGAATGTTGTGCGTATTGATCCAGACCGTGCCCGCGTCGAGCTGGCTGGCCAACAGATGGGCCTTATTGATATCTTTGGTCCAGATACTGGCACCAAGTCCGAATTCGGTATCGTTGGCCAGCGCTTTGATCTGGCGTGGATCTTCTATGGGCATTGCCATCACAACGGGGCCGAACACTTCCTCACGGGCAATTCGCATGTCGCGGCGGCCTTTAGTCAATACGGTCGGCTGGTAAAAGTAGCCCGTTGTGTCGGCGCGGCTCGCACCGCACAAAGGTTCTGCGCCGTCTTCGATGCCACCCGCGACCAGTGATGAGACACGTTCCATCTGGCGGGCAGAGATCAACGGGCCAAGTTGAGTCGACGGATCAAAACCGCTGCCAAGTCGCAACTCCTTGGCGATCTGTGCCACCCCTTTAGTCACGTCATCAAAAATCGAGGCGTCGATAAAGAGCCGGGAACCGGCGGTACAAACCTGTCCCGAGTTGGGGAAAATCGCATTCGCCGCGCCGGGTATTGCTTTATCTAAATCCGCATCGGCCAATATGATTGTTGGAGACTTGCCGCCAAGTTCAAGCGTCACGCGTTTCATCTGGCGCGCTGAGGATTGAAGAATGCGTTGGCCCGTAGCCGTCGAGCCCGTAAATGCGATCTTGCGCACGAGTTCATGGTCCACGATAGCCTGACCCGCTTCATGCCCATAGCCGGTAACGATGTTGATCGCACCGTCGGGAATGCCCGCTTCGAGGATCAGTTCACCCAGTCGAAGCGTTGTCAGAGAGGCCTCTTCCGAGGGCTTCAATACAATTGTACAACCGAAGGCTATAGCTGGCGCGATCTTCTGAATTGCCTGACCAAGTGGGAAATTCCAGGGCGTGATGCCACCCACGACACCTACAGGCCGGCGTTCAGTGTAGGCGCGATAGGTGCCTCCATCGTCGAAAAAAGGCGAGAGCGTGATATATTCGCCGTTGATCTTCGAGGCCCATCCCGCGTAGTAGCGCAGTGCATCCACCGAGAATTTCAGGTCAATGTTCTTTGAAACCAGATAAGGCTTGCCGTTGTCCAGCGTTTCAAGGCGTGCCAATTCTTCTGCGTCACGGTCAACCAATAGCGCTAGCTTTTCAAGCAATCTGCCGCGATCCAGCGGGCGCATCTTTTGCCAGAGTGCGCTCTCGAAGGTACGGTGAGCGGCTTGCACGGCGTGGTCGACGTCGACCGCCGAGGCAGCCGCTATATCAGCGATCTTCTCTTCTGTTGCAGGATCATAAACAGGGATAGTGCGGCCATCGGCAGGGTTCTGCCATTTGCCAGCAATCAATAATGTACCTGCTGGAATACGCATGGCTGCTCCGCCAGCTCGTTCTATCAACGAAAGCATTTCAATTCACTCCCAGTTCGGATTGGCAATGACGCCTTCCGGTCATGTCAGTTCCCTTTTAGCGATCTTGATCGATCGTCTTTTCGTCGCTGATGACGAAATTGACCATTGGAAGCCCCTGAAGGTCCAATAGTATCGAGGCAGGAGATTGATCGCATAATGCTATCGCGGTCAGGTCTCGCCGGCTTTGTTTGTTCTGGATGTCTAGTGTTCCAACAGAGAAAGAAACCTCGTGAGGGCCGGGACAGACTGGCTGGAACCATAGACCAAAGCGAGATTGAGTCCCACATCCAATCCATCTACAGGTAGCAGCTGCACGCCGAGAGGCTTGCGCCATTTCTGGCATTCGTTGACGAGCGCATTTCCAAGGCCGGTTGTGACAAGCGCCAGCATTTCCGCCTCGTTCTCGGCTTCATGCACGACATCTACCGCGATGCCAGCCTGGAAAAGACCGCGGTGCATTTCGTCATAGTAGGCAGGACTTTCGCGACGATGAAACTGGATCATCCGTTGACCCGCCAGTTCAGACACATTTACCGATTTCCGGCCTGCAAATTCCGAGTTGACGGGCACTGCGAGCAACACCGAATGGCGCGTTATAGGTTTTATGGTCAGGAGGGGATCGGCAGGCGGATTATAGAGAAATCCCGCATCGATCCTGCCATCATATATGGCTTCGATTTGGTCGAGACTTGTCATCGCACTCAGCACCAGACTAACTCCCGGACTGGTGCTTCGGAACTCCATGATCGTTTCAGGAATGATGCCGCTCCATGCGGCGACTTCGATAAAGCCAAGCTTCAGCATGCCAGACTCGCCGCGAGCGACCGATTGTGCCTCACTGACAGCATGACTGAGGTCCACAAGGATTTCACGGCAATGATCCCGAAATGTGCGCCCCGCCGCCGAAAGTCTCACACCGCGCGGCAAACGATCAAATAACGTCACCCCGAGTTCTGCTTCGAGCAGCTGGACTTGGCGGCTGAGCGCGGGTTGGGCGATATGGATGCGTTCCGATGCGCGCCCGTAATGCTCGTCTTCCGCCACCGCTATGAAATATCGAATTTGTCTCAGATCCATGATGATTGATAACAATATGCGATTTGTTATGGCAAGCGATTATATTGGACCCTTCAAGCCTCACCCCACTATTCCTTGGAAAACTTTTCCTATGCGACAAACCAATAATGCCGCAGTGGCATGAGGACCTTTTCATGCATTCGCCTTTTCTCGCTTTCGAAACCCAAGCCAAAGCTCAACCCGACGCACCGATGTTGATCGCACCGGCAAGTGCCGGTCTCGCTTATGCGCCAGGCGGGTTTCGAAAGACATATGGCGAAGTATATGCTGAGGTTAGGGAGGTCATGGCACGCTTTACTGCGGCTGGATATGGCGCAGGTCACCGGGTTGCGCTGCTCCTTGAAAACCGACCGGAATTTTTCAGCCACTGGCTGGCACTCAATGGCATCGGTGTCTCAATTGTACCGATCAATCCGGACCTTCGCCCAGCAGAACTCGATTATCAACTCGAAATTGCCGATGCGGATCTGATCGTCACTTACTCCTTCCAAGCGCCGGCATTGTCAGGCTTCGAAAGCGAGTATATTCGCGTGGTTGAAGCAGGTGGTATCCTTCCTGTTGCGACTTCAGTCACCGGAAAGCTCAAGGGGAACGGAGACGACGAATGCGCACTGCTTTTTACATCCGGCAGCACCGGAAAGCCGAAGGGCTGTATTCTTTCCAACACCTATTTTATGACGCTCGCCGACTGGTATGTCACCCAGGGCGGTATCGGTGAAATCATATCAAACCGTGAAATAGCGCTTACGCCACTGCCAATGTTCCACATGAATGCACTCGGCTGCACGGCACTCGGCATGATCGTGTCAGGGGGCGCCATCGTGCCGCTGGATCGCTTTCACGCCAGCCGCTGGTGGCAGTCGGTCAGCGAATCGGGTGCAACTATCATTCATTGCCTTGGTGTTATTCCTGCGATTTTGCTCAGGCTTCCCGAAACATCCTTTGACCGCGACCACAGGGTCAAGTTTTCACTGGGGCCGGGCGTGGATGCTCAGCACAAAATCGAATTCGAGGAGCGCTATCGCATTCCGATCATCGAGGCGTGGGCGATGACCGAGACGGGCGGGCGGGCTTGTACCGGCACGGCGCGCGACGCTTATACACCTGGCTTGCGTTGCATCGGTCGCGCACGGGCAGGCATGGAGTACCGGATTGTTGATGATCTGGATTGCGATGTCGAGCGTGGCAAACCGGGCGAACTGATCGTGCGCGCGGCTGGTAACGATCCGCGCCAGGGCTTTTTCTCCGGCTATCTCAAGGACGAAAAGGCGACTGAGGAGGCTTGGGCCGGTGGCTGGTTTCACACAGGTGACGTCGTTTATGAGGATGACGAACACCTGCTTTATTTCTTCGATCGCAAGAAAAGTATTGTCCGTCGCAGCGGTGAAAACATTGCCGTTCTTGAAGTCGAAGCGGCACTGGGTGGCAATGCCGCTATCAAGGCAATAGCGGTGACGCCAGTTCCCGACGAACTACGAGGCGAAGAAGTGTTCGCCTTTTTCGTGCGGGCGGAAGGCGCCGACCGTGACGATCCCGTCATGCTGGCTGAGGCGGTTGTCCGGGATAGTGCCGAGCGGCTCGCCTATCACAAGTTGCCGGGTTATGTCGCCTTCATCAATTCGCTGCCGCTTAGTTCCACCCAAAAACTGCAGCGTGGCGAGATCAAAACCATGGCGGCCGAATTGGTGCGTCTGGGCGCGGCAATAGACCTACGAGATCTCAAGGCACGTATTCGGCACAAAATGGGGCAAGGCTGATGACAGGTCAACTTGCACGGAAGTCTTATGAAGGAATTGTCGCCGCGGTGCCGGTAACCGTGCCTTACGAGCGATTTTCCATCCAGAGCGCACATTGGTGGATCGGCCGCGCATTAAGGGCATTGGCCAAAAACGCAGGTATTAGTCACCGTGACTTTGATGGCTTCGCGATGGCAAGTTTTTCCACTGCACCCGACACGGCGATCGGGTTGACCCAACATTTTGGCTTGTCGCCCCGCTGGCTCGATCATGTGCCAATGGGAGGCGTTTCCGGCATTATCTCGCTTCGACGTGCAGCACGGGCTGTGCAGGCCGGAGATGCGGATATTGTCGCCTGTGTTGCTGGCGATACCAACCATGTCGATAGTTTTCGCAAGACACTCGCCAATTTCTCGCGCTTTGCGCAGGACGCGACATATCCCTATGGGGCGGGCGGGGCCAATGCCAGTTTTGCACTCATTGCGCGGCACTACATGAACCGTTTTGACGCTAAGCGGGAAGATTTCGGCAAGCTTTGTGTCGCCCAGCGGACCAATGCACTTCGCAATCCATTTGCGCTGATGAAAAAGCCACTGACCCTTGAGCAATATATGGCGGCGCGACCGGTTGCCGACCCGATTCACCTTTTCGATTGTGTAATGCCCTGCGCAGGCGCGGAAGCATTTTTGATAATGCGTGAGGAAACAGCGAAACCCCTTAACCTCCCATTTGTCCATATTCTTTCGACGATAGAGCGCCATCATGCTTATGCTGACGACGAGGTGCAATATCGCGGTGGCTGGGCGCGCGATATAGACGATCTCTACGCCATGGCTTCCGTTACTGCGAACGATATCGATGTGGTGCAAACCTACGACGATTACCCTGTCATCTCCATGATGCAGTTCGAGGATCTGGGATTCTGCAAGAAGGGCGAGGGACCCGATTTCGTCCGCAGCCATACATTCGAAATAGACGGCTCGTTCCCACATAACACCAGTGGCGGCCAACTCTCCGTCGGCCAGGCGGGTGCGGCGGGCGGTCATCTTGGCATTGTGGAGGCCATGCGACAGGTAATGGGGGCAGCGGGTGCGACGCAGGTCAAAAATGCCCGTATCAGTCTCGCCTCTGGCTTCGGAATGATCAATTACGACCGCGGGCTTTCATCTGGTGCGGTTATTTTCGCGGGAGGGAACGCATGACTGAACCACTTGCTCGACCAAAGCGAAAAAATCCGCTTGCCCGTACGCGCCAGCCACTTCTGCCGCCATCTGCTCGCAGCCGCACGGCGCATGGCCTTACGCGCGCCGCCGCCGAGGGCCGTTTTGCTCTTCAATGTTGCGAAGAGTGCAGACAGTTTACTTATCCGCCTCGAGATGCCTGCCCGAACTGCTTGTCGCACAAGCTTACATTCGTCGACGCGCCCAGTGGCGGAAAACTGGTTTCCGCTACGACAATCCGCATTACCAGCGACAGCTATTTTCGTGAGCGCACACCCTGGCGACAAGGCATTGTCACCTCGGATTGCGGTCCACAGATCATCGCGAACCTCCATGGCGAATGCGTAGAGGGAGAGCAGGTTCGGCTGTCGCTACGGCTCGACAAAGCGGGGCAGCCTGTAATCTTCGCATCCCCCCTGAAGGGAAAAGACAACATGCTTGACGATCCTGCGTGGCGTGAATTGACTGCTGATCCGAAATTCAGGCGTGTGCTGATCACTGATGGTCGCAACCCTGTTGGACAGGCGCTGGCGCAACCGCTGATCAGAGCGGGTGCCGCTCGCGTTTTCGTCGGCGTTTCGGAGCCGTGGAAACCGTTTCCCGGTGAGCATGAGCTGCGCGCAATCGAGGGCGTGGAGATTGTGCCGCTGGATGTGACAGCCGAGCAATCCATCAACGACCTAGCGGCCGATATCGGCGCGAAGATCGATATTCTAATCAATACAGCAGCCCATACGCGACCAACACAACTCTTTGATCCGAGTAGTGTGCGTAAGCTGATGGAGGGCGCGGAGGTGATGCTGGCGGGTTCGATGCGGCTGGCACAAGCATTCGGTCCGATCATGGTAAGCCGAGGCGCTGATGGCGCAAACTCGGCAACGGCTTGGGTGAATGTACTTTCTGTCTATGCATTTGCCAACCTGCCGACATATGGCGCATTGTCGGTGCTGAACGCTGCGTGCCTCTCACTTTCGCACTGGCTCAGGGCAGAGTTGAGACCAGGTGGCATCAAGCTGCTTAATGCTTTTGCGGGACCTTTGGATACGGAATGGTTTCAAACCGTGCCGCCGCCAAAGGTCGCTCCGATACAACTTGCCGAAGCCATCCTTGACGGTTTGCGACGAGGCCTTGAAGAAATATATGTCGGCGATATTGCGAAGGATGTTCGCGAGCGGCTTGCCGCCAATCCGAAAGCACTGGAACGGGAGATCTGTCTATGAGCAGTACCGCCCACACACCCGACTCCGTTCTCGCAGCACTGGCGCTTCAGATCGCCAGTGGTGAATTACAACTGGTGGACCTGACACACACGCTGAGCCCGGAATTCCCGACCATCATCATGCCGCCGGAGCTTGGCCAGTCCGCGCCTTTCCGAATTGAGCGCATATCCTGTTATGACGGCAGCGGTCCGGGCTGGTACTGGAACAATATTTCGTTCGGTGAACATACGGGCACGCATTTCGACGCTCCAATTCATTGGTTTACGGGCAAAGACTTGCCGTTAAACACTGTCGATACCCTGCCGACTGCTCATATGGTGGCGTCTGCCAACGTTATCGATTGTTCAAGGCAATCCGCACTCGATCCAGATTACCTTCTGACAGTTTCTGATATAGAATCCTGGGAGGCCATTCACGGTCGTATAGCACCGCGCAGTTGGGTGTTGCTGCGGACCGACTGGTCGAAAAAATCAGGCCGTGACTATGCCAATCTCGCCGATGATGGTGCCCATACGCCTGGTCCGGACGTTGAGGTTATGCGCTGGCTGGTTGAGGAACGAGACATTATCGGCTTCGGCACAGAGACCATTGGCACCGATGCGGGGCAGGCTGGATATTTCAGCCCGCCTTATCCTGCTCATCATTATCTTCATGGCGCGGGTCGCTATGGTTTGCAATGTCTTGCAAATCTCGACCAATTGCCGCCCAAAGGTTCCGTCATCATGGCCGCGCCTTTGAAGATCAAACATGGTTCGGGCAGCCCTCTTAGGGTGCTGGCGCTCATCGCTGGTTGAATTGGGCTATCCTAGGCAGAGAGCTGAAATCGACGCTTCCGGTATGGTCGCGAAGAACACTCCGGTTACCACGAGGGCGGTGCCGACCATCCGCCGGAGGTTTCGTTTGGCTGATAGGCCAAGGCTCGACATACTCGATATCCCAAAGCCCGAGATGACAACGCCAGGTAATGCGACAACGGCAAAACCGGACATGTAGAGTGCACCGGCAGCTATATCGCCGAAAAGAGCAGCGGTGAGTAGCGCATTGAGCACCATTGCACAGGGTGCAAGTCCCAGTGCAGCGCCAAGCTGGAAGGGCGAGCGCGGTTGCAGTTTCAACGCCGATTTTTGCAATATGGCGAATAAACTGAACCGGCCTTCGAGCTTTGAAGGTGACGGCAGGAAGCCGATGATTGAAAGCCCCGTCAGAATAATCATAAAAGCTGCGACATATCTGAGGAAATTCTGGAAGCCGGCCAGCAACATCAAGTTCTGGATGTAATAGCCGAGGCTGCCTGCGACCATTCCCGCCATGACGTAGACTGCAGCACGACCCAACTGCATCCTGACGAGGAAATTCAGTCGCTGACTAGTGGAGAACATGCCAGTGGGCTGAGAGGTGGTAACAAAAATGGAGGCGATACCGCCACAGAGGCCAGCGCAATGCAGACTGCTGGCCAGCCCTGTAAGCATCCCGGATGCAAGGATTAACTCAAGTGTCATTTTTAGCGTCCGCAGCAATGAAGAATTTAGGCAGCGGTCACCGAAAGCTGTATCGAGCGGATACATCAACGGAACAGCTGCCCTTGAGAACTTCAGGGGTTAACTTGCATCTTCGATGCGCGACGCGCCGATCTTCTGATATGCTTGCGGTCGTTTGTTACGTAGCCAAAGAGCCTGCAGAAAACCTGCGATGGCAACGACAACCAAACCCCATGGCAAAGCGTTGACCAATGGAGAATCTATCCCTGTCAGCGCTTCGTAGTTGGTGACTGCGAGCCACGTGGCTGCGGCAATCGCGATACCGCCGAGCGCGGGTGCTACTGTGGTTGTCAGCCCATAGGTGCCGCGCTTGGCAAAAAACACCGGAATGCCGAGCGCAGTCAGCGCCAGGAGGGTCATAAGACCGACTGAGCCCAGACCTACGAACATGGGCGAGATATTGAGAAGTGGATCGAGACCGGCGAGTGCCGCAGCCGCAGTAATAACTGAGAGAACCAGTGTCAGGAACAGTCCTGCAACATGGGGGGATTTATAAACCGGATGCGTTTTGGCCAATCGCTGCGGTAGTACGCCGTCGCGGGCGAGAGCGTAAATATAGCGGGCGCTGTTATTGAAGAGGCCCAGAACTGCGGCAAATGCGCTGGTGACCACGAGAACGCTGAAAGCATGCGCACTCCAGGCACCAAGGAAGTCGTTGGCTCGCGCAGTAACGAAATGGCCCGGATCGGCCTCCGCGACCTTTGCAACCTCGAGGCTGCCGATTGCGGTCGAGAGGCACCATGCGGTCAACGCGTAGAGCAAGCCAGCAATGATGACGGAGATGTAAGTTGCACGCGGAATCGTGACTTTGCGGTCGCTTGCTTCCTCCTGATAAATGGCTGTGCTTTCGAAACCGATCATGCTGTTGAAGGCATAAATCAGCGCGACACCGAGACCGGGGGCAAAGACGGACGACGGTGAAAAATCGCCGAGGTTGAATGCCGGTAACCCTTTCTGAAATATGATGGCGATATTGAGCAGCATGATCATCGCGATTTCGGCTAGGAGGGCGACCGACAGTACCGTCGCAACCAGCGTGATGCGGTGGTATGCGAGTATCGAAACGATGACGATGCTTATTGCGGCCCACAATAGCCAAGGGGTCTGAAGCCCCGTTATCAGCGCAAAGAGGTCGCCGCAAAAGAAAGAAAGTGCCGAAAGCGTCGACAGGCAGAGCGCAAGATAGGAAACGGCGGCGATATAGGCAGCGGGCAACCCTATGGTTCGCCCGACACTCGCCGAGATATAGGCATAGAAGGCACCGGCGTTCTTGATGAAGGGAATCTGCCGAACATAGCCCACCGCAAACAGAAGCATGGCGACCCCTCCAAGAAGCCATGCGCCGGGCACGCCTGAACCATTGCCAAAGGCGAGTGCTATCGGCATGAGCGCCACGACGACAGCCAGCGGCGCGCTGACGGCCAGCACCATGAAGACGATAGCCGACGTACCGAGTACGCCGCGTTGAAGTTGTTCGTCGGTAGCGTCGCTGATAGCGCTCGCTTCGACGGATAGTGAAGTCGAAGAAACAGGCACTATTGTCCCCTTTTATTGTTAATTCAGGTTACCTGCGTCGTATTGAAGCCGCTTTGTCTAATTTTTACCGCTACAGCAAGAGGTGTGGGTTTTTGAGCCGTGACCACCCGGCTGCGATGCTGGGATTTTCATCGCCGGACTGGTTTTGAAAAAATTGTTGGGTTTTAAGGTAAAGCCCGCATATTCCACTGGCATGATCGGGAAATCCTCGGGCTTGCAGACATGCGTATGGCCGAAGCTGTGCCAGAGCACGATATCCTCATTGACGATACTGCGTTTCTGTCTGACATAGACCGGAAGCCCGCATTCGCCGCCGTGCTGGTTTGGGTAGTCACCGCTGGCGAAGCGTTCCTCCGGTGCATATGGCGTCACCCAGACATGCTTGGAGGCGAAACCTGCACGCTTGTAAACAGAGCTCCCGGGGTCGGCGAGCAGTGTCGGCGATGGCATCACAACCAGCTTGTAGCCCGGCGCGTTACCGACGTCGTTGGACTTGTTGGGATTGATGACCTTCCAGTACCGGCCGGTAGATCCATCGGTTTCACGCGCGGCGTCGGCTTCATTCTCCAGCACCGTCGAGCTGACCTTGAAAACGTTGCCATGAGGATTTTCCGGCCCCATAGGCACACGGATATAATCGTGTTCTGTAACGCTGTTGCCGTTACCGTCGACGGTCATATGCAAGCGGGCGTTGAAGAAGTGCTGGTGCGAGGGACCACCAAGCGAAGGGACAATCATACCGCCCCACTGGTAAGGTTCCCCGTCTGACAGTGCTGCGGTTTGGACGATACCAGTCAGCTTGGCTTCGAGCTGAATCGTTCCATCTTGGTAGAGATACCAGTAGAAGCCGTAGTCGTAGTTGCCGACGGTGGCGAAGAAGCTAATGACAAGGCGGCGAGACCGGCGCGTCTCGCTGATGTTGGAGCGGAACTCATTGTGCTTCCACAGAATTCCGAAATCTTCCTCGTGCATGCATATTGCATTTTTCATCACAAAGGACTGGCCGAAATCGTCAGATGCGGGCACGTCGAAATAGTGAATGTGGCCGAGACAATCGCAGCCGAGTTCCAGCTGGTTGGCAAGCTTGCCAAGGCCGAATTCGCCAGCATCGAAGGCGCATTTTGCAAAATGCTGTGGCGAAGGGTCGGCGTAGGGCACGGCCATTTCGGTGATGCTCGCGCGATAAATAAGCGGTCGGGTGGCATCGCCATCCCGGAAGGCAAGCTGATACAACACCAGCCCCTCCCGAGGGGTGAACCCGACGCGAAACTCCCAATCCTGCCACGTCACTTTCCATCCATCGACAGTGAAGCTTGGGCCGTCCGGCTGAATGATTTCGAGCGGTTTGAGATCGGTACGTGCAGGAGCGAGGGAGGCGCTATCGTAGTTGTACTGTTGCTTGGGGATCGGTACGAGCCGTTCGTCATCCTCCACGGTGATAACCTTGCCTTCTATGAGGTCAACCACCGCAACGATGCCTTCAATCGGATGTGCATAAGCATTATCCTGCTCGTAAGCGCGATAGTAGGAGACAGCGCGCAATATGCGGCGGCCTTTATAGGGCTCGAAATCAAAATAACCGGGTGAGATCGGGTCTATTTGGATAAGTTCGATTTCGCTGTCGGTGAGCCCGCGGCGCTTCATGGCCGAACGCCATTCCGGTGCCGCTTTAACAATATCGGCGGCCCGGAAGAAATCCTCGACGATAATCGGCGGTTGGCCGTGCTCATGATCGGTTTCGAGATCTTTCCAGGACACTAACTCTTCGGTACGTAGGTCCACCAACGCCTCACCCGCGTGGCCTGTGGCGATGTCGAGCACCAGGATAAAGGCAACACGCGAAAAGTCATCGCTGCCGGTGAAAGTTTCGACTTCAGACTTTGGCGGTTCACGCAGCTCTACGAAGGGAAAGCGTGGCAACTGGCCAAGATCGCGTGCCGCGTGCAGAATCTTGCATGCGGCATCGATCTCGGTGATCGACAGCGGGTCAAGCGGGTGAGTTGCTTTGGCGGCGGAAGGTGTGGGATCGTGTTCTTGAAGCATGATGGCACTCTGCTGGTCTTCGATCAGCAAATGTCTCACGTTCAAACAACATCGGGGATGATGGAAGTGGCCAAATATTTTGCAATTTAGGCCACGACAGGTTGAGCTGCAGGCAGGTCCAAGATGAATTTCAGAATGCTGAAATTTTTCGAGCTGTCATAAGCGGTCCTTTTGTAATGTAGTCGCGTGGCGAGAGACCGGTCCATATCTTGAAAGCGCGGGAAAACACTGCAACGTCGGAGTAGCCCAGATAGGCCGCAAGTTCAGATAACTGCAATCGGCTATTGGCCAAGAGACTTTCCGCCTTCAGCAATCGCTGGGACTGCAGGATTTCTCTGAACGAGGTGCCTTCCTCGTCCAGTTTCCGTCGCAAGCTTCGGGTCGAAAGACTTAATTCCTTGGCGATAATATCGAGATCGACACAAGCTCGGCCCAGCCGTTTGACGACGCAGTTCGTCACCACGTCGCTGATCGTCTGACCGGCTTCCGGCGTTACAAACATCAGGTCGTGAAGGTGGCGTTCTACGACTGCCATTGCTTGGGTCTCAGCCATTCCACCTAATCGCAGCGGGCGGTCGAGATCCTCGTTGGCGATGATCATGCGATTGGAGCGCGCCTTGCCGCCAACAGGCGACCTAAAGAAATCGCGCAGTCGCGTACCCCGTGTGTCCATCGAGTGTTCGAATTCAATCTGTTGCGGGACCCAACGAGGCAGCCCGAGTTGGCGAATGAGTGCAGCAATCGCGCCGAGCGTAAATTCCGCATCCTGATGTCGGGGCCAGATCGATGGGTCCTCGATGGCATAAGCGTAGCTCGTCGTGTCGGCTTCTCGCGTAATCAATAGGCTTGTCCTGGTTTGCCAGGCTGTCTGAAAGCGTGCAAAGATATCAAGTGCCGACCGCACGCTTTGTGCGTTGCTCATGAGCGCATAAAAAGGCCCCAGTTGTTGCAGCCGAAAGCTTGAGCCGAGTTCGAGCCCGAAATAGGGATTGCCGGTATGGATTGCTGCATCTTCCATTAGTTCTATATAAAGACGCAACGAAACGCGGCTATATGGCGAGCGCAAGTCGGCTTTTGAAAACCCATGGCGCGAAAGGATATCGTCGAGCGGTGCACGCAGGCGCGCGAGTTCATTGACGATCGGCTCGAGGAAAAGAGCTCGGATGGTCGCTTGCCTGTTATCGGCAGCGTAAGCCAGCTGATCCAGCATGTCGGCCTCGGTGGTCCGGATGTCCCATTTGTCGGGCGATGCCCAGCGATATGCTTACCCCGTATCTTCGTACGTTACAGGTTCGCACTCGCTCATTATCCACGCTCCTTGGTCTTGATCAAGACCACTGCGTTCAATTCCCGACGCATATTTCAAAGCAATCTCTTCATAGCCGTTCGTTATCAATAGGCTCTACCTATTCTATTGGATGCCCAGGGGGATTTCAGTTTTGCATGTGATCAGGTAGGTGCGGGCTTTGCACAAAGCGATGCTTCGACCAAACATAAAAAAGGGGAGTTTAGGACCATGAAAAAACTAAGGACCGCCGTCACCACGATTATGCTGGCATCCGTTGCCAGCGGTGCGGAGGCACAGAATCTGGTGGGCTATATCTCGCCGATCACAGCACAACCGGGCCAGCAGATGATCAATGCTGCAATTGAGGAAGCTGCAAAGGAAAAAGGTTGGACCTATCGAGTACTCGATGCAGGTCTTTCCGCCGACCGCCAAGTCTCGCATGTGGATACACTTCTCACAATGGGCGCCAGAGCAATTGGTTCGTGGTCGCTTGACGCGAATGCTGTTGCGGGAGCCTATGACCGCGCCAAATCGCAGGGGGTGCCGGTGATTGGCCTGAACTCCGTTGGTGAAGGCGTCGCCAACACGGTGTGGTGGCAGACCAATGTCTGCGATGCCGGCGGCGCTTATGACCAGCAGGCCGCCTGGATCGCTAAGCGCAAACCCGGCGCCAAAGTGGTGGTGTTCGGAGGGCCGCCGGTTGAAGCCATCGTCAACAACGTCAAATGCTTCACCGCCGCCGCCAAAGCAGCTGGCCTTGATGTCATCGACCGAGTGGACAACACCAAGGATTCAACAGCAAATGCTGCGAGCCTGGCTTCCGACGAGTTGTTACGGTTCCCGGACACCGAGGTTTTCTGGGCCTACAACGATGCAAGTGCGCTCGGTATTTCCGCCTCTGCACTGGCAAGTGGCAAGTCGATATATGATGGCAAGAATGAAGACGGTATCATGGTTTTCGGTATCAATGGCGACCCGGATGCTATCACTGCAATCAAGGAAGGTCGACTGACAGGAACTTGGGACCCGGACTCCTACGCGACCGGTTTTGCTGTCGCCACTGCCATGGAACGCGCTATGGCTGATGCAAGTGTGCCGCAAAAGGAAATCATCGTGGCGGCAAAGCTGTTCACTTATGAGAACATAGACAGTTGGAAGAACGGTCCCGAGCGCGGTTATTCGCTTACCAGTTTTCCAATAGCCGAATAAATAACGGTTTGTGTTCGGTCAGGTCGCGGAAACTGGCTAACCGCACCTGACCGGACCGAACATTCTGTAGAATACACCGCTTGATGTGTAGAACCGCAGGCCGCTGCTACGCGCTCACTCGATCGTCGATTGACGTCGGCGACGGAGTATCTCCCGCAAACCACCAAGCCAAACGGCTAGTATGAGAATGGCACCGCTTACCATGCCCTGCCAGAAGGATGAGACGCCACTCAGTGTCAGGCCATTCTGTACCACGCCGAGGAAGAGGACGCCCACCATTGTGCCGAACACGCCGCCGTCTCCACCGGTGAAGGCCGTTCCTCCGATCAGGACGGCGGCAAGGACGGTCATCAGCAGCGTGGGGTCAACCTCTGCCGCTGCCGATGTCAGCCGTCCAACCTGAACAATACTTCCCAAGCCAGCCATCAAACCTGCAATGATGAAGACGATTAGCACAACGCGCTTGACGTCAATGCCGTTCAAGCGCGCCGCTTCGGCATTTGCTCCGATTGCATAAAGCGCGCGACCGAAGGCTGTGAACTTCAGAATGCCGCCAGCGATCAGTAGCAGAGCAAAATCAAAAATAAGGATGATCGGGAATGGGCCGATACTGCCATTGACGAAGGTGTTGAGCGGCTTAAATCCGGCGCTGGAAAATACGCTCACGCTCGTGCCTTCGTTGATGATCAGCGCGAAACTCTGGAACATTGAGAGTGTGCCGAGCGTGACAACAAAGAAGGATATCTTGAAATAGGCAACAAGCATGCCGTTGATCGCGCCGAGCAGGGCGCCAAAAGCCAATGCCATCAAGATCGCAATGGGAGCTGAAGTGCCTGCGAGTAATAGCAGGCCGAAGATCATCGCGGTCGCGGCTGCAGCACTCGCAACGGATAAGTCAACGCTGCCCGATATAACGACATAAGTGGCACCCAGCGCCAGCACGAAGATGACGCTGTTGGATTTAACGATGTTCATCAGGTTGGGCCAGGTGAGGAACACTGGCTGCGTGAGCGTCATGAAAATACTTACAATGACAAGGGCGACCAATGCGCCAGCATATCTGTTTTGGAAAATACGGACGATCAAGGATGGCGCGGGCGTATAGCGTCCGGTCGCAGACTGCTTTTCCAATTGGGTGAGTGTCATTGGTGTGCTCCGGAAAGTTGGGTCGGATATTCATGTCTGGCGATACCCGCGACTGCGACATGGGCGATGGCCTGTTCGGTGGCTTCGTCACGACCGAATTCCTGTTGCAGCTCGCCTTCGAAAAAGACCGCGATCCGGTCGCATATTCCGAGGAGTTCTGGTAGTTCAGAGGAGATCACGATCACCGCTGCACCGGCTTCGGCTGCGTCTTGCAGCATTCGATAAATCTCGCTCTTTGCGCCGACATCTATGCCTCGCGTCGGCTCGCTCAGCACAAGCACATCTGGTTTGCGAACGAAGGTGCGGCCGAGTATCACTTTCTGCTGATTGCCGCCGGAAAGGGTAGATATCGCGGTGGCAGGCGACGAAGTGGCCACACGGTATTTCCTGATAGCATTGCCGACGTCTTTGCGCTCCCTGCGGCTACTCAGCAAACCGAACGGACAGAGCCTATCCATCCAGGCAAGGGAGAAATTTTCGAGCACGCTGCGTACAAGCAGGAGCGCAGATGCTTTACGGTCATCCGGGACATAACCAATACCGGCGGCGATCGCCTTGCGTGGATCACCCAACCGAACCTTGCGTCCCGCGACCCGGACGGTGCCAGCGCTGGCGATAGCGCCGCCAAGAGCCATGCCGAATTCGGATTTTCCCGATCCAACAAGGCCTGCGATGCCCATAATCTCGCCACGGTTGACTGCAAGCGATGTTGGCTTCAGAACCCCTTTGGGCGTATGCAAGTCGTCGATTTGGAGAATAGTTTCACCAGTATCTATCAAGCGTTTGCCATAGAAATCCTTGATCTCTCTGCCAACCATCAATCGGACAAGGTCGGATTCCCGCGTATCGGGAAGTGGAACTGTTGCCACGAGCGTGCCGTCGCGCAAAACGGTTGCGACAGAAGACACTGCATATATTTCGGGCATGCGGTGGGTTATCATCAGAATAGCCATGCCGGCATCCCGCTCTTGCCGGACAAGATTGAGCAAGCGTTCCGTGGCGGCTTCCGATAGCGAGCTGGTTGCCTCGTCAAGAATAAACAGTCGGGCATTGGAGGAGAGGGCGCGGGCGATCTCAATCTCTTGACGGAGTTCGACGCTGAGTTCGGAAACGATAGCACGCGGCGAGATATGCACGCCGAGGCGAGCGAGGGCAGCAAGCGCGTCTGTTTCCAATTGCGGCCAGTCAATCAGGCCAAAACGGGTTCTTGGCAGTCGACCGAGAAAGATATTTTCGGCAACGGTGAGGGTTTGTGCGAGGGTCAGCTCCTGGCTGATCATTACAATGCCCTTGCGCAAAGCCTGAACGGGGCTCTCGATCCGGCATTCCTCACCTGCAACGATGATCTTGCCTTCATCAGGCTGAATAAGGCCAGCGATCACTTTGGAAAGTGTGGACTTACCGGAGCCATTCTCGCCAGTCAGGGCATGAACTTCGCCAGCTCGAACTGCCAGATCGACTTTGCTGAGTGCGCGAACTCCCGGGAAGGTCTTGGATATTCCCTCGAGCCGGACGATCACATTGCCATCCATACTCTTGTCCTCCGTTCGGCTGTTGGTGCAGTCAAATCCCTCATGCCGATTGCCTCCTGATGAGATCTGCTGCCTTTTCGCCAATCATGATCGTGGGAGCGTTCGTGTTGCCCGATATCAGCGTTGGCATGATCGAGGCGTCGACCACGCGAAGACGTTCGATACCATGGACTCTCAGTTCAGGATCCACCACAGCCATCGAATCCGTGCCCATTTTGCAGGTACCGACCTGGTGTGAGACGCAGCCGCCGTTTTTAGCGAGATAATCCTCAATCTCGTGGTCGGTTGCCGTCTCCGATCCCGGTAAATGCTCCTGGATGACAAAATCAGCAAGCGGTTTGCTGGCGGCCATGCGTCGCGCGAGCTTCAACCCTTCGATCGCAATGCGCCGATCACGTTCGTCGGAAAAGTAGTTGGGGGCGAGTTTTGGCTGATCATGGGGATCGGCGGAGCGGAGCGTGATCTCGCCACGGCTGGCCGGTCGTACCGGACAAAGGAAATTTGCAAAGCCGGAGAACTTGAACAGACCGTCTTCATAGTATCCACCGGAGAAAGTCTGAAACAGAAACTGCAAGTCGGGCGACACCGATTCCGGCAGCACTTTCGTAAACAATCCTGCTTGCCCGGCTGGAACCGAAAGCGGTCCCTTGCGTGTCAAAAGCCACTTGAGTCCGGCCTGCGCCTGCTTGAACCGGCTCATCATGATGTCGTTCATGGTGATCGGGCGATTGCACTTCCAAGTGATCTGCCCGCCATAGTGATCCTGAAGGTTTTTACCGACGCCGGGGAGGTGGTGAACCGATTGAATGCCGTGCTGCGCGAGTGCTTCGGCATCGCCGACGCCCGAAACCATCAATATTTGAGGCGACTTGATTGAGCCCGCAGCAAGGATCACCTCGCGGGCCGCCTTGACCTCGACAGTCGTGCCTTGATGACGCAAGCGGATACCACATGCCCGGCGACCGTCGAACAGGACATGTTCGGCTTGCGCTTCGGTTGCAACATGAAAATTGACGCGACCCATTGCCGGCTTGAGATAGGAGGTTGCGGCGGAGGCGCGGCGACCGTTCTTTACGGTTGCCTGAAAATAGCCGGCGCCTTCTTGTCGTGCGCCGTTAAAATCGTCATTTCGCGGTATGCCTTGTGCACTGGCCGATCCAATGAAAGCGTCGCAAAGCGGATTGCGCTCGGTGAGATTGGTGACGGTTAGGGGGCCGCCCGTGCCGTGAAATTGGTCGGAACCATTCTCCTGATCTTCTGCTTTGCGAAAATAGGGCAGCACGTCTTCATAGGACCATCCAGGATTCCCGAGTTGCCGCCAGTGATCATAATCCTCTGCCTGCCCACGAATGTAGATCAGACCGTTGATGGAGGATGAACCACCGAGAACACGACCGCGCGGCCAGTACACTTTTCGTCCGCCGAGCGCGGGATTTGGTTCTGTCTCGAACTTCCAGTTGACCTTGGGATCGACAATGGTCTTGCCGTAGCCAACTGGAATGTGAATCCAGAAGCTTGAATCTTTTCCGCCAGCTTCCAGCAGAAGCACGCTTGATTTGCCATCTTCGCTTAGCCGCGCAGCCAAAACGCACCCTGCCGAGCCAGCGCCGACAATAATGTAATCAAAGATTTTTCCGTTGAGCACGGATATTCTCCCAATAGTCCGACCTGAGCGTGTTCCCGCTTTAATTGAATTTTATTTTCGCGCTCGGTACCGGATGGATATAAGATATGTGATCAGTTCAGGTTCCAGACATGCGGATCATGTCGGCGGCCTTCTCCGCAATCATGATAGTTGGCGCGTTGGTGTTGCCAGAAATCAGCGTCGGCATGATGGAAGCATCCACTACCCGCAAACCTTCGATTCCATGCACTTTCAGTGAGGTGTCCACGACAGCCATCGAATCCTGTCCCATCTTGCATGTTCCAACCTGGTGTGCGATCGATAGGCCGGTCTGGCGCGCATAAGCCAGTATTTCGTCATCCGACTGGACTGCCTTGCCGGGTGCATATTCGGCTTCAATAACCGCGGCAATTGCGGCTTTCTCAGCCACTTTACGCGACAGCTTAATGGCTTCCACCAATACCTTGCGGTCGTTTTCCGACGAAAGATAGTTGGGTTGCATCAACGGCGTGTCTTTGGGTTTGGCCGAGCGAAGCTTCAAGGTGCCTCTGCTTTCCGGCCGCACCGGACAGACAGCATTGGCAAAGCCCGAGAACTTGTGCAGGCCGTCATCATACTCATCGTGGCTGAAAGTCTGGAACAGAAACTGAATGTCGGGCGTCTCCAGGCGCTGATCGGATTTCGCAAATGCGCCAACTTGTGCGGCCGAAATCGTCAATGGGCCGGTGCGGAAGAGCAGATATTGGAGTCCGACCTGTAACTGTTTCGCCGGACTCATCATGATATCGTTGACCGTTACGGGCAGGCGGCTCTTATAGGTAACAAGTGCACCGTAATGATCCTGCAGGTTTTCGCCCACTCCCGGAAGATCATGTACAACGTCAATACCGAGCTGTCTCAGCTGCGTGGCAGGCCCGATCCCTGAAAGAAGAAGCAATTTTGGTGAATTGATCGATCCAGCGCTTATGATGACCTCGCGCCGGGCACGAACAAAAACCTGCTTGCCGTCCCGCTCGAAGATAACGCCGACGGCTCGTTTGCCCTCGACTACGATCTTCTGAGTTTCCGCCTTGGTAATCACGCGCAAATTTTGACGTTTCATCGCCGGCTTGAGATAGGCAACAGATGCCGAACAACGACGCGCATTGCGGGTCGTTGTGTGGTAGTAGCCTACTCCTTCCTGAGTGGCGCCATTAAAATCGTCATTAGCCGGTATGCCAGCTTCGACTGCGCTCTTGATGAAAGCGTCGCAAAGAGGGTTGCGCTCCTTGAGGTTGGAAACGCGCAAAGGGCCGTCACTACCATGGTAGGCGTCGCCACCATTTTCATGGCTCTCCGCCTTTCGGAAATAGGGCAAGACATCATCGTAAGACCAACCGGCATTGCCTAGCTGTCGCCAGTGATCATAATCCTGTGCCTGGCCCCTGATATAGAGAAGCCCATTAATCGATGAGGAGCCGCCGAGCACCTTGCCACGCGGCCAGTACATCCGCCGATTGCCGATCTCTGCGCTTTCCTCGGTCTCAAAGCGCCAATTGAGGCGGGGATGGACAATCGTCTTGCCATAACCGATAGGGATATGAATCCAAGGATTCCAGTCCTTTCCACCGGCTTCCAAGATAGTTACTGCAGTCTGACCATCCTCGGTCAATCGACCAGCGAGGGTGCATCCCGCTGAACCTGCACCTACGATAACGATGTCGGTTTCGAGAGTTTCATTTACGTTAGTCATCTATTCGGTTTTCACTAGAGGAAAGCAGCACGCAAGCTACCACTGTTTGTTGGCGGAAACCGAAGGAACGGAGAACAGTTCGATTCTCCTCTCCCCCGAGCGATCATCTCCGTGACCTGATTGAACTCAGTCAACAGTAGCTTTTGATATAATTCCAATATAAATATTCAGGTCACCTAATGCCGAATTGTTATCAGTTCTTGGTGGCGTTTCAGAATTTTCGCAAACGATTAAGCGGCAGGCAATTCGTCGATCTTGACCGGCAATCAAGTGGGAGCTCTGGCAGGCAACGGCGAGCGCTTCTTTACATTTTTCGGTTGGGCTGGACTGTCTGCTTCCGGCCCCATTCCGGGCATTTCGAATGGCAATCATAACGGGGAGTTTTGAACAGTTGGCGTCGAAACGCTCACTATTCAAGTCCATCTAGTGCAGTGTGATCTGGTGACTAGTGGGCGGATTTGCGAATGCCCGCCTGTTCCAGTAATGGCAGCACAGTGTCGCGGAAATAGGGGAATTCTTCCGCGTAATCGACGAAGGAAAGCGTCGTGCCGGAAAACCCTGCCTTTTGCAGCGATATCAGTCCGTCTGCCACCTGTTGAGGTGTCCCAACCAGTGGGAAGCCGCCATGTCCAGCCGCCATCCGGTCTCGGATCAGTGCCAGGAGATCGTGGGGGAACGAATGGGCGTGGGCGAATTGCAGCTTCACAAGATTGTCTACAGCCACCCAATCGGCATTGTCTTTGCCGAAGTGCTGCAGATATTCAGTGGCCTCCTTCTCGGTCGGTCGGCATACGACGTGAGAGAATGTCAATACACCGATATCTCGCCCTATGTTGGCACCTTTCGCTTTCAGTTCGGCAATTTCGGACCCGGAGCGATCCAGATCGATGGCAGGAGTAAACAGAAAATCGGCATTCCGCAGGGCAAAATCGCGGCCCTGACCGGAGCCCGCAGCATTCAGTATCGGCACTTGACGTGACGGACGGGGCGCGCCCAGAATGTTTTTCAAATCGAAGAATTTGCCGATATAATCGAAAGCTTCAGTCTTTTGCCAAAGGACTTTTACGATATCGAACCATTCGTCAGCGTAAGCGTAGCGACTTTCGTGATCGGCCGGCAAATTGAGCCCTAGCGCTTCGTATTCTGGCTGGTTCCAGCCTGCAACGATATTGAGGCCAATGCGGCCGTCGCTGATCTGATCGATTGTAGCGATCTGCTTTGCCACAACGGCTGGATGATTGGCGGCCGTGTGAATGGTCGCGAAAATATTGATGTTTTTCGTGCTGGCAAGCAGGCCCGCTGCCCATGTCATCGTTTCCAGCACATCGCCATGGAAGTTTGTGTCGCCGCCGTAACCGATCCAGCGTGCAATCGGCAGCATGAAATCAATACCAGCATCGTCCAGAAGGCGGGCAAGCTTGAGATTGTTCTCCCAGGTATTTTTCCAGCGCTCCGGCACTTTTGTCACCGACATGCCACCAGAACAATTGGATGCGAACGTGCCAAGCAAAAACTGTTTGCCGGCGAACATAGTGTTCTCTGTCATGGCCATATTCCCCTACATTTGTTATAATTTATAATAGAAAATCTATTTGAAACTTCAAGCTTGTCAATTACCGATCATGCAATCACCATAACAAGCGAGGTATCGGAGCGTAGTTCATGAGCAAAAACAAAAAAGATGGCGAACGACCTGGGATCGATAAAAGCTGGCATCTTGCTTGCACGCCTCTGGAAGTTAATGTCGCCGAGGTGGAATTTGCCTTAATGCGTGCCTTCGAAGCGTTCGGACGATGGCAAGCTGAATGTTTGGGCTCTGTAATCGATTTGGCGGCAAGCGGCCCGGAAAATGCAATGCTCCACATCATCCGCATGAATGAACGACCTAAATCCGTTAAGGATTTGGCGCGACTTTCGAACCGGGAAGACATTCCTAACATCCAGTACAGCCTGCGCAAGTTGATCGCTGCCGGACTTGTAGAGAAGACTGGAAGCGGTCGTTCCGGTGTCAATTATACCATGACGGTAAAGGGCATAGAGGTGACCGACCGATATGCGGAAGTGCGTAGGTCACTTCTTTCGAACGCCATCAGCTCGATTCCCAATCTACACCATCGGCTCGAGGAAACGACCAGAACACTTGATCTTATGACCGGGATTTATGAGCACGCAGCACTGAGTGCGGCAACACATAGGCGTTTACCGAAAGTGGCAATTAGGTAGTAAACATGGGGCGCGTTCAACTGGTTGGTTCTTGGCGCAAGACATGAGGCCATGAACGTGGACGGTTTTGCGGCGTCTATTCTCGAGCCGCAATCCAAAGGAAATGTTCACACCGGGCACGGCGCGAGCCCGTAATATCGACCATACGAGCCGGGGCAAACTGAAACGGGCTGCTCGAAACCGTAACGGTTATCTCGTTAGATGGAAACTTGGCACACAGTATTACGCTGGTACTAGCCAGTTCCTGGTTCACCGGCCGATGGTTGGAATCCTTTCAAGACGAGCGGTCTGCGCTCCATCGACTGGTACGTTTCCTGACTGGCAATCAGAGCGTTTATCGTCCACATGGTAGCAAACCAGACTTTGAAAGCGGATAGCTCGGACGCCTTTTTGCGATTGCAAACAGAAGACGGCTCGTGCTCGCGGTCAAAAATTTGGTCCTTTAATGTAACACTAATGACCGATGGAAGCATACCAAGGTGCTCGTCGCGCGAAATGGCGATATTTAGCGGTGAGAGCTCCTCATACCGTGAGGCGAAGAACCGGAATGGCGGGCGATTATCCAGAATTTGAATTAGGGAAAGCACTTCACGCATTACGTGGATCTAAGGAATTGATATCGTGTTTTGAACAATTAATATTCTTTGATGATTTTAGAATGGGCGGCCTACGATGGAAAAAGATAAAGACCAAATTGGCTCGAATCGACTTGGTTCGGCTTACGCCAAACATCGCATTTTGTTGTCGGTAACACCTGCTTCGCAACCACAACTCGGCGAAACCGATCTCGATCCACGGGATTGGCTCGCTGCAATTGTTGACGGTTCAGACGACGCCATCGTTAGCAAGGATCTGAATGGCATTATTAGAAGCTGGAATAGAGGTGCCGAGCGCCTATTCGGTTATCATGCCGAGGAAGTCATCGGAAAGCCGGTCACGATCTTGATACCAGAAGATCGGCTTGACGAAGAACCAGCTATTTTAAGCGAAATTCGAAAGGGAAACCGAGTCGATCATTTCGAAACAGTTCGGAAGCGAAGAGATGGTACGCTAATCGATATTTCATTGACGATTTCACCTATTCGAAACACAAACGGCGTTATTATTGGTGCATCAAAAATTGCACGCGACATCAGCGAGCGCTTGGAGGCTCAAAGCCAACAAAAGCTCCATATGGGTGAAATGCGTCATCGCGTGAAAAATTTGTTCGCTCTGGCAAACGGAATCGTCTCATTGAGCGCAAGATCGGCTACGCAGGTTGATGAGTTTCGCGAGGTGGTTCAGGCGAGATTGGCCGCACTTGCGAGGGCGCATGAACTGACGATGCCGACATGGGATGATGCCGATGTTACGATCTCGTCGGTCCCGTTGCAGAACTTGTTACATACTATTCTAGAGCCTTATGGTGAAAACAATTTTCATATCACGGGCCATGATCCTGCCGTCACAGGAAAGTCGCTGACAAATCTCTCGCTGCTTTTGCATGAGCTGACAACGAATGCTGCCAAGCACGGTGCATTAGCGAGTTCTGAACGCGAGCTTTCCATAGATATTCAAGAGTCGTCTGACACTATTTTCATTTATTGGCTTGAAACAGGTAATGAGTATCATGATGACCAACCCAGCGAGGGGTTCGGTACAAGACTGGAAAGGGCACTGGTGTCGGCCTTGAACGCAGACTTTGATCGATTGTGGGTGAAGAATACCCTCAAAATATCAATTTCACTTCCAAAAGCGCTACCCGAATAGGGTGTGCTTCCATGGCCATCCTTGGCGGACAATCAATGCAAATCAACACGTAAGGCGCAACCGGCTTCAATTTCCATCGGTCCAGATGTGAATGGCTCGTAGTCTGTTTCATCGCTTGATTTATGGTTCAGCGATATCGGAAAAGCCCTGCATCAGGAACTGGCTCGCCCGATATGGCGGCTGTGATATTTTGGGCTGCAATCATTGCGAAGGTAATTCCGTTGCCGCCGAAGCCCAGAGCGGTAAAAATGCGCTCGTATCCGGAAACACGATCGATGATCGGTAAGCCGTCCTTGGTGACACCGAATGGTGCTGACCAGACATAATCGGGCTTATCAATCGTCACTCCGATGAGGTCTTCCAACTTACGAATGATGATTGCCGCTTTATCTGCGAGTTTCTTCGAATCCTCATTGCTATTTTGTGCCTGTTCGTCCTCGCCACCGGCGATAATACGTCCAAACTCATCGGTTCTGAGATAAAGATAGGGATCTGCAGCTTCCCAGACGAGCATATCTCGTAACCAAGGTGGCGCGTTTCGCAAGGGCTTTGAAGCCAACGCCCAGGTCGATGTGATACTGTGCGATTTCGCCTCCATTTGAGGCAGATATTCGTAGCCGGTGCAAAATACTGCATGTTCAGCAACCAGAACTTCGCCTCGACGAGTTGCCAAGGCTACGCCTGAAGGCAACTCTGCCATATCTGTAATCTCGACGGGCGAAACGATCTGGGCATTGCGGGTTAGAACCGTGTGCAACAACCCTGTAGTAAGTTGCGCGGGATTAGCTGATGCAGAAATGTTCGACAAAATTGCTGCGGGGCGGTTCAATCCAAAGCGCTCTAAGAGGACTTTGTGACTGAGATAACTGGTGCTGATGCCAATTTTGTTGCGCGCAGCGGCCTCGTTGGCAAGCGCTTTCGCTCCCATCTCATCGCCAGCAAGGTAAAGCGCTGACTTTGCACGCATTTGGCAATTGAGCTCGAGCACGCCCGACAAATCAATCAGATCACGAACAGCTTGCGCTGACCTTAACCAGGCAGCATTAGCTTCGCCCTCACCAATTTTCCGGCTTAGTCGGCTCAGGGGGACGTCGATCTCATGTTGGATCATTGCTGTCGACGCTGATGTCGAGCCGCGTGCCGGAGGCCGCCGATCAACAATCAAAACGCTTTTTCCCCTGCGCGTCAACGCTTCTGCCGTCAGTGCTCCGGAGATACCTGCTCCGACGACTATTACGTCAAAAGCCCAACGAGGAAGATGGGTTTCTGCTTGAACGGTGGAATTGGGTGTTTTTATCCAGAAGGGAATGCCTGTTCGAAGGTCGTCTTTTCGAGTTGCGGCATCATGATCGGGCATGAACGATCTCCTCCAAATCTATTCTACGATAAATTTGGCAAAGACCCTCTGATATTCAAGGAAGCCCGTAATTTTGTTTCGTCCGTAAGGCTGTACATACAGTCGTTATGCCGGACAGATATCAGACTCAATGAGGAACAATCACCCGGATGAAATGTTCGGTTTTCTTAGAGATGAGAAAGGATTGCTCAATGGACGTGCTGCAATTTGATGTCAAAACTACGTGGCCAACCTTAAATGATGCCGTTCTCCTGCCAATGTCAGGAGATCCTACAGAACTCCCACCTGCTGAGCCGGAAAAGCAACCAAAACCACCACCGGAATTAATACCCGATGGCGAACCAGCTAGTCCGGATGAACCCGAGCAGATACCTCCTCTTCCGGATCCGGGGCAACCTTCACCGGAACCAAACAGTCCTGGCCAGCCAATGATGTGGGCATTTAGAGACGGTCAGGATAGAGCTGACATCGGCGGAACATAGGCGAAACATAGGCGGGGTGCCGTAGCTTTTTAGTGCGATCAGTATTTCGCACCGTGCTGTTTTGCCCTTCTGGTCGCAGCGCGAAGCAATTCTTCTACATTCGTAGTGGTAGACTTATTGCCGTTTTCGTCCTCGATGGCTGCTCGGATGGCTTCGACTTCGCTTTCCGTAAGGTGTTCAATCCCGATAAGCCGTGAGCGCGCACCCTTTACAGATCTAAGTACCTCGTCCAGCTTTGCTTCCACAGCGGTGGAATCGCGATTTTGCGAGTTCTGGATCAGAAACACCATCAGGAAAGTAATGATCGTGGTGGCGGTGTTGATGACCAGTTGCCAGGTATCGGAAAAGCCAAAAAGCGGGCCAGAAACGGCCCAAACGACGATGAAGCCCAGGGCACAGCCGAAGGCATAGGATGTCCCTGCAATTTCAGCGATGGCTTGGGAAAGATGAGTGAAGAACTTTTCCATGATAATTCCTCTACAACTGAAGAACGTACCTTTGTCTGCCGCCCAACGCCGCTCGAGGCTCAGCGTTCAGATAGAACTTACTTGCTCACTCATCGGTTCCGTTTCTAACAATTTTCACTGACAATGCGGGCAATTCGACGAGTAATTCTGGGTTTAGGCAGAACGTCCTCTACGAAGAAGACGAGGACGGTGCCGGAACAATTGTGCTGTGAGATCGTTGGAAATATCAGGTTGATAGCAATGACTGCACAACGCAAAGCTTGCCATAGTGCTCGTCTTGATAAGATGTCTACGAACTCAAAAAAGTAAACCGAGCACCGGCTGAACGTCTCCGTGGTCTACAGTTATGTCATCTGTTGAACGATCATCATGGCGATCTTCTCCCAACAGAAGCGGGCACTGAAGGCGGTCAGCCGTGGATGCCCTAAAAGCGTTAACGGAAGGAAGAACCATCATGGCTAGCCAACCCGATAAGCACGCTCCTCTCACAGAAGATGAGTATATCAAGTTTCTGGCCGAGAATTCGGACCTGTCGCCTTTGCAGGCGCGCGATTTGATTGATCGCCTTGGTCACCGGGACCGACCGAAACTTCTTGCAGAGGCGAGGAAATTCAAGGCGGAAAGTTAAAGCGGCTGATAGAAATGTCAAAGCAGCATTTCTGACTAAATCATCGGGAACAACCAGTAGTTCGCGTGAGTTTATCCAATCAGGTTCAATTCGTCACAGGAGCGAGGCAGCTATGGCTCTGCGCGCAAACTGGAAAGGTCTGTTGAAAGTCGATCAGCTTTTGATGCCGGTCGGCCTTTATACGGCTGTATCGACATCAGAGCGGGTTTCTTTTCATCTCATCAATCGCAAGACGGGTAATCGTCTCAGTCGTGAATTTGTCGATAGCGATACGGGTAAACCTGTTCCCCGAGAGGAGCAGATGAAGGGATATGAAGTTTCGTCCGGCAAATATGTCATTTTCAATGATGAAGAAATCCAGTCTGCAATTCCTGAAAGCAATAAGACACTCAATATCACGCATTTCGTCAAATGCAGTGAAATCGACGATGTTTATCTTGATCGACCTTATTATCTGACGCCCACTGATGAGGACGAGGTGTTCTTGCTTCTCCGTGATGGAATGAAAGCTGCAAACGTGGCGGCAGTCGCTGAGGCGGTACTCTTTCGCCGTGCGCGTAAAATTCTCATTCGCGCGGAGGACGAGGGCATGATCGCATCGACGTTGAACTTTGATTACGAAGTTCGACCAATAAAAGAGGCTTTCGGAGATCTGGAAGCATTCAAGTTCGATCAGGAAATGCTCGATCTGGCCAAGCATATTATCGGCACCAAGATGGGTCGCTTCGATCCGTCAAGTTTTGACGACCGCTATGATGCAGCACTAGCCGACTTGATTAAGGCAAAGATTGAAGGAAAGCCGCTCAGAAAGCCTGAAGCTCCGAAGGCGGCCGACGTGATTGATTTGAAGGAAGCCCTACGCAAGAGTGCAGCCTTGAGTTCTCAACAAAAGCAACCGGCAAAATCGGGAACAACCAAAGCGAAACCCCGAAAGGCTGGATAATGGGACAGCCGCTCGAAACCTATCATAAGAAACGTGACTTCAGCCTGACGAAGGAGCCGCGCGGCAAAGCCAGGCGAATCAGGGGCGATTTATATGTGGTGCAAAAACACGATGCGCGTCGGCTGCATTATGATTTCAGGCTGGAAATGGACGGAGTGTTGAAAAGCTGGGCGGTCACACGAGGTCCAAGTCTGGTCCCGGGCGAGAAACGTTTGGCCGTCCATGTGGAAGATCACCCGCTTGAATATGCCGGTTTTGAAGGTACGATCCCGAAGGGGGAGTACGGTGGTGGGACGGTCATTGTCTGGGATAGCGGACAATGGACCTCGGTTGGCGATGCTCACAAAAATTATAAGAAGGGGCATCTCGAATTCGAACTGAGTGGCGATAAATTGAAGGGTCGCTGGCATCTGGTTCGAATGCATAGAAAACCGGGCGAAAAACGAGAAAACTGGCTACTCATAAAGGGCGAGGACGAGTTTTCACGAGAGGCTGACGACCCCGATATTCTTGAGGAGAAACCGCAATCGGTGAAAACCGGGCGAGTTATCGCCGATGTGGAACATGAAGCGCCGGGCTGGTCGTCCAAAACGGGACCGCTGAATAAAAACCGCGCAGCGAAGGAAGGCAATGCTGTGCCATTGTCGAGGCGCGCAAAGAAAGCTGCGATGCCGCCATTCATAGAACCTCAATTGGCGACATTGGTATCAGCCGCGCCCGGAGGAAGCCGCTGGATTCACGAAATCAAGTTTGATGGTTATCGCATTCAGGCGCATGTCGCTGATGATAAAGTCGTGCTCTATTCACGCAGCGGGCTAGATTGGACAAAGAAATTTGGCCGTTCGATAGTCAACGATCTTCTGGCTACGGGGGTCGAGAATGCCATATTTGATGGCGAGATTGTCGTGGAAAATAAGGCGGGGCTGTCGGACTTTTCGGCACTGCAAAGCGATCTGAGTGACGGACGTTCGGACCGGTTCGCCTTTTATATATTTGATCTGCTTTATCAGGATGGCCGCGATTTGCGGCAAGTGCCGCTCGTCGAACGCAAATGCCTACTGACAAAGCTCATTTCCCATACCTCGAGAACACTGCGCTATAGCGAAGCCTTTGATGCCGATGGTGACGCTGTATTGAAGAATGCTTGTGGGCTCGGACTGGAGGGCATCGTCTCGAAATTGAGCTATGCTCCTTCTATTTCCGGGCGCAGCAAGGGCTGGCGCAAATCGAAATGCATAGGACGGCAGGAGTTTGTAATTGCCGGATTTGTGCCTTCAACTTCAACGTCTCGCGCAATTGGTTCTCTGCTGTTGGGCGCTCAGGAGAAGAAAGGACTTGTTCCTGTTGGGCGTGTGGGAACTGGTTTTTCCGTCAAGCTGGCCAAATATCTTTACACGAAGCTCACGTCGATACGTCAGGAACAAAGCCCATTCGCAATAGAGCTGACCGGTGAAGAAAAACGCGGTGCGATATTCGTCAAGCCGCAATTGGTTGCAGAAGTCGAGTTCCGTACCTGGACTGCGGACAGAAGACTGCGCCATGCATCATTCCGCGGACTGCGTGACGACAAGACTGCCGAGGAGGTCACATTGGATAAAAGTGCAAGGCCATCTCAGCCGTATAGGACATCCCACGAAGAAGCTGATGTGAAGCTCACTCACCCGGATCGCGTGTACTGGCCAGAGGAGGGCATAACAAAACATGGGCTGGTAGATTACTACGCCGAAGTCTGGTCACGAATTGAACCATTTATTGTCAATCGGCCTTTGGCTCTGCTGCGCTGTCCAAACGGTATCGATGGCCAGCATTTCTTCCAGAAACATGCCTGGAAGGGTCTGAACGTACATATTGTTGAGGTGGATGACCCCTCGGAGAAGGATGAAGAGCCTTACATCGCAATCAAGGATTTTGACGGTTTGATCGGTTTGGTTCAGGCTGCCTCGCTAGAAATCCATCCTTGGGGTTCGAGCCTCAGGGACTGGGAATTGCCGGATATGCTAACCATGGACCTTGATCCAGGGGAGGGGGTTGCCTGGGAACGTGTCATCGACGGGGCCTTTGAAACCAAAGAGCGGCTTGAGAAGCACGGCCTGACAACATTTGTAAAAACATCCGGAGGAAAGGGACTGCACGTCGTCGTGCCATTGAAGCCGAAAGCCAATTGGGACAGCCTCAAAACCTTTACCAAGTCGATTGCCGATGAGATGGCGGCAGACAGTCCTGATCGCTATGTTTCGACCATTTCCAAAGCCAAACGCAAAGGCAAAATACTCATTGATTATTTGCGCAATCAACGAGGCATGACGGCTGTTGCACCTTACTCGCCACGTGCTCGCCCTGGAGCAGCCGTTTCCATGCCACTCGCCTGGAATGAACTGAATCCCGCTATCGGTCCAGCACATTTCACGATCATGAATACAGCAACGCGGCTAGCAGCTTCGAAGCTTGATCCTTGGTACGACTTTCGCAAAGCGGCGACGGCTTTACCAAAATAGTGCGAAAAGGTTGTATCCTGAGAAGCTAATGCTGCTTGTTCTCGTTGGTAAGGCTTTTGCGCAAAGCATCCATGATGTTGATGACATTGCCGCCGGTCGCCGGGGCGGTCGCTGCAGATTTGGGTTTTGTCGGCGTTTTAATTTTCTTTTTCTTGGCGGCGATCATTGACTGCAGGTTCTTCTGAACCGGATCCTTCAGCAAGCCCGGCTTCCAGTCCTCCGTTTTGCGCTTGATCAGTGTGCGAACCATGGAGAACAGCTTTTTGTCGGGCTTCTCCGCCTTGATGCCTGCGAAGTAATCGTCGGCTTTTCGAACTTCATCACCGAAATGCAATGTCCATAGCACAATACCTTGTCCGCGTGGCTCCAGAAGAACAGCTCGTTCACGCCGATACATGACTAGCCTTGCCAGACCATAGACGCCGCTCTTGTCCATTGCCTCCCGAATAACCGCAAAGGCTTCCTGCCCGACCTTGTCAGATGGTGAAAGATAATGGGGTTTATCGTACCAAATCCAACCGATGCTATCGCGCTCTAAGAATTTTTCGATATCGATAGTGCGAGTACTTTCGAGAGCCACGGCTTCGAGCTCGTCGTCCTCGAGGAGGACATAGTCTCCTTCGGCCTTCTCGAAACCCTTAATTTCGTCTTCGTCGCGCACGGGCTTATGTGTCACTGAATCGACATAGCGACTGATCACCCGGTTGCCCGTTTTTGCATTGAGTGTGTGGAAGCGCACTTTTTCGCTTTCAATGGTCGCAGGCATTATTTCCACCGCGCAGGTGACGAGCGATAACTTTAAATAACCTTTCCAGAATGCATGGGGCACCGGCTTATCCTCTTTTTAGTGAAGAATAACCAGCTGAAGGCTGGAAGGTTCCGGGTTTAAATGTTGATGCGGGAACCCACCGCTCATTTGGGGTGTTATCTCACAGATGAAATCACGACAGAAAAATCGGGGATCACTTTGGCGAAGAAATCAACGGTCCGTTCACGCCTGCTTCATACCAGTGACGCCGAACCTGGGCTGAAGCGTATTCGCTGTGGCGAAGGTTTTCGCTATGTCGATAGCCAAAAACGCGCTGTTAGCGCGGCGGATAAAGCGCGCATTGTAGCCCTTTCCATTCCACCCGCCTGGAAGAACATTTGGATATGTCAGAGCGAATATGGGCATATACAGGCAACAGGCCGCGATGCGCGTGACAGAAAGCAATTTATCTATCATCCCGACTGGATGAAACGACGTGGCGACAGCAAGTTTTCGGGCTTGCAATATTTTGGCAGCAATTTGAGCCACCTGCGCGAGAAGATTGATGCAGATATGCGTCGACGCTCTTTCTGTCGAGACCAAGCCAAATGGCGCTGCATTTGATCCATAATTGGGTCGAAAGATGTGTAAGGCCGCTTTTTGAGACCGCGTCTACCGAGTTGCGAGCTTGACTTGGCAATCGGGATGAACTGGTTCGCGTAAGCCGGTAAACGAAGCCGTCGCCCCCGAAATTGATTTGACAAACTTTGCCAATCTGCACATATACAGACCAAAGAAGGGAGATCCAAATGGCCACGATGAACGTATCACTCCCGCATCCAATGAAAGAATGGGTTGAAGCACAGGCTAAGACAGGACGCTATTCAAACGCGAGCGACTATGTGCGTGATTTAATCCGTAAAGATCAGATGCGCGGCGATAAAATTGCCGCTATGCAGCATTTCGTTGATGAGGGCTTGCAAAGCGGCGTGGGTACTCGATCGGGGGATGAACTCTTTGCTACAGCATTAGCGAGCGCTGAAAAATTTTCTAGTCGCAAATAATGGAACTTAAACTCTCTGTTCAAGCGGAAGATGATATCATTGCAATCGCCGAGCAGAGCATAGCAATGTTTGGGCCAACACAGGCAAGACGATATCATGTGGAGCTGTTTAAAACTCTGGATTTAATTGCGAGCACTCCACGAATCGCGCGAGAACGCGACGAAATCTCTCCACCTGTTCGGATCCACCCGTTTAAAGCTCATCTTATTATTTATCAGATCGAAAATGACGAAGCGGTTTTTATCATTCGAATACGTCATGCATTTGAAGATTGGATCAGCGATCCCTTCTAATCTTTGTTCCGCCCAAGAAAATTTAAAATAGGCATGAATTGTCACTCAAAGGGTGTTTTCACAGAGCTAGAACGTCCGGTGTGATTTATCCGGCAGGTAGACTCTGATAGGCCCTGACAGGTAGTCGTTTATATCCTTTCAAGCTGTGTTGCTGTGCTCGAAGGGGTGGAAAGGCATCAAGTAAGGAGGGCAGAACAATATAGAAGTAATGTGATGGCACACCGATCACATCATGTATTTGTCCCAGAAACCGGCTTGCGGTTCAATCTGTTCGACAACATCGATCCATAGGCCGACGGGTCTTCAAATACAAAACAGCGTTGGCCGAACGGTTCATCAGTGAGTGGGTAAGTAACGGATAGTCCCTTGCTGTGATGACTTCTCCGTCCTCTTTGGTGAATGACGACACCGGGTTTTCCAGAATGTCGAGAACCAGTTCTGACGGACGGCACAGTTTCGTGCCAAGTGGCGTTTCCACGATTGGACGATTGATCAGGATAGGATGCGTCATCATGAAGTCGACCAGCTCATCATCGGTCCAGTTTGGATCGGACAATCCCAACTCGGCATATGGGGTGCCTTTCTCGCGAAGGAGTTGGCGAGGCGTCATCTGCATTGCAGTGAGCAGTTCGACCAGTCGTTCTCGCGAAGGCGGATTTTGTACATATTCAATGACGACGGGCTCCTCGCCGCTGGCATGGATCAAGGCCAATGTGTTGCGAGACGTGCCGCAGTTCGGATTGTGATAGATCGTAACTGACATCAGAATTTTCCTGTTTCAGTGACTGGCTTTTGATTGGAACCGCGTTCGTACCAACCCTTTGAGCGGTTCACGATCCAGACGACCGAGAGCATGACGGGCACTTCAACAAGAACGCCAACCACTGTTGCGAGCGCCGCGCCAGATGAGAAGCCGAAAAGGCTGATTGCGGCTGCTACTGCCAGCTCGAAGAAGTTGGATGCGCCAATCAACGCCGAGGGACCGGCGACGCAATGTTGCTCGCCTGAAATGCGATTCAGCAGATAAGCCAGGCCAGAGTTGAAATAGACCTGAATGAGGATCGGGACGGCCAGCATCGCAATGATCATGGGCTGTGCGATGATCTGCTCTCCTTGAAACCCGAATAGCAGTACGAGTGTCGCCAAAAGCGCAATCAGAGACAGCGGTTGTAGTGTCTTCAGCATTGCATCGAAGGATTGTTGCCCTCCGCTCGCGAGAATGCTTCTGCGCAGGATTTGAGCGATAATCACCGGAATGACGATATAGAGGACAACCGACAAAACGAGCGTATCCCACGGGACAGTAATTGCCGACAGTCCGAGCAATAGTCCGACGATAGGGGCAAATGCCACAACCATGATCGCATCGTTCAGTGCGACCTGCGACAGCGTGAAATGCGGCTCGCCCTTGGTCAGGTTAGACCAGACAAACACCATTGCCGTGCAAGGGGCAGCCGCCAGAATAATCAGCCCAGCAATGTAGGAATCGATTTGGTCTGCAGGCAGATGAGGGCGAAACAGCCAGCCGATAAATAGCCAACCGAGAAGTGCCATAGAGAATGGTTTGACGGCCCAATTGATAAAGAGCGTGACGCCGATGCCACGCCAGTGCTCAGTGACCTGTCTCAATGCGCTGAAATCGATCTTCAGCAACATGGGGATGATCATGAGCCAAATGAGGATGGCGACCGGAATGTTGACCCTGGCGACTTCAGCAGATCCTATTGCATGGAATACTGTCGGAAAGAAGTGGCCCAGAGCTACGCCTGCGACGATGCAAAGAGCCACCCAGACAGTCAGATATCGTTCGAATGTGGACATCAGTTATTCTCCACATTCCAGGTTGCCTCGCTCAAAATTGAACGTGCGAAATTGTCCGTGCTCAAGGAGAGCACGCTATAGCCCCGATCTGTCATTATATCAGTCCGTTTGGTGGAAGGCCGAATTCATCGGCGTTATCTTATTGTGTGGCGGCTTTCGGTTCGCAACAGGGCGTCAGGCTTTGTACGAGAGGTGCGCAGAGTTCAGCACTGCCGCCGCAACAGTCCTTGATCATGAAAAGGGTCAATTCGCGAAAACGGTCGAGGTCGGCGCGATAGATGATCGAACGGCTCTGACGTTCACCTTTTACAAGTCCAGCGCGAGATAATGTCGCTAGATGCGCAGACATCGTATTCTGCGGCACATCCAGCATGCGCGCCAGTTCACCGGCAGGAATGCCCGCAGGTTCGTGTTGCACCAACAGACGGAAAGTATCCAGCCGGGTCGGTTGGGCCAGAGCGGCAAAAGCGGTTATTGCTTCTTCATTTTCCATATATCTAGAATAATAGATATAAATTGTCTGTCAATAGGCGAAGCTGTTTCGACACATTGTCGCCAGTTCGTAAAATCGTCCGGCTGTCTAGCTCCCAAGTCGCCCGGAGGCGTATTGCGCAA
The DNA here is from genome assembly GCF_029909865.1 of Ochrobactrum sp. 19YEA23. NCBI lineage: Bacteria > Pseudomonadati > Pseudomonadota > Alphaproteobacteria > Hyphomicrobiales > Brucellaceae > Ochrobactrum > Ochrobactrum sp. 19YEA23. The sequence continues at coordinate 171,203 of NZ_JASAMQ010000002.1, read as the reverse complement.
GAGCTGGGGAATTCACAATTGATAGTTGGTACAGCAGCATTCATAGATTGGCAGCATTGTTGATATGGATTGCTGCGGACCGCTGTTGAGAACCGCAGATTATATGACCAAGGAAGCATTTTTAGCGAAGCAGCCAGTCTGAGTTTACAGCAATGGAATTGGAGCCTTATTTGCTTTCTCCTTACATAAAGCGCATGATGATTATAACGACAGTAATTGAAACGGGTGCTGTCATTTGGGCTTCAAATGCCTGACCCGCAACAAAGGAGGACGAAGTGTCTTCCATCGCGTTGAATTCCAGAAACATCACTATGATTTCGCGACTTCTAAGGGAGGCTCGCAAACCCGGCGACACGCAAGATCTGCGCACTGATGCTGCACGTTATCTGACACGTCGATTTCAGGAGGGAACACGTGACGAAGGTCGGCTACAGATCGCCCTGACACAGTTTATCAAGAAACATCGAAGAATGGCAAAGGCCGCCGATCGTTGAGATGACGAAGGCGGCTCCGTAAAAAGCGAAAAGTAATGGCCCTTTCATTTCCAAACCCCAGCAGAAGTTTCGATGATCTTGAGGTGGGCGTGCGATTTGTCGGCTACGATGGAATGACCTCCGTCCCATTTCTAATCGATAAGCCCGCCCTGGAGAAGAATGGCGCCATTGCAGCGACGGAATCATCGCTTCTTGCTGCCTTCGACGCCTCACGGAAACTGATCTACGATGCTGCTCTCGAGGTCTATTCACAGGCTCGGCAAACTTCCTATCGCATCACCGTGGAGGACATGAAGTAGCTTCTTATGCAATGATTGAGCCGATCTGCCGTCGCAATTCAGCCTCAGTTGCTTTGCTCAAATTTAAAGCGCATGGTGCATGTCTCGACAGCTTTTGAAACGGGCGCTGTCGGTTGAGAGTGCATACTCCAGCCCCAATACAAGGAGGACGAAATGTCTTCCAAAATTATCAAGCCCTACTTTGGACCTACCGACTTTCGAATGATGCGTGAAATACTGCGACGCGCCGGCTATCGGCTTTACGATACCGCAGAAAACCGTGCCGCTCACATATCCGCAGCAAGGCTACTCATTCAGGAATTTCAATCTGGACGCTCACCATCGTGAGCGATGCCGCAGCTTTCTCGGCAACATGCCCGTGAGAACGTGGAAGTATCTCCAGCGGTGATTTGAACCATCACTGGATTGGTCTGGTATGAAAGAATTAGTTAATTCCTCAAAAACAGGAAGTTTTCAAAATGCCCCGTGGTCAGAAAAGAAGTAACCGAGAAATAAGAAAGCCAAAGAAAGATAAGACCAAGGAGAAAACTGCGTCAACAGATGTTGTTTCAGGTCGCTTTCCTACTCCTGCCAATGACTTGATCAAAACCAAACGGCATTAGTTATAGCTGTGTCTCCCACGTTGCTTGGTGAGGAGACACAGCCCCTATCGGGGGTACAATCATGCCAACGTCTACATTTAGTTCAATAGGCAATTTGTATTGCGAAGGAAAGAACCTCGGTTCTGTTGGCTACCGTATTTCCATACTCACGGAAGGTGAGAAGACGTTTACAAAGGGCGTCTTGTGGGCAAGTATGGATATACTCCGGCAAGCTTATCAAGGAGATCTTGTTCAGTTATCATCGGAAAAAGGCAACGGCTTGCTGAACGTAGATGTAAAGAACGTCGGAATACATGGAAATGCTGACTTCATTATAGTTGGAAAGCAGACGTTTTAGGACATCGCATACCGGTACTTAATAGACGTAGGAACCGAGCACCCACGCGACCAATCCGATGTCGATGCATATGATGAGAAATGCGATCAGATACACGCTCAATTTACGATCCAAAGATTTTTGGGCTGACATTTTATCCTCGCCAGATTGATCACGTGTCATTGAGACGATGCCAGCCCGGTAAGTACCTCGTGAAACAGGCCTCTCGATCCCAACTCGAAGTCGCCATATTCAGCCCGACGTCAGGAAACGCGGATTATCAGCCATGGGCCAACCTCAATCGGAGCCGCTTTCGAGGAGGCCATCGCAAGACCAAGGATTTTGCAGTGACTTGCGGGGCCGTATAGCCACCCTCATTCTCCCAGGCTTCCAGTTCTCTTTGATTGGATTGTGATAGCCGTTGGGCGCGGATTGCCAAAAGCATATCCAGCATCTGCACAGGATCATGGCTTCCGGCGCTGAAAATTTCACAAAGGTGTTTGGCGGCTTCCAGGCGAGTCTCTGGTTTTTCGCAACCCTCCAGCGAATATCCGGAACGTTGCAGGAAAGCACGAAGCGAAGGGAAATCTTCTGGGCCAAAGTAGGATAGACGTGACGCGGAAGACATCGCATGTCCCCCTTCATTTTGGGGCAGGAGATTATTCTCTCCCAACGACAGCGCCCGTTTCAACTGCTGTGCATAACAAACAGTGCGCCTTTTCGAATTAAAGCGCAAGCAGACATGTGATATTTATTTATTTAAAAATAATCGGCTCAGAATTTTTATCAGATAATCATGAGCCGGCGAAAATCAACGCGTTGCCTTATACTTTTGCATCTTCTCAATTTCATGAATGAATTTTTCCGCATACTGCGCTGTATTAACGTAGTTCAGTTCATTGGAGCCAAGAATATGATGATGCGTGAATACTGCTTTAAGTCGATCCAGAAATTTGGGTTCGGTCTCGGCTAGATGCCCGATGAGAACCTGAAGTATCTGCTCATGTGCAAGAACCTTTCGTTCTAGAGCTGTGGTGTCATTAGCCATTGCGTTTGCTCCTCGGTAAAGAATGACGTGGCGACCGGGTACGTGAGAAACCGCCGCAAGAACGCCGGAGAATATTCGCAAGCTGCGACCAATCTTTAGATGGAGAAGTCATTTGTTCATGAGCATTTCTGAGATCGCTTTTGCTGGCCGTCGTGTCCTCATCGTGCCATGGACGTACAGAAACAGTTTCCAAATTAATGCTACGGGTAAGTTGTTTATTCATTATAGCCTCCTCGTTCGGTTTCCCGTCCACATTAAAGCGCCTTGGCGAGTTCGTTGCCGCACGCAGTAGCGAGCGCGGTATTGGGCTGCTGTGCTCCCAACGGTGTCGCCCACCCTGTCTTCTCGATAAAAGTACGGCGGGAGTAAGCTGGTGCGGCCTTAAAATCAGCCAGGATGTTTACAACGGCCGGATCGTTTTTCGATTTTTCAAGACAGTAAGGCGTCAGAGCGAGTGCTACCCCGTCGGTCGTGTTGGATGCAATCAGGCGCTCAGAAGTGCCTTGTGTGACCCACCCACCTACGGAAAACCCGATAGCAATTGCCGCAATGGCACCAACCGATGCACCGCCGAGTGCGGGCTTTAACCATTCAAACTTGTTCATGAAGGTATCCGATCTTCAATGATCGAACGCACATAATTATGCGTTGGATTTTGATTATAGCACCAATGCAATCAACTTTTGCGAGAATTCTTTATAAATTTTAATTTTAAGTTGTTTTTCGGCGCCAAATTGAGTTCTTGTGCCTACATAATTTTCCGAGCCGAGCAGGCGTCCACTGCTAGTACCCACCTTTTCCAAGCGTGGCTTTACTGGTTGGGAGATTTAACGGGCTTTGCAGAATATATATTTCGGTGTGCTCGTTATTGAAACATAGCCGCCGCTAGCTTGTTGTGCTGAGAATGATAAAGGCGTTGGGCACATGACTGACCTTGCAAAACCATACCATTCGGCGAGACGATTTGCTGCGGGCGTGAGACCTCGTGATCTCCCATCGCAAGCTATAGCAGAGGCGTTGAAAGACGGTTTGAGAGTGACGTTCTCCAACAATAATGAAGACCCATGCTGCTTGAGCGTTTCAATCGGAAGAAGCGTCAGGTAACCCGCAACTGGAATCTGGATGAGACCTATGTGAGGGTCAAAGGCGAATGGCTTTATCTGTATCGTGCCATCGACAGCAGCGGCAATATCGTCGAGTTCCTGCTCAACAGAAACCGGGATCTGAAGGCTGCCAAACGCTTTATCCGCAAGGCTCTGGCCCGACATGGCAGGCCAGAGAAGATCACTATTGATGGCAGCCAGACTAATCGAACGGCCATCATGCAGAGTGATGCCGAGAGCCCGTTGCGACAGGATGGAAGGTCCCTCACCATCCGCTCCAGTAAATACAAGAACAACACCATCGAACAGGATCATCGCCGCATCAAACGACGGATACGATCCATGCTCGGCTTCGAGTCCGAAGCCGCCGCCAGCATCACGCTTGCAGGTATAGAGCTCGTTCACATGATGCGAAAGCTGCAAGGCAATTTCGGATCAACCGCACCGCTTTCACTCAAACCACAATTCACAGCGCTTGCAGCATAGTTGCGCCCAGCGGTTGGCCACCCTTTGTTCCGCCGAAAATTTTGCAAAAGATCCCGATTTGACGCGAAATTTCAATGGTGAACGGCTATGATCGGTTTACATCGAGTTCTAATTTGAATGATGTGCGTTCTATCTGGAGGGTACTTTGCGCGGTCTCGATTTTACATCCTGGCAAAGCATGCTGCTTACGCTGATCAGTTTAGCTCTATTTACTCTGATTACCATCGGGATCCGCTTGTTGATGATGTTTACCATCCAACAACGACGCGAACGAATGAACCGGCAGATCAATGAGCGCCTGCGGACGTTGATTGCGGCATATAAAATCCTAGGTGGGTCGTTTACGGGAGATTTGAGCGCTAACCCTATCCATTTGAAAGAAATTCGTCAGCATGCCAATGTTGGAGGCGGCTATAACCTTGATGAAAAAGAATGGGATAGGCCACGTCGTATCCGCGATGCTGTGGAAGCGGCCCTCTCTGAGGTCATATTGCTTGGAACAGATGAACAGGTGAAATTGGCCGTTGAGGCTGCTAACGCCCTGATCGTAGGTGAACCTGTAAAGACGGAAGCGCTCGTTGTCTCATTGCGTAATTTTATTCGCGAGGCGCTCGCACTCGAACCGGTTTCCGCCAAACTCATAATTCCACAACAAGGGCCAGCACGGCCAGTTGGAACTGCAGCCCGCAAAGGTAAAGATCAGAAGGGCGGAGACTCTGGTGGCAAAGGACACGGTGGTGTGGGAGGAGGCGTGGGTGGCAATGCTGGCTTTAACGAAACACCGGCCGAGGATTCGGCTCAATACCAAAGCCGGTAGAAACTGTTGGGATTAAAACCAATAGTTCGGTCCATTTGACAGTGTTTTCGCCGCAAGCGAAAGGTTCTATGTTCCTCTTCCAATTGCAGTTTGCTTGAGCTTTTCTTTCTCCAATAGCCGGGCTATATCGGACCTTCACGCTGACGGGCTTAAAAACCCTCGGTCTGTCTGTGAGCAGCCCCGTGACGTTGGGAGACGTGCCAGGGCTTTTCTTCTTAGCTTCTATGCGACGAAATGCTGTTGTCGATGTACATCCAGAAGCTTCGAGAATAGCATCGTCTATGCTCGGCACTGAGCGTCTTCTTCCTCCAGAGAGCTGTACCATTGGCTTCAGTTTCCTTTGCAAATGCGCATACACAGTCGCAGTGCTCTCAAAGGGCTTTTTATCGGAGCTTGATAGGATATTTTGATGGATCTACATCCGGAGTATCAGTGAGATGCTGCTTCATCAGTTTCTCGTCTGGAAAAATGGCATCAAACAACCCATCCTTTCCTGCATAGGGTCCAGGAACGTGATGCTTCGTGTTCTGGAGGTCGGTTTCTTCATCGGTCCAGTCTGGTCGAATGTAAGTACTGGATAAACTGAACGGTGTCCGATCTTGCTTGGAGTAAGTTGCATAGATTTCAACCTCCCGCTGAATGTCGAGGTAAAGGAAGGCCAGGTTTGTCCGTGTTCGCGCCAATTGCAGCAGTTCATCCGGTATCTGCACCTTGGATGAAAACGTCACTTATTCTTTAGCCAGATGAGTTGGATAATCTGGATATACGTCTGAATGCGGCCAGTCGCAATCTGCTCCTATGTCCATCGGGAGCCGGCTTCCCAGAAGGACACACACCTTTGAAGTAGGACTTCTGCCATTTGTCTTTGGATGCCTGGGATTCTTTATCGCCAAGGCTCGCATTGAACTCAGTACGACTGTGGGACCAGGTTTGGTACTCCTTACTCAGTTCGGTATTTTCTGAAAGGCATCTAATGACGGGGGAGAAGTATTCGAGTTGCCTGCGCTGAATAGGAAAAATGTGGCAGAACGGTTCCCCCGCATCGAAATGAATTCGCGCTCCGGGGCGGGTAAATTGCCAGTTCATCGTGAATGTATAGGGCGACCAATTCGTCTCAACGAGACCGGTTAACGGCGCAATAGCGTCCTTGGGCCTGTTGATTGGACCAGTTACAAAAAGATCGAAATCGGGTGGCGTTTTGAACAGGCATGGCATGTGGAATGTTAGAATACCATTGCCAAAATGGCTGATGGCCGGAACTGGTTTGTCGCCTTTGCTCTTGATGTGAATTGCATCAAGCGTTCCTCGTCCGGTCCAGATTGCCGAGAAAGCTGTCGGACACAGGATCTCCCAGCCATGCGCGTTGACAATATTCAGCGGCAAGCAACGATAAGCGAAGCGTTCACCGGTCGCATCCATCCAGTCCCGCTCCAGTGGAGCAGGACGAATGAGAAGTTCTTGACCATCAAGAACATAAGCCGTCAGTTCTTTCATTCCAGTAAGCTACCACTCGGCGCGGAGGCCAAAATACCCTCCAACTGACTGCTTCTTGTCACCACTTAAATTCGTTGAATAGCTGGCGGCCCCATAAAGACTAACTGTCTTGCTGAGACGCGTACTAAGACCACCACCGATTTCCAGCTGTGTTCCCTCAACATCGGTGACGACATCTCGTGAATTGAACGTCACCGTATCATCAGAACCGAACTGGTGCCAGAGATTGACATTCATGAATGGCTGCACGGGTTTTCCGTTCAATTCAAAATTGCCTTCGAGACGTGTCCCGAGCCTTCCAACCGCGCTATTTGAAGTATCATAGTCGATGCTGGAGAAACGGTCGTTTGTGTCATCCAGATCGACACGCTGCCAGATCGCCTGAATTTGCGGCTCCAGCGTCCACCGATCATTCAGCACGACTGGATACCCCCCCTCGATCGAAGCAAGGATTGCTTTGCCGTCGATATCGGCTCCGATGCCGCGCGATGAAGTAGCGTCGCCGCTGATCCAGGTGTGCATTGCGATGGCATCGAGATACCAGCCATTTGAGCCAATATGGGTCCAGTAAGCACCAAGGCTATTGCCATCGAGGTCGAGCTCGCCAACGTTCCACTGGTTACGTCCCAGCGAGTTGCCTTTGACGTCACCTGTTGCGTTGGTATGGGCGAAAAACAGACCAGCCCGATCTTGGCTGCCGTCATCATGCTTGGCTGCAATGATATCGAGGCCTGTCTGAATGCCCCAGATATGACCGTCAAACTTCGGTGCCATGTCATAGCTCAGTCCACTGATAGAAGTGTCGGTCTTCTCCTTATATCCTTCGCCAAATATCCGTGCCCATGCTGCAGTCAGATTACCCTGGCTGTTCAGCAAATATTGATCGCCCTGCCGTTCGTGAAAGGTTCCCAAAGTGGCCATACCCATCTGGCGTACGATCGAAGGCACGACCGTATAGCCTGGAATTTCCGGGCGAATGTTCGGTATTCCCCCACCGGTTACTGGCGGCGGAGGCGGAGAGACTGGTGGGGAAACAGGTGGCGAAACTGGCGGGGAAACTGGTGGGGAGACTGGCGGGGAAACCGGCGGGGAAACTGGCGGGGAGACTGGCGGGGAGACTGGCGGGGAAACCGGCAACTCCGAACGCAGGAACCAGTCGTTGTCATTCTCCACGTTTGGTGTGACGCCACCGCGATACAGCCAGTATTCAAATATGCCAGCGGCGACCGGGTCGCCAAGCGTGAAGGCTCCCGTCGTTGTCGTCGCGCCTTGATCAGCATCGATGACGCGGATGCCATCAGCCACCGTCTGATCGCCAGGACCGTTGACATTGGTGACATAGATCGCTGTCGTGCCGGAGCCTTCTGCCCCAGATCCTCTGATGACCAGCTGGTCTGATGGGGAGTCGTCGGTTCCTAGATAGGTTTGAATGTTCAGACGCCCACCCTGACCGACATAGTCACCAAGCACGACAAAGCGATCCGTCGTGTTCGTATTGTTATTGGTCAGGTCGATAGTCCCGGCATTGTTGACGGTTACCAATTGACCGGATGTAAACGGTGCGACCGTGTGCGTGCCGTTTCCAGCCAGAACTGTACTGGTCGCGTCAATCGAGAGAGAACCGGTTCCAGTGCCTGCGTCTCCCATGGTCAGTGTACTATAATTACTGAAGGTAAGCTCAGAGTTTTCGACCAGATCAAAGGTCTCCCAGTGCGAGATACGCGCCACATCACCGCCCGTGGTTTGCTTCCAGACCAGATGATCGTTTCCAAGCCCACCGTCGATGGGTAAATAGCTACCCAGATTGTCTTCACCAGTTCCCTGGGTCAGACCAAGGAACTCGGCATAATCGTCACCTTCTCCCATGTCGAACATGCTGAGAATTTTGCCGCCCGACCACAGTACGAAATCGTTTCCTGCGCCCATATGCAGGCCGCTCGAACTGGTGCCGCCTGAGAAATATCCCTGATCATTGCCATTTCCTGCATTGATCGTACCGTTGATGGTGCCTCCGAGCATGAATATGACGTCGTCGCCGTCGCCCATGTCGATGACGTTCTGGATAATGTCGGTGCCGGTCGTTCCTTCTGGGCGATTGAACAGGATATCATTTCCGCCGCCAAGCAGGACGCTGCCGTTGATTGTTCCGTTATTGTCGATGATCTCTTCGCCGTCATCGCCTGTCAGTGTTCCATGAATTGTGGCCCCGGCATGGTTTTCAACACGATCAAGCGATGTACCGTGCATGGCGAAATTGGCATCCATCACGCCATAATTGATGACCTCGTTTCGGTCGCCGGTCAGCGTAAGCGCGCCGCTGACTTGCCCGCCAGCATTATTGATAAAACGGTTGTTTCCCGTGGCTTCCAGCGTCAGACCCGCGTCAAACGTGCCGTTATTGGTCACGGTGTTCTCGGCACCCGTCATGCTGACGGTTCCGGCGATCTGTCTACCTGCTGCAAGCGTCAGGGAATTGGTGCCGGTCCCAGTTACGGTAACGTTGCCATTTAAAGAGCCGTCCTGAAGCAGATTAAACGTCGTATTGTTGGCAGCATTAATACTGCCATCAATTTGACCATAATTGTTCAGGTCGTTATTGCCAGGACCGGTAATGGAAACGTTGCCCTCCAGCGTCGCACCGCTTTGTACATTTACAACCAGTGACGTGCCTGGTGTATTTGTGTAGCCGCCATTCACGAAGCCTGTGCAGTTCACAATGCCGCCAACTTCGACACAGTCGGCTCTTGCCTCGGTGCGCGAAAAGCCAATGATTGCGAGAGATGCAACGGATCCAAGCAGTGCCAGGCGAAGTCTCGATGTAATTGCGCAGTTCGGAGGGAAAATCAGGACTGGTGCATGACGGCGACCCGCTGTTGTCCCCTGATCGCTTATGCTTCTGACTGCTCGTTCCGCATTTCCAGACATCAGAACCCCTCATGATTCGGTCACGGTCAATGCAATTAAGCGTGAAACAAAAAAACCGTCAATAAAATCTGCTGTTCTCATCCGGAATAGGAAACAAATGGAAAATATTTGCCTGTATAAAAGAAAGATAAATTTCATCTTTAAGCATACGCCGTCCTGTCCAAGGAGCAATTCGGCACAAAACATATTAAAGCCAACACTTGCTTCAAAACGGAACAAGAAACGTGTAGCTACCTATCTTACACGCTCCGTCTATAAAGCTTCACTGAAAGGGCACAATCTGGCAGAGGTTCAATTAGTCAGTGAATGACCTTTTTAAGAACGAAGACACACCAGGCGATGATTGCAATGAATAAGAGAGTGCACAACAATCAAGACAAAGCAGCTGCGTCTCGTTTACGCGAGGAATTTGTAGATTATTTGCTGGGCGAACTAACAGACTGCTTTTCCTTGTCTGAAATGTCACCTCAGTGTCCATACTGTCAAAACTCTACAACATATCTTATCAAAAGAGGCGGAAAGCCATCGAGTGAATTGCCTAAATTCCGCTGTGAAGCCTGCAATCGAATGTTCAGTCGGCTGACGGGTTCGGTTTTTTCTCATATCAATCGCAGCGAATTCCTGCCCGGTTTTATAAAGCAGTTGCCACAACAAAAATCTTACAGACTGGCCGCACGGGAGCTTGGATGTGAATGGCGTTTGCTCTGGCGTTGGACAATGAAATTAAAGAAATGGCTGGCAACTCACGAGAACGGAGTGCAGTGGACAGAGTGCATACGTTTGGGCTACGAGACGATGGCAGCCAGTGGCCGCCGAACACGGCCGCCTATTGGACCCCTTGAACCAGAAATCATGCGGTTGAGATTTGCAGGTCATGCTATAGGCACAATTGCAACTCGATTAGGACTGAACCATGCAACAGTGGCGAAAGTCATCCAACACTACAATTCCCTGTCCGCGGGTGTAGATCTACCTCCTCGTCGCAGACCAGGACGCCCGTTGACAATCACATTCTCCACCGAGATCATCCGGGAAGTGGAAAGAAGACGCGCTGACGGTCAGAAACTGACGAAAATTGCACGGGAGCTGAACCTTCCCTATGAACCACTCTCACGTCAGTGCCGACGGGCCCGTGCGGTTTCTGACTGGCAATCTGAAGAATGAGTGCATGGGACGTGGTCCAAGCTGCTGTCTTTGAGCATTGTCATTTCTTTGATGTACAGAAGACGTACTGATATACTTCTCATTCATGACGAAACATTTGCAACAGAACGACTTTGGCTCGCACTAGGTGCGAGCCAAATTTCTTAATATAGCGACAGTATTGCGCAAGCACTCGCCACCAATTTGATCAAGCCTTCTTGATCAGACCAAGCTGCATCATGGCCGTCAGTCCATCGTCAAGACCGTTTTCCTCCACGATCAGCCCATCGACGACTTTCAATACGGTCTTGCCGGTGAAGTGCATCTTGCGGCCAGTCGCAGCCGGAAGGCCTTCATAACCGGGCAAGAGGTCATCCCAGGCCGCGCCGGTGTGTGTGCCACCGCCTTCCCATTGACCAACAACATAATCACCTTCAGCGATCAGGTCGGCCGTGCCCCAGAAATTAAGGTCCGGAAATGCCGCACGGAAATCCGTCATGAACGCCTTGATATCATCACGACCGCGACGCGGTTCGTGAAGAGAATATTGCAAAAGCATATCCGGATGGGCGATTTCATCGATAACGGCAAGGTTCACATCCTTACCCCAAAATTCGGTGAACCAGCGAACGACGACGGCTTTGTTGTCTTCTTCTTTGCTCATGGGAAAGTCCTCTCTTTCGATCGGGTACCATCGAAACTGCTCGATGACCTGTAAACAGGAATATTGGACCTTCACTGGCATCAAACTCCGGTTCTTACCCTCAAATCGGAATGGATGTGCGTGACATCAAATATCGGGATTTTGTGATTTGAAAACAGGAAACGGAGTGTGGAAGACATTATGGGAACCATAAATGCCCGCATGATTTCTATTATCCCGCCAAACTACAAGATCGCTTTTCGCAACAGGAACCGCATCGGTATGGTGATCGAAATGATCCCGGAAGATGAGACGCTTGATGCGTGGACCGAAATGCTGACCGTGCACATCATGCATAATGTGAATGAGCATACGCTCGACAGTTTCTACAAAGGTATGAAACAAGCATGGAAGGAAATGTGTGCGGGAGGGGGGGCAAGCCGGATCGTAGAACGCGGGGTTGAAAACCAGCAACCGACCTTGATCTGGTCCCAGGCCTGTCCTCTCAATCCTCAAACCGGGCGTCCTGAAAACACCTGGTTCAAGCTCTCCATACGAAGCGGCGTTATCGTGGTTGTGCAGAAGGCGTTCAGATTCGAGCCATCTGCGGACGATATCGCTTTCTGGCTTGAATTTCTGGGCAAGTTCCAGGTAACTTCTCGCGGAGATACCGTGCAATAGACGCGATTGCCCGCACCTGGAAATGCCGAATTCTGCAGGCGACGACCGCGGGATCGTGTCTGAACCTACCAGCCCGGATAGAGCAGATAGAGGCGTAGCCAGTCATCTAAAACACCAGCCGCCCGCATGCATTCAATGGCATCTGCAGCATGCCATGAGCATGGGACGCGTCGCAGCCAGACATTATCTTTTCCTGCCCTGTAAAGCCATATGATTGAGGCCGCCAGCATCTGGCGCTCTTTTGACATATGGCGATAGCCGGCTCGCCATTGCTCCATCCCCACAGCCATCACTTCGTCGTGGTAGAAATCGTATCCGGTCGGCTGGATCGAGTGATGATATGGACCATGCCCGCTATCCTGGAAAAGTGTGTCCAGATTGTACCGGGCAATTATTGTTCTCAGGTGTTGGTCGAACGATCTCAGTTTGTCATGACTTGACGGCAGGATATCAATACCTGGAACGCTTGATAGCTGGCGGATGTCTTCGTTATCGAGCTCAAGTCTCGACGCAACCAGTCGCGTCAGGCGGTATGCCGGATATCGAGCTCGTGCCGTTTCGACAGACATGAGTGAGAGTCCGATAAGATGCAACGGTTCGGGCATGCTTTCGTAAAGAACGAATTGCCGATGGATATCGCCGGGAGAGCCGTCCGACGGAAGCTGCGGAACAGACATATCAGTGCTCCAGGACTGGCTGTTCGCGTGCAAGAAGCCTGCGCTTGCGATTCACGCCCCACCGATAACCGGAAATCGAGCCGTCCTTTCTGATGACGCGGTGGCAGGGTATGATCACTGCAATGGAATTATTGGCAATTGCTGCCGTGACATCGCGTGCATCACTTGATCCGAGCCTCGCCGCCAACGCCCCATAACTAATGGTCTGGCCCACAGGCACTTCCCGCAACATCTGCCATACCTGCACTTCATATGGCGTTCCGCGCAAATCCAGTGGCAAATCACAAGCTCGCGCCGGATTCTCTATCACTGCTATCACAACTTCCAGCAAACCGGCCATTTCTTCCTGACGGCGCTCCAGTGTCGCACCCGCAAAACGTTTGCGGAGAGCATCTATGGTGGCTGTATGTGTGGAACTGAATTCGAGTGCAACAATACCCTTGTCTGATATGACAAGCACAAAATCACCCAACGAACAGGTTCCCCACGCAAATCGGATAATCTCAAACATGTTTATTGCCTCCAGGCTCACTGTAAGACGAGTGTAATGCCTTTATGTCGGAGCGCGCTCCGATCCTTGTTTTCAAATCAGAATATGGGCTCGATCTTTAATTTGCTGAAGGTACAGGCAATCAGCTTCCCAACGAGGAGATGCATCAGCACAATGCGTCCTGATCACTCAAAAAATCGTTTGAATTCATTAGCCGTGTGTCGAAAGGCGAAAGATATCGGCAATCTTTCATCGCGCACAGACGCTTCAGGTCAACACAATGTCAGGGTGGCCATGACCAATTAGTGTTCGATCCTGTGTCAGGCGAGCCTGAGTATTGTTGTCTCGGCAAGCAGATAGGTCTCGCCGGAATCGAAACGGACCTCAATATCGCCGTTATCGAGAGCGGCCCATTCTGCATAACCATCAGATACCAACTGGCCGATGTATTTCATGACGAGCGCCTTGTCCGGACTGTCCTGGGCAAAGGCGACTATCGCGTCGACGGCTGCTGCAGTTCCCGGTAACTTGCGCCGACTCGCTCTTGCATCGAATCCGCCGCGCGAAAACATGATCCTTGGTATCCTTGTCCTTATTACCGCGAGTATCTGACCTTCGCTGACCAGATACCGTGCGCCGATTTCACGAATGATATCTCATTAAACATATGGGTTCCTTCAGCCACACTCCGATTATTGTCGTTAAACTGAAAGAATACCCGAATATTACAATGCACCCCGGAAGGTGAGATTAATACGCATACGTCCTACCGTCTCGTGTGTTCCCTCCTTCAATTCTGTAACGCCATGATAGAAAAGCCGTGATGGGCCACCCCAGACTGCGACATCCCCATGCCGCAATTCATATTTCTTCACAGCATCATTCCGCTTCAGGCCACCAAACTGGAAGGTCGCCGGCAAACCAAGGGAGACAGATACAATCGGATTTGCGAAATCACGTTCATTCTTGTCCTGATGCAGGGATAGACGAGCGCCGGGCTCATAGCGATTGATCAGGCAGGCGTCCGGGCGGAAGTCCGGATACCCTGCCTTTGTCGCGGCATCCACTGCGAGATCGATAAAGGCTTTTGGCATGGCCGGCCAGGGATGGCCAGTTTCAGGATCATTTTTGTCATACCGGTAGCCGGTTCGGTCCGTAACCCAGCCAGCCGTGCCGCAATTTGTCATGGCTACCGACATGGTGAAACCGCCTGGTGTCACCATATGCCGAAACCGCGCTTGTGCGATGATCGCGTCGAGTGCTGCGAGCAAATCTCTTTCGTACGGCAGTGCAGCACCACGCAGAAGCACGGCGCCTTCTGCCATTATTTCGGTTGCGGGCTCGATGTGAGCGAACAAATCAGACATTGCCTAGCCTATTGATTATCAGTGTTGTTAAGATGTGAAAAGCAGGTGTGAGGCCCAAGGATTTGCAGAGTGACCACGCCTTATTCCCAAATGGTGTGACATGGTCTTGAATCGACGCGACATTCACCTCTGTTAGGCCAGAACGTTACCGCGCTCGCGCGGTATACGCCAAAGATACCAGGCCGCGACGGTACGGTGGGGAGACCATGCCTTCGAAATCTGGAGAAGTTGTTTTGGTCGGGGCTGTTCGGGGAGCGATTTCAACACGCGGTACCCTTCGCGTACGCCAAAATCGTCAACAGGCAGAACATCCATCCTTTCAAGTGAATACATCAGTAGCATTTCGACTGTCCAACGACCAACGCCCTTGATGGAGATCATACGTTCGATCAAGGCTTCGTCGTCCATGGTTGCGGCGGCGTCGTGTGTCGGAACCAGGCCATCGACTGCGCCCTGTGCAATTGACTTGATGGTCGCGATCTTGCTTGTTGAGAATCCGCAGCTTCGAAGAAGGTCAAAATCGGCAAGGATCAGGTCTTCCGGAGACGGAAAATCACAATGCTCGAACAATCCCTTGAGACGGCCGATGATCGCGTCCCCAGCCTTGGCCGTGAGCTGCTGATATGCGATAGCCCGCACGAGTGCCTCATAGGGCTCCCTTGCGGCCTTTGGATCGTGCCGACATGGGCCAACCATCTCGATCAGTCTGGCCCAGTCGTCATCGTGATTAGCGAGAAAAGCGATGGATTCATTGTAACGGGTTTCGAGATTCATTCAGTCACCTTGTCTCCGTGGACAGTCGCATAACGGAGCCTTATCCAGAAAATTATAGTGAGGTCGCCATAGGACAGCGACAACAACAAATTTGGGATGGCAATGGCTGCTATTGCGGTCAGCATTAATCAAGCGGTCTGCAGCGCTTCCCGATCAAGCAACTGACGTTTGCGATCAACGCCCCAGGCGTAACCGGAAAGAGAGCCGTCGTTCCGCACGACCCGATGACATGGGATGGCAACTGCAATATTATTTGCAGCGCATGCGCCAGCAACTGCACGCGTTGCATTGGGCGTACCGATGCGCCGTGCAACCTCGGCGTACGACACGCGCTCACCAACAGGAATTTCCTGAAGAGCCTGCCAGACACGACGCTGGAAGGCAGTGCCGCGGACGTCAAGCGGAAGATCGAGCCCGATGCCAGGATTTTCCACAAAGCCACAGACTCGGGCAATCAGTGCCTCATATTCGCGATCCATCCCGATCAAATGTGCTTTCGGAAAACGATCCTGAAGGTCGCGCACGAGCATGTCCGGATCGTCGCCAAGCAGGATCGACGCAACACCCTTGGCGCTGGACGCCACGAGGATCGCACCAAGATATGACTGGCCAACCGCAAACTTGATTTCCTCATTCGCTCCGCCCGCGCGGTATTTGGTGGGCGTCATGCCGAGCATGCCGGTCGATTTTTCATAAAAGCGACCGCTTGAATTATAACCGGCATCATAAATTGCCTCGGTGACACTAGCGCCGGTGTCCAGACCTTCGCGAATCCTCTTTGCGCGGCTCGCCGCAGCATAGGCTTTCGGTGTCAGGCCGGTGGAAGCCTTGAAAATCCGGTGAAAATAGCTCGCACTACGATCGACGGATGCAGCCAGCGCTTCCAGCGAAGGTTCTTCTTCGCTTTCCTCAATGATGCGACAAGCTCTCGCAACAAGCGCGGCATTTTCGCTATCAAGGGAAAGTCCTTCCGGGTTGCAACGCTTGCATGGACGAAAACCTGTTGCGCGCGCGCTTTCGACCGTATCGTGAAGGGTAACATTCTTTGGGTTTGCTGTGCGCGATGGACAAGAAGGTCGACAGTAAATGCCGGTCGTCGAAACAGAATACCAGAACTCGCCATCGGCGGCCTTGTCACGGACGACAACGCGCGCCCACCGTGGATCATCAGCTACAGCGAGAAGCGGCGTGCGGGAGGTATTCAATTGCTGAATTTTCGTGTCCATGGTCTTTCACCCGTTTTTGTAATGTCACGACCATGCATCCAAAAAAGGATGCAAACACTCCGATCCTTGTTTTCAAATTCGAACTGGTTTCAATGGAGCAGGATATGGTCAAGCAAATATAATATCGCCACCAGCTATTGCTCTCGACCTCATCGGGAATCCTGCAAGTGTTTTGAGCTGGCAATCCCAGTTTGAAAATATGAATCGGAGTGTGAGTACTGACGGTAAGTGCTCGATAGTGCCGACAAGCTGCGGTCGCGCTGATCTTCGGCGTTCAATTCCGAAAGAAGTCATTTATGAAAACCCAACTGGATCCGTCACCGTTTGATGGCCTGTTAAAGGCTAGTGCCGCACGAATAGCCCAATATCCGTGGGATCAAATTGCAGGCAATCTCGATACTTACGGCGCCGCCGTCCTTCCCGGCCTGTTATCGTCAGATGACTGCACCTGCGTTGCTGACCTTTTTTCGGACACTTCTCTGGTTCGTGTGCCGGCCGTCGAAGAACAACAAAGATGGGGGAATGGAAACTATCGTTATATGCGCTATCCGTTACCAGAGAAGGTGTCCAGTTTGAGGACGGTCCTCTATCCCTATCTGGTTCCGATTGCCAATGGATGGAACGAGCGAATGGATATCGGAGAACGGTATCCATTCGATCATGAAACATATCTCGAAACCTGTTATCGTTCTGGCCAGACAATTCCGACATCTATGATGCTGGATCATTCTGTCGGCCAGCAAACTTTGCTGCATCAAGATGTTTACGGAGAAAAGGCGTTCCCGCTCCAGACCGTTATCATGCTCTCACAACGCGGGGCCGATTTTAACGGCGGTGAATTCGTTATCACCGAGCAGCGTCCACGCATGCAGACCCGCCCTGAAGTGGTCACCCTGAATAAAGGCGATGCCCTTGTGTTCGCCACCTCCAATCGCCCGGTAAATGGCACTCGAGGCATGTATCGCGTCAATTTGAGACACGGCTTCAGTCAGGTTCGAGAGGGCAAACAGCGTGTTCTCAGCATCATCTTCCACGACGCCGCCAAATGACCGGGAGAAATTTTTCCATGTCCAATACTATTGAAGCCAGAAACCTGTCTGCAGCCGAGCGCGTTGACCAGATCGACTGGGAACGCATGGCGAGAGACCTCGCGGAAGGCGGATCGGCCGTCGCCCGGCAATTGCTGTCCCCGGAGGAATGTGAGGCACTGACAGCACTTTATGCGCAAAGTGATCTTTTCCGCAGCCGTGTTGTCATGGCGCGTTACGCCTTCGGCAAGGGCGAGTATCAGTACTTCAGCTATCCACTGCCAGATCTCGTCGGGGAACTGCGAACCGCGCTCTATCGACATCTCGCGCCGATTGCCAATGGCTGGAATCAGCGGATGCGCGTCGACACTGTTTATCCAGACGAACATGCCGAGTATCTGGATTATTGCCACCGTGCCGGTCAGAAACGGCCAACACCACTGTTGCTTGAGTATGGCGTCGGCGACTATTGCTGCATGCATCAGGATCTCTACGGCGACCTTGCATTTCCAATGCAGGTTGTTGTCCTGCTGGCTGAACCGGTGCGGGATTTTACCGGCGGAGAGTTTTTGCTTGTCGAACAAAATCCGCGTGGCCTTTCGAAAGCGGAAGTCGTTCCGCTTCGTCAGGGCGATGCCGTGGCTTTCGCGGTGAATCACCGACCGGCAAAGAGTGCGCGTGGAACCGCCCGTGTAAATTTACGCCATGGTGTCAGCCGCCTTCATTCCGGGCATCGGCATACTCTGGGTATTATCTTCCACGACGCCAAATAAACGTTCATCGGCGAATGTGCCGGACACTTTCGTGTCCGTCATTTTTACTTTTGGGTTCGGTTTTTTGATTTGAAAGCAAGGATCGGAGTTTGGCTCGGAAGCCGACATCGTAACGTTGATCATGAGGTTCGATCAAGGAGATAAGACAATGAACTGCGTGATCACAACCACGACGCTTCGAGCAGAGCCGCGAATACATCAGACACCGTCTGAACCAGATATTCTCTCATATGCAATCACAAACTGCGAACTCGGCAGGATATTGGTTGCGCGTAGTACAAAGGGTGTCTGTTCGATTCTGATCGGCGATGAAGCCGATGCATTGATCGCGGATCTCGCCAGACGGTTCCCGAAGTCTATGCTCAATGCGGATGAGAATGATGTGAAAGACGATATCGGGAAAGTGTTGCGCTATGTGGCAAAGCCCTCCGAAGGCCTTCACTTGGAACTCGATATGCGCGGTACACCATTCCAGCGTCAGGTTTGGGAAAAGCTTCAGAAAATACCCGTTGGTCAAACGGTCAGTTACACTGAGTTGGCCAGTAGTCTGAGCCCGTTGTTCCATTCACGTTCGGTCGCCACCGCCTGCGCGGCCAATCCGATTGCATTAGCCGTTCCGTGTCATCGCGTAGTGCGAAGCGACGGTACTCTAGCTGGATATCGCTGGGGACTGGAGCGCAAACGTAACCTTATTGAAAAGGAAGCCGCAGCATGAACGAGGTTGCAAATACAATCGCTTCTGTCACATCGGTTACAGAAGCAGAGGCTAGAGTTGCCGCATTTGATTGGCAAGTGCTCGCCGGAGAACTTGATAACTACGGCTGTGCCGTTTTACCTGGTCTCTTCACACAGGAAGAAGGCCGTGATCTTGCGGCACTTTATCCCGACGAAAGCCATTTCCGCAGCCATATCATTATGGCGCGGCATGGCTTCGGCAGGGGCGAGTATCGCTATTTCAAGTATCCGTTGCCAGATCTTATCGGTGGCATGCGTACGGCACTCTATCCGCGGCTCGCCGGCGTAGCCAATAATTGGAACGAGCGGATGGGGCTCGATCAGCGCTTTCCTTGCGAGCACGCGTCATTCCTACAGCAATGTCATGATGCCGGGCAGGTGCGTCCGACGCCACTTTTGCTTCAATATGTTCCGGGCGACTTCAACTGCCTGCATCAGGATCTTTATGGCGATCTTGCTTTCCCGATTCAGGTGGCTGTCCTGCTCTCGGAACCGGGCCAGGATTTTACTGGCGGCGAATTCGCGCTGACCGAGCAGCGGCCACGCATGCAAAGCCGCGTTGAGGTGGTGCCGTTGCGCCAGGGTGATGCCGTTGCGTTCGCTGTCCACAATCGTCCTGTTCAGGGTTCCAAGGGAAACTATCGTGTAAATCTGCGTCATGGCGTCAGTCGCGTTCGTTCGGGCATGCGCCATACAGTAGGGATCATTTTCCACGACGCGCGATAGCGTCGCTATTCCGACGCTGCGACAGAAGCAGCGTCGGACCATGTTTCTGCACAGTAGGGCTTTCAGGGAACCACCGAAGATATTTGTTCAATCGCGGAGAGTCTTCCGGCTATTGGCTCAATCATTCGGTAGGTCAGGGTGCGCGATTACTCAGCGGAAGACAGCTAAAGACGACACAGGCACCGTCCGCAGAGGGAATGTTGACAGGAACCCCGTACTCATTGGGATTGCACTGTGATGTGTTCGAGGCAAAACGATCAAACAACACAGTCTGCCCGGTACGGGACGGATACCGTAAGATCGTCTGCCCGGTACGGGACGGATACCGTAAGATCGCCTGCCCGTCGCGATCAAGAAGGGCTTGAATATCCGCACAACGGCGGGTGTTCGTATCAATTTTGCTGATCGCCAGCGCCGGCACTGCAAAGCCGAGCGCAAGGATAGTAGATAGAATAACCTTTCGCATATGCACCTCCTTTTGCCTGGTAATTATCGAACAAAGCATGATGACACTCACGCACTCCGCGTTCGCGGAACTAAGATCGGTGATCAAGAATGTCTCGCACGAGAGAGAAGGGAGATGCACTCCGCTTCTTCTTCCCGAATTCGATTCATATTGGCCCGGTTGATAGCGGAGGGTACGCTTTCGTCACCGTGCAACTGAAATACCGGAACAGCTCCCAAACTCCATTAAACTGCTCAGAACTGACAGCATAATACTGCTGTCTACAGTAAGGCATTAATCCCGCTCGTTGTTCGTTCATCCGGCAAGTTGACCAAACAATTGCGGCAGGGCGGAAGGCGCAGTTCTTCAAACATCAATTATTTGAAAGTAGGAAGCGGAGTGCCGCCTGTACTATCGATTGCTAGGAGACACGTAACTGAACAAATGCAGTGTGATGTGGAATTCGCATCTGGCGCGTGAATCGAGGATCAAAGTATGGAAATCGTAGTTAGTGAAAGCGCTTGGGTCGGCGATCTGATCTCAACTGGTGTCTGCGAAAACGATCCGATACTGAATCGCTCATTATTGGAGAGCGACGATCTTACATCTCTGATCAGAAAAGATGCGCCGGACTTGGTTCTCATTACGGAAGACGAGCGTACAGCGTCGATTGACGAAATGCTACAATCGCAACCAAGTGGAGATGTGTGGATATTTGGCTATGGGTCTCTGATCTGGAACCCTGCGATCAAGTATACAGAAAGGCGCATTGCACGCATTGAAGGTTGGCACCGATCTTTCTGCATGTCCATAATCGCGGGACGTGCATCGGCAGCAACACCCGGCTTGATGCTGGCCCTCGATGAGGGGGGATATTGTCAGGGAAGTGCATTTCGTCTGGCGGAAACCGATGTTCGGGCTGAGCTTACCTTGCTGTGGCGTCGCGAGATGATATGTCGGGGAGGGTATATACCCCGTTGGCTCGAGCTTCTTGATATCAATGGCAAATGTTTCGGGCATGCGATTGCATTCACAATAAATCAGGACGGCGGCAAGTATGCAGGAAACATGCCGAACGACCAAGCTGTTCAGCGTTTGGCGACTGCCAGCGGCGGGCTTGGATCATGTGCGGATTATCTATTCCAGACGCGAGATGGACTAAGATCGCATGGCATTCCGGATGCAGAGCTTGAGTATCTTGCGAAACAGGTCGAAGCCGTACTGCAAGCCTAAAATCGCGTTCAGATTGCAGCTCGTCGGTTATCTAATCTATACAGCTCCCTCGAGAGAAGTCCCTCACAGTTACCGCATAAGAAGCTGGCCAAAACAGTGCTACAGCCCGTTGGAAAAATACGTTGTGACACGGCGGTGTCGCTGTTCTTGGCAGTGTGATGGGGTTTTTGCAATCATTGGATTGCGCATCTCAAAGCTCGATAGAACCCAGACAGCTGCTTTATAAATCAAAACGCAATCAGACATGGTTAAGTCGGCCCAGCGGAAGGATGCCATACAGGTTTGAAGCCCTGTTGAAGTACCGCGATGGTAGTGGCGGGTGTCACGAGCTGTAATGGCCGTCCAGTAAGTCGACCGAATGAGGAGGGGGCTGTATAGCCTCCGAATGACCATTCAAGGGTCATTCCCGCCCGCAGGGCATATATACTAGAAGTATCTGAAATCATTGTACCATCGGGCAGGCTTGCGAGTTGTGAGAGAGCCACTGCTTGCGGGCGTCCGCCCGATGCAAGTCGCTCTTTATGCAGACGCTTGTCAACCATCGGCGCGCGGGGTTGCATGATGTTAAATGCTTGCCCAAAACGTGCAACAAAATCGATGGCTCGATCACGGCGGCAATAAAAACAGGGGCGATGACCAGCCGATAATCCGGTCACCTCATCGAGAAAAAACAATTCAGTCCATCCGGGCTGTCCGTTCGGCCTGTTTCGACCCATTGGGTCTCGCCGCCAATCACGGAATTCACAAACACAGATGATCCATGCTTGTAAGGCCCAACGCTTTTTCAAGAGCGTCTTTGTCTCAGGATCATGAATGATCCCACGATTTCCTGTAAACAGCCCGCGCTCATTTACGGCATGAATCGCGCCAAAAGGATCAACCCGATTTTGTAATGGCATGACGTATCCTCTTCGCACCCTTCGAGATATTCAAGCTCAGATTTCCTTTAATATCTCGACATGCGTAGCTGTTGAACGGGCAAGAGCACCAAGGTCGTATCCGCCCTCCAGCACAGATACAATGAGTCCGTCCGCACATTGTGCACCCCATCCTCGTCTGAGGTGATGAAGTGCGACTTTTCGGTTTGAGTTTATTCATAGCGATGTCTGTTTGCGACAAGTTTCTGACGGAAGATCTCCGCCGGTGTTTTTCAACCCAGACATTTGCGCGGCGTATTGTTGAGTTGACTGCAAATGAATGTCAGATCCCGGTCAGTTAGTGTCAGCGGATCTATGTCTCTTGGAAGCCAGTGTAGTGCGTCTGCTGGTGTTTTCGACAGTTCCTTTTCGCCAGGGTGATTGTGGGTCGCAAAACCATGTTTGCGATCCAATACCGGCTTGCAGATAAGCCCATTCTGTGAACTCGGTGCCGCGATCAAAAGTGATCAACCGGTGTGCAACCTGGGGCAGGGTTGCAACACAGTAATCAAGCCGTTCGAGATGCGCGCTGTGGCCGGAGGGGGAATATAGCCCGCCCTCCGCCGGAGGCAATACAAGGGTACAGCGCTTTAAGACAGGATCGCCCGGGGCTCGAGGAAGGCCTCGAGCCCGAATGCGCCGAACTCCCGGCCAATGCCGGATTGCTTGAAGCCGCCGAATGGGGCGAGCGGCTCGTGCGGCGCGCCGTTGATCGTGACCCGTCCGGCTTCGATCTGGCTGGCGACGCGCTTTGCCCGTTCGAGATCGGACGACTGTACATAGCTGGCGAGGCCGTAGTCGGTATCGTTGGCGATCGCGATCGCCTCGGCGTCGTCCCGATAGGGGATCACGCAAAGAACCGGACCGAAGATCTCCTCGCGAGCGATCCGCATGTCGTTGGAAACCCCGCTAAAGATGGTCGGTCGCACGAACCAGCCCCTGTCGAGGTGATCGGGTCGGCCTTCGCCGCCCGTAAGCAGGGTCGCACCTTCTTCCCGGCCCAGCCGGATATAGGACTGGACGCGCTCCCATTGTTTCAGGCTCACCATTGGCCCTATGGCATTGGATGGATCGGTGGCCGGTCCGACCTTGAGTGCTTCCGTTACCGTCTTCAGACGCGCAAGGATTTCATCGAGCCTGCCTTCGGGTGCGAGGATGCGCGTGCCATCGATGCAGGCCTGCCCGCTGTTGCCGAAGCCCATCGCCAGGACCTGCGGAATGGTGCTATCGAGATCGGCATCGTCCAGGATGATGGTGGGACTCTTGCCACCCAGTTCGAGTGTTACACGCTTGATCGTCTGCGCGGCGGCGGCGAGAATGGCGCGGCCCGTCGCGGTGGAGCCGGTAAAGCTGATTTTGGCGATATCGGGATGTGCGCTGAGCGCGGTGCCAGCGACTGCACCCGTCCCGTTGACGATGTTCAGCACGCCGCGCGGCAATTCGGCAGCGTGAAGGCATTCGAGGAGACGCTGCGTCTGGAGCGCGCTCATCTCCGAGGGCTTGATGACGATCGTGGTGCCGGCTGCTATGGCGGTGGCGAGCTTCGAGCAGATGAAGCCGTAGTTGCTGTTCCAGGGTGTGATCGCAGCAGCCACACCGGAGGCGCGCATGTCGATCTCGGAACGACCGATCGTTTTGCGGAATGCATAGTTCTCGACCACTACCGCCATGTCGAGGAAGACGGTTGCCGCGTGCTGGATGGCGAAGCCGACAAAGGCTGCTGGGGCACCATATTCCTCAATCATGGTTGCGGAGAGGTCTGCCGCGCCCGCCGAGACGGTAGCGGAGAGCCTCTTCAGCATGTCGATGCGCTCGGCTTTGGAAGTACGCGACATGGCCGGGAAAGCACGCTTCGCAGCTGCAACCGCGGCATCGACGTCTCGCGCATCGCCAAGACGAACGCTGCCAATCTGTTCGCCAGTTGCAGGGTTGAAGAGAGGGGCACGCTCCTCGCCTTGGGGGATTACGAATGCGCCATCGATATAGATCGTGTCAATCATTTGCATGGAATAGGCTCCGCTTTGAATGTTGCGGTCTTCAATATGATCCGTAATAATTGATCTGATAAGGCGGACAATATCGTACAGTCTGATTACGAAAGTCGAGCAATGGTCAAGGCAAGCCTGGTTGAATTGGAAGCGGTCGCGACAGTTGCCCGCGTGGGTGGTTTTCGCGCGGCCGCGCGGGAACTTGGCATGTCTTCCTCCGCACTCAGCCATGCGATTGCCGCGCTCGAAGAACGACTTGGCACTCGCCTGTTCAACCGAACGACGCGCAGCGTGTCGCTTTCACTGGAGGGCGAGCAGTTCGTGGCAGAGATTGGGCCAGCGCTGGCGGCAATCGACTTGGCGATTGAGCACGCGGCGGAGCATAGCGGAGAGCCGACTGGGACGTTGCGGATCAACATGGCGCTCGGAGCCGCACAGATGTTTCTGACGCCGATATTCCTCGAATATGCGTGTCGTTATCCTCGCGTCGAATTGGAGATCGCGACCGAGGGCGCCCTTGTAGATGTTACGGGGCAGGGGTTTGACGCCGGTATACGCCTATCTGAAGCGGTACCGCCGGATATGATTGCAGTTCCGATTCTTCCGGAAATCCGTTCCCTGGTTGTCGGGGCGCCAGCCTACTTCGAAACCTGGGGCGTGCCGAAGGTGCCGACGGACCTCAATCGCCATCGTTGCATTCGGGCCCGCATGGCGAGCGGCAAACTCTATCGCTGGGAATTCGAGCGCCGAGGCGAAGTTATTCTGGTCGACGCGCCCGGTGCGCTAACGCTGGATGAAGGCAACCTAATGGTTGAGGCCGCTTTGGCAGGGGCTGGATTGACCTATCTAGCTGAGCCTTTAGTGGCCAGACACATCGCCGCCGGTCGGTTGGTGGCCGTTCTCGAAGATTGGACGCCAGCCTATCCTGGACCCTGCCTATATTTCGCGGGGCGTCGCCATGTTCCGGCAAGACTCCGCGCCCTGATTGAACTTGTGCGGCACTTGTCGACCAGGACTGGGTCGTCTCAATCGGCTTGATTGAGCGCAAGATAGCAACAGACCGCGCTAGCCTTCGCTCAGTATCGATTTCGATGCACTTACGTCTTGGCAGGACCGCGCGGCTTCCTGTGGAGTTGCCGCTCTGATTGGGTTGTAACAACGGAAAAGGCAGTATCACGCATTGTTACAATAGTCGTGGGCGTCGCGGCTCTCCCGTAGCACATTCGAGCGAGCCGCTATCCCATCGTCCAAAATCAGCCGCAGCGCGATATGTGCTTTCCAGGAAGGACATCAGAACTGTTTCGCCATCGGGCGCCCGACGCACCACATCGTAGGGCAGTAGAAACTCACCCAATGTCTTGTCAAAGTAGGCTTCTTTCGGTGAAACTTGTGCCCCGCTAAAACCCTCAGGGGTGGGGTAGGCGTAGGAGTAGAATGCCGGGAATTCGATTCCGCCGCCACCGGGCCAGAATCCTGCGGATGAAACCTCATGGCTGTAGGCCTCGCGCGTGATTAAATCGGGCAAAGCCGGAATGCCTCCGGGATGCAGCGGCGCGCGTCTGCCCGAAAAGCGTGTTACTGCCAAATCAAAAGCGCCCCAGAAAAGATGAACGGGACTGACCTTCCCTATAAAGGATGTGCGAAATTTCTGAAGTACCATCGTACTTGAGATGAGCGCTTTGAAGTACTTTTCGACCGCCAACGCATCATATGGACGCTCGATCCGATCGTCGGCGAAAGGAACGGGCTTTGGTACTTCGTTCGGACGATCATGAAACACTGGAGTGCCACCAAGTCTGCCGATGAGCTCCAGAAAACGCGAGTGAAACATCGCTACTGATAGGGGTTCAAGATCAAAATGTGCTGTCTGCCCATCAGATGATTTGCCGACCACCCGATGGGCAACAAGATCGAAAGCCACCTCGATGCCGCCCATTACGTCTGGCACCAGACCAGTGGTTAAACCACGAGCGTAGGGGTAGAAGGCAGCATGCCATGAGTGGTTGATCCAAGGTGTTCTGGCCAACCGATACTTGCCAATGATCTGCGCGTAGAGTTGAAGGGCCGCATATGTATCACGCCATTCGAGATAAGGAATATCGGGCCATCGCTCATTCATGCGTCATACCCTCGCTTATAATGGCTTAACAGGCACTGTACTGGGTTTGCCGTACTTTTCCAGGCTATTATGGCGCCGCTCCAACCGCTAAAAGTTTGAATCTGCATTTATAACAGTAACTGCGCCTGCCGACGGGTAACTCCATTGATTGTCTGATGGTCAGTTCCCCGAGTTAAATTGTACGTCCTCACCTCTCCGTAATTGGATCAATCGAATAGCATCGCGGGTCGCGATAAAACGAAATTCCAAATCTCTGAAGCCTGTTGAAAAACAGTTATTCCCGGTCAGCCGTTGCAAAGCTGACCGAGAATATTTCTCAGGGATTGAGGGCAATTATTGGCGCGCGGCCGTTTTGAGGTTCTTGGCCGCGCGCTCTATAAATTCTGCAACAATTTTGGGCTGGGAGACATAAATCGCATGGCTTCCCTTTGCCTCAGCGATTGTGGCGCCAGCACGTTTAGCCATACTGCGTTGAGCCGCTGGCGGAATCATTTTGTCTTCCGTCGCAACCAGATACCAGGATGGCTTGATTTTCCAGGCCGGTATTGAAACCTTGCCGTCAAGCGCAGCCACGCCCCACGGCACCTGCGAACTGGCCATGAATGAGGCGAGATCAGCTTTGACGTCTGCAGCAAACGAAGCGGCAAATTTCGCATGATCGAGGAACAGGTAGCCATCTACTGGAGGCAGGATAGGAGGAACTGGTGCACCTGGTGCGGGATTGGCAATAAGGCTGGAAACCGACTCTCCGCTATCGGGAGCAAATGCCGTGATATAAACGACAGCTGCCACTTTCGGATCTGTGCCAGCCTCAGAGACTACGACGCCGCCGTAGGAATGCCCGACGAGAATGACGGGGCCTGTAGCAGCCGTTATGGCACGTTTGGTCACCGCGACATCATCGGCCAGTGAAGTCGTGGGGTTTTGTACGATGGTGACATCATATCCGTCGTTCTTCAGTTTGTGGTAAACACCTTGCCAACCGGAACCGTCCACAAAGCCGCCATGAACCAGGACGACTGATTTTGCATCTGTGGCACGTGCAGGTATGGGCGCTATTCCAGCGCCGGTGGCCAGTATTGAGGCGGTTGCCATCAAAGCATACAAATTCGACATGTCTTTTCTCCTCACGAAAGCTCAATGCCCAATTATCAGGTACTTGCATAAGTCTCATCGTGAACAAAAAGGCCATGTTTTGAAGGATATGGCCACGATCAGTCGAGTTTGATGCGCCGCCATTCTCCTGGAGACCTGCCGATCAGACGGGTGAATATCCGTGTGAGATGGCTTTGGTCGGCAAAGCCACATTCGAGTGCGATTGTGCTTATCGACACTTCAGGTCGCGTCAACATCTGCTTTGCTTTGTCGATCCGGCGGTGCTGCAGCCACTGGTGCGGGGGCATGCCCATTGATTGACGAAACGCACGAGTAAAATGACGTTTGGATAACCCGCATACTTTCGCGAGTTCGCCCAGGGTAACATTGCCATCAATGTTTGCATCGATCATCTGCGTTGCAAGACGCTCTTGCCAAGGGGGAAGACCGCCACCCCATTGGCGCGGCAGTTGCGCTACATTGCCATAAGTATTGGAAAGATGCACGGATAGCGCCATGGCGACGAAATCGACGAATAATTCGGAGGTTTCGGCGGGACGTGCAAGCGCTGGCCGCATGCTTGAAAGCAGATGGCGAATAACTGCATCATCGACTGTACTGCCGACCGTATGACGTAGCTCCTGAATATGCCTTGGGATATCACCGTCATCGCCCATTTTGATAAGTGCTTTGAGGGGGATATAAAGGTTCACGGCGTGAAAAGGGTCACGAAGGTCTGTGGCCAGGTTCATGCGCAAGTCAAACAACGCGACTGTGCCTGCATCGAAGCCGCTAGGCGCGATCGATTTTCCATCGGCATACAGATCGAAGTCACTGGCTTTGCGGATCTGAAGCGCAATCAGAAAAGCATTTTCACATACTGCACCTGTCATCCCCGCGTTGCGGTTTGGGCAATTGAGCTCTAGAAAGACAAGGCCGGTATCCTTGGCAGAACGCGCGGTCAGAATGGGCGCGTCTGGTAGTCCGACGGCAAGAGCGACTGGATTCGGCCTGCGGCAAGACATATACGGACCGGCCATGGGCAATGTCTCGTTTCTTCGTAAAATACTTGGTATCATACTCTTCGACACGGTAGGAGTGAATACCGCCTTGAAGAAACATACCGGGCCATCCCGTTCACGCCGTGAACTGGCTAGCGATCGCTACCCCTTTGAGATTCCGGGCTGATATATCCGGAAATGAGGCCATAAAGAATATCCCTCAACCGAGGCTCGACGTCGACAATCGCATGGGCAAGAAGGGGTTCTTCGCGGTAGAGTTGTGCAACGTCAGGACCGGGTGTCGCCATCTGCCAGAGGGCGCCGGCCATGCTCACTGCTGTGGATATGATGTTAACCGCCTGTGATTGGGATAGATCAAACTGATTTTGTAATTTTGCGGCGATAACTGCAACTTCCTCCAGGGCAACCAGCTTGAATGTACGCACGTTTTCCACCGAGACATTTCGCTCGAGGTTTAGCGGGACGTGGGCAAGCAGATCACAGAACAGTGGTCGTGTGACCAGTGAACGAGCGAGTATCCCTGCGACCGTTCGCGGATCTGGCGTCGGGATTTTATCAAGATCAGCGCGTAAGGCGGCAGACCATTCGCGCCAGCTTTGTCCTGCAAGAATCAGGAAAATCTGTTCCCGGGTTTCGAAGTAGCGCAACAGTGCCGACTTGTGCATGCCGATCGCGTTGGCGATCTCCGTCAGCGTGATAGCACGAATACCCCGCTCTGCGGCCAGCGTTCGGGCGGCTTGCAGAATATCGTTCTCGCGCTGCTGCTTGGCCTCTGTGCTGCGTGCACGCTGGAATTGATGCGTCATGACCTTTATCAAAACCTTGTTGTGTAAATAATGCAACCGTGGTTGTGTTAATCACATAGCGGAATCACTCCGTCATTTCAAAGAAATGCCACCGGATCGAGAAGAATTATGAGAACATATCGGCTCTATCAGATTGACGCTTTCACCCGCGATCGGTTCACCGGGAACCCCGCTGGGGTCGTTCCGGACGCAACGGGACTTTCCGACATGCAAATGCAGGAAATCGCGCGGGAAATGAATGTCTCGGAAACGGCGTTTATCTTCCCAACCAAAACAGATGGCTCGGACATGACCGTGCGTTTCTTTACCCCTGCGACGGAAGTACCAATTTGTGGTCACGCCACAATCTCGGCGCACTGGGTCCGAGCTCATGAGGGTGCTGCCAGCGGAATATACATGCAGAACACTGGAGCTGGAATTCTGCCGGTGGAGATAGAGCGGAAGGGTGGTTCAATTCGCATTTGGATGACACAAAGGCCGGCCACATTTGGTGACCCCTTCGACGAAGCGATCAATAACGACATCCGCACGGCGCTCGGCATCACTGACTTCTCGACCATCGGACCGGTTCAGATCGTATCGACTGGCCATAGCAAGGTCATGGTTCCACTGACTTCAACTGCAACCCTGCATGGGTTGAGCCCCGATCTCGCAGCACTTTCGCGGATCAGTGAACAGATTGGCTGTAACGGCTTCTTCACTTTCGTGCTTGCTGATCGTTCCGAAGACGTTCTTGCACATGGACGAATGTTTGCACCTGCGATCGGTATCCCGGAAGATCCGGTCACCGGCAATGCCTGCGGCCCTCTGGGCGCCTATCTGGCCCGGCATGCTCTCATTGCCGTTGAACCTGGGAAAACAACCGAATTCACCGTGCGTCAGGGCGAGGCCATGGGTCGTCCCGGCCTCGTAAAGGTCGAAGTTCACCGCGAAGGCGAAACATTCGGCATTCGTATCGCTGGCGAAGCTGTTCCCGTTTTTTCAACGTCGATAGAACTGGAACCACTCGGTAGGATCCCGGCAATTTCTGACGTCAGAATAGCTGATCAAGCGTGATCGGCAGATCACGCAGCCTTTTGCCAGTCGCATTGAAAATAGCATTGGAAATGGCAGCGGCGACGCCAACTATGCCGATTTCCCCAATGCCCTTTACTCCAAGCGGGTTGACCTCCTTGTCTTCTTCAGGAACGAGGATCGCCTCGACCGTTTGAACATCCGCGTTCACAGGAATGGCGTAATCCTCGAAGTTGGTGTTGATGGCCCTGTTCTGGACGGGATCGATTGTCAGCCCCTCGAAGAGAGCCGAAGACAACCCCCACACCATACCTCCACGATATTGTGCAAGTGCTGTACGTTCATTGAGTATGCGTCCGGCCGCAAATGCACCGACAAGACGCGGTACGCGCACTTCCCTTGTACGCGCATTGATCCTTACTTCTACAAACTGGGCGCCGTAGGATGCAATGGCAATCGTTTCCTCGCCTTGCGTCGTGGACAGGATGGCACGACCGCCATTGGCATTCTTGCCCCCAAAGGCGGCATATTGCGCCGTCTCCTGAATTGAAGGAGTTCCCAGGCGGTCAAAAGCCGCGCCAAGATCGGTCATTGAAGGCATTGTGCCGCCGAGCCGCGAGACGATGCGCTCGCACGCAAGTCGAATGGCCGGAACAGTACTCGCTGTCTGCATGGAGCCACCTGCCGGAGCTGTTGGCGGCAGGAGACTATCCCCCAGAAAAACGTCAACATTTCCTATTGGCAAACCGAGCAGTTCCGCTGCCACCTGACCCATGGCCGTATAGGCTCCCGTACCGATTTCAGACGCCGCAGTTTCGACACGTGCCTTACCGGAACGCAGCAGTGTCACGGTCGCGCTTCCGCCGTAATTGAAGCAAGGGAAGGTTGCTGCCGCGCAACCATAACCAACCAGCCATTCGCCCTCACTTTTGGTTCCCGGAACGGGATTTCTCTCGTGCCAGCCAAAGCGTTCTGCTGCCACGTCGAAGCATTTGACAAGCGAGCGGCTGGTGAAGCGGCTTCCATCTACGGGACTTCTGGCTGGTTCGTTACGGCGTCTTAGTTCAACAGGATCCATTTTGAGTTGATGTGCCAATTCGTCCATCGCTGTCTCGAGCGCAAACATATAGGGCATCTCGCCTGGTCCACGCATGAAGCCGGGTGTCGTCCGATCGGTACGTACAATGTTGACGCGTGTAAAAATCGACGGCGCAGAATACATGTCTGCTGTCAGGTCCGTCGAGGCGCTGGCATAAGCTCCAAAACGCGAACACATCTCCCATGCTTCATGGGCGAATGCTGTCAGCTTTCCGTCAGGCGTGGCACCCAGTCGGATGTGATGACGGCTTTCCCCACGATAGGTGGACAATGTGAATCCTTGCGGGCGGGTGGCTACAAGTTTAACAGGCCGGCGATGCTTGCGCGCAAGTGCTGCAAGAATTGCCGTTCGTGGCGTTAGGCTCAGTTTGCTGCCGAAGCCGCCACCAATATAGGGGCTGATGATGCGGACGCGCGATGGATCGATGCCGAGTTGTCGTGCAACGCCCTTCTGAAGCCCGGCGACGTATTGGCTGGGCTCATGGACAACAAGGGTATCACCGTTCCATAGGACCGTGGTCGGGAAGGGCTCCATCGCATTATGGACCTGACTTTGCATGTGATAGGTCGCGTCGACGGTTACAGCCGCCTTGGCCAGGGCTCTTTCGGCATCTCCTCTTACCGGATCGACAAAGCCGGAATTGACCGCAGACCAGGGTTCGGTGACAGTTCCCCGGCTTTCCAGTGTGACCGCTGCCGATTGCTCTATATATTGAACAGTGACAAGAGCGGCGGCTTCACGGGCAGTCTCGAAACTCTCTGCCAGCACAACGCCGATGATCTGTCCATCGAACACGATATTCTTGTCAGTCAGGGGCTGATGATTGGTTGCCGAACCTGCGGCCTGGCTGACGGGGGCTGCCAGCATGGGAGCGTTCTCATGGGTCACGATGTCGATAACGCCGGGCAGGCCCAGCGCCTGTTGGGTCTCGATCCTGTCGATGCTGCCTTTCGGAATGGTACTGAGTAGCAGGAATACATGGATTGGATCGGCGACGACGGTATCGGCCGCAAATTGGGCTCGGCCCGTCACCTTTGCATGACCGTCATAACGTGCATGGCCTGTTCCAATCAGCGGGAGTTCACGGAGAGAAGTTATATTTCCAGACATTGTCAGATCTCCATTGTCGCCGCACCGAGCAGCGCACGGACCAAGGTCTGCTTGCC
This sequence comes from Ochrobactrum sp. 19YEA23, assembly GCF_029909865.1. Lineage (NCBI taxonomy): Bacteria > Pseudomonadati > Pseudomonadota > Alphaproteobacteria > Hyphomicrobiales > Brucellaceae > Ochrobactrum > Ochrobactrum sp. 19YEA23. The sequence goes on along the minus strand of NZ_JASAMQ010000002.1, from coordinate 138,452 downwards.
GAGGGGAACCTTGTATTGATTGTGGGCATGAGCGATGGCGTCTGCAAATGCTGCCTCTGCCACACGTTGCGCGCTTTGCTCCGTTAACACAGCCCCCTTGAGCAGGTTTTCTGCTTCACGAGCGCGCCACGGAACAGTCGCCACCCCGCCAAGCGCAAGGCGTGCATCGCGCACAGTTCCATCGTCGGCAAGGTCCAGGGCAACAGCGGCACTAGCCAAGGCAAAGGCGTAGGATTGTCGATCCCGGATCTTTAGATAGAGCGAGCGTCGCATCCAGGGACCTCGTGGAATAACGAAGCCGGTTAGAAGCTCATCACGCTCGAGCACAGTCTCGATGTGGGGGGTCAGCCCCGGTTGTTTATGTAGATCCTTGAATGAAATAGTACGTGGTCGGCCCTGCCTGCCAATAATTTCCACTTGAGCGTCAAGGGCAACAAGAGCTTGCGGAAAATCTCCGGGGTAGATCGCAATGCAGGCTTCGCTCGTTCCGAGGATAGCGTGCTGGCGGTTATGGCCATCGAGGGCAGCGCAGCCCGAGCCTGGATTGCGTTTGTTGCAAGCCCCGAAGCTGGGGTCGCGAAAATAGGCACAACGAGTACGTTGCAACACATTGCCGCCGAGCCTTGCCATGTTGCGGATTTGCTCGGATGCACCCAGATCAAGCGACTGGGGTATGAGAGGGCAGATCGCACGAATTGCCGGATGGGCTGCCACATCGGCCATGCGCACCAGGGATCCAAGGCGAATTGCCGTATCGCTGACCTCAATGGTTGAAAGGCGTGGATCGCCAAGCCTGGTTACATCAACCAGATGGCTGGCTTTCAGCACGTTGATCTTCATGAGATCGAAGACCGTCGTGCCACCTGCCACGAATATGGTATCCGGTTGGCTGAGCGCCCTTACTGCTGCTGCTATGGTTTCCGGCTTTTCATAAGTAATCGGTTGCATGGCTCACCCCTCCATCAGCAGTTTGGCCTGCTGAATGGCGGCAACAATGTTTGGATATGCGGCGCATCGACAGAGGTTCCCACTCATATACTCGCGAATGTCTGCCGTCGTATCGGCATGTCCCTCCCTGACACAGGCTATCGCCGACATGATTTGCCCTGGCGTACAAAAACCGCACTGGAAGGCGTCCTGGTCGATGAAAGCCGTCTGCATGGGATGCAGAACGCCGTTCTCGTCCGCAAGCCCCTCGATGGTTGTGACTTCAGTGCCGTCAGCCGCGACGGCGAACATAAGACAGGACAGGATGCGACGGCCATCAACATGGACGGTGCAGGCGCCGCACTGGCCCTGATCGCATCCCTTCTTGGTACCGGTCAGGCCGGCGTGGTCACGCAGTGCATCAAGCAGACTGGTGCGCGCATCCACCGCCAGTCGCCTGCGTTGGCCATTGATGGTCATTTCGATGGCCGCTGGTACATCGGCATCTGGCGATTTTCCTGAAGCCGGTGTTTCGGCAGGTGCTGGAGACGCTGCAAAAGGTACGATAGCGACGCTCGCGGTTCCTGTCAGGAAAGTACGACGTTGAGGATTGGGCAGATTCCGTTCACCTGACATCCGGCTTCACTCCTTTTCCATGAGCCTGATGGAGCGGGAAAGCTCGTCAGGCACTATTAATAAAACACTGTTGCGTTAATAATGCAACGCCGTTATCTTAAGTTCCATGAACATACAGGTCCTAAATCCAGACTTTACCGCTCCCCGTCCGGCATTTCTGATGGACGATGCTGCAACCATCCTTCGTTTCGCTGCCGATAAATTCGATGCGGGCCAGGGCGTGGCGCTAGTCACGCTCGTTGAAATACGTGGTGGCGCGGCCCGTCCGCTCGGGGCCCAGATGGCAGTAACGGAAGATGGTCTCTACTGCGGATTCGTTTCCGGTGGCTGTACGGAAGCTGCGGTGGCGCGCGAGGCAATGGCCGCAATCCTGTCGGGCAACGATCGCTTTCTGAAGTTGGGAGAAGGGTCTAGATTCTTCGACATTGTATTGCCGTGTGGCGGCGGCATTACATTGGCAATCCATGTGCTTTGCGACACGAGCTCTTTGCGTAAAGTGATTGCGTCGCTGGAGCAGCGCACATCTGTCAGCTTGCGGTACGACCCAGCCAGGCAATCCCTTGATTGCGTGCTGGATCTGGCTAACACAGGCTGGTCTGGCGATTTGTTCGGGCGCGCGTTTCGCCCCAGAACGCGCGTGTTGCTGTTTGGCCGTTCGATCGAGTTGGAAACAACAGCCAGTCTTGCCAGGGCTGCAGCCTATGATGTGTACACTAATGTAGCCGGGGATCCGGACATCATAGGTAGGCTCGCCGACAGCAACAGTGCAATCGCCTTGCTCTACCATGACCTTGATCGTGAAGCACACGTGCTGGAGGCTGCACTTGCTGCCAAACCTTTCTACATTGGTGCCCTTGGCAGTAGCAAAACCCATGATCGACGCAAACTGGCGCTGCGGCAGCGTGGCTATGGCGATCAGGAGATCGCGCGCATAAAAGCGCCTATTGGACTTTTCCCGAAGGCGAGAGATGCAAACTCCCTTGCTATATCGGTCATTGCAGATATCGCAGCCATCCATTGTCCGCAACGGAACTCATGATAATCCGGTCAGAATGACCCATCGTTTGCTAAACCCGGGGAGGGCACAAGGCAGGTGAGATGATGCACTCGGATGACAGTTCTTCGACGAAGACAGGACAGATCGACGTGGCAATAATATTGCTGGCGGCCGGTAGTTCCCGGCGTTCGCTAGCCGGAGGCGGACACAAGTTACTTGCTGTCTTTGATGGCGTTCCGCTTGTTCGCCGCTCCGCTTGCGTTGCCACGACGAGCCATGCAGCAACGACAATTGTTGTGTCGGGTGACCGGCAGGCCGACATTGAGGCAGCGCTCGATGGCCTGGATCTGGTGCTGACACACAACCCGGATCATGCTTCCGGGATCGCGAGTTCATTGATTGCTGGCCTTTCTGTGGAACAGGCAAGAAAATCCGACGGAATATTGGTGATGCTCGCCGACATGCCCGCTATTACCAGCACGCACCTTGACGCGCTCATCTCGTGTTTTCAAGAAGAGGGTGGCAAGATCATCGTTCGCGCAACGTCGAGCGGTATTCCGGGGAATCCAGTCGTTATTCCAGCCTCTCTTTTTGAGGACATTTGTCAGTTGCGTGGTGATGTCGGTGCCCGGAAAATTATTCAGCAATCCGGATTGAGAATTATCGATATCGACCTGGGTGATGCTGCTCACCTGGATGTCGATACATCCGAGGCGATCGCAGCGGCCGGAGGCACGTTCGGTATATAGTCTGGGACATCGCTTTCAGTTGCTTTTCCTGTGATGTGAGCAAGTCTGAATTCAGGGTTTTTATTGTGGCAGATTAAGTAGGCGACATCTCCAGCAATAGAGAAAAACGTCAGTCTGATGATCATGGATGCCGATGCACAACTCCGGTCTGGCTAACGGTCAGGGCTGTCACGACAAAACAGGTACAGTTGATGATGGCTCGCGGGGAAGTACGGAGGGGAACATGTACGGTTTACATGCCGATGTTTCCAATGACACTGCCCGACAGGTTCGCGAACTCGTTGCAGCTGAGCCTAATTTCACAGATGTAGCTACGCCAGTGCATCTTGAACCTTATTTGTTGCTTCTCGGCAGGGACTGCCCCGTTTCATACAATTCTGGCCTTATCTATGAGCTGCCGCACGCCATAAATTACCCGAGCGCAGCGCGGCTGGTCGGCAGTGATTCCGAGGAAGGCCAACGACTTATGAAGTTCTGGGAGGAGCGTGGACTGCCGGAAGGCCTGTTTGAACTTGGCTTCGGGCATGTCGCGGACCTCTGGAAGCCCTGGTGTGTCGCGGTTGTCGATCATGAGATTGCCTCGATAGCATTTGCGGCCCGGCTCGCCGAAGCAGGCGCCGAACTGAGGTTGTCAACGGTGAAGACCTTGCGGAGGCAGGGTTTCGGTGCCGCTACCACAGCTGGCTGGTTCCGGCGTCCTCAACTCCGCACTCGTACGCTGTTTTACAGCACAGACCGAAACAATGCGTCATCGCAGCGCGTTACCCAACGTCTTGGTTTACAACTTCGAGGGGGCAGTTTACGCATATCCTCTACCTGACAAGCCAATCTGGAAACCCGATTTTCCCGGACGAGCGGTTGCTCATCTCGCATCAGATCCCGGGGACATTTGGAGCGTCGTAGTCTTGACGATGATATATGGAAGAGCCCATGCGTATAGTTCTTACAGGTAGCTCCGGACGAATTGGTCGAGCCATATTTGGCCTTTTATGTGAACAGCACGAGATTTCTGGAATCGACCGGTCGCCTTTTTCGACAACACATGTTGTCGGCGACTTTGCCGATGAGGTGCTGCTTCGTCAGGTTCTTTCAGGAGCAGACGCCGTAATCCATACCGCCGCACTTCATGCGCCCCATGTCGGCACAGTACCGAATGAAGAGTTTCAGCGCATCAACGTGGAGGGAACACGGCTTATCGCCCAGGAGGCGATCGCAGGTGGCGTGAAGCGGTTTGTCTTCACCAGCACTACAGCGCTTTATGGATATGCCGTTTCGGCCGATTCTTGCACCTGGGTAGATGAAGACACGCCTCCGTTGCCGAAGAGCATATACCATCGGACGAAGCTTGAAGCTGAGAATGTCCTGGAGAAAATGGCTGGTGCCGAATTTGCCGTGCGGGTTCTGCGCATGTCGCGGAGCTTTCCGGAGCCCGGTGATGTAATGGCTACTTACAGGCTGCATAGGGGTATTGATGCACGTGATGTCGCAGATGCTCATGCTGCAGCTTTGGCAAATGGTGGCGCCCATTTCCAGCGTTACATCATATCTGCGTTCAGCCCTTTCACAAAGCAGGATTGCGAAGTTCTTTCGGTAGACGCGGCTGCCGTCATTAGACACAAGGTACCGGATCTCGCCACCGAGTTTGATCGGAGGGAATTGTCTTTACCGCGCATAATTGATCGGGTTTACGATTCAAGTCGTGCCAGGAGCGGGCTTGGCTGGCACTCCCGTTTCGGCTATGAGGAGGTGCTGGCTCAAATGGATCGTCGCAGCCTGGAAGTACTACCTCCTGGTTCTTGTATCAGCAAGAAGCCGGAATAGGCTGGTGTCACGACACGAAAGCACACAGCTTTCCCTGGCTGCCAGAATGGAAGTCTCCCTTCACAAGGGCCTGAGATCAACTATGACTGTAGAGGACCAGAAATGGTCCTCGGTGAGACCGCTATGTTGTCGGTCGGCAGAGCGGAGAGCGAGCGCTAATCTATTCTGATTTTGAAGATGCTCCCATCTCCTGGTCTCGATCATGAAGACTGGGAAGTGGTACCTATTAGTTCCATAATGTTGATTACGCCTGACATCCAATAAATTCAATTATTTAATGGATGTCTCTACCAACCGTGCTCTCGCGCGAGGCAACGCCTCTCTAGGCCAACTAGATTCTGACTGGCAATCAGATGGCACGACCAGCAGCGAGTGGGAACAGTTACACGTGCTTGCTGACCGCGGACCTTCCGAAGCCTGATATACGAAACTGTTCGGGCGCGGACCGGATAACAGCCCCATGCGCACCCTCGTTCAGTGGGATCTGTTCAGTCAGGCTGGAGTAGGGATTTCGACAGACGATGAAATCGCCGGGCAAGGGGCGATCTTCCTAATTGTCGACGACGTTGCCGCCGAACGGGAACGGTTGCGTGACGTGGGGATCATGCTGGGGGATGACATCCTGGGCGACTATACAACGCTGGCGCAAGTGCATGATCCCGACTGCAACCTGTTCACCCTCGCGACGCCGCCGTCACCAAACTATCCGCCCGCATAAGCGAAAGTCAGCCACTGTAAGGTTGAAAGCGGCCCGTCAATATCAAGTTCTAGGCATATTCGTGGTGTGTAATTCAGTCAACGAAGCCATACACGTACCCGTGGTGTTATATGCTGATTTGTGACCGGGACACATATGCCGCGCGGGCACTCGCACGACTCATTTTACCGGAAGATGTCAAAGGCAGACTGCCGGGGCGGACCAGTTCTATGTGAGGCGTTATGCCAATGCTGGAATTGACCGCCACGGCAATCTGCCTTTTCACTGCTTCGCAGTTATCTCGCTGAGCGCTCCTGTATTCGACCAGGATGACGATGGCCTCGGAACTATTGCTATCGACAGCAAAAGCTGCCACGCGCGTATTCTGCAACTCTGGAACTGAATTGACCGTCTGTTCAATGTCTTGCGGCCAGATGTTGCGGCCATTGATTGCTATCATGTCCTTGAAGCGACCGGTGACAACCAGCTCACCGTCTTTCATGAACCCCGCATCGCCTGTATCCAAGAAGTCGGTATCCGCAATCCGCTTCGTTGACTGAAGCGACCCGTCGCAATAGCCGGACATCAGGCTGGGGCCGCGAATGCATATATGGCCAATCTGGCCTTCGGGCAGGGGAGTTCCGTCGGAAGCACAGATTTTAATCTCATGACTGCGCAGCGGTCTGCCGCAAACGGCCAATAAGCGTGTATCCGGTTCGTCTCGTTCAGTGGATATTACTAGATTTTCCTCCAGTCCTTTGCGATTAACCATCTCCTCACGAAGACCGTGGCGAAAACTGACCAGAAGCGTGGACTCCGCAAGTCCATAACTTGGCGTAAACGATGTCTCGTGAAATCCGAACTGTGCCGTGGCTTCGGCAAAATCATTGAGCTGACGAAGATCGATCATATCCCCTCCGACTCCTGAAACCCGAAGAGAAGAAATATCAAGATCGCTGTCTGACTGCTTGAGCCGCTGTGCGGCAAGCCTGTAACCGAAGACCGGTGCGTAGGTGATCGTAGATTGGTTTTGGGACATCAACTGTAGCCATAGCACGGGACGTCTGGCAAATGTCGAGGGTGTCATGTAGTCCACGGTCGTTTGAGAAAACAACGGCGCTATCGAAAAGCCAACCAGCCCCATATCGTGGTAGAATGGCAGCCACGAGAAGGCGCGATCTTCGGCGGTGATCTCAATGCACTCACGCAATATTCCCCTGACATTATGGCACACCGCTTCTTGTGAGATGCGAATACCTTTTGGTTCTGCCGTTGAACCTGATGAAAACTGGATATAAGCCGGTTCATCAGGTCGAAGCGGATCCAGTGATACCTCACCTTGAATGGCATCCAATTGACTGTAACTGACGGCTTGTACGCCCGCCTTCTGCACGAGATCGGGTGATAGCTCTTTTAGTGTATCGGGCAGACAAACGAGCTTAGCATTTCCCGCTCGCACAAATGCGCAAAGCCTCTCGACATAGCTTGTCTTGCCACCAGGATAGACTTCGAAAGGCATGGGGCAGGCGATAAGTCCCGCATATTGGCATCCATAGAACAGATATAGAAATTCTGCACCAGTCTCCCCAACAATCGCGACTACATCCCCTCTATTCAAACCGTACGAACGAAGCTTCGCGCCCGTAACGATAGCCCGCTCTCTTAGATCGCGATAAGGTACTGTTACCGTGAGATCGCCGCGTTGATCATAAAAGCAAACACCCGTCTCGCCGTTCGCTGCATAATCCAGTGCCTGCGCGATGGAGGAGAACTCAGCAACACGCTGCAATAATTGGCTGTTTTGAGTTGGGATAGCCGTTATATCCACGTTTTGATGACCCGTTTTTCTATTGTTCCAATTCAAATGAGATGAGGCCTTGTTCAGGTCGAACATTCGAGCATTTGTGCCGGTATTGAGATGTCATGGGCATGTATCTTTGCATCGAGGTCTGTGAATGACCTATCTACTGCAACCTTTGCTATGGCAAGCGCGATGATGATCATGTCGCGGGCCACCTTGTCGAGCCGCGGCAGTATCTCAATCTCCTTGCCGCCCGCTGTCTTCACAACAATCAGTCCGGCTTCTTCAGCCGCTCGAAACAGCTTTTGGATATGCGCGCGGGAAACGCCAAGCGACCGTGACAGCTTTGAAAAAGGCAGGTTGACGACCCGGTAAGGGCAACATGAGAAAAGCTGCGATGCCTGCAGGAGTTTCATCAGAACTTCATAGCCGCCATCGCGCTTGATGAACAAACGCGCTGTCGTGTTGCGTTGGCGGAAAACCATGCATTCGAAATATATATCTGTCGCATGCCGCGAGATGCTCGCCATGGCATGTTGGATTTCAGAGTATTGGACACCAAACAGTATGGTAAGCGAAGAAGAGTAGAGGGTTGCGCTCGCCGTAAGACATCGGAAAAACCGTGCTGTTGGGACCAAAGGGTTCTGACGACGATCATGCGGTGATTGCTCCACCGTCAGATAACCCGACCGGACTGCCATATCGATGATCGCCGAAACCCGGTTTTGTGTTGCAATCGCGTGTTCGCGTGCAAATGCCTGAAGCTGAGCTTTTGTGAAGTAGCGGCTCGCAACCGGATCAGTGCACAGTTCAGTGATTTTGAGCGCAAGCAGATATTTGATATCTTCGGATGCGAGTTTCGATATGTTGTGACCACGCATGGAGAAATTTAGATAATTTTCGACGTAGTTCTCCAACGCTTCGTCAAGTTTCGGGTGTCCCCGCATCTGACTGATTTCACGGTACAAGATTCTGGAATACATGGGCATACTCCTCTCTCGTTTAAGGATGCATTCATTCTCCTTCTCCCGTTTTGAAATGCCATTTCTATATGTCTGTTCGGGAGCTTATGTCTTTTTGTTGATCCACTTCTGAAAGCCGTTTTCTCAAAGCGCTGTCTATGTTTTTGTGGCTGTCGCTACCAAGGACAAGCCGTAGCGGCGGGTTCTCTTGCTGGCCGAGATCAAGAATAGCTTCTGCCACTTTCCTGGGGTCTCCGATCGTAGGGAATCGTCCCATGGCGAGCAGTTTGAAATAGGCGCCTACGGCGCTGTTTCGATAGTCTCCGCTCTGAGGCTCCACAATGATAGCGCTGTTGTCGAATTCCGTCTGGATCCGACCAGGCTCAATGAGTGTCACCGCAATGCCAAGGCTTTTCACCTCCATCGAAAGTGCTTCAAAGAACCCTTCCAATCCCCATTTGCTGGCGTGGTAGATACTAGCGGCAGGGTAGGCCATTTGACCACCTTCGCTGGACAGTTGTAGAAAACGACCCGTCTTCCGTTCTCTAAAATGCGGCAGAATTGCTTTTGCCAGGAAAATTGGTGCGACGAGATTCACGTTGATCTGCTTCCTGATGGAATGTTCGCCCAGCTCTTCAGCGGCACCAACAAGAGCATAACCTGCTGCACTCAAAACAGTGTCAATCCGACCGATAGAACTGATTGCTGATTGGACGCATTCTGCGACCTTAGATATCTCAGAAAGATCAAGCTGAAGGAGCGCAAGCGATTTTGGATATTTCTGGTGTAGCGCACTGATTTTCTGAGGATTACGGACAATTGCCGCCACTTTGGCACCGTGTTGCAGCAGCAGCTTTGTAACCTCTAACCCGATGCCGCTACTCGCACCAGTGATCAGCCATCTCTGCCCATCGAATATCTTTCCCTCCACCATCAATTCAACCCCACAACACGTACTGGCTGTCCGCCTTCACGTAGCATCTGCGATTTCCAGAAATAGCTTGGGGGCTTGTTGGAAGTGAGTTCAAAGCGAGCGCAGTTCAGAAATACGCTGAGGAAGGTCACCAGCTCCAACAACGCAAATTGTTTTCCGCCGCAAATACGAGGTCCGATGCTGAAAGCCATGGTTTCACCCGTGGCTTTCTGGGTAGCAATGTCGTCCATATCCAGGGCCCAAGGGTCCGCTCGAAAGCGTCGGTCCAGTTGAATGCCAATGAACGACACGATAATGTTCTGTCCGGCACTCACCTGCGTCGTTCCCAGATCATCGGCATCAATGGCATAGCGTGCAACGATGGGGGTCGGCGGATAAAGCCGCAAGGCTTCAGAAATGAACCGCGACAATGGCTTGAATGTCGAGAGAGTTCGCCAATCTCTATGATTACCGTGCCAGAAAGCGCGCGCCGATGCGCGAAGCTCCTCCTGAATTTCGGGATATAAGGCAAGCATATAACATGCCCAACCCATAGTCGCAGCGGATGTTTCTGCTCCAGCTGCCATAAACGTCATCAACTCATGTTCAAGCACTACGCGGTCCGTGTCGCGTCGATCAGCTTCAAGTAAGTCATCCAAAAGGGATGTATGAGGCATGTCAGACGACCGAAAATAACCGAGCTGCCGCAATATCTCGCGGCGCAGATCTGGCAAAAGCGCCAATCTGTCTCGATAGAGCGCGTTCGTCATGCCTTCTGGTACAAAGGAATAGTCAGAACCAATGGCCATAAGTTCTGCCAGAACCGACAAGTCGATGCCTGTCTCATGAAGCTTGATGCCGAAGAAATTATCGATGAGGACGCTCGCAGTCATCCGTCGCAAGATGCTATCTTCAATGCAAGGTTCATTGTGACTGTATACCACCATCTCCTGAATTGCTTTTTCCGCATAGCCGGTTGAAAGCCTGAAGGTGTTTGCACGGTCGAAGCGGTTGAAATAGCTCTGTGTCAGTTGACGACGGATTTCCCAAGCATGTCCATCTTCCGAAAAACGCGAAGCGCCTAGTGTCTGGCGAAACCACGCCATGTTCTTACGATAGTTACCGGTATTGAACCTCAGAATATGGTCGGCATCCTCTAACCGTTGAATGATCAAGACACTGACGCCGTTGAAGTCGGTAGTTATATTCTCCCCGTTCCGCTCACGAGCAAGCTCATAGAGATAGCCGCATATGTGAGAGGACAGGCTCATGCTTTTTCTTTGCGCAGCAACTCGGCCAGATCAGCCACAGACTGCATCTCCAGCAGAGCGATGGGATCAACTTGGTGACCGATGTGCTTCTCGATTTCGAGAACAATCAGCTCGAAAGTCAGACTATCGAGTTCGCCGAGCGAGCCGATATCTGCACTAACGGGAATTGTCTCGGCGGGTATGAACAAGCATCCAGCCAGAATGTTCTTGGCTTCAACGACGAAGTCATCTTCATGCGATAGCTGCTGCGTTTGACCAGTCATACTGTCGATGTCCCATTCGTTTTCCGAGGAATGAAGGCGCGTGTCGATGGTGCGCTTTTGAAAGAAGCAAAGACCAGAAGGTCGAGGCGCTCGCCATTCGGTGCCAGACATTCCTGTTTCAAATGACCTTCGAGTACAAAACGCGAGTTGTTTTTGAAATTGAACAGCATTGCGTAGTTGCGCGCCAGAATGCGCGCGGTGAATTTTTCAATGTCTCGTTCGGCATAAAAATGGTCGAGAGTATCGTCAATCGTAGCCCATAATGTCTGCTTGCCACGTTGTTTTTGATCCCCGATGCCGGTGGTCAAACTACCGATCTTGTGGTTACGATTAACGTCTATGGTGTAAAAACCCACCAGACTATCGTTGCTGCGGTCGAATATACCAAGAATATAATTGTGAAAATTATCGAACCTAACGATAAAGTGTCTGAAGCTCGCCAGCGTGAAATTAAGTTCATTAAGGTTCAGTCCGCGCAGCATGTCTGTGCGGTTGAACCATGAAACGAGATTTTCGTTAACATCCGAATCTCGAAGACTACGAACATAATAATCTTCGCTCTCGATATAGACCTCCGGATGGGTCGAATTGGGACTATGAAATACCTCATCTTCCTTTGGTAGCGGGATGACAATTGCTTTTGGAGGAATGGTGATCGTAACCATGCTCAGCTTCCCGTTGCTCTGGCAGGTGCTTCAGCGTGATGGCGATAGTTCAACCAATGCCGTTGAGTGACAAGCACTAGGCTGGCCAGATCCAGCCAACCTTTTAAAAACCAGTCGTGGACCGTGTCCTTCGGTAAAGCTCTGTAGGCTGGCTCATTAATCATATAAAGTCGATGTTGTTTGAGACCAGCCGGTTCCATCTCGTTGAACTCCAGTAGGCTCGGGGTCAAAACACCAGCAGCCTTCAAGGCAAGGGCAAAAGCGGCTGCTCGCCTGCGGCCGTCAAAAAGCTGCGCTGCAAATGAAGCGATCTGATGCAGTGTTTCGGTCGGCGCGCCAGCGTCATTGAAGAGTGCAGCGGCCGAATGATTTTCAGTCAAGGGAGTAAGTTGGGCGCTCTTCTGGTCGAAGATGAGCACACCGGCATCCTGATCGGGCAACTTCTCCAGCATAAACGGATAGAGCTGCATGACACCGGGCAGGTAAGGCTGCATATTTGTCGGGTTGGGGGCGTAAACAGCACCACCACTCCCGACCTGACCTGTTATGGCGACCGGAAAAACCGCATCATCATTGAAAAACAAGATCGGATAATGTTTGGCAATATTCGGGAATTCAAACGAGGCAATTGGTGCGAACAGAGGCAGTTCGATTGGTTCAGTTTGCTGCCTTTGCACATAGCCAAGAGAACGGTGCGTTTCCGCGCACAGAACAACCGGCAATTCCAAAACTATTGAATGACTAGATCCCATATAGCGCCTATCCCCCAATTTTTCGATTCGAAAAGATCGCCAAGTCTAGTTTCCGCACACAGACTCAGCTGCCCGTGATGCTTATCCTCCGCCAAATTCATATCAATGAACATAATTAGCGTAAGCTAATACATAGAAACTGGAAATGCACTCGATTTTTATCAGAAATCATTGACCGAGATCATTTCAATTCAGGGAAAAACGCTTATCCTTTGCCTAAATATGCTGATCCGCGTTGCCAGGAGGGGACCTTGCCTGAACCGCTGACAAGACGCATACCGCAAAATACTGTTGTCGATTTGCTGAAATGCTCGCGTCGCTATTTTCTAGCGTCAGCGGCGTTAGCGGTCATTTGTATTGCAGCCCCTTCAATCGGCCAAGCAAATGAATGGACTGGCGCGGTCGATAGTGATTTCTACAATCCGGATAACTGGGACGACAACAACGGACCACAGGGTTCTAGCTCAGCAGTGAATAATGGCAATGCCGTTGGAACGATCGATCTCGGTTCTCCGGCGGGTTATGACTCCAATCTGGTCGGTGGTATTGGAACGGTTGGTGGGCAGAGCGGTTCTGTGACTATCAATGTCATTCCAAATTCCGAATCCCAGACGAATAGTGTTTCTCTCAATACCGGTAGTGATCTGGTGGTTGGTAACAATGGCGGGCAAGGCACACTATCTATATCACTTGAAGGGCCTATTTCTACGCCATTAAGCGCTAACACGATCAGTATTGGCAAGGGAACAGGTAGCGTCGGAGAAGTCAATCTCATCGGTACAGGCAAGGATACGGGGGTTCCTCCAGAAGGGCCATTATGGCTCGACACATCCTGTCAGGGTTGTGCACCAGTGTTTTTTGGCTACTCATTCTATGGGGGGCTGTATATCGGTGTTGATGGCGGCACAGGGACGTTAAATCTCGATGGTGCTGCGTTCGCTACGAATAATCGTGGTGAATTCATCGTTGGGGATGGTGCTGGAAGCAACGGGGCATTGAATGTCCTCGCAGGTGGCAAGTTAGGCGATCCCGGCGTCACCTATAACAGTAGTAATATCAACACCTTGACCAAGGGCAAGGCTACTGTAGGGTTTGACGGAGGTACTGGCGCAATCACGTTGGATGGCTCGGCAGCTGCAACGCGCAATGATGTGCCCATGGCGTTTTTCGGGCAAGGCCTTGTTATTGGCAATGGTCAAAATAGCGTTGGTAGCGTCAACATCCTTTCTGGCGGCAAGGTTCACAGTTATACCGACTATCAGATAGGCGTCAGCTACCAGAATTACGTTGACAGATCCGCTCTCGACACAAATGTAGGCATCAATGGAGGAACAGGCTACATTACAGTGTCAGGTACGAACTCGGTATGGTACCAGTCTGGCATATTACAAGACTATCTTTCACCCTGGAGTAATTCGACTACATCGACAGATATAGGTGCACTGCGAGTGGGGCAAAGCGGAGCCGGTGAGTTGACTATTGCCGACAACGGCGAGGTTCGTATCGGCACGGCGACTTTCCTCGCGGAGACGGATGACAGCAGCGGGGTTTACAAGCAGATCTATAGTCTGGTTGACCATGTATCAAACGGTACATTGATATTGGGCGGCGAGACGACGGGAAATGGTACATTAAGTATTGGTGGTGCTGTGGGAGGAGCTGCGGTCGCCCCTGGTCGTTTGATGGCGCAGACGGTAGAATTTGGTGACGGAACTGGATTGATCCGTTTCAACCATACCGCTGATAATTACATCTTTGATCAGTTCGATGCGCAGTACCTCGATGGTCCATCGAGGCCGTCGACGCTCGCAATAGTCGGCGATGGAACTATTGAAGCGGCGGCTGGTCGTACCATTTTGAACGAAAACCAGCTGAGCTTCACCGGCACCTTGCTTCCGAGCACGGGTATCTTGCAGATAAATGGCGACATATCGACAGCAACAGCCAATATTCTGGCCGGCGGCACGCTGGAAGGCACCGGCATTGTTGGATCGGCTGTCAATGCAGGCACTGTTGCTCCGGGACAGACACCGGGGGGCAGTCAGGGGCTGGCAAGTTCAATCGGTACTTTGACCATCGCTGGTAATTATACAGGACAGGGCGGAATTCTTTCGCTCGATACCGTACTCGGCAATGACAGTTCGCTGACCGATAAACTAGTCATCATTGGCAATACATCGGGAAACACGACTGTTAAAGTCAAAAACATTAATGGAAATGGTGACGATACAATCGAAGGGATTCAAATCGTTACGGTTGGCGGCACATCAGACCCAAATGCATTTTCTCTTGCAGGCGATTATGTATTTAATGGCCAACAGGCCGTTGTGGGTGGCGCCTATGCTTATCGTCTCTATCAAGGCAGTACCTCTCAGCCGGGTGATGGCAACTGGTATTTGCGGTCGAACCGCATTCCGACAGACCCGGTCGATCCAGACATTCCAGTTGACCCGGATGAACCCGATCAACCTATCTATCAGCCGGGCGTCAGCCTCTATGAAGCCTACCCGCAGTTTCTGCTCGGCTTGAACAGTCTGCCGACACTGCAACAGCGCACCGGCAACCGCTATTGGAGCAATGCGGGCAATGTGATGCTGGCTGAAGGTGCTGATCCTGTTGGGTCACCTTATGCTCCGGCGGCGGAAGCTGGCAATCTGATTGAAGGCAGAGGCGTTTGGGGACGCATCGAAGGATCACATAGCAAGATCGATCCTAAATTCTCCACATCTGGAGAAAACTACGACTACAACATATTTAAGCTGCAGGCCGGACTGGACGGTATGCTGGTGGAAAACGACGCTGGAAAGCTGATCGGCGGCATTACGGTCCACTATACGCACGGCAAGGCTAAGACCTATTCAATCTTCGGTGACGATGAAGTATCAACGGACGGCTACGGCTTTGGCGGCACACTGACCTGGTATGGCGATAACGGCTTTTATGTCGACGGTCAGGCACAGCTAACCTGGTATGATAGCGATCTGAGCGCCAATAATAGCCAGTTTACGGCGGGCTTGAACGGGCTCAATCTGGCTGACGGCAATAATGGCTTCGGCTTTGCGATCTCGGGCGAAACCGGCCAACGCGTTACACTCAATCAAAACTGGTCGATCACACCGCAGGCGCAATTGACCTATTCGAAGGTTGACTTCGACAGCTTCAACGATGTCTTCGGAGCGCGTATCAGTCTTGATCGCGGCGAAAGCCTGCAAGGCCGCCTTGGCGTCGCCATCGAGCATCAAAACTCTTGGTACAATGCCAGTGGCTTGATCGATAGAGCGCAGGTCTATGGCATCGCGAACCTCTACTATGAGTTCCTCGAAGGAACGAAAGTGGATGTTTCGGGAACCACATTTGCCAATGAGAACGAGCGGCTGTGGGGCGGCATCGGGCTTGGTGGCAGCTACAACTGGAACAGCGACAAATACTCGATCTATGGCGAGGGTGCTATCAATACCAGTCTTGCTGACTTCGGCGACAGCTACTCCTATAAAGGGACGCTGGGCTTTAGAGTGAAGTGGTGACGATCTGGAAATGCTGCAAACACCCTGCACAGTCAATTTAGAAATGTCTTTCCGTCGCAGTTAAAGTACCCGCCAATGATCGTTCACGCTTCAATCGTGGGGAGTTCTCCGATGTCATGTGGCATCAGGATATTTATCGCGCGGATTCTTGACTGGTAATCTGGTAACGTCACCGAGCGTTTGAGTTTCATATCGGGTTGGCATTTTATATTCTGGAGACATCAGTCAAAAAATAAACTTGGACTCGTTATTCGTTGACGATCAGAATCGGACACAGTTTCAGTGCTTTTTTATCTGAGATAGTGAATATGAGGCCGTCCGCTATAGGGAGAAGGTTCCACACGCGCGTCAATCGAGAAAACTTGCTTGAGAATATTCTCGTTGATTACTTCTTCGGGTGTACCTGAAGCGACAATCTTTCCAGAAAGCATGATAATCAATTCATCGCAGAACATGGCCGCATGATTGAGATCGTGCAAAGCAATGATGCTCGTGAGCGATAGTCCGGAAACCAGCTTCAACAAGCTCATCTGGTGCTGAACATCCAAATGATTGGTCGGCTCATCAAGGATGAGCTCCTTTGGCGTTTGCGCTAAGGCTCTTGCTATATGTGCACGTTGCTTCTCACCACCTGACAGGCTCTGCCACGGGTCATTTTTCTTGGCCGTCATCCCAGTGCGTTCAATGGCGTCCTGTACAGCTCTCTCGTCCGCTCCCGTCCAGCCGGAGAACAATGATCGGTGCGGAAAACGCCCAAGTCTTACAACGTCCATCACCTTGAGATTGGCGTTGGTCGTCGCGTGTTGTTCAACAAAAGCAACACGCTGCGCAAGACTGCGCCGGGCAACCGAATTGATATCCTTTTCATCAAGCAGGACGCGTCCGGAATAGGGGCGTTTCAATCCGGCGATCAGGCGCAGCAACGATGTTTTTCCAGAACCGTTTGGTCCTAACAGCCCCAGCATCTTTCCAGGCTTTGCGTCGAAAGACACGCCATCGATTATCGTTTTCTTGCCAATTTTCCAGACAAGATTTTCGGCTCTGATCGTCATGATGGGCGCTGAAACCGGTATAGAATGATCGAGAAGAAAGGCACGCCGACAAGTGCTGTCACCACACCGATGGGCAGGACCTGTTGCGGTATCAACGCGCGTGAGGCGATATCGGCCAAGACCATGAAGATTGCACCGACGATGGCGCAGGCGGGCAACAACCTTATGTGTAGCGGACCGACAATGAAGCGTGCAGCATGAGGGACAACGAGCCCGACGAAGCCTATCGAACCGACCATGCTGACAATGGTGGCTGTCATCATTGCTGTGAGCGCAAATAGCACAATGCGCGCACGGCCGACATTCACGCCAAGCGAGGAGGCAGCCTCATCGCCGAAAGCAAATGCATCCAGAACATGGGCATAGAGAAGGCAAGCGATAAGACCGAGGGTGATGACGACGGATACCAGCGTGAATTCTGGCCAGCGAACGCCACCGAAACTCCCAAGCAGCCAGAACATCACGTCGCGAGCCTGCTGCGCATTGCCGGATGTGGTGACGATGTAGGAGGTTGCGGCGTTGAAAAGCTGCGATGCGGCGACACCCGCCAGAATGGTACGGTCGGCACCGCCCCTTGTTCCATTGGAGAGGAGCGCAACAAAGAAGAAGGCCGCAAACGCGCCAACGAATGCGCCTGCCGACAATGAAACTGCGCCAGCACCGATGCCGAGAATGACGACCATGACAGCGCCGGTTGATGCGCCAGCCGAAATACCCAGAACGTAAGGCTCGGCAAGCGGATTGCGCAAAAGCGACTGCATAATTGCGCCGGAAAGAGCGAGGCCTGCACCGCAAAATGCTGCCACCAATGCGCGGCTCAGACGGTAATCCCAGATCACCGTCTCATGAATGCGATTAAGTTCGACAGAACTCCATCCCAGGCGATTGGTTATCGCTGCAAAGGTTGTCGATAAGGGGATCGGCAAGTCGCCAATACCGACGCTGATACCCACCACGAATCCGATTGCGACAAGCGACGCCAGCAGCATTATGCTGAAAGCGCCCCAATGCCTTAAAGACTGGCCGGAAACAGTCACTTGAGAATACCGAGTGCTTTCAACTGTTCCGCGACCTGCTCTGCACCGTAAATCGTACGGATGGTCGGGTTCATGGCTTGACCATCCATGACGGCAATGGCCTTGTTCTTGACCGCTGGCATCTGGCTGACCGCAGGGTCTGTATTAAGAAACTGAATCTTGGCTTCAGGCTTGTCGAGCTCCCAACGATTACGGTCGAGATTTGCAACAACAATCACATCAGGGTTCGCGGCGATAATGCTTTCCCAACCAAGGGTTGGCCATTCAGCTTCCGCCTTGATGGCATTCTCGCCGCCCAGAACATCAGCGATGAAGCTCGAGGCGCCATTTCCGCCGCCCAAATAGGCGTCTGCGGATGGCGACGGGCTGGAGAACCAGAATAGGTAAGAAAGTTTCTTGCCGCTTGCAGGAACGCTTGCGCGCAAAGCCGTCTCGCGCGCCTTGAAATCAGCGATTAGTGCCTGGCCGCGATCTGAAACATCGAAAATCTGCGAAAGCTCGTCGATCTCCTTATAGAGAAGATCCATGTTCCACAGCTTGTCGCGGCTGCCATATTCATCCTTGACTTGCTCTGTGCTCAGGCATGTGCTCGGTGAAAGATAGGTTGGGACGCCAACCTTGTCGAAATCGTCGCGCTTTGCGACCTTGCTATTTGGCCCGATGAGGCTTGGAAGAGCTGCCGCTACGAAATCCGGATTTTCGGCAAGGATCGATTCAAAAGTCGGGAATTCAACGGTTAGAAGCTTCACTTTGGAATTGGCAGGCTCAAGTTGCGGTAGAACCTTGCTTGGCCAGAACGCCGTTCCCGCCATTTTTTCCTCAAGGCCCAGAAGCAGCATTATTTCGGCGCTGTTTTGCCCAAGGCCGATAGCGCGTTCTGGCGCTTTTGCAAATGTAACTTTTGTTCCGCAGTTGTCGAGCGTCAATGGATATTGCGTGGCCGCTTCCGCCGGGTTGTTCTGGAGAGCGAACAGGACGACAAGGCTCGTAGCGGCCAGAAGTGTTTTCATTGCGGTCACTGATAATATCCTGAATTGCGGGTCGCGGTTTGTCGTTAGCCGTGTGAAACCGGCTTCTCTATAAGCTGAATGTTGTTTTTAAAACAAGAGTTAAATAGTCTTATTTTAAGCGCGCCGTTGTCGCGATCGCCAGCTGTTCGGCTTTCGTTGGAACCCAATGCTCTGTGAAGATTGAGAATTTCAACTGTGATGTCCTTGCTATATGCGAGCAATTCTGCGGACGCGGGTTTCTACGCTCATGCCGGGCAGGTGAGCGGCAAACTCGCGAGTTGGCTCAAAGCGCGAAGACCGCGCTGATTTTGTATTTATGGCCTAAGAAAAACCATGATTTAAGCGAGAACATCTGAAAATAATAACGATGCAAACGGTTAGTAGGGACACTCTGTTTGCATTTTTCAGATCGAAGACGGTCAATGAAAAAGCAGCTTACTGTTGTGGGCAACGGCCCACTGTCCCGCAATCTATCGAATGATATCGACAGTTCCGATTATGTGCTGCGATTCAATGTGCCCCATTCCTTGGACGGTATGACTGGCTCCAGAACTGATCTTCTTATGTTGGCGACATCTGCCAAACAAATGCAAGATTGGTTGCATGATCCGACGTTCCTGAATTCCATTTTCATGCGCAATACGTCTGAAATTCTCTTTGCCGTTCATCCGAGCATCATCAGGCGTTTTCATCATCAACCAAACTTCCTATCGCGTCTCAAAGGACGACGGGCGGACTGGACGCTTCCGGCTTTCGAAATCTTGAGTGCGACGGGCAAACCCATACGAATACTTCCGCCTCAAGCCTATTTTGACGTCTGTGCTGAACTGGGGATCGCGGAGGCGCAGATGAAGCAGCAATTTCCGAGCACGGGCTTTTTTGGCGTCTGGCACATGCTGCGAACTTTTCCATCAAGTGATTGGGATATTCGGATCTGCGGTTTCAGTTGGGAGGGCTGGAAACACCACAGCTGGCCCGCCGAACTGCACTGGATTGAAGACAGGATCAACGTGGGACAGATCCGGCTTTTATCGTGAAGCTGATTTTGCTTCGGGCAGTGCATATGCCCTTTCTCCGTATTGGAAATTGTTCATTATCAGTGAGTTCGATATGTTCTTCAGGCTTTTTGACAAGTTCCGGGCGTGGAGCCGCGCACATCGTTCGATGGCGATAGCGTTTCCAACATTGGCGGAGCTCGCGGCAAGCAAGCGGACCAGCAATGGTCCGACGGGAACGATTGTTGCATTTTACACGACCAATAGTTTTTACGAACACGAGAAAGACCGCCTTCTCGCAAGCGCTCGATGTCTTGGGCTCAAGATCATCTCCGTTGCCGTTGAAAATACGGGAAGCTGGGTGCGCAATGCGGGGCTGAAGCCCAGTGTGCTGGTGCAACAGCGCAAGATGGTGAGAGGTCCATTGCTCTATGTCGATGCGGATGGGGTGTTGCATCGCGATCCTTGGCCAGCATTGTTGTCCATCCAGAGCGACATAGCCGCGTACTATGAAAAAAGCGGCCATCTTCTGAGCGGAACCGTGCTCATTAATGACACCCCATCTGCCTTGGCTCTTCTGGAAGCGTGGCAAAAGGGATGTACGGACGAACCGGATCTCTGGGATCAGCTGGTGCTGGAGCACATCGTAACGCAGGATTCCGCTGAAGCGTCGCCGCATTATTCGATAACCCGGCTTCCCGTGTCCTTTTGCTGGATATTCGATAACCTCGATAACGAGCCGGTTGAACACATCTATATTGAACATCTTCAGGCTAGTCGCGAGGCGAAGAAACGTCGACGTTTCCTAGGTCGCACTGGAAAGCGGCTGCAACGCCGACGGGACCGGATCGTGGAGATCGAGCGCATTTTGTTGAACCAGGCCGATACAGATCATAGTATCGACCCGTTGATGAGGGATGACTGAATGTCGGTGCCTATTCTTCTATATCACCAGATCGCACCGCTACCACAAAAGGACATGCCGTTTCTTGGCTTGTTGGTTCATCCGGCTCGATTTCGCAGTCAGATGAAATGGTTGAAAAGAGCGGGTTATCGCGGGCTGTCCCTTCGTGACGCCTTACCTTACATCAAAGGTGAAAAAGCAGGCAAAGTGGTGGCGATTACTTTCGACGATGGCTTTCTCAATGTGCTGGAAAATGCCGCACCGATACTAGCCGAATATGGTTTCACAGCGACCAACTATCTCGTCGCCAATCAGGTTGGTGGAAGCAACGTCTGGGATCAGCCGCTTGGAGTTCCGAAGACACCTTTGATGTCCGCCGCACAATTGCGGGAATGGGCAGCTCTTGGACATGAGGTGGGCGCGCATACGCTTGATCATGTCCACCTGACCGAAACGCCGGACAATGAGGCGAGAAGGCAGATTTCCCTATCAAAGACGGTTCTGGAGAATATGCTCGGTGAAGAAGTCTCCAGTTTCTGTTTCCCCTATGGGGAAAACAATCCCATTCATCGCGAAATGGCCGAAGAAGCCGGGTTCAAAACGGCCACAACCACTGTTCGAGGACGAGCAGGCTCGGCGAACAATTTGTTTGAACTGCCTCGGATCAGTATCCGCAGGCGAGATATATGGCCAAAGTTCCTCATGCGTGTATTTACTTAGTTAAGTGCCGGTACAAGTAACCGGGCAAGCAGAGAGAGACAGTTTTTTCTAAACTCTATCAGAGCGGCGTTGCTACCGGCACTCGGGACGCCGACAATAAGAAGAGGAAATGGCGTGCAACTGTATGATCTTGATGCGTCGGCGACCCACGCCATCAATAGTCTTGCTGGAACAAGCCCTCTCGCGGATTTGACGATGATCCGGGTGTCGGCCATCGGCGTGCCGCTGCTGGTGGCGACGGTGGCCGTGCAATGGTGGCGCAGGTCGGACCGGCCGCACAATAGGCATGTTCTCGTTGCGACCGGTCTTTCCTTCCTGCTCGGTCTGGCGATCAATCAACTCATTCTATTGGTGGTTTATCGGACAAGGCCCTATGACGGTGGCATTTCGCATTTGCTGATCAGCCCCAGCGCCGATCCGTCCTTCCCCTCCGACCATGCGACCGCAACCTTCGCTATCGCCGCTGCATTTCTGCTCCATGGAATGCGGCGAATGGGGCTGTTGTTCCTCGCCACCGCATCCCTGGTCGCGTTTTCCCGCGTCTATATCGGAACCCATTATATGGGTGATGTCGTCGGCGGAGCCGCGACTGGTATCCTTGCCGCCATTCTAATTCACACGCTTTACCGGGAAGGGACGCGCTTCGATCGGTTCGTCACTTCGATCCTGTAGGTGCGGATAACATGATGGCATCGTCATTCACGGCACGGCCACGATCCTGGGGACTAGGCGGTGGGCTGTATCAAAAATACGAAAACCGTGTGTACCCTAATGGACGGAAATCGCTTATTCTGATTTTTGACTTAGTCTGGAGCAAGGTGGTCAGTGTGATTTTGAAGCGCTTTCCGCTATTTGTTAGTGGCTCGGCAATGGGCGCCGTCATCGATTATGTCGTGACACTAACTGCAAGCGATTTCTTGCATCTACAGCCTGCCGCAGCGTTGGCGCTTGCAATGATCTTCAGCGGATCTGTAGTGTTTCTCTTCCACGTCCGCGTCACATTCAAGTACTCGACCGAAAAACTCCTTTATCGATATATTCTGTTTATGGGCTGGACCGGCTTGATCTTTTTGTTGCGGGCCGTGCTGCTGCAAGTATTTCTGCAACTGGGCTTGCGACTGGCCATAGCACTCGTCATAGCGATTGGACTTGTGTCTATCGTAAACTTTGCCATCTCCTCTATTGTCATTTTTGCAAAGACTCCGTCATGAGCGCAAAAAGCCTCTGCATTATAATTCCTGTTTACAATGAAGCGGCAGGTTTGCCGGATCTGCTTGACCGGTTGGATTCGATTGCCGAAAGCATTGCTGCCGAGTTTGCGCTCGCCGTTGAATTTGTCTTTATCGATGATGGAAGCAGCGACGACAGCTTTGCCCTGTTGAAAACCCACGATTTTGGGCCACGCATCGTTCGCCTGCTGCGTTTCTCGCGCAATTTTGGCAAGGAAGCTGCACTCTCGGCCGGAATCGATGTGGCTCTCGAAGCGGATGCTGCAGTTTTGATGGATGCAGACCTCCAGCACCCTCCCGAAATGATCTCTGAATTTGTCCGTATCTGGCAAACTGATTGCGTGGACAGTGTCTATGCCTATAAGGTTGATCGCCGTAATTCGGAAGGACCAATAAAGGCTGCGCTGTCGCAGATATTCTTCTGGGTTATTAATCGCGACCAACGATATCAGATACGGCCCGGTGCCGGCGATTTTCGGCTGATCACTAAGCCATTTATGAGTGCACTGCGCAGTTTGCCGGAAAATGACCGCTTCATGAAAGGTCTGTATGGATGGGTGGGCTTTCGCCAGGTCGGAATTCCGCTTGATCCGCCGCCACGACTCCGGGGCGCGAGCAAATATACTTCGCTCCGTCTGTTGCTAATGTCGCTTGGCGCGATAACAAGTTTCTCGACCACGCCACTACGTTTGATGGCAATGGCTGGCACGGTTATCGCCACGATCAATCTTGTATACGGTATCTATATCGTCATTCAGCACTTTTTGTTCCCAACTGTTCCGGTTGGCGTCACCTCTGTCCTGGTATTGATTGCTTTTTTTGGCGGCATTCAGCTGATGTTTCTAGGGCTGATTGGGGAGTATATCGGTAAATCCGTTCTGGAGGCTAAAAGACGTCCAATTTACATTTTGGCTGAAGACATTCGCTACAAGGAACGGGAAGATGCGGATCGCGGATGACTTTGGGCTGGGACGTGGTCATGACCGGGTCATCCTGTCGCTGCTCGAAATCGGCCGGCTTGACGGGACATCAGTTATGATCGGCAATGCTATGAAGCCTGAAGATATTGCTCGTTTGCGGAGATTGCGCACTGGCGGTGCAAAGGTTGGGTTACACCTGAACCTCACAGAAGTGGTTCCCGGAGGCGACCCTGTCTGGCGATTGTCCCAATTGCTCAAGCCGATATTCGACGCACAATTCTTACGGGAGATCAGAACGTCCCTGACCCGGCAGGTAGAAGCGTTTGTTGTACTTTTCGGAAGCCTCCCCGATTATTATGACGGCCATCAGCACTGTCATTGTTTTCCGGCGATCGCACCGTTGGTGACGCGTCTGCCCTATGGGGACAAAACATGGGTACGCGTGCCATTGCCTGCCACCTGTGCGGGTCGATGGCTTAATTTTCGTGCAGGCGGAGCCAAGGTCCTGATCATTATGGCGCTAGCGGCGAGAGCACGCACCATATTCGCCAAGGCAAAACTGCAAACAAACCGCGATTTCTCGGGCTTTCTTCGCCTAAACGATCCTTCCAGTGTTCGGCGGTGGCTCCCGCGCCTCTTGGCTGAGATGCGGCCTGACTGCCTGATGATGCTCCATCCCGGTGAAGACGCTGACCCGATCCAATGCGCCGGACATGCACCAGTCAGCCGCGTGATAGAGGCCCAGATTCTCAGTGAAGGTCAAACAAAATGACAAAGAGCCGGTTTATCCTGTTGGGCCTTGTTTTACTGCTTTTTGTAAGGCTTCTCGCGATGGTTTGGTTTCCCCTGACAGACCCGACCGAAGCGCGTTATGCTGAAATCGCCCGCAAGATGGTTGAAACGGGCAACTGGATCACACCCCAATTCGATTACGGCGTACCTTTCTGGGCCAAGCCGCCACTGCATACATGGTTATCGGCGGCGGGGATTGCCGTGTTTGGTGCCACTCCCTTTGCTGCAAGGCTGGGGATTTTGCTTGCAACCTTTGCAACATTGATAATCTTATGGCGGTGGGCCTTAACACTTACTGACCGCCGCACAGCGGCGGTTGCTGTCTTGGTTGCCGCCAGTTCAGGCCTGTTTTTTGTCTCTGCTGCATTTGTCCAGACCGACATGGTGCTGACGCTTGGCGTAACCGCCAGCATGGCGGGTTTTTATAACGGATTAGCAGGAAGCCGCCGCTGGGCCTGGCTTTTCTTTCTGGGCCTCGCTATCGGCCTCCTGGCCAAAGGGCCTGTTGCTGTGGTTCTGTCCATCACCCCGATTGCCGTCTGGATGCTATGGCGCGGCAATTGGAAGGATTTTGCGCGTCTACCGTGGATCGGCGGTATTGTATTGTGCGTCGTACTGGTCATTCCCTGGTACATTGCAGCAGAAATAGCGACACCCGGCTTTTTACATTATTTCCTGATAGGCGAGCACATCCAGCGCTTCCTTCAACCCGGCTGGACAGGCGATCTCTACGGTGCAGGCCGCGAACATGCCAGAGGATCGATCTGGTTGTTCTGGATTGTGGCCACATTGCCGTGGAGTCCGTTGTTGCCCATTCTCGTATGGCGGCTGAGAAAGAACGGCGTACCGAATGATCACAGCCTCCAACTCTACCTACTCCTTTTTGCACTGACGCCGTTGGTCTTTTTTACGCTCGCCGCCAATATTCTGCTAGCCTATGTGTTGCCAGGCGTGCCTGCAGCAGCTCTGCTTGCCGTGATCTTGTGGACGCGAACAGGCTCCACCGGAGCTGGCTGGCTCAAACTCGGGGTAGTCGAAGTCCTGGTGATCTTCACCTGCCTGATCGCCGCCTCGTTTATTGGCCTGGACCGTTCGTTCTTGCCGACCGAGGCGCGCCTGATAGCAGACTACCCGGGTTCGGGCCGTCTGGCCATTCTGGGTGCGCGAAGCTTTTCAGCCGAATTCTATACACAAGGCAAAATAACACGGCTGGAAACACCGAAAGAACTGGCAGCTTGGCTCAAACCGGGCGATGGGGTTCTGGTCGCAAAAGGTGACTATGACGCCTTTGCCAGTCAATTCGGCAATATGATCAAACCGACATCCGAAGACCGAAGATATCTGCTGTTCATCCCTATACCAGCTTCAGCTATTGCTGAGTAATCACGAGGATCATAGCGACTTCAGTGACAATTGAAACATTGTAGTCGCTCTAATTTTTATCGTTACCAGAATCCTATACGGAAGGCGCTTTAGATCTGGTGATCTAACTGCGACTTCAAACCGTATGACCATGTCTGTCATGGCTGGGGCCAAACATGGTGAAGCTGGTTGGAGAAATTTTGCCGTCGGGCTCACAGTGGGTTCAACGGCCCAGTTCATTCAGCACTGATATCAGCTTTCGCCTTCTACAGCCGTCAATTTCTGGCTGGAGTTGCTACTTATCAATTCGTCATCGTTGATTTCCGCGAATTCGTCCCCGTCGTGTCGTAGGCTCATAAATATGACAATCACGACAATTGCGGCGAGAAATATTACGCTGGTAATGATTACGCCGAGACCCAGCCCACCATATTGAACAGGCTGAGACATGAAGTCGCCTAATGAGGCACCGAGAGGTCTGGTGAGAATGTAGACCAGCCAGAAGCCGAGTATCGGGTCCAGGCTGAGGAAGAAATAGCCGATGCTGAGCGAGAGGATGATCATCCCGAAAAGGACACCGGTCGCCAGATAGCCCAGTGCGAATTTTTCGGCCACAAGGTCGCCCGCCGCCGTGCCGAGCGCAAAGGTGAAGAGGATGGCCAGCCAGTAAAATGCTTCGCGCCGCCCGGTGTAAATGGAGTGGATCGAAAGCGTTCCTTCGGCTCTGAACCACAGGAAGAACGTCAGGGCCAGGGCACCAGAGAACGCGATCGTCGTATTCAACAATGGCACATGGAAATTGTCGACCAGGTTATCTGTAATCAACGTGCCGACGATACTGATCAGCACCACGGACAGCCAGTAGGCGGCGGGAACATATTTTTTCTGGGAGAACTGCCAGATAAGGGCAAACGCCAGTACTGCCGACATGATCAGCGACGTAGCCGTTAGCCCTAAACCCATCTGCACATTAAGATAATCAGCCGCCGTCTCTCCCATGGTGACGGCCATCAGTTTTATGAGCCAGAAGTCGGTCGTAACGCGAGGAACGCGATTGTAGACAGCGGCATTGGTAGCCAGTGCAGACATTGTGAATCTCCTTGAATGGTCGTCGAAGGAAGGCGGTTTGAGGAGCGATGGTGTTTGTCGTCAGCCTATTGAGCAGGCTGAGCCGGATTGTTGAGGACCATCATCAAGGCTGCGAGAGTCATGTTGACCTTGTCCACCGACGGGTTCGATTGACGAAGAGCCTTCAGTGCCGCATCGGAAGCAGCGTCGATGTTGTTCCAGTCGTTCTGGTTCAGTGGACGTATCGCGGTCTCGGCCTGGTCCCACGCCGTCTCATAATCGGAGATGCGCTTGGCCGCGCCAGTGAGATCTCCCCTGGAAGCGAGGGTCTGGACGTCAGCAATGATGGTCTTGAACGATGATAGGTCGCCTAGGCCCGATGTTTTCGCTGGCGCCGTACTCGCATAGAGCTCGAAACCTGTGAAAGCCGCTACCGGAGCAGCAATGAGCGCGATGGCAAGAAAAATCTGTCTCATCAATGGTTCTCCGTGAATTTTGGGCCGCCTGAAAGGCAGAAGTTCCAGGTCAACCTGCATTGGTTGACACATGCGTAAAGTTACAGTTCGAAACCTGTTGCGATCATTGGGTTCGGCTGGAACATAATGACTAAGCCAGTTCAATTAGCTGAGAATTAGAACAGACGTCGGCGTGGTTCGGACGCTGTCAACGTTCGGCAATTGTGCACGAAAGTATTATTAATGCTCCCGTGGGGGATTGAAGACGGTACATCGCTCGAGCAAAATTCAGCAGATCTTAGATTAATCGCCGCGGTGCAGTTGGCCCCCGCACCAAAATCTATTCACATGACTGCGTTTAGGTTACGCTAAAGCATGCGTATTCTCGTTATCGAAGATGATGTCATGCTCGGACGGGCCCTCGTGCAGGCCCTCGATGACGCTGGCATGTCGGTTGATTGGGTACGTGACGGGCGGATCGGGGATGAAGCCATCGCGGTCGGCGGCCATGGTTTGGTGCTTCTTGACCTCGGTTTGCCTGGCCGCTCGGGCCTCGAAATACTGCGCTCGCTGCGGACTGCCGGTGACAAAAGGCCTATACTGGTGATCACCGCACGTGACGAACTCGACGATCGGGTCGCTGGACTCGACTTTGGAGCGGACGACTACCTGGTGAAGCCGTTCGAGGTTAAAGAACTGCTCGCGCGCATGCGCGCGGTCTTGCGTCGGCATGGCGGCCATGCAACTTCGATCCTCGTTACGGGTGAGATTGAGCTGGATTTATCGAGTCATGAAGTAAAATATCGCGGGTGTAGCGAAGTGTTGCCCGCGAGAGAATTCGCGCTGCTTCAGGCGTTGCTGGAGCGTCCAGGCACAATTCTATCCCGCAACCAGCTGGAGGAAAAACTCTATGGATGGGGCGAAGAGGTAGAAAGCAACGCTATCGACGTCCTCATCCACTACGTCCGGCGCAAGTTCGACAAGGACATTATACGCAACATCCGGGGAGCCGGTTGGATGGTTCCCAAGTGAAAGGCGCGATTTCGATCCGACGTACGGCTTTCATATGGCTCGCTGGATTAATGGCGGCCATCGGCGTCTGCGCGGCCATAACATCATTCTTCCTCGTCAGGAGCGAGGCAGACGACCTGCTCGACAATCAGCTGCGGCAGATTGCGCTCTATATCGGGGAGGCGCCTGCTGTACCAGCCGGGCGGGTTGGCGATGTGCCGCATGACCCCGAGGATGACTTCGTCATCCAGGTCTGGAATATCGCCGGCAAGCCGTTGCGACTTTCACATCCAGCCGTTGATATTCCCCGCCAATCAGTGAGCGGGTTTGCCGACATTTCGATCGGCGATGACAATTGGCGCGTCTATACACTGGCAGCGCCGGACCGAACTGTTCAGATTTCCCAGGATATGAGGGTTCGGCAGGAACTCGCCTCCAATGCAGCGCTCCAAGCTGCATTACCGATCATTATGCTGATACCATTGTCATTGGTGACGCTGGGCTGGATCATCGATCGGATTATGGCGCGGCTTAATCGCCTGGCAGTCGCGGTCGCTTCCCGAGACGTGGGGGCGGACGACCCCGTTCCCATAGACGACGTGCCTCGCGAAGTTGCTCCTTTTGTAAGCTCGATCAACCTGTTGCTCGCGCAGCTTCGCGCACTATTGGAACGCCAGCGGCGGTTTATCTCAGATGCAGCTCATGAATTGCGCACACCACTGTCGGCGCTGCAGATTCAAATCGACAACCTTCGTCACGATGACCGGGATGACCGATTTACTCAGCGTTTGACTGAACTTGACGCCGGAATCAGCAGGGCCACCGGCCTGGTAACCAAGCTATTGCGCCTGGCGAGGTACGACGCCAAAGAGCCCGCACCATCACCGCAGCCGATTGATCTTGCCCAGCTCGCATTCGATACAGTCGCCCGTCTATCACCACTCGCGGAGAGCCGTCAGATTGACCTAGGCATCACGCGCAAAGACAGCGCTACGGTGGTCGGCTCGTGGGTTGATCTCGAGATCATCCTCGGTAATCTGGTAGATAACGCCATTCGGTACACTCCGCCGGGAGGAACCGTCGACGTCGCGATAGCAGTCACTGGAAAAGAAGTTCACGTGGAGGTCCGCGACACTGGTCCCGGCTTAACGGAAGAAGATTTGCCGCGTGTCTTTGAACGGTTCTTCAGGGCAAAGCCTCAGGACAGCGAGGGAAGTGGCCTGGGGCTGGCAATCGCAAAGGCTGCAGCCGAGAGACAAGGAGCGAGACTTAGGCTTGACAGCCGCGAGGATGGGCCAGGCTTGATTGCAAGCCTCATTTTACAAGCGGAACCAAGCGGTTTTAGCATGCGCTCGGGACACCATAGTCCGGTGAAAGAAGCTTAGCCGAACGGCTATCTGGTTGGTCTAACGAAACTGTGCTGGCGAAACAGATACTGACTGGCGAACAAGATTTTGGCTGTGTTTCTGTTTCGATGTCTCGCGCCATTTTCCGGACTTTGGAGCAGAATGCGATGCTGCCACCAAATCGGTCCATTAGAAATAAATAATAACAGCATCCGCGGCTCTTCCGCGAAAAAATCATGCATACTTCGTAGCAATAAGAAGCAAATTTCTCGCCTATCGCGATTTAGCGTTGTTGGAAACGCTAGGAGGCAACGTGACCATTCTAAACAAACACCCTGATTTTGGTTGTCCGCTCCAGTCTTCGGACGCTGAAATGTTCGGCGAAGAGGCGGCGCAGGAAGTCGAGCGCTTTTTGTCCTACCGCGAAAATCACGCCGAAACACCACTGCATTGCTTGCCGGCATTAGCGAGCGATCTCGGTGTCAGCGCGATCTATGTCAAGGATGAAGGGCATCGCTTGGGGCTCGGCAGCTTCAAGGCGCTCGGAGGCGCCTATGCGGTCATCCGCCTAGTGCTCGATGAGGCAGGTAGACGATTTGGCCGGCGTGTCGATATTGCCGAACTGCAGACGTCCGCTGTCAAAGCCGTTGCCGCAACAATGACGGTGGCCTGCGCGACTGACGGAAATCACGGCCGCTCAGTGGCACAGGGTGCGCAATTGGTTGGTGCCAGAGCAAGGATACTCGTCCATTCTGGCGTCAGCGCCGAACGCATGGAGGCGATTGCGCTTTTCGGCGCCCAAGTGATCCGGGTCACTGGCACTTATGACGACTCCGTCGCCGAGACGGCACGCATTGCTGCAAATAACGATTGGATCGTCGTCTCTGACACATCGTGGCAAGGTTATGAGTATATTCCCGCCCTCGTCATGCAGGGTTACACGGCTATGGTGCGAGAGATATTGCGTCAAGTTCCACACCTGCCTACCCATGTCTTCGTGCAGTCCGGCGTTGGCGGTGTCGCGGCGGCTGTTGCCGCTCATCTGTCTGTCGCGTTGGGTAAGCAGCGCCCGGTATTTGTCGTCGTCGATCCAGCGCGAGCGGCCTGCCTCTACGAGTCGGCTCGTGCTGGCCATCCGGTCAGGGTTGAGCCTGGTGAGCCGACTGTCATGGCGATGCTCGAATGCTACGAGCCGTCGCGCGTTGGCTGGAGGATGCTGGTTCGTGTGGCGGATGCATTCATGACTATCGACGAGGAGGATGCTATCGCTGCGATGAACCGCCTGGCGCGTCCTACCGGAAATGATGTGGCGATTGTCGCAGGCGAGAGCGGGGGTGCAGGGCTGGCCGGCCTTATGCGGGCCGTGGCGACCCCTGCCGACAAATCGGCACTTGGTCTTGATACTACGTCCCGTATTCTCGTCATCAATACAGAGGGCGCAACCGATCCCGGCCGTTACTTGCAACTCGTCGGGATGAGCCCGGCAGAGGTCGTTGCTGGAGCGTAAGGATCGGCCCGGTGGCATGGGCTGATTGCCTCTCGGGAGTATCGAGGACAGCGGTTCGAGGAGGGCATGAATTGAACGACATGATGACTTTGGAACGTGAGATGACGGTATGGCGACGAGCGTTACACGCCTATCCGGAGGCAGGATTCGAGGAAACGCGCACCGCAGCCTTTGTCGCCGCGAAGCTGCGGGAACTGGGCGTAGATGATATTGCGCAGGGTGTCGGCGGAACCGGGGTTGTAGGTACGCTGAAGCGAGGCAGCAGCAATCGCGCCATAGCCTTGCGCGCCGACATGGATGCGCTACGCATTACGGAGCAGGGACAGGCTGATTATTCGTCACAAAATCCGGGCGTCATGCATGCTTGCGGCCATGATGGTCACACCGCCATGCTGCTTGGTGCCGCGAAGATACTCGCGGAAGAAGGTGGGTTTGACGGCACCGTGCGCTTTATCTTTCAGCCTGCTGAAGAATGGGGAAAAGGTGCACTCGCGATGTTGAATGATGGGTTGATGCAACGCTTTCCGTTCGAGGAAATCTACGGTCTTCACAACATGCCGGGTCTACCGGTTGGACATTTCGAGACACGCGCCGGCCCCATCATGGCAGCGGAAGACAATTTCGAGATCGTGCTGAGGGGCGTCGGCGGCCATGCTGCTCGTCCGCACTGTGGTAGCGAGGTTCTGGTTGCTGCTTGCTCACTGGTTACCTCTTTGCAAACGATTGTCTCTCGCCGGCTGAATGCTACCGACATCGCGGTCGTCTCGGTGACAGAACTGATTTTAGACGGCACCCGTAATGCCTTGCCTGGACTGGCTCGTATTCTCGGTGACGCGCGCAGCTTTCGTCCCGAGGTTAGTGCGGAGATCGAAAAGCAAATGCGTATCATTGCCGAAGGCATAGCGTTGAGCCACAATCTAACAGCGAAAGTTGCCTATAGCCGTGAATTCGCTCCGTTGTTCAATGAACCGGCATTGGCCGAAGAAGCCTTTGCCGCCGCGGGCATGGTGTTCGATGCAGGCAATATTCGCATCGCTGCTCAACCGATGGCCGCTTCCGAAGATTTTGCCCGTTTCATCGACCATGTGCCCGGATGTTTTGTTTTCCTGGGGAACGGCGTCGAATCCGAACCTTTGCACAATCCGAGTTACGACTTTAACGATGACGGCCTGCTTCCCGGGGCTCGCTATTATGCGGCCGTCGCGCGACGGCGCCTGCCGATGACGTGATTTCGTATCGATCGGCACTCCAATCCCCGGCGGACATTACACCACCGACGCCAACACCTCATTGCGAAGGTAGAGACCCTTATGCACCTGATTGTAAATCCTTTTGCTTCCGATGATGTTGCCGAACTCATGACCTGGTTCCCGGATATGGCGAGCGTCGTCCAATGGGCTGGTCCGCGCTTGCGTTCTCCACTCGACCATTCGCAATTTCAGTCCCTGCTTGACACTCCAGATCAGGACGGGACATGGAGAGCATGGACGGTCCGCAAGAGCGGACATCAGATTGTCGGGCATTTTGAGCTGCTTTTCGATCCCATCTGTGGTCAGGCGACCTTGGGTCGCGTCGCCATCGCGCCCAACGCCCGGGGAAAAGGATATGCGGCTCCATTGGTTCGGGCAGCGTTGGAGATCGCGTTCGGCCGGGACGACATTCATCGCGTTGAACTGCGCGTTTTTGATTTCAACGCTGCGGCAGTCGCCGTCTACGAGCGGCTAGGCTTCGTCCGGGAGGGAACGTGCCGCGACGCCGTCCGGGTCGGGGCTGAAGCCTGGAATGTTCACATCATGAGCTTGTTGCGCCGAGAGTGGAACACGGTTGCGCTGGATGATCGGACGACCTCTCGATGAGATTGTTTTATTCGCCTACCTCGCCTTTTGTGCGAAAGGTGATGGTGGTAGCTCACGAGCTTGGGATCGCCGACAAGATCGAGCTGCGGCGGGTGCTCGTTTCTCCGCATCTGCCGAATCCCGAGCTTGCCACCTTCAATCCTCTGATGAAATTGCCGACGCTGTTGGCTGACGGCGGCGAGGTACTTTTCGGATCGCAACTCATTTGTGAGTTTCTGGACCATGACTGTGGCGCGACGCTATTTCCGCAAAGCCAGTCCATGCGCTGGCGGGTCGGCCGACTTCACGCCTTGGCGGACGGGATGCTGGAGGCCGGCATCGCCTGCCGAGAAGACTTGCACCGGTTCGGGACGGCGACATCCGACATATGGAGCGACGGACGAGAGATGAAAATTTCCCAGGGACTAAGTTATCTGGAAAGTGTCGCCGACGAATTGGAGAACCAAGTTAATATTGCGACAATCACTATTGCTATCGCTATCTCCTGGCTTCGCTTTCGCGGATTCATTGATGATCTGGTCCCCTCCGCACCGAAGCTGGCTACATGGCACCAGGGTTTTGCCGCTCGCCCCTCCATGCAGCAAACGAAACCCGCCGACGACAGTTTCAGCTGGAAGGCCCGCTAACCCGTCAATGACTCGCCCACGGGGCTTCCACTCGGCCTGTCCGATAGATCCGCGACGGGAATGCGAACTCCCGACTTCACTCGCTTCATCGACACAACTGTCCTGAACCGTCTGACATTACGGTCGTCGTGGAACAGTATCTGACATATCTCGTCATATTGCTCCATGGATTCGACTGTTAGAATTAAGAAGAAGTCTGTTTCACCTGTCACGTAGTAACATTGTTGGACTTGGGGGCAAGCCAGGAATGATTTGCGTGTCATCTCAAGTAGATCGATGCGTTCACTCTCAAGTGTTACCTCAACAATGATTGTGGTGTATCGGCCGAGCTTTGCGGGGTTCAGCACCGCGACCACCGTGTCGATGATCCCGATATCCTCCAGGCGCCGGATTCGTCGTTGAACCGCGGCGGTTGACAGATGCACCAGCTCGGAGAGCTGCCGCAAGGGCCGACGCGCGTCCAGCTGGAGATGGTCGAGGATCTTTGTATCAAAACTATCTAGATCGGTTCGTCTGCTTTTCATTTGCCTGTTCCTCCTGAAGCTTGCCGATGGAGCGTTGTTGTTGCAGTACACAAATCGTCCTACGCAAAAAATTCTCGCCAAACACAGTCAAAACGAGCACACGCGACACGATCTCAGTTCTACTTTGCGTTCGCCCGTTGGATTGTTAGAGGTGATTGCGCGTATGATTGAGCATGTCGTTATGGTGCCAGGACTGGCTTGCACATGGGAGCTCTTCGCGCCGCAGTCGTCTGCGCTCGAAGGGCTGGCGACGTTTTCCGTCGCCAACCATAGTGCTTGCGATGATCTGCCCTCATTGGCTCGGTCGATCCTAGATGATGCGCCTCCGCGGTTCGCGCTCTGCGGGTTTTCGCTTGGGGGATATGTCGCGTTGGAGATCATGCGACAGGCCCCCGATCGCGTAACCCGCCTTGCGCTACTTGACACAGCGGCCGGACCGGAATTGCCGGAACAGACCGTCCGGCGGCGGAGGCTGCTTAAACTTGCCATAGAAGAGGGTATGGATAGGGTTTGCGACCTCATGATGCCGTACCTTGTGGGCACTACCAGGTGGAATGATCCGGCACTTGCGGCAACGGTACGGCGTATGTTTTCTGATACAGGCGCTGCAGCCTTTTCGCGACAAGTCCAAGTCATCATGTCCCGCCCGGATTCGCGGCCCGATCTCAGGCATATCCAATGCCCGACGATGATCTTGGTCGGCCGGGACGACATGTTGACGCCCGTCGCCGCGGCAGAAGAAATGGCAGCGGAAATTCCCCATGCAAGTTTCATTGTGCTCTCCGATTGTGGTCACCTGACCACGCTGGAACGTCCCGCCGCTGTAAGTGCAGCGATGCAGAATTGGTTGGCGAAAGGGATTGCAATGTAATTTACATCATGCATAATATGTTTTATGTAAATGGAAAGGAACGAATATGCAAGTGTCGCCAAAGCGCTCGTCTCGGAGGACTCAGCAGGAGCGGCGGGAGGAAACCCGGAAAGCCCTACTGGAGGGCATGATGTCCGCTCTGATGGAGCTGGGCTATGCACGCACCACGACAGGAGAAATCACGCGCAGGGCAGGATTAACCTCTGGCGCCCTGCAGCATCATTTCGCTTCCAAGGAAGAGCTTGTCCTCGCTGTCGTGGAGTATCAGTTTGAAGAAGTTCGGGTTCAGCTTGAGGCATTCGCGCACGATCATAAGGCCGAGCACACTTGGAAGCCGTTCATCGAATTATTGGGCAGTATCTATGCCGGCCGCCGCTACATGGCGATCTGGGAAATTGTGATGGGAACGCGCGCAGACGCAAATCTCCACATTTTGGTCATGCAACACAGGATCCAGTCACAGGCCACTTTGGAAAGGCTTTGGAGCGCGATCTTTATGGACAGTATACCAGACAAGACCAAGCGCGTGGACCTCATGCATTTCACGCTGTCCACACTGCGCGGTTACGTCTTCTACAACGCAATTGCTCCAGACGACCAGTTCTTCGAGAGGCAAAAGGAAGTTCTCTTTTCCTTTCTGGAGGCAGAGATGCGGCCATCAACAGAAGTGATACCCAAAATACCCGACCGCGAGCGCAGGCTCTAGATCTTCAATTCCAAGCAACAAAAAAAGGGGAACGAACGTGGCTGGACTACGAACGAGATCGGCTGTCCTTGCATTGGTTTTAACCATGGCGAGCTCTGCCTCTGCTGCCGAACTTCAGATCGGCATGAGGTCGGAAGTGGTGATGGATCCGCATTTCATGTGGAGCAACAGCAATGCCGCGTATTATGTGCAGACATATGGCTATCTGCTGCAGCCGGACGAAAAGGCGCAGATGCAGCCCATGCTTGCGAAATCCTGGAAGGCGGTTGATGACACCACCTGGGAGTTTCAATTGCGTGAAGACGCGAAATTCCATGACGATACACCGGTGACGGCTGAGGATGTGGTCGCGTCATTCAATCGTGCCGCAAATCTCCCCGGAGCCGCTGCGCCCTATGCGGGCGCGATTGCCGGAATCAAGGCGGTCACAGCTCCCAGCCCATTCTTGGTACGTATCGCGACGCATGGCCCCTTGCCGCCGCTTCCATATCAGGCGGCGCAGATACCAATCATTCCGAAAAGAATTGCCGCCTCCGCTTCCACGGCAGATTTCAGCAATCTCTCTGCCGCCATTGGTGCCGGACCCTACAAATTTTCGGCCTACGTGCCTGGTGATCATCTTGTGGTGGAGCGCTTTGACGGCTATTTCGGCCCGAAACCCCAATGGGATAAGGTCACTTTTAAGTTCATCACTGACAATGCCAGCCGCACGGCGGCATTGCTGGCCGGTAGCATTGATGTGGCGGACGCCGTGGCCACCGCAGATGTGAAGCGACTGCGCGAGGATCCCAATATTTCCGTCCACAGCGGTACCTCGGACCGTGTCATTTACATGGCAATGGACACCGAGCGCGATCGATCACCGTTCATCACTGACAAGAATGGGGTTCCGCTGGAGCATAATCCATTCAAAGATATCAGAGTCCGCCAAGCCATTACCCACGCCATCAATAGGCAGGCTATCGTCGATCGCGTCATGGATGGGCTTGCCGTACCGGCAAGCCAGATGGTTCCTCCCGGCTTCGGCGGATACAATCCCGATATTCAGGTGCCGGCCTATGATCGCGAACTTGCAAGGAAGTTGCTGGCCGAGGCAGGATATCCGGATGGCTTCGGATTAACGATCCATTGCCCGAACGACCGCTATGTCAATGACGCTAGGGTCTGTCAGGCGGTAGGCCAGCAATTGGCGCAGATAAACCTCAAGGTCAAAGTCGAGACCTTGCCGCGCAATGTCTATTTCCCAAAAATTCTCGACCACAAGGGTGAGCGCTTCAGTTTCTTCATGTTCGGGTGGGGCAGTTCTTCCGGTGGTGAAGCTGAGGCGCTGTGGCAGATCATGCACAGCTATGAACCGGGAAAGCAGCTGGGTGCGGTCAACTCCGGTCACTACTCCAACCTTAAGCTCGACGCGATGGTTGAAGAGGCTTTGAAGGTCCTCGATGTATCCAAACGCCATGCACTGGAACAAAAGGCTATGGCGATGGCGATGGACGACGTTGCGACGATCCCGCTTCACTACCAGGCAGTCGTCGTGGCGACACGCAAGGGACTCGACTACCGCATCCACGCCGACGAAAGCACGCTTGCGACCGCTGTGTCCACATCACCCTGATCTGACTGAAGCACCACAAACCAACCGAACCATTCTCTTCAGGAGCGACCAATGGACTTTGTCATAAGTCGCATTGCAC
Organism: Ochrobactrum sp. 19YEA23; assembly: GCF_029909865.1. Classification (NCBI taxonomy): domain Bacteria; kingdom Pseudomonadati; phylum Pseudomonadota; class Alphaproteobacteria; order Hyphomicrobiales; family Brucellaceae; genus Ochrobactrum; species Ochrobactrum sp. 19YEA23. The sequence goes on along the minus strand of NZ_JASAMQ010000002.1, from coordinate 100,789 downwards.
AGTCGATCGCCGTTCTCTTCGTGGTGTCGATCCTCGTTTTCTTTGGCGTATACATGATCGGAAACCCTGTATATGCGCTGATTGATCCGAGATCTTCACAAGAGGCGATCGATCTGGCGATCAAGTCCCTCGGTCTTGATAGACCGGCGTGGGAGCAATACCTCACCTTCCTGTGGAAGGTCTTTCATGGCGACTTCGGTGTCTCCTACGTTTATAGCCAGCCGGCTCTGCACCTAATCGCAGAGCGACTACCCGCGACGCTGGAATTGGTGTTTACGGCTTTTGTTTTCGGATCCGCAATCGGCTTGCCACTTGGTCTAATTGCTGGAAAGTCGAACAATGGTCTGCTCAGCCGGTCTATTTCAGCCGCGTCGATCATGGGTTTCAGCCTGCCAACTTTCTGGGTCGGTATCATGCTCGTGCTGGTGTTCTCGGTCCACTTTCATGTGCTGCCTCCAAGTGGGCGCGGGGAGATAGGCACTGTCTTCGGTATTTCAACAAGCCTGGGGACATGGAACGGAATCCAGCATCTGATGTTGCCGGCGCTTAATCTCTCTCTTTATCCGGCGGCCCTGATGATCCGCCTGGTGCGCTCCGGCGTACAGGAAAATCTGCGCGCGGAATTTGTACTGTTCGCGCGCTCCAAGGGGCTGGCGCCAAGGCGGATCCTGATCACATATGTCTTGCGAAACGCGCTCATTCCCGTGGTCACTGTCATGGGTATTGTCGCTGGTACTCTGATCGCCTTTGCCGTCGTCACCGAAACCGTTTTCGCGTGGCCCGGCACAGGCAAGCTCATCATCGATTCCATTCGCATGCTCGATCGCCCTGTGGTCATCGCCTATGTGTTGTTCACTGTTGTGCTGTTCACGATGATCAATTTGGTAACCGATTTGGTGTGTGCGCTTATCGATCCTCGCCTGCGTATCGCGAGGGCGCGCCAGTGAAACGTTTGAGCCAATTTCTGACCCTGTACAGCAACAGTAGTATCGCAGTTGTTGCCATGGGTATGTTCCTGTTGCTGCTGATCATGGCACTGCTGGCGCCGCTCATCTCGCCACAAAACCCTTACGATCTCGCCCAACTGAACCTCCTCGATGGTCGCCTGGCGCCAATGACGCGCGGATCAGATACCATGCTCTATCTGTTGGGAACCGATGACCAAGGCAGGGACGTGTTGAGCGCGATCCTCTACGGACTGCGCATCAGCATTGGCATTGCGTTCCTAAGCGGGGCGATTGCGGTGACGATAGGTGCGTCGGCGGGCATGATAGCAGCCTATGCTGGCGGAGCCCTTGATGCGATCGTTATGCGTATTGTCGATATTCAGCTGTCCTTTCCCTCGATCCTGATCGCTTTGATCTTGCTCGCGGTGTTCGGTCCGGGTCTGGATAAAGTCGTTATCGCGTTGGTCATGGTGCAGTGGGCCTACTACGCCAGAACCGTTCGAAGCGCTGCGCAGACGGAGATCGCGCGCGACTACATCGAAGCCGCACGATGCCTCGAACTTGGCGCCATGCGCATCATGTTCCGCCACGTCCTGCCGAACTGCTCGGCTCCACTTTTTGTGGTGGTTACAGTCGAGGTGGCAAGCGCGATAGCGCTGGAAGCAGCCCTTTCCTTCCTCGGAGCTGGTGTTCCCGTTACGGAGCCTTCCCTGGGGTTATTGATAGCGAATGGCTATTCATTCGTGTTGAGCGGAGATTATTGGCTCAGCCTCTATCCCGGTGCGGTGCTGTTCATCCTTGTGGCTAGTGTCAACCTCGTGGGCGACCGGTTGCGTACCATCCTCAATCCCCGTCACACCAATTGATGAAGAGTGCTGTGATGTATCGCAAACAACCATTGCTCAAGGTTACGGACCTTTCGGTCGATATCGTTCTCTCGGGAAAAGGACTGACTTCCGTCGACCGTGTGAGCTTCGATCTCAACGAGGGAGAAATCCTTGGTTTGGTCGGGGAGTCTGGATCGGGGAAATCAACAGCTGGTCTTGCCGTTCTCGGCCTGCTGGAGCCGCCGATGCGAATTGCGGGGGGAAATGTCGATTTTCGCGGGCTCAACCTGCTGGAATTGCCGGCGCAGGAGTTGCGTCGCATGCATGGCGCGGAAATGGCGATGGTTCTTCAAAACCCGATGTCTGCTCTCAATCCGACGCTTCGTATCGGCGACCAAATGATCGACGCGATATTGGCGCATGAGACTGTGTCGAGGAAGGATGCCTGGAAACGCTCGCGCGACGCGCTGGGGCGGATGGGGGTGCCGTCGCCGGATGAAAGAATGGAAGCCTATCCGCACCAGTTCTCCGGCGGTATGCGCCAGCGTATCGTGATCGCCACCGCACTTCTCAATCGGCCGAGCCTCATTATAGCGGACGAACCGACAACGGCGCTCGACGTAACCGTGCAGGCGCAGATCTTGCACGAGGTGCGCCATATGTGCTCCGAGCAGCGTACCGCCCTTATCTGGATTACGCATGATCTCGCGGTCGTGGCGGGCCTCGCCGACCGTCTCGCAGTTATGTATGCAGGACAGATCGTGGAGCAGGGGAGTGTCGATGAGGTTCTCGACAGGCCTGCCCATCCCTATACGCGCGGCCTTATCGCTTCCGCCACCGGGGCACATCGCGAGCAGAAACGTTTCTTCCAAATCCCCGGTCTACCGCCGAAACTTGAGCAGTTGCCACCCGGCTGTCGGTTCGCGCCACGCTGCGGTGAGGCGACGGAACTTTGCCGCTCTGCGCCGCAATCGAGGCTTATCGAGGAAGAGCGTAGGGTGAGCTGTCACCATGTCACGACGAAGCTGCCGTTGGAACCGGAATGCGGAGTAACAGGATGAAGACCGTCACGCCACTTGAACTTGCCTCCATTTCCAAACAGTTCCAAATCCCTGCCTCGCTCGGACGCAAGCTGGCGGCACGGATCACGGGAAAGCCTGCAGCGTCGACTTTGCAGGCACTCGAAGCCGTTTCCCTATCATTGGGCCATCGCGAAATCGTGGCACTGGTTGGTGAATCCGGCTGTGGGAAAAGCACAGCAGGCCGCATCGCGGCAGGAGCGATTGCCGCCTCCGGTGGTGAGGTTCGCTATGCGGGCAAGTCTCTGTCGACGTTGCGCGGGCGCTACGCTCGACAACAGCGGTTGGGGGTCCAGATGGTGTTTCAGAATCCGCGCGAGGCGCTCAATCCGCGCATGCGCGTTGACCGAATTCTGGCTGAGCCTGCGCTTCGCCACGGCTTTACCACGCCCGCGCGAGCCGCCGCCTACACAGACGATCTGATGAGGGCGGTCGGTCTCGATTCGAGCATGAAATCACGCTTTCCGCATGAACTTTCGGGCGGTCAATGTCAGCGCGTCGGCATTGCGCGCGCTCTTGCCGTGCAACCCGACGTGCTGGTCTGCGACGAAGCGCTGTCAGCACTCGATGTTTCGGTCCAAGCGCAGATCCTGAACCTGTTCCTTGATCTGCGTGAAACGCACGCGCTGTCATTTCTGTTCATCAGCCACGACCTTTCCGTGGTCGAGCGCATCAGCGACCGCGTGGCGGTCATGTATCTGGGGCGCATCGTCGAGCTTGCGGACACCCAGGATATCTTCTCAAGGGCTCACCATCCCTACACGAAAGCCCTCCTCGCCGCCGCGCCGCGCATGGATCAGCGGCGCCAGACGTACGGCGCGATTTCCGGTGAGGTTCCGTCCCCGCTTGCTCCGCCGAGCGGCTGCCATTTCCATCCGCGCTGCCCGCACGCCACGGCTCGATGCGCGCTGGAGCGCCCGCCTTTGCGCGAGGTCGCGCCGGGACAATGGTCCGCATGTTTTCTCGATTTCCGCAACTAACTCTTCACAGGAGGTATCCGATGAGCAGACAGTTCAAAGTATCATTGACCAGACGCGGCGTTTCCGCAATCGCCCAGATGCAGGAAACAGCGGCTCCCAAACTTGCTAATCTCATATGGTCGGCACTGCCGATCGAAGGGCCGGTGTTCCACGCCAAGCGATCCAATAACGAAATCTATACACTTGCGGCTCCATTTGGAACCGGTGAACCGATGCCGGAAAACGCGACGATCTTTCCCATCCCCGGCGACATCGCCTATTTTCACCTGCCGCCGGTTAAGGTCGTGAACTATGTCACCGCGTTGAAACAGCATTTGCCGCCCGAGCTTTATGAGGTTGCGCCCCAGACTGGGCTTGCTGACTTGGGTATCTTTTACGGGCGTAACAACTTTCTGTTTGGTCCACTGGGGCCGGGGCCGGGTAGCGTCTTTGCTACTATCGTTGAAGGGCTCCAGGAGTTCGCAGCCGCTTGCAACGACCTATGGTATGCCGGAGCGGTCGACGAGAAGCTCCGCTTTAGCCATATCGATTAGTAAAATCATCATAACAATGTTAATGTATTGGATATACCTATGACAGTCCGAATTGGAATCGACATCGGTGGGACATTCACCGATGTCAGCCTTTTGCGCGACGACGGAAGCGCGCTGGTTTTCAAGACGCCCTCGACGCCTTTGTCTCCGGAGACCGGGGTTATCCGCGGTATCGAGATCGCCCTTGAGCGGGCGGGTGCCGCCGCCGCCGACTGCGTGGAGCTGATTGTCGGCGCGACTGTAGGGCTGAACGCGATCATCGAGCGCAAGGGCGCGCCAGTTGGGTTTCTCGTTACCGCCGGCTTTGAAGACATGCTCGAACTTGGCCGGGTCAAGATGACCAATGTGTTTAGCCTGAAGGAGGTACGTCGTCCCCCGTTGATCCGGAAGAACTGGGTACGTGGCGTCGAAGAAAGGCTGGACGCGCAAGGCGCTGTCATCAAGCCGCTAGACACCCGGCAGCTCGTCGCGGCAACCCGAGAGCTCGTTGACATGGGTGCGCAGACGATTGCGCTCCTTTTCCTGCATTCCTATCGGAACCCACAGCACGAGCGTATCGCCAAGGAAAGCCTCCAGAAAGCGTTTCCAGGACTGGATGTTGCAATTTCAAGCGATCTGTGGCCGCAACTGCGGGAATATGAACGCGCTACCGTTTTGGCCATGAACAGCTACATATTGCCCAAGACCCGGAGCTACCTTACCGCGATCGAAACTGAAAAGAAGCGTTTGGGCATCAAATGCCCCGTCTATGTGTCCGCTTCGAACGGCGGGTTGGTGCCAGTATCGCAGGCTCTTGAGCGGCCGATCTCGACCCTGTTGTCAGGACCCTCGGCAGGGGTCGTCGCCGCAGTTGAACTAATGCGCCGCAGCTCCATCCCCAGTGCAATAACCTTCGACATGGGTGGGACGAGCGCGGACATATGTGTTCTGGAAAAAGAGAACATTCCCTATGCCTGGGGGCAGGAAATCCAAGGGCTGCCGGTTATCATGCCCTATGTCGACGTTTCGGCAATAGGCTCCGGCGGTGGATCGATTGCTTTTCTGGACAACGCTGGGCTCCTCAGGGTTGGTCCACACAGCGCGGGATCCAATCCGGGGCCTGCTGCTTATGGACGTGGCGGCACGAGCCCGACGGTGACGGATGCCTATCTCGTCAGCGGTTTCATAGATCCGGAAAACTTTATCGGCGGCGAAATCGATCTTAGCCTCGATCGTGCGGTGGCAGCCATCGAAACCGTCGCCAGTCCGCTCGGTATGACGGTCGCGGAAACTGCTATGGGCATTATCAAGATCACGACCTCCGTTCAGGTTGCGGAGTTGACGCGCCTTGCTGCAAAAAAGGGAATTGATCTTCGCGATTTCACACTGTTGCCCTTCGGAGGCGCCGGACCAACTCAAGCATGCCTTCTGGCGGATGAGTTACAGATCCGCAAAATTGTCATTCCCGCCGCGCCAGGCGTGTTCTGCGCATTCGGCGCTGCGCACGCCGATTTCCGGTTGGATTATGTCCGTACCGTCTACGGTTTGCTCAGCACGCTTCTGGAAGCCGATGTCGAAGCATGGTTTGCTGCTCAGGAGGACCAAGCCCGTTTGGCTCTGAGCGATGTCGCGGATCGCATCCGGACATTCGAGGTCATTCGCACAGCCGATGTGCGCTATGCAGGTCAGGGATTTGAAATCTCAATCCCCTTTACCACGATTGATGACATTGATGGTAACTTCCGTGCCGAATATGCGAAGCGCTACGGCCCTCAGCATGGCCACGCCCCCGTGGAGATCATTACCTTCAGAGCCACGGTGGTTGGGTGTCGTACACACCCCCCACTGTCAATCCGGAAATCCGGCGAGGCTCCCGACACAAACATTTGTCGCGAGATACTTCTTGGCGGCGGCGCTCTGAACGTTCCCGTCTTTCAACGGTCGACGCTGAATCCAGGTTGGCGCTCGACCGGCCCCTTCCTCATCGACCAGGCAGATACGACCTGCGTCGTCACCAGTGGCTGGCAAGCCGAGGTCGATGACTATGGCGCCCTGCATCTGACCAAGGAGACCACCAATGCTTAGCAGAAGCGAATTCTGCCCAAAAGACAGGTTCGAGCTTTCGGTATTCTGTAATCTCGTCACCGCGATCACGGAAGAGGCGTGTGGTGTACTCGCTCGTACCGCCTATACAACCTTCATCAAGGAGGCCGAGGACTTTTCAGTCGCCCTTGCGAAGCCGGATGGAACCTTTTTCGCTTTTCCCGGACGCTCCGGCGTGCCGACCGCGGTCGCGTTGCCGATGGATGATGTCCTGGCCCGTATTACTTCCTGGAAACCTGGTGACATTCTCCTGACGAATGATCCGTATCTTTCGGGCGGCATGGTCACCCATACGCCGGACGTGACGATGATCGCTCCAGTCTTCTTCGAAGACCAGCTTGTCGCTTTTCGCTGGAGTTTCCTGCACTCTTCTGATGTCGGCGGTGCTGTACCCGGCAGCTTGGCTGCGTCGTTCACGGAGGTGTTTCAGGAGGGCTTGCGTATTCCGCCGACGAAACTCTACCAGGCGGGAAAGCTCAACGAAGATCTCTACAACCTCATCGTCACCAATGTCCGTGTGCCGGACCAGCTTTGGGGTGATCTACAGGCGATGGTGTCCGCGTTTCATGTCGCGGGCGATCGGTTGGTGGCGCTTTTCACCAAATATGGGCTGGAGCGCACCAACGAGCTGATCGACGAGTGTATTTCATATGCAGAGGTGAAAGCACGCGCTGTCATTGAATCCATCCCCGATGGTGTTTATAGCTTCGTCGACTATCTCGACGACGATATAAATTCTCCGCACCCGGTGAGGATATGTCTGGCGCTGAACAAGGCTGGCAGCGAAATACATGTGGATTTTAGCGGCACCGATCCGCAGGTCATGGCTGCGATCAACCTCGCTACTGCGGGAAAGAAGGCTCACACCTGGCTCACTGTGGGAATCCTTCAATTTCTGCTGACAGCTGATCCGGAGATTCCAGTTAATGGAGGCGTACTGCGTCCGATTTCGGTTCACGCACCGGTTGGTACAATTGTCCACGCCGTGGAGCCAGCAGCACTTGGTGGACGGGCCGTTAGCGGCATTCGTGTGATGGACGCGACCTTCGGCGCCCTCATCCAGGCGCTACCGGGTCAGGTCCCGGCGGCTGGAAGCGGGCAAGGGTTGTTACCAGTAATCTCGATGCCAGATATGGAGAGTGGCCGCCGCAAGGTGAATATCCTGCAGCCATTGATTGGAGGCACTGGCGCGCGGCCCGGAGCAGATGGCTATGACGGAACGCACTACTCGCTGGGATTCATGAAGAACACACCCATTGAAGTCATCGAGACCGATATGGACGTATTGATTCATTCTTATGGGTATGTTCAAGATTCAGGCGGTGCAGGAGAGTTCAGGGGCGGACTGGGAGTGGGCTTGCGAGCGGAAGTGACTGCTGCAGATACAACGGTGGCGATTCGTGGCATGGAGCGGACACGCTTTGCTCCGTGGGGGGCGTTCGGTGGGCAATGTGGCGGCCTTACCAGTAAGCTGCGAACGAACCCAGGACGACCAAACGAGCTCATTCATCCGAAGGGTTCTGATTTTGTTCGTCTCTCACCCGGAGACTTGATCGAGTTCGCGACGTCTGGTGGAGGGGGCTATGGGGAGCCGTTGCTACGCGCACCAGAAAAGGTGGCGGAGGATCTCGCTTTCGACTTTGTGAGCAAAGCTCAGGCAGAGGAGATTTATGGCGTTGTCTTCAAAGATGGCATCGACCAAGTTGATCTCGCAGCCACCAGTAAAAAACGAGAAACGATCCGACAGTTGCGCCCATATCGATCCGATCTGTTTACATTTTGCGAAGCCAGACGGGCGCACGAGGCGACCTGGACGGTGCAAGCTTATGACGCACTAGGCGCAATCCTATCGACCTTGCCGATATATGCCCGCCCGTTTGCAAAGCAAGTACTGATGGATAGGGTCGCGGCATTGGGGGAAGCGCCATCTTCAATGTCTCGAGAGTTCATCTGGCGTCTTTGGAAGGAAAATGAGCAGACACCTTGTCCCTCGCGCTCGCGGAACGAATGATCGGGTACGTATATACTCGTTACGATAAGTGGCAGATTGGTTTCCGGATCAATGGAACGAGCTTAGAAAAATTGGTCTAACTCGGCTCCATTCGATCATTTCCCCAAGTGGTTTAATTTCTGCTTATGTTGTCGGGATGAAGACTGTGATTGTCATGGTGCACGATAGCTCTATGCCGTGACTTTTTTCCGAAGCCTCTCGATCTCGAGCTGCCCTTGACAAGGAAACCCCTGCGCCGGAACCGAACCGTATTTCCTGACCCACTTGCGCAGGATATTCTCATGAACATCCAGATCGCGGGCTGACAGCGCAACGCTGACCCCGCGCTCTAGCACCAACTTCACCGCTTCAAGCTCGTACTCACTGCTAAATTTGCTTAGTTACTTTTCTGTGTTCGAGTGTCTTTGGAAACACCTTAACTCGGTGCCCACCAAACGGGCAGTAGGCTACATATAATGACATTGGACGGAATTGATATGGGCATGGTTTACTGGCTGCAATGAAAATTACTCGGGATGAAACCTCATGAAAGACCTAACCCAATGCGTTGCTATTCCTAGCGTTAAAACTGATGGATTCGACACCTTCAGCGTTGCCACCCACCGGGCCTCGACAATTGTGTTTAAAAATGCGGAAGAATATGCCGCTCGGGAACAGCGTGGTCACGACGGCTATACCTATGGTCTTTATGGAACGCCGACAACACGGACGTTGGAAGCCAAGCTCACGGCTTTAGAGCAGGGCGTGCGAACGTTCCTTGTCCCTTCGGGTCAGGCTGCAAACTCAATTGCTATCCTTCCGTTTCTAAAAGCCGGCGACAAAATCCTGATCGCGGACACATCGTATCCACCGATGCGCGATTTCGCCAATCGCGATCTCGCGAGGTTCGGCGTCAATGTCGAATATTACGATCCGGTCTCTATTGAAGATCTCGGGAGAAAAATTGACGGTCGGACCAAACTTGTCTGGTGCGAGTCCCCCGGCTCGACAACGATGGAAATACAGGATCTACCGGCAATCGCCGAAATTTCGCATCGCCACGGTGCCCTGGTCGGCTGCGACAACACTTGGGCTACACCGCTGAACTATAAGCCCCTGGTGCTCGGCGCGGATATCGTCACTGAGGCGCTGACCAAGTACATTTCAGGTCACTCTGACTTGCTTATGGGCTCCATTACAGTACGAAGCGAGGAGTTGATCACCCCAATCCGGGCGTTCCTCGGTCGCTTCGGTGTCGGTGTGTCGCCTGATGATGCCCAACTCGTGCTGCGGGGCATGGAGACACTCGGTGTCCGGCTAAAGCACGCTGCTGAAGGTGCATCCAAGCTCATTACATTGATCGAACGCCACCCCCTGGTAGATCGGGTTCTCTTTCCATCGCTCCCGAGCTTCCCTGGCCACGCCATATGGAAACGTGACTTCCTTGGAGTGAGCGGGGTGTTCAGTGTCGTGCTAAAGCCGAGGGCCGTACCGCACGCGGCAGCGTCACTCAATGTGCTCAAGACAATTGCGATCGGTGCATCCTGGGGTGGAACTCGCAGCCTTATTGCTCCAATGCCGGTGCGGCAAAGCCGCAGTGCCACGAGCTGGGCAGAAGATGATCTGGTCTTGCGGATTAGTGTCGGATTGGAACATCCCGACGATCTGCAGACGGACATTGAAGCATTCCTCGCCGAGATCACATCACGTGCCGAAGGCGGAGGGATTGTAAGTCCGAGCTAGGTCGCTTGGACGAATCGAATCGGTAAGGGATTTTGGATTTCGCGAAGAAACCCAATCCGTTTCTTGAATTATTCGTGGCGTTTAAGAAGCACCTCTCAAAGCTAAAGCTGAAGTATACTAACGCTTCCGCTCGCAGCCTGCACTAAATTGATAGTTCCGGGGTCGCATACACTCATCGTTACCGTTTGAGGGAGTTTTTCGACGTTAATTGACACTCAAAGCTGAGTCCCAAAGCAAATTGAACATCTTTTGGTGATTCTTGACTGGCAATCAGCACCTGACCCAATGGCCGGCATTCTCGTGAATTGTATTCCGCCAGGCCTCGTACAAACCGAAATTTCAATGAAATGAGCAAGAACGCGATTGCGCTTTCGGTATCGAAGATTCCACTGAAACGTCTTGGCACAAATGGCGATATTGCAGCCCGGATCCTGTGGATAGCATTGGAGGAATACAACTTCGTCACCGGCGCTGCATTTGATGCCTGCTATGGCGGACGCTCCAGCTATTAATTCCGGTCGGAAGCACCCGGCATATCTCTTGGGTGCTTTGAAAACTTAATAATCGGCCTTGAGCAATTGCTATAGTTTTAAAGCAGACAGAATCTCAATGTTGCGGTCCGAACCCACATCGCTGATATCACGTCCTAGCGACTCCACGTAAGAATCGCGTTCGAGATTGAGTCTGATAATTTCGGCTTCATATTGGGTTACAACAGCAGTCAGCCAGCGGTTTACTAAAAAATCTGGATCTGCAAGTTCGATATTGAACCGTTCGAGATATCCATTTGTTCTTTCCGCGTCATACCATTGGCCACCCACAACCCATTGATTGACCGTAAAAAGCCGTCGCAACTTGCCGCGCGCATCGACGCTAATGGCAATCAGATGGCAAGGTGAACTTTCTGGTCCGTCTGGACGGACGAAGCAATGAAAATGGCCATGTTCCCCCTGGCTTTCAGCATCGTCGTGGCAGTGATAATACCACTGAGCGCCAGTAGCGTGATCATAAACGTCCTTTTCAGGATAATGTTTCCATGTCTTGAGACCTTGCGCAGGCAATATCCTCAGGAGCACACCAGAACCCGATTTTGCGAGAATATTCTCACAATAAGCCATTTCCTGCGCTGCTCGCTCTTTTGCCGCCGAGGATATCAAAGTGCACCCGCTGAACAGGGGTTGCCGCCAGATACAGCGTTAGAGCGAACCGCCGGCTCAGGCGTGGGAGCCGTTTCGCCACTATATTCGTCGGCGAGATTGTCGTAGCTGCGCTGTCCCGGCACTTTAGGTATGGCTGCGGCGCATGGATTAAAGCTTTCGTCCTGCGCGATGGTCGGTTTCGGCGCTTCGCTGGTTGCATAGTCGGCAACTATTGCACCAAGGACCGTGACGAGGGAAGCACCGAACAGGAGAGTGTTTTTCTTGCTCATATTCTCTTGAATCCATCGAGACCAAATAGGGGGCGCAAAGCAATTCCCAGTAGGCTTCCCAGGAATGCCATGACAAACCACACCCAGCCATGCAGGCTGCCGGAAGCGATGCCGCTGAAAAGCGCCCCGATATTGCACCCGAATGACAGGCGCGCGCCATAGCCCATCAGCAGACCGCCGACAATGGCGGCGAGATAAGAGGCGAAATGCACTTTTGCCTTCTCGGCAAATTTACCAGCCAGAGACGCCGCGAGAGCAGCGCCGAGAATGACGCCGAAATTCATTACCGATGTTACGTCGAAGAGAACGCTCTGGCTCAAGGCCCGTGCCTGCGCTGGATTCTGCCAGAAGGTCCAACTTTCGACAGGGATGCCGACGGCGTTGAATATTTTTGCGCCCCACAAGCCGAAGCCATAGGTCACCGACCACGGATGCCCAGCGAGGAAAAGCGTCAGCACGTTGCCGAGAGCAAGCACCAGGGCTGCGATAATCAGCGGCCAAGGTCCATGGAGAAACCTTGCCGGGGTCAAATCCGCAAGGCCGTTGAAAACAGATTCAATATTGCCGTACTTGCGCCTTTCGACAGCAGCCAGAATGCCGATGATCGCGGCAATTCCGATAAGCGTAATGGCAGTACCTGAAACCGGGCCGAAAGAACCGCCCAGAGTTATGAGGGGCAATGACGGCAGAGAAAGCCAATAGGACAGATGTGCTGTTGCAACCGTTGCGCCGGTAATGAAGCCCACCAATGTCAACAACATACGGCTGCTTCCGCCTCCAACGGTGAACAACGTGCCTGATCCACACCCGCCGCCGAGCTGCATCCCAAGGCCGAAGATGAACGCACCCAAAATGACCGATACACCAACCGGCGCCCAGGCGCCGACCAGCGAACGATCAAACGGGTTGAGCCCATTCAGAAGTGGTATAAAGACAATCGCGGTCAAACCGATCATCAAGAATTGCGCCCGCATGCTTCTGGATCGGCCTTCTGTGGCAAAACGCCTCCAGCCACCCGTGAAGCCGAATGACGCGTGGTACAATGCAAGACCGATCATGGTGCCTGTCATAAAAAGCATTGCTTGCGTCAGACTGACGAGTGTACCGATCACGGCGACACCTGTGCCCATTACCGCCAGAACAGTCAGGAGAGGTGGAACACTCACCTTTGGGGATTGAGGCAGCGTGTTTGCCGCAAAAAATGCCATAATATTCTATTCCTCTGTGCAGGCGTCCTTATCCCACGATTGCCCCCGGTCGGAAAATAAATGCGATCCCTAAAGCCAGCATTTCGGGGAAATTTTCCGCGGAATATATGAGATAATAAGTAATTTCTTCCTTTAGTGCGAATGTTTCACTGGTTACTTTCCAACGGACACCTTTGAAGGACCGCGCTGTGAAACCGAGACCGTACCGCGAAGCTATAGTCGCATTCGGACTTCTTTTCTCTTCAATCTACTATAGCACCGCGACCGTTTCCGCTTATGCTGAAGAGCAGCGCGCCCAACTGGTTCAGTATACGCCTAGCACTAACCTCAAAGCTCTGGCTGCCAACGGAAAGACGGTCGTATTCTTCTTTGCGACGTGGTGTCCGAATTGCATTTTGACCCTGACGGAACTCAAGGAAAAATGGAACGAGATATCGCCCGATATCACGCTTGTGATTGCGGATTATGATCAGGAGACCGCGCTTAAAGCCGAATATGGTGTTACTTATCAGGACACATTCGTGCTCCTCGATAAAAACGCAAAAAGTGCAAGGCTCTGGAATGCAGGTGGTGTCGTCGGGTTGAACCAGAACACACGGCCACAATGAGCCTTCTTTTCGCTTTTATCGCCGGCGTGGTGACAATACTGTCACCGTGTGTATTGCCGCTTCTGCCGGTTATTCTTGCCAGCACTGCGCTTGACGGTCGGTCGCGTCCGATCGGCCTCATCATCGGCTTTGCAGTGTTCTTTACCGCCATTACCCTGCTTCTCAGCGTGTTTGTGCGCCAATTTGCGGTGTCGCCGGACGTTCACCGCACATCTGCTGCGATCATCTTCATCGTGCTTGGCATCATTCTGGCAGTGCCTCCCCTCAAAGCTGCCTTTGAAATGAAGACATCCCGGATCATCGGGCGGTTTGCATCAAACGGCAGAGTGGCGAGCGGTTTCGGAGGCGGTTTCGTCACCGGAGCAGGATTGGGTCTCGCATGGACGCCATGTGTCGGCCCCATCATGGCCTCAGTGATAACATTGGCACTCAACCAGCAGAGCACCATGGCTTCCGCCCTGACTGCAATTGCCTTCAGTCTCGGTACGGCCATTCCCATGGGACTCGTTGTCCTGCTTGGTAACCGGGTTTACAGCCGTTTGGGTTTTCTCAAGAGACATAGCGCGTCAATCCAACAAGGTATGGGAATACTTATTTTGCTTGTTGGCCTTGCCATCTGGTTCGGCTTTGACCGCACAATCCAGGCGATTTTGTTCCAATCGTTTCCGGGCTGGGATAGTGCCCTTACAAGCTGGGAAAAAGCGGCGGCAAATTGAGTTTTGCAGAATGAGCTTACAGGAAAACAATTTACCCCTAACAGCCTGATAATTGGCAGGCTATTCATTGTTTTGAGCGTGGCTTTCGTGACAATTCGTCCTGTAAGTTTCAGGAGATATCGCAATGTCGACCCAATCAGCAAAAACCCTTCTCGCCGCCAGCGCTCTGTCGGTACTGGTTCTCGGTGCCGCTCCGGTGATAAGCCCGCTCATCCCGAATTTGCCTGTTAACGCCGAAGCGTTTGCTCAGGAGGCGGCAACTCCGATCATCATCAATGGGCAGCAGTTTAAGGAACTGGTAGATAAGGGAGCCAAGATTGTCGATTCCCGTCAGCCTGCAGCTTATGAAAAAGGCCACATTCCGGGCGCGGTCAATCTGCCTTGGGCGAAGCTCAATGTCTCTGAACGCGATGGCATTCGTAACGAATTTGCCGAAGATTCGGTCTTTGAAGACGTGATCAGCACTGCTGGATTGAAGGCGGGCGATACGCTTGTCATTTATGACACCAATTCGCTGCCCGGTCGCGCATTTATCGCGCTCGAATATGCTGGTTTCAACAATATCCACGTTCTGGATGGGGGTGTGGGTGCGTATTCTGGCGATCTTTCGACTGAACCTGTGCCGGTTCAAAAGAGCGATTTCAAACTTACCGATAAGCACGATGTGCGCGTCGACAAGGCCTATGTTGAATCGAAGCTCAAAGCTAAGGACACGGTTATTGTCGATGGACGTAATGCCGACGCTTTTGTCGACGGTCATATTCCCGGCGCCAAGTCGATTGTCGCAGCCAATCTTTTGACACAGGACAAAAAAGTTCAGCCCGAAGATGTAATCAACAATCTGCTCGCTGCACGCGGTATCGACAAGAACAAGGAAATCCTTTCTTACTGCGGTAGTGGCGTGGCGGCTGCCAATAATTATATCGCTCTGCGCAATCTCGGTTACACCAATGTGCGCATCTATGATGAAAGCTGGGACGAGTGGAGCCGCGATCCCAAGGCGGGTCAGTCGCTGGCCCTGGGAAATTATACTTTCTCAGGCGATGAAGTTTCCGCCGCATCGAAGGAACCGGGCCCGCATTTTCTGACTGAAGCGCAGGTCAAGGAACTGGCAAAAGACCCTGAAGTTGTTGTTGTCGATGTGCGCTCGCCGTCCGATTATAGCGCCGGTCAAATTCCAGGCTCGGTGAATGTGTTTTGGGACGCGACACTCGATGAAAATCGGGTACTCAAAAAGCCGGATGATCTGAAGAAGATCTACGCCGAAGTCGGTGTGACGCCGGACAAGAAGGTTATTCTCTTCACTCGCGGCGGGGTGCAGTTGACCCATAGCTATACCGTGCTTTCCCTTCTCGGGTTCAAGAATGTTGATTTCTTCACCGGCAAATTTGAGGGCTGGGAAAACGGAGCTTTAAAAAAAGGCTGAGGTCTTTTCCGCACTCATACAAATGAACCCGTCGCCCCGCTGTCGACGGGTTCATTGCTTCCAAAGCATACGTTACTCGCCGGCTTGAACCTGCCGTTCTCGACCAGGCGACGCCGGCCAATCGTAAGGCATCTTTACTATATTCTTTGAGATGCGCATCTTATGAGCACGATAAATGCATGATGTCGGCTAGGAAAAACAATTTATATTATCTATGGAATTAGTGTATTATTGTTGGCTCTTACGTAAAACCCGACATATTCTCGCCCTCCAACGTCGAGTTTACCTGCAGACGAGTGCGGGACGTAAAGAGGGCACGAATGACCAAAATTGGTTTAAGAGGGATTTATGCGGCTGGTCTAATCGGACTTACGGCCACGAGCTCGGTAGCCGCATATGCTCAGACCCCGGTTAGGGGCGGGACATTTACCGTCGCTACGAATGGTCAGGAGCCCGCTTGCATCGATCCACTCATTAATGCGACGGCAGGAGTGATTGTATCGCGCAACTATTCGGATTCGCTCGTCTGGCAAACTGAGGACGGAAAATTTCTTCCGTGGCTTGCGGAAAGCTGGACCATATCCGACGACGGAAGGGTTTATACCTTCAAAATCCGCAAGGGGGTGACGTTCACGGATGGAGCCAAGCTCGACGCTCAGGCGGTGAAAACAAACTTCGATTACATCGTCAATCCCAAGACGAAATCGCAGCTCTCAATGGCTTATTTCAAGCCTTACGAGAAATCGGTCGTGATCGATAACGATACGCTCGAAGTCCACCTCAAGCAGCCCTACAACTCCTTTATTAATATTCTCGCACAGTCTTATTTCGCGCTTCTGTCGCCCAAGCAGATTACGGAAAAGCCGGAAACGACTTGTGACGCGCCTATCGGCTCCGGCCCCTTCAAAATTGTGAAGTGGAACAAGAACAGCAACATCGAATTTGTTCGTAACGACAATTACAATTGGGGCCCTCCCGGCAGCCATGAAGGTCCAGCTTATGTGGAGAAACTCGACCTGCTCTTCATTGGAGAAGATCAGATCCGCTATAATTCCTTGCTGAATGGTGAGATCGACGCCGTCGATTTTGTGCCTCCTGAGAATGTCGAGGAGATCAAGCAAAACCCCGATTTCGGCTTCATCAGGGCAATTCGTCCGGGCACGGCCTATTCCTGGCACCTCAATAATTCCAGGCCACCATTTAACGATCCGCGTGTCCGTAAAGCCTTGTTGAACTCGATCGATCGCGCGACGATTGTTGCGGCGTCTTCGTTTGGACAATGGGAGCTCTCAGATTTTCTAACATCTTCCACTCCCGATTTCGCCGCCGATCTCGGCAAGCATCTGACCTATGATCCGGATCAAGCCAACAAGTTGCTGGACGAGGCAGGTTGGACAGAGCGGGATTCCGATGGTATTCGCAAGAAGGACGGAAAACGGCTCGAAGGTTTCATCCCACTTGATGGCACCAATGCATCGCGCAAGCGACTGGCCGAGCAGGCGCAGGCTGGAGCACGCGCCGTTGGCTTCGATCTGAAAATTGAACTGTTGCCCTGGCAGCAACTGTCGGAACGCCAGCTCAAGGGCGATTACGATGTCAATGCAGGGCTTTGGTCGTCAAACACCGCAGATATGTTGTGGTTGAGATTTTCGAGTAAGAACATTTCCGATGGAAAGGTTTTGGGCCAGAACGCGGCATATTTCAATGATGCAACGTTCGATGATCTGGTTGAGAAAGCCCGCCAGTCAAGTGATCCGGAGGAACGCAAGGCACTCTATCGGCAGGCGCAGGAAAGTCTCGTCGAACTGGTGCCCAGCGTGCCTCTTTACGGAGATCCGCGCACTGCGGCGTTCCAGAAACGGGTTAAGGGCGTCAAATTCGACTATGCGTATCTACAGCCCTACTGGTTTGACGTTTGGCTGGACGATGCAGCCCTATGAGTAATTTCCTTTCCCATCTGGGCTGGCGCCTGCTCCAAGGCGTTGGCGTCATGTTCGGTGCGGCGGCGCTCACCTTTGTTGCCGCGCGCATGGTTCCCGGAGATCCGGCGCAAGCGATTGCTGGTGGCCCGGAAGCCTCTCCTACGCCCGAAGTGCTCGCGCAGATCCGGGCCGAATATGCACTGGATGCACCGCTTGTAACCCAGTTTATTCAATATGTGACAAAATTTCTGTCCGGCGATCTCGGCATGTCTTACCGGCTCAATATTCCTGTCCGGGACGCCATCATTGAGCAGGCATGGCCGACACTTGCGCTGGCGTCTTCGGCCGCGCTGATTGCGGTTGGGCTTTCCGTGATTCTGGCGCTGGCAACGGCGGGTCGCAACCCGGTTATCAGAGCCGTTTCTTCGGCGATCGAGCTTACATTCGCGTCGATGCCGACTTTCTGGCTTGGGCTCCTGTTGCTCACGATCTTCTCCTACAAGCTCGGATGGCTGCCCGCGATTAGCAGAACACATCCATTGGCATTGGTGCTGCCGGCACTGACACTTGCCCTGCCATTGGCCGGTTCCATGACGCAGGTGCTGCGTCATGCTCTGGAGGAAGGGTTGGAGCAACCGTTCGTATTGAGTGCACGAGCGCGGGGACTTGGCGACTGGAGCATTCGCACGGGCCACGTCCTGCGCCATGCATTGCCGCCCTATCTCACGATGGCTGGGTATCTTGTGGGCAGCTTGCTGGGCGGTACGGTCATTACCGAGATGCTGTTCAACCGGCAGGGCATTGGCAAGTTGCTGTTGCATGCGGTGCTGGGGCAGGACCTTCCAGTCGTCATGGGTGTGGTGCTTCTGGCCGCGCTCGTCTTCGTGACAATCAATTTGATCGTGGATCTGCTCCATCCGATTATCGATCCGCGTTTGAGGAGTTTTGCCCAATGACAGCATACGACACATTGGTCATAAAGCCTGCAGAATATGTTCGAGAACGGCCACGGTTCGGCGTTGTGTTTGTCGCCCTGACCTGGGTTTACCGGCATGCGGCACTCTCGCTATCGGGCGCTATGCTGCTGCTATTGATCGTGAGTGCGCTTTGGCCGGGGCTGCTGGCACCATACGATCCTTTTGCCGTTGATACGCATAATATCCTTGCTGCGCCTTCGCTCGATCATCTGTTCGGGACCGACGAGAATGGTCGCGATGTGCTCAGCCGTATCATCTATGGCGCGCAAAGTTCGCTCCGACTGGGCTTCGGCGCTGTGCTTATTGCGCTGGTGGGCGGTATCGCGCTTGGTCTCGCGGCAGCGCTTGGCAACCGTCTGGCGGATATCCTCGTGATGCGCACCGTCGATGTCGGTCTGGCATTTCCGGAATTGCTTCTCGCATTGATCGTGATTGCGCTGATCGGGTCGGGACCCGATAGCGCAATGACTGCAATCGGCATCGCGACAATTCCGAGTTATGCACGGCTAACGCGTGCGCAAGCGCTCGGAGTGAGCAGATCAACTTATGTCGAGGCCGCGCATGCGCTGGGGCTTGGCTATTCACGTGTTTTGTGGCGCCATATCCTGCCGAATGCGGTGCCGCCTATTCTCGTCGTCGCTGCGATCGGCGTGGGTACGGCAACGCTTGCGGGCGCTGCGCTCAGCTTCATTGGTCTTGGTGTTTCTCCGCCCGAACCGGAATGGGGATCGATGCTGGCAGCGGCCCGCAACTTCTTGCGTCAGGCATGGTGGTACGGAACTTTTCCAGGCTTCGCTATCATTCTTCTCGTTATCTCGACCTCCGTTTTTGGACGCCAGCTGCAAAAGCGTCTGGAGGGCAGGGCATGAATCAATTGCGGGTTGGTATCGATCAGCGCCCGAATAGTGCGGAAACACTTATCGATGTTTCACGCCTGAAGGTCAGCTTCGACGGCGTGCATGAACCGGTCGTGAAGGACATCTCGTTCTCCATCGCGAAAGGGGAATGTCTGGCCATCGTTGGGGAATCCGGTTCCGGCAAAAGCGTCACAGCGAGGTCGCTTATCGGCTTGGCAGGACGTAAGGCAATCGTCTCAGGCGACCGACTGGCCTATAAGGGGGCAAATCTTCTCGCAAACAGTGATCGCTCCTGGCGGCGGATACGCGGCGCCGAGATTGGTTTTGTATTGCAGGACGCGCTGGTTTCTCTCGATCCGCTTCGCACCGTGGGAAGGGAAGTTGCAGAGGCGGCTCGCGTGCACAATCCCGATCTGAAGGGCAAAGCGCTCGAGGCATTTGTGATCGACCTTTTGAGCCGGGTGGGAGTTCCCGAACCCGCACGCCGTGCGCGCCAGCTGCCGTCAGAACTCTCTGGCGGTCTGCGCCAACGGGCGCTGATTGCGACAGCCCTTGCAGGCAATCCCGATCTCCTTATCGCAGACGAGCCAACAACCGCACTTGATGTCACCGTTCAGGCGCAAATCCTTTCGCTTTTCGAGACATTGAAACAAGCTGGAAAAGGGCTGTTGGTAATCAGTCACGACCTCGCTGTCGTCAGTCGTCTGGCCGACCGCATTGCCGTCATGAACAATGGTCGGATCGTTGAGATCGGGACGGTGGATCAAGTTCTGTGCGATCCACAGGATGACTATACGAAGCTTCTCATTGCAGCGGTCCCGACTGGAAAACCTCGCGGCACGCGCCTATCGACAAAGTCAGCGCCGCCAGCTGTAGTGACACATGCGTCATCGGCTCAAGTCGTGGCGCGGGTGGAGAGTGTCAGCAAACGCTTCCTGGGTGCAAACGCTGCTGGGCGAAATGCGGTTGAATCCGTTTCATTTGAATTGCGGGAGGGGGAAACTCTCGGTGTCGTAGGGGAGTCCGGCTCGGGTAAGACCACAACATCGCGCATTCTGCTCGGGTTGACTCAGCCGGATAGCGGGTTGGTGGAGATCGGAGGCAAGAACTGGTCGTCGCTTCGGGGGCGTGAAAGGCTGGAGTTGCGCCGGGGAATCCAGGTCATCTATCAGGATACGCTGAGCTCGTTTGATCCGCGCTATTCGGTGGGGCCAACCCTCGATGAAGCCATTTCCGTTGCCGGGATTACGCGTGCGGAGGTTCGAAAAAAGCGCGCACTCGAACTTCTCGACGCAGTCGGCCTGAATGCGTCCTTTCTTGACCGGTTCCCAATCGAAATGTCTGGTGGACAGCGCCAGCGCGTCGCTATCGCCCGGGCGCTAGCGCCAGAGCCGAAAGTTATTGTCTGCGACGAGCCGGTTTCAGCATTGGATGTCTCGGTGCAAGCGCAGGTTCTCGATCTTCTCGCGGATCTTCAGGCGCAGACCCGCGTAGCCTATCTTTTCATCTCGCATGATCTCGGCGTGATTAATCACATCAGCGACCGCGTGATCGTGATGAAGGACGGGCGGATTGTCGAAGAAGGCGAGACCTTCCACACCATGACGCAGCCGAGTCATCCCTACACTATGGAACTGATAGCGGCGATCCCACGCATCAAAGGCTCCAGCCAAGCAGGAATTCATGTATGAGCGCCTCGACATTGTCTGCGCGTATCGAACACGCTTCCAACCCGATTGAATATTCATTCGACGCAGTAGCAGAGA
Organism: Ochrobactrum sp. 19YEA23; assembly: GCF_029909865.1. Lineage (NCBI taxonomy): Bacteria > Pseudomonadati > Pseudomonadota > Alphaproteobacteria > Hyphomicrobiales > Brucellaceae > Ochrobactrum > Ochrobactrum sp. 19YEA23. The sequence continues at coordinate 79,699 of NZ_JASAMQ010000002.1, read as the reverse complement.
TTTTTCGACCCATTTTCCGTCGCATTGCTGAGGGGACGCTTGACCGCGAACAGCAACGCCGTTTGCCGTTCGAACAGGTCGCTTGGCTCAAGGAAAAACGGTTTGGTGCTTTGCGGGTGCCGCAGCAATTTGGCGGTTACGGATTGGATCACCGCAGCTATCTCCAGTTGCTCATAGAACTGGCGGAGGCCGATCCCAACGTAGCGCATCTTTTCCGAGGCCATTTCGCTGTGGTTGAGGAAAAGCTCGCCGAACCGGATGCCCGCAAGCGTCTCCTATGGCTGGAAAGGCTTGGGCGCGGTGATATTGTCGGCAATGCATCGACGGAACCCGGTGACGGCGCTGTTGACAAGAAATCCACACGCCTCCTGGAAAGTGATGGTGTATGGAAACTGAGTGGCACGAAGTTCTACACGACCGGCAGTATCTTCGCCGATTGGATTGATACGTCGGCGCGGCGTAGCGACGATGAACATGTGTCTGTCCTTGTCAACCGCAATCACTCTGGTGTGGCGATCACCGATGATTGGGATGGCTTCGGCCAGCGGCTTACGGGTACCGGGACTGGTGTATTTTCGGATGTCCCGGTCGATGATGACGCCATTGTGGTGCGTTCGGAACGGCTTCCTTATCTCGGCGCGGTCTATCAGACGGTTCTGCTTGCAGCACTCGCTGGTATTGCGCGATCCATAGCGAATGAAACGGCCGTCCACTTGAAAACGCGTAAGCGCATTTATAGCCACGGCAACTCGGATCTCGCGAAGGACGATCCGCAACTCAAACAGGTGGTTGGCGAAGTCGCCGCTGCTGCTTATGCAGTGGAAAATCTCGTGCTTTCCACCAGTGGCCGTTTCACAGAGGCCGAGGCTGCGGTTCTTTCACGCAATCCCGAACTCGCCAAGGCGGCGGCGCAGAAGTTGGAGATAGACGTGAACAAGGTACAAATTGTCATTGCCGATCTTGTGCTGCGTGCCGCAAGCCGCCTCTTCGACGCGCTGGGCGCATCCGCTGTGCGGACCGAGAACGGACTTGATCGCCACTGGCGCAATGCCCGCACTATTCTTTCGCACAATCCTTTGGTCTATCGCGCACGCATCGTGGGTGACTATCACGTCAACGACAAGCTGCCAGAACTTGCCTGGAGTGTCGGTATCGCCAATGGCGTGAAGGGAAACTGATCATGGCCGAACTTCTTTTCAATGCTTTCGTGATGAACACCGCCTCACATATCCAGCATGGCCTCTGGCGGCACCCAGATGCCAGACAAGCCGATTTCGAGGATGTCGATGTCTGGATCAATCTTGCCAAGACGTTGGAAGCAGGACTTTTCGACGCGATGTTCTTCGCCGATGTCGTCGGACTCTACGGACCGTTGCATGGTGACTACGAAGTCAATGCGCGCGAAGGGCTCCAGATTCCAAGCAATGATCCTTCTGTGCTGATGTCGGCACTTGCGGTTCATACGGAGCATCTAGGTCTGGCCTTTACCAGTTCCGTTCTGCAGGCGCATCCTTATGAATTTGCGCGCCGGATATCGACACTCGATCATATATCCAAGGGCCGCATTGCTTGGAATATTGTTACCAGTACACAGGAAAATGCAGCACGGAATTTCGGACTCGATCGCCTAACAGATCATGATGAGCGCTACGTCTGGGCGGAGGAATATCTCGATGTCGTCTACAAGCTCTGGGAAGGATCCTGGGATGAAGGCGCATTGCTAAAGGATCGCACACGCGGTGTCTTTTCCGATCATACCAGAATTCACAAAATCCATCATACCGGTCAACGCTATCGCGTCGAAGGCCCGCATTTGCCATCGCCGTCGCGCCAGCGGACGCCGCTTTTGTTCCAGGCGGGATCTTCGGGTGCCGGGCGGGCATTCGCCGCGCGCCACGCCGAGGCGCAGTTTATCGCTCCTCCGAATCCGGCTGCCGCTGCGGAGCTCATCGCCGATACCCGGCGTCTTGCGCAGAGCTTTGGACGGCTGCCTGAGGATATCAAATTCTTTCAGGGCTTTTCGTTTGTTGTGGGTAGTACCGAGGAAGAGGCTCGCCGCAAGGAGGCGGAGCTTGATGACTATCTGAGCGGCGAGGCCTTTCTAGCCCATTCCAATCTGGGGGTTGATCAAAATACGGGACGTCCATATCCATCCGATATGCTTCTCGCCGAAATCCGGACCAATGGAGGCCACAGCCATATCGAATGGCTCCGGAAAGCAACACCGGGACGTGAACCTACCGTGGCCGATCTCGGTCGGCTGACCTCCCGTCGTCATGCACGGCTTGTCGGAACTCCCGACCAGATTGCAGACGGACTCGAGGTGTGGCGCGATGCAGGCATTGACGGTGTCAATCTCATCAACTGGATGATCCCGGGTTCCTATGAGGAATACAATGCGCATGTTTTGCCTACACTACAAAAGCGTGGCCTTGCCAAAAGCGAATATGCAGACGGTTCGCTACGCGCCAAGATGTTCGGATCAGACCGCCTCAATGAACGCCATCCAGCCATACGATACAAAGGCGCTTTTTCCTCACTCGCTAAAGTGCCTAAGAGCGTGAACGACTGAGCCTTCACGGCGGGCAGAAGATGTGCTCGGTGACTCTGTTGTAGTGCATTACTTTTTCGAACTTGATGTTTGATGTTTTTGACCGGCAATCAGTTGGTTTCGCTCACAGACAGTGAACAATACTAAGCACACGCGACCAAATGTCGGCGCTTACTCAAGTTTCGTCAAAGCCATTATCCCGCGATTGAGCCTGTCGTGCGAGCCGTAAAGCACTAAACATTAGCTCGATTTCCATGAAGATATTAAAGTCAAGGTGCATTTTAATTTGGCATCGTGTTGTCCTGCTACTGGCTCTTGGGTCCGAACCGGTTAATTGAATACCGGTCCATAACCGAACCTGTACAAACTTACATGCGATCGCCGTTCGAAGCAGCTGCACCATGATCCCGCATTCGGCGGGTCCGGGGTTCGGGAGAAGGAAACCATTCTTTGTACCGGCATTTTAAACCATGTCGAGCTTCGGTCCATTCTACCAGAGATCCGTCGGAGCGTGATCAGGCTCCGGGGATAAGAAAAGGGTGATAGGGGATGATCAGGCGTGCGACATCACAGCGCCTACGATCACTACACCGCGCGTGGCAAATTTCCACAAAGTGACGAGAAGTTTGCGAGCAAGTGCGATGGTCGCAACCTTCTTGCCACGGCCTCCATTCTGGCTGACCCGTTGCTGGAATCAGCATGCCAATTGGGAGTCCGGCTGATAGCGCAGCCACAGCCAGGAGAGCTAGACCAACGTCTTACGCAGCCGCGGGTTTCCCAATTTGAACACGCCCTGCTCATGATCGATCGAGCCGCTTTTCCAGGGACTGGCAGCCAGACCTGCATAGGCAGCGACTTGTCGTCGATTGTTAAAGTCCCGGAACAAGCCTTCATTTGCAAGAACATTGGCGAATTTGGAGCCAATCCCGTTGAGAGCCAAAAGTAGCGTCCTGGGATCATTTTCTTTTGCCTGCTCCATGCCCTTATGCGCATTGATGAGACAGATTTGCAGTTGGCATTGATTGCGAAGCGAAATGCAGTCGATGCTGCACGGGCACTCCTCGTACAAGCTCAGGCCGACGAACGGCGCTATGCGATCCTGGTTAAAAAAGGACTGGCAGCGACGCCGCAATGTTACGAACAGGCAAAGGCTGCTCTCGACACGGCTGCGGCTCAACTATCGGCTGTCGAGGCCTAAGCCCGCGTTGCAGAAAACGAAGTCAGCTATTCGGTCCTGACCGCAGATGCTGACGGTACGGTCGTAAACACTCTGGGCGAACCGGGACAGGTCCCTCCAAACGTGCCGTGAGGCAGTGGAGGACGCGATCCAGGCGGTTTATTCAGCTGATCAGGGTGTCGCTCTCAGTATCCCACATAGCTGATGCTCACGGTTCCTCGCGAATTGACATTTCGCCAAGCTTCGTATGAGTCTGCGTGTGACGCCGTCTGGAAAACTTCTCACACTCTGCCCCTGTCACGCGGAGTGCAGATACCTGTCTTAAAATGAAATACCAGAATGCGGTTTTAAATGAGTTGCAATAGCACGGTCGAGCCCTTCGATTGCCTGTTGCGCACCCCTTATACGACCAGTCGCCGCCAGCGACGATGCAGAGCTCGCCCCGAAGACGAGTTCGGACACTGCGTCCACAGGTAACGTGATAGACGGGTTTTCGCCATTTTGCATTGCCCCGTCTCCATTGATCGTCCACACGCCATTGTTCTCGGGGATCAGTTGATCTTCAATCCGGAGAACAACATCTTGAGTAGCGTTGTAGCTGCGAGCGTTTAGGAATTTGTGCAAGTCCAGCGGTCTGATCCAACTCTCGTCGCGGAGTTCTGACGTTTGCACGGCGCGGGCATTTTCGACCAGCCGCGGCAGTGGATCGTCGACCGGACGTGATGGCAGGATGACCTTGTGGAGAATGTCCTGTGATAACACATGGCCGAGCAGCGCCCGCCAGGCATCATCATCATGAGCGATTAGATCATCGACAATGGCCGTGCGCTGCGTCGCGGTAAACCAGTTGTCCGTTGCCTGAATATGGAAACGGATATAACCGCGTTCCGCACCTTTAGCGCCAACCACCACGGCATGATGCGGGGTGGACCCATGTCGGGTGCGAAACTCCTGAATTTTCCACCAACCGTCCCAACGCTGCAGACTGGCGGACCGTGGCGACGGTACGACCGCTGCAATTTTCTGAAACAGATCAAAACTCTCAAAGGCATCGACCACGCGCAAATCCGTGCGCCGCTCGGGCTTGGGCCGACCGCCATTGGTTAGGTCAACATCCTGCCGAACAGACCAAGACGCGATTCCGTATCCGTAGCGTCCATAGATGCGAGCGTCGGATGCACGCAACCCCGCGACAACATAACCTTGCGCATGAGCGCGCCTCAACTGCTCGCTCAGCAGTGCGCGGGCAATGCCATTGCGGGTCTGGGTTGGGGCAACGCCGACATGCGTCACCGCAAGGTGACTGACGTAAGTGCCGCCGGGCAGGGCAATCGCACCGGCAAACCCATTGACCACGCCCTGCAACGTACCGTCGATAAATCCACCGAGTGGTGAACCGCTTTCCAGATAGGCGGTTTCGGCCGCAGCATCGGCCCGTCCAATATCGCCAATGCCAAGCATGGCCTGACGGAACTGTGCAAAGGCCTGCCGTTTTTCTTGCGTGCTGGTAAGGGCACGAACCTCTACGGGGCGGGTGTGTTCAGTCATGTGGGCTATCCCGAAAATTGAAAGCTGTGGTGGCCTGCGCAACGGATCGCCCGTGCGCAGCCGTCGTCGGTGGTGCTCAGGGGGAGGACATCAGGTCGCTACGTCACGACACCGGTGCCAGAACACCACGGGATTTCAGGCGGGCGGCAGCGCCTTCACCGAAATGCCATGCTTCTTCCAGATGCGGTTGGCCGGAGAAGATGAAATGATCAAACCCTGCCTTGTGGTAGGTCTCGATCAGGTCCGCCACCTGTTCATGGCTGCCGACCAGCGCGGTTCCTGCGCCACCGCGCACGAGGCCGTAACCGGACCACACACCGGGATGGATTTGCAGTTCACGGGCTGATTTTGGCAGGCCATCCCGTTCAGCATGCAGCGCCGTCATATGGCTTTGGCCGACGGATTCCGATTTTGCCGCAAGGCTTTTGGCGTTTGCCACCTGATAAGGGGAAACCCAACCGAGCAGCTTGTCGGCCACCGCCCATGCCTCATCCTCGGTGTCACGGGAAATCACATGCAGGCGAATGCCAAATTTCAGGTCGCGACCCTTCGCCGCCGCCTGTGCCTTCAGCTTCTTGATGTTGTCGGCCTCAAGTTCCGGCTGGCGTCCCCAGACCAGATAAACGTCGGAATGCGAGGTGGCGACTTCGGTTGCTGCACCGCTTGCGCCACCAAAAAAGATCTGCGGCAGGCCGTAAGGGGCCGCATTGATGCGGGCTTCGCGGATGTCGTAATGTTTGCCCTTGAAGGAAAACGGTTCTTTCGCGTTTTCATCGGAGACACCGCGCAGCACCTGAATGAATTCTGCCGTGCGCTCATAACGAGCGTCATGACCAAGGTGGTCACCAAATCGCGCCTGTTCAAAACGGTCACCGCCGGTCACCACGTTGAGCAGCAAACGGCCCTGCGTCACCCGCTGAAAGGTGGCGGCTTGATGCGCAACCAGGGTTGGCGAAATCAGACCTGGGCGAAAGGCCACTAGAAATTTCAGCCGTTTTGTCTCGGCGGACAGGGCAGCGGTGGCAATCCATGCGTCTTCGCACCACGTGCCGGTTGGGGTCAGCACAGCGTGAAAGGGCTGGGCTTCGGCTGCCCGTGCAACCTCACCAAGATAGGCAAGAGTGGGGGCGCGGTAACCGCCAGCAAAGTCGATAAGGTGGCTGTCATTGCCCGAGCCGGTCAGTCCACGGCTGTCGCCATTGGTTGGCAGATACCAGTGCAGATGAATTTTCCCACTCATGACCGGGTCTCCGAAGCGACGGATGAAGGTCGCTTCCGTCTTGATGAAATGCTGTTATGTGTCATGCGAAGTCTCGTTGTGTGAAGGAAGGAACCCGGTGGACTGCCTCATCGCGCCGGCCAGGTACGGAGGCGATGAGGGTCCGGGCATAGTCTGATTTTGGTGCGCGAATAAGCGCATCGGCGGGGGCAACCTCGACAATCTGACCGCGTTGCATCACCGCAATCCTGTCGGCAATCGATACGGCGACCCTGATGTCATGGGTGATGAACAACATCGCTAGGCCAAAGTCCATTTGCAGCTCGGTCAGTAGTGTCAGAACCTGCGTCTGCACCGAAACATCCAGTGCCGAAACCGGCTCATCGGCCACCAGTAATCTGGGCTGCAGCATCAGCGCACGCGCCAGCGCGATACGCTGTCGTTGGCCGCCCGAGAAGGCGTGCGGTTTGCGGTCGGCGGCGCGCGCATCAATGCCCACCCGGCGCAAAAGCTCGTTCATGCGCGCCTCTGCCTCATCCCTACTGACGCCGAAATGCCGGGCAGCCTCGGTCAGGATGCGACGTATGCTGTGGCGCGGATTGAGAGAGGATTGCGGGTCCTGAAACACCATCTGCACCAGCGGGCGTCGCTCGCGGGTAAACAGGTCCTTGGCGTTTTCAATGTCGTCTCCGGCAAAACGGAAGGTGCCGGCATCCCGTTCAATCAGCCCAGTAATGACTTGACCGAGCGTTGATTTGCCCGAACCGCTTTCGCCGACCAAAGCAAGCGTTTCACCCTGCCGCAGCAGCAGGTCTACGCCACCAAGCGCTGCCACCGGTTCCTGTGTTGTGCTGAGCAGACGGCGGGAGGCGGCATGGGTTTTGCGGATGCCGTCAAGCTGCAGTAGAACGGCACCATCGACCGGTGGGCGATGTCTGTTGTCATCAAGGTCAGGCACGGCTGCCAGCAAGCGGCGTGTATAGGGGTGCTGCGGCCGCGCCAGCAGATCAGGGGCGGTGCCAGTCTCAACGATTTCGCCGTTCTGCATGACCACGATACGGTCGGCAATGTCGGCAACCACACCAAAGTCATGGGTGATAAACAGCACGGCAAGGCCGCGTTTTTCGCGCAGATCAAGGATCAGTTTGAGGATTTCCGACCGGGTTGTGACATCCAGTGCCGTGGTCGGTTCATCGGCAATCAGCAGTTCCGGTTCGCAGGCAATGGCCATGGCAATCGCCACGCGCTGCCGCTGCCCGCCAGACAGTTCATGAGGATAGCGCTGGCCGATCGTGTCCGGCTCCGGCAGCTTCATGGCGGCAAACAGTGCAGCGATCTTGTCCTTAGGTGCAGGAAAACCGTGCGCCTCAAGCGTTTCCGTCACCTGCCGACCAACCGTCAACAGCGGGTTAAGTGCAGTCATCGGCTCTTGAAAAATATAGCCAATGCGCGTGCCACGCAGTCTGCGCAGCTGTACCTCATTGAGAGAGAGAATATCCTGGCCGTCAAAGGACAGAGCACCGCCGGTAACCTTCAATGTGTTGCCTGGCAGCAGACCGGCAATGGCTGAGGCAAGCACTGATTTGCCCGAACCGCTTTCGCCGACGATGCACAGCACCTCGCCGCGTTTGATCGACACCGTGGCGTTGGACACAGCAAGAGATCGATCAGCCCCTTTGGGAAGGGCAATGTCGAGCCTGTCTATGGCAACAAGTGGGGTGCGTTTCTGGCTCATGGCTGATGCCTCCCGGCATGTTTGGGGTCCAGCCAGCGTTCCAGCCCATCACCAACCAGATTGAAGGCGAGCACAGTCAAGAAAATTGCCAGCCCCGGCAGGGTCGACAGCCACCAGTTGACGCTGAACGAGGTTCTGCCGGACGCGAGCAGGAACCCCCAGGACACGGAGTCGCGACTGCCAAGGCCAAGAAAGCTGATGCCGGATTCAATCATCACGGCACCCGCAATCAGCAGCGAGGCCTGCACCACCACCTGCGGCAGCACATTGGGCAACACATGCAAAAGGGCAATGCGCAGATGCGACAGGCCACTGATACGCGCAGCGCGCACCCAGTCGAGACGCCGCAGCGACAGCACTTCGGCCCGCACGATCCGCACGATGGGCGGCCATGATATCAAAGCGATTGCAAACACGACGGTCCAGCGGGTGGGCGAGAGAATGGCAACGATCATGATCGTCAGCAGGAAACCGGGGATTGTCTGGAAAAACTCGGTGATGCGAATGATCAACTCGTCAACGATCTCGCCAAAGTAACCGGCCAGCAGCCCGAGCACGACACCAAGGCTGACGGCAAAGGCAACGACACTGACGGCTACCGCCAGCGTTGCCCGGCTGCCATGCACGAGACCGGCGGTCAGGTCACGCCCCAGCATATCGGTACCAGCGGGAAAGCCAGGCGAGAGGGGCGGCAGGTTTGGCCGCGCCACCATACGCCATGGATCGCCGGGATAGATCAGATCGGCAAAGATCACCAGAATTGCCAGTGCGGCCAGCACCGCAAATCCAAAGATCACAGGTGGTCGGAGCAGGGGATGGTTTGGCCAGCTGATCATACCGTTCCCTCCCGCTCAAGGCGCGGATCGATCAGCCGATAGGCGGCATCAGCAATAAGATTGGCAAGGATCACCCCGAAGGACGAAACGATGAATACGGCAAGAAGCACGTTATAGTCACGGGTAGTCAGCGCGTTGAACGCCATCCTGCCAATGCCCGGCCAGGCAAACACCGTCTCGACGAGGATCGAACCGCCAATCAACTGGCCGGCCTGCAAGCCGGCAATGGTGATGGTCGGCAACAGGGCATTGCGCAGCAGATGGTCGCGCCAGATCCGCCAAGGCGAGAGGCCCTTGGCGCGCGCCGTGCGAATGAAGTCCATGCCGGACACCTGAAGCAGTGCGGTGCGCGACACCCGGGCGTGAATCGACATATGGAAAAGCCCAAGCGTAAGCACCGGCAGCACCATATGGGCCAGACGATTGACAACGGCTGGCCATCCGCCTTGCGAGGCGATGGCGGGTGTTTCCATGCCATAGGAGGGCAGCCAGCCGAGCTTGACGGCAAAGATGATGATGAAGACAAGGCCTACCCAGAACATCGGCATGGCAAAAAACGCCACCGATATCGTGGTGATGACGCCATCCAGCGCCGATCCCGGTTTTCTAGCCGCAAGGGCACCCAGTGTCACGCCGAGGGCGACCGAAAACAGAAAACCGCTTATCGTCAGAACAAGCGTTGCCGGAACTTTTTCAAGCACGATGTCAATCACCGGTCGCTGGTCACGATAGGACAGGCCGAAATCGAAAGTCGCGACACTCTGCAGATATTTCCACAGTTGCAGATAGACCGGCCCATCTAGTCCGAGGTGACGGCGCAGGTCTTCGACAAAGGCCGGGTCACTGCCACCCTGGTCGCCAGCCAGAATGAGCGCCGGATCACCGGGCGCCAGACGCAGCAGCAGGAAGCTGCCGATGACCACGAACAGCAGTGTCAACAGCGCCTTGGAAAACCGCAGCCCAATGGCATAGGCGGCATGTGCCGCCCGGCCTCTGAGCGCAGGGTGGTGCCCCTGCGCCGTGTTTTGCTTTGCCGCCATTACTTCTTCAGCCAGACATTGGCGAATTTGTCATCGGTGCCGAGCGCCGTGGTGATGAGGTCCTGAACCTTGTCGCGGTAGAGCGTCGGGAAGACAATGTCGTGTGTCCAAACCATCGGCACATCCTGCGACAGGATTTTCTGGACCTTGGAGTAGATTTCCTTGCGCTTGGCGTCATCCTGCTCATGCGCACCCTGATCGAGAAGTGCGTCAACCTCGGGATTGGAATAACCGTTGATGTTACCGCCGGTGCTGCCGGCATTGTCGCCCTTGACGGTCGTGTAACCGTAGGAAATGCCAATGCCCGGATCGGCCGTGGTGTAGACGAAGTTCTGGGCAATATCATAATCGAAGGTGGTCAGGCGTTTGAACCAGCCGGCAACGTCAACTGACTGGATTTCAACCTTGATACCAACCGCACCCAGCGCCTCACGCAAATATTCCGCCTGCCGCGACCACAATTCACCATAGGGCAGAGGCACCAGCTTCAGCGTGAAACGTGTGCCATCGCCACCCACCTTGTAACCGGCCTCGTCCAGCAGGGCTGCGGCCTTTTCCGGATCATAGGGGTAAGTCGTCTCGACGCTTGCATCCTTGTAAGCCCACAGGCTGGAGAAGGGGCCGTTGATCGGTTTGCCATAACCAGCAAAGATCGTGTTGATGATGAAGTCGCGGTTAATCGCCTGGGTGATGGCCTGACGGACCGTCCGGTTGGCGAGAAGCGGATTGCGGTTGTTGATATGCACATAACCGATCGGCTGCAGGAACTCCCAACCACCTTCATTGACCGCAACACCCTCAAGTGCAGAAAGGCGCGGAATGTCGAAATTCTCGACATCGCCGGAGCGCAGCACGTCGACCTGTCCAGTTTCGAAGGCAATCGAGCGGGAGTTCGCATCCGGCACGATCTGGAAATCAATTTCATCGAGATAGGGTTTGCCCGCATCCCAATATTTGTCGTTACGAACCAGACGGATGATGCTGCCCTTTTTCCACTCCGAGAACTTGAACGGGCCGGTGCCGATAAATTCCGAATTGGCAGGTGCGGCGCGCAGATCGGTTACGCCGACATATTTATGGGCCGGGACGATCGCCAGATTGAGCGACCACAGGATGGCCGGGTAGGGCGCCTTCAGCGTAAAGACAACGGTCAGATCATCAGGCGTTTCGATGTGGTCGATCTGCGCGCTGAGGTCTTTTGAACGTGCGTGCTGGATCGGCAGGAAGTCGCCGATGCTGAAGGCAACATCCTTTGACGTGAAGGGCTCGCCATCATGCCAGGTAACGCCGGGGCGCAGCTTGAACGTATAGGTCTTGCCATCGGCGGAAACCTCCCAGCTTTCCGCCAGCCGCGGAATAGGTTTGATGTCCCTGGCGGAATAACCAAGCAGCGAATCGTAGATCTTGTTGCCAACAAAGGTCGCCGGACCCAAGCGGTTGATGCCGGGATTGAGCGAGATGGGCTCCGGCTGGACAATCAGGTTCAGTGTGCCTCCGGTCTCCGCCGAAAAGGTCGTGGACGCGAAGGCCATACCGACAATCGCTCCGGTTAATCCAAGCGCAAATGATCTCCAGCCGCGAGCAAACATCTCATGATCCTCAATTCTATAGTTTTAGTAGATATGATCGAAAAAGGAATCAAAGGTGCGCTGCTTCTGTTCTAAATTTGGGCCGAAAAATGAAATTCTTCTATCGTGAAGTGGTGAAGGCATGATTGCGCAGCGCCGCTCGCGATCAAGAGCGAACAAAAGTTAGCGGAAGCGTATTCCCCATACGATGTGTGAGGCGGACAGATATTTTCCCGAACGCGCGCAGTTTGGAACTTTGCGACACTCGCAGAATTTTCGAAATCTATAAATATTATAGACATTATCAATTAAGGTTGTTCCAATGAAATCTTATTCTCACTGCTCAGCACTGGGACGTGTTGCATCGAGCCTTGCCATTATCGTTTCGCTTGGGGGAGAGGCGCTGGCAGGTGAGCCGCAATATGGCGGTACGCTGCGCATTGCTTCCCAGCAGGCAGATCTCGATGCCTTTGATCCGCTGACGGGTTACAGCACCGATTCCTGGGAGATCCTGCGGGCAGTCACCCGCCAGCTGGTCACCTATCCTGGCGCATTCACCGATATCAAGGACGATACCAAGCTGGTGCCTGACCTTGCCAAGTCCTGGGACGTGTCGGATGAAGGCAAGACCTACACCTTTCATCTGAAAGACGATGTGTTCTTTTCCGGCCCCATCGATCGCAAGATTGTAGCAGGCGATTTCGTATATAATATCAAGCGCTTCTGCGACCCGAACAAGCAGGTCGCAGCCATCAACTACTTCAATCTGGCGATATCAGGCTTCAAGGCCTATTGCGAGGAGTTTGCCAAGGTTCCACCAGGTGATCTTGCCGCAACCAAGGCATTCATCGATTCCCACGAAATCTCTGGCGTCAGCGCCCCTGATGACAAGACACTCGTGATCAGGTCGGATTCAAAAAACTACGACTTCCTCAACATTCTCTCGATGAACTTCGTGTCGCCGCTGCCGCCGAAAGTCGCGTCGAAATATTTCCCTGACTCTGCGGAGTTCCGCAAGAACTTCCCCTCCAGCGGTCCTTATTACGTGGATAGCTATCAGGATGGCCAGAAGCTGGTGCTGAAAAAGGCCAAGGGCTTCAAGGCCGAAAGCGACGAAGCCCGCAAAGCCTATGTCGATGAGATCATCGTTGATTTTACCGCCAACAGCGAAGACAGCATCGTCCAGAAGATCGAAGCGGGTGAGGCGGATCTGTCGCTTTATCTCGACACACCGCCAAGAACCGCAATCAGACGTTTCCAGACCCAGAAGGCGGAACAGCTGCATTCGTCCAACAGTGGTGCGGCCAACTTCATCACCTTCAACGCTCGCCCGGAAGCCCAGAGCGACGGCGCCAACGCGCTGAGAAAGCTGGAAGTGCGCCAGGCTCTGACCTATGCCGTCAACCGCGCCCATCTGGTGCAGGTACAGGGTGGCCCGATTGCCGCCGTGCCGCTGTCGCAGATCATCACCTCGACCATTCTCGGTCACGAGGCGTTTGATCCGTACCCGACCGAAGGCAACAAGGGTGACGCGGCGAAGGCCAAGGAGTTGCTGGCAAAGGCCGGTTACCCCAATGGCGTGAAGTTTGATGCCATCTACCGCACCACCGCCCAGTTTGAGGCAATTGCCGTTGCGGTGAAGGAAGATGTCGCTGCCGCCGGTATCGAGCTTAACCTGATCCCGGTTCCGCCAACCCAGTGGTATGCCTTCATTCAAGACGCCAAGAGCAGATGGGATATTTCGCTTGGTGGACAGTTCGCGCCAGACTGGCAGGGTCCAAGCACCCGCATGCTTCTGGGAGGCTGGCTCAACTCGGATGCTGCACCTTGCGGTACCGGCAATGTCAACTCGATTTGCTACAGCAATGCCGAGCTGAACAAGCTGGCCGCTGAGGCATTCCCTTCGGATGACCCCGGTCCGATCTGGGCCAAGGCTGACAAGATCGTCTCTGCCGACATTCCGTGGATCCCGCTGTTTGAAAAGCGCAAGATCGCCATCACCTCAGACCGCATTACCCACTGGGCATGGTCTTCGCTGGCTGTTCAGGCGGATATCACTAACATCGCAGTGAAGAAATAAGTCCGATGAGCGTCTTCTCCGTACACGATTTGCAGGTTCGTTTTGGCACCGTCGAGGCTGTCAGAGGCGTATCATTTGATGTCGAAGCGGGAAAGACGCTGGCCATCGTCGGCGAGTCCGGATCGGGCAAGAGCACCAGCCTGCTGGGGGCGGCTGGTCTCCTGCCAGCCTCGGCAAAGGTGCGCGGCAGTGTTCTCTACCGTGGGCGGGAGATACTAGGTGCGTCACCGGCGGTGTTGCGAAAGATAAGGGGGGCCGAGATCGGCTTTATCTTTCAAGATCCGCTGAGCAACCTTCATCCGCTCAAGACGATTGGCGACCAGATCGGTGAGGCGATATCGGCTCATCGATCCATCGGCAAAAAGGAGAAGCGCGAGCGTGTACTTGCGCTTCTCCACGACGTTGAAATATCGAACCCGGAAAAGCGGCTGGATGATTATCCGCGCCATCTCTCGGGCGGCATGCGCCAGCGCGTGATGATTGCCATTGCCATTGCGCTGAACCCCGGCCTGATCATCGCCGATGAGCCGACCACGGCGCTCGATGTGACTGTTCAGGCCTCGATCCTTGATCTGCTGCGACGTTTGCAGGAGAGGCACGGTACCGCACTGGTCTTCGTCAGCCATGATCTGGCTGTCGTGTCCGATATCGCCGATGATGTGGTGGTGATGCGGGACGGTCTTGTGGTCGAACGTGCCGCCGCCGATGCCATCTATGCCACGCCAAAACATTCCTATACACGCGAATTGCTGAGTGCAGCACGGCTGGATGGCCCAAGAACTTATACACAGCCACCTGCGGTCAGCGCAAGCCAGTCGCTGCTTGATGTGGACGGTCTCAGCCGTTCCTTTGTTGCAGGCCAGCCGGTCCTGGAGGACGTAACGTTTTCTATCGCCAAGGGCGAAATTCTCGGGCTGGTTGGTGAATCCGGTTCTGGAAAATCAACCATTGGCCGGCTGATTGCCGGTCTTGATCGGCCGGATGATGGCTCCATTGCACTCTCCGGCACCAATTATGCACGGGCCGGCCGCCCTACCACGCTGACCGCCGCCGCACGCCGCGACATTCAGGTGGTGTTTCAGGACCCTTACGCCAGCCTCAATCCGCGTCGATCCGTTGAATCCATTCTTGGCGACAGTTTCGTCATCGCCGGTGAACGAGACCGCACGCGCCTGCGCCAGCAGGTTCACCAATTGCTGGCAGAGGTGGAACTACCGGAGGCCATCGCCAGCCGTTTCCCGTCGCAACTCTCGGGTGGTCAGCGGCAACGTGTTGCCATTGCACGGGCAATTGCTTCACGGCCATCGCTCGTTGTCGCGGATGAGCCGGTGTCGGCGCTCGATATCACCACTCAGGCCAAGATCGTCGAATTGCTGCGCCGTCTGCGAGATCGCATGGGAATTTCTTTCCTGTTCATTTCCCATGATCTCGCTGTGGTCGGTGAATTATGCGATCGCATCATCGTGCTGGAGAAGGGGCATATCGTTGAGGCTGGCCCAACCGGGCGCATCTTCGAACGTGCCGAACACACCTACACAAAACGTTTGCTGGCCTCGATGCCCGGCAGCAAACGGCAACCCGTCAATACAGTTGTGAAGGCCGTGTCCTATGTCGGTTGAGATCATTGAGGACGCACCGCGCCGTCACTGGTTGCCGGAATTTGTCGGCGTCTTGTGGCGTGAGCGAAGCGTGCGGGTTGGCGCCATCATCGTTTTTGCAGTGCTGGTCGCAGCGGTCTTGGCGCCACTGGCTGCCTATCTGACCGGGCATGGCCCGACGGACCTGTTTCCGGATGTGGCGCTGGATGAAATGGGCCTGCCGGTTGGCCCATCCTGGGCCTTTCCGCTGGGCGCTGATGGAAATGGCCGCGATGTGTTCGTGCGCACACTGTACGGCGCGCAGATTTCACTGCTGGTCGGTATTCCCGCGACCACGGCTGCGATGATCATCGGCACGTTGATTGGCATGATCAGCGGTTTTCTGGCGGGCCGGGTCGATCGGATCGTCAGTCAGGCAATCGATGTTGCCATGTCGTTTCCCTTCGTCGTCACTGCACTCAGCCTGTTGTCATTGAACAGGGGCGAGCAGGGCATGCCGTTGATTTCGCCTGTCGTTGTGGTCATTTTGGTGATTACGCTGTTTTCGTGGACCTACTTTGCCCGCCTGACGCGCGGCATGGTGCGGGAACTGCGCTCAAGTCCGATGATCGAGGCATCGCTGGTGGCGGGCGCTTCAAAATCCCGCATCATCTGTCTCGATATCCTGCCCAATATCCTGCCGACCCTGCTGGTATATTGGGCGGTGCAACTTCCGGCCAACATAGTGGCGGAGGCCACCTTGTCCTTCCTCGGTGTGGGCATTCAGGCACCGGTACCAAGCTGGGGCAACATGATTGCCGAAGCCCAGCGCACCTCGCTTTATCAGGACCAGCCCTGGTTTTTGGCCGGACCAGCTCTTGCGCTTTTTCTCACCGTGGTCGGCTTCAACACCCTGAGTTCCGGTTTGCGAACCGTGCTCGATCCGCATCAGAGGCGTTTGTAATCCATGACCAGAAACTTCATTTCAACCGTGTTTCGGTCCGCGTCGACACTCGTCATCGTACTGATCCTGTCTTTCTTCATCACTCGCATTGCCTATCGTAATCCTGCGGCCATGCTGGCGCCACGCAACGCCACGCAGGAAACCATTGACGGTGTGGCGCGGGCCTTGCGCCTCAACGAGCCATGGTACGATCAGCTGTGGTATTACCTGTTTCGTGGTCCTGACATTCAAGGCGCGCCGATGGGCTTGATGCACTGGCCACCGGCGCTTGGATTTTCGTTTCGCAAGCAGGCGCCAGTCACCGATCTCATTCTGGCAAAGGCCCCGGTGACCATTTCGCTGGCACTTGGCGCACTGGTCATCTGGATGGCGATCTCCATCATTTCTGGCGTTGTTGCCGCCCGGTGGCATGGCCGTTTCATTGATCATGTATTGGCGCTTTTTGCCTATGTCGGCCTGTCGATCCCGACATTCCTCAGCGGCATTCTGATTTCCTATTTTTTCTTTTATCAACTGACCAACCATGGTTACAGCTGGTTTCCGAGCAGCGGTTATGTGCCCCTGACGGAGAGCCCGCTGGAATGGGCGCGCCATCTGGCATTGCCCTGGGCAACGCTGGCCATTGCTGAAATCGGCATTTTCCAGCGCATCGTCAGGGCAGGCATGCTCGATGTTCTGGGCCAGGATTATATCCGCACCGCCCGCGCCAAGGGGCTCAGCGAAAGCCGCATCTACCTGTCGCACGCCTTAAAGGCGGCCCTCAATCCCATCATCTCGCTGGGTGGGCTTGAGCTTGCCGTGATCATGGGCGGCGCAATCGTCACGGAAACGATCTTCGGTCTCGATGGTATTGGCCGGATGGCGATTACCGCCGCACTGGACGGCGATTTTCCGCTGGTCATCGGCACGACTATCTTTGCCGCATCCGTTTTTGTGGTTTGCACCCTGATCGTTGATTTGGTCGCGCAATGGCGTGACCCGAAGTGATCCGACGTGACCCGGCCAATCCTGTCCGATGCGCTGATGCCGGCGCTTAACCCCTCAAACCCGACAATCCTGCAGATGGCCTTCAAGGCTCGTCGCCAACACAACAGACATTCGCGCCCGCATCTTTTGCTGATGCTGTGCCACTATGAAGGATAATGACATGACCGCAGTAGATGCAACGATTTCACGCAGCTATTTGCGCCCCGCAACGGCACGAGAAGAGGCACTCGTCGAGCGCTTCCAGCCGGTCTTTGACCGTATTGCCGAAGGCAGTATTGAGCGTGAGCGCAACCGCACCTTTCCCTTTGAACAGGTGCAGTGGCTGAAGGATGCCGATTTTGCTCTGGTGCGTGTGCCGGTGGAGTTTGGCGGTTTTGGTGCCTCGCTTGAGCAGGTGTTTTACCTGCTTTCCCTGCTGGCAGAGGCCGACGCCAATGTCGCCCATATCTGGCGCAACCATCTGGCCTTTGTTGAGGACCGCCTCAATGCCCGGCCATCCGCCGCCAATGAACGTTGGCTGCAGCGCTTCCGCGACCGCGAATTTGTTGGTGGCGGCTGGACGGAAGCCAATAACGGCACCTATGCCACCATCAAGACCACAGTCACTAAAACCGATGACCACTACCGGGTATCCGGCGCCAAGTTTTATGCCACCGGCAGCCTTTATGCCGACTGGCTGGATGTTATCGGCAAGGACGCCGACGGCACGCTGATCACCACACTCGTCAACCGCCACCAGCCCGGCGTTGAGCTGACCGATGACTGGCCGGGTTTTGGCCAACGCACCACGGCCAGCGGCAGCGCTGTTTATACGGATGTTGTGGCGCATGAGGGCGATGTTTTTCCAGCCAGCGAACGTGTTGTCTATCAGGGGCATTTCTACCAGACGGCGCTGCTGGCGGTTCTGACCGGCATCACCCGGGCCGTGCTGCGTGATGGTATCAAGGCGCTCAAATCCCGTGGCCGCAATTATCCGCAAGGGCTTGATCCGGTGCCGGCACTGGATGCGCAACTGTTGCAGGTGATAGGTGAGGTTTCGGTGCGTGCCTTTACGACCGAAGCGGCACTTCGCCGTGCAGCAGCTTCGCTTGACCTTATTGCTGCCGCCCACGCTGCTGGTGATGTGGAACTGCGCGACAAGCGCGCGACAGCCGGTGAGGTGGCTGTTGCGCAGGCGCAGATCGCCATTGTCGACAACACGCTCTATGCCGCAACCCATGTGTTCAACGCGCTTGGCGCCTCGGCCACATCAGAGGAAACCGCGCTCGATCGCCACTGGCGCAATGCCCGAACGCTGGCCTCGCACAATCCGGTTGCCTACAAGGCCCGCATCCTTGGTGACTATCTGGTCAACGACAAATCGCCGGTGTCGAGCCTCGCGCGGCTTGGTCGCGGCGGGCAGGGCAACTAAGGAGCGACACCATGACCAGACCTTATCTCGCCCTTGCATTGGCCGGTCCACATCTGGTGGAACTGACCGGCAGCCGTGAACTGCTGGCACGCTGGGATGCCTTGCCGGTTGCCTTTACGGTGCTTGGCATCGACCGCATCGATGGTAGCGAACCGGCAGCCGTGACGCTTGCCAGCAGTGCCGCCGGTGCCACGCTGGCCGGTGCGACCGAAAACGGCCGCTTCCTGATTGCCGCTGCACCACAACGTGACCACCCCTATAATCTGGCACGCCGTGTTGCGTCGCTTGCCCATCTCTCCGGCGGCCGCAGTGGCCTGCTTGTCGGTATTCGTGATGCCTATGCACCGGAAGGGCCAAAGGATGCTCCGGCATGGGGCGGGGCGGGGCTTGGCGGCGGGGCGCAGCTTAATGCCAAGACGGCCTATGACACGGCCGTTGCCGTAAGAGCGCTGGAGCAAAGCTGGCCGCATGACACGATCATCGGTGACCGTGAAAGCGGTATTCTCGTGCAGTCGGACCGTATCGTGCATGTCGATATTGCCAACAGCTTTTCCATTGCCGGACCGCTCAATGCACCGGAACCACAGACCGGTGCCTCGGTCATTGCCTGGTACGGCCACACAAAGGCGGATGCGCCACCGGCGGGAGACAATAACCCGATTGAGCTGGTGTTGGGTGGCGCGGGTGCTGTGCCCGTAGTCTCCTTGGAGGAGACACCACCCACCCAAGGTGTGACCGGTGTCGTGCTGAAGGCAGGCAACGAGCAGTCGGTGCGCGCGTTGCTGGATGCGGCAGAGCGCCTGTTGGCGGATGGTTTTGAACCAACGCCGCTTGGCGGCTCCCTGCGAGATGCCATCAAGCTCGTCCTACCGCAGCCGCTGCCATCCACGGTGCGTGCTGCTTTCCCGGCGCCAAAACCTCAAGTCGCGCTGTAGACGGTATTGGAGACATTTCAGATGACAAACAAACGATCTGGCCACGCCCTGCTCGGCATCAACGTGCTGGTTCTCGGCTATCTTCCAGCCGCTTGGAAAACACCCTTGCTGGAAAAGGATGCCTTTATTGATCCGGCCTATTGGGAAAACATCGGCAAGACGGCCGAACGTGGCACGCTGGATGCGCTGTTTCTGGCCGATGGTCCGCTGCTCGGTGACCCGGCCTATGATGCCAATCCGATACGGCTGGAACCTTCGGTCAATTGGGGGCACGTGGCGGCCGCAACCTCGCATGTTGGTCTGGTCGCAACGGCCTCTTCAACCTTCAACGATCCGTTTGAACTGGCCGAGCGCTTTTTATCCTGGGACCACCAGACCGGTGGACGTGCGGCATGGAATGTCGTGACCACACGTGGTGTGCCGGCGGCGCGCAATTTTGGCATTCCCGACATTCCGGCCCGTGATGACCGCTATGAACGGGCCAGCGAATTTGTGGATGTCGTGCGGGCGCTGTGGGCTTCGGCGGTTGACGGGCGCGACATTAATCATCAGGCCGAGTTTTTTAACATTTCCGGTCGCCTACGTGTGCCGCCATCAAAACAGGGCCAGCCAGTCATCTTTCAGGCCGGTGGCTCACCGCAGGGCCGCACACTGGCAGGCCGAATTGCCGAAGGGGTATTTGCAGCAGAACTGACCAAGGCTCAGGCAATCGAACATTACCGGCTGGTCAAGGGATTTGCCCGCGACAATGGCCGCTCGCCGGATGATGTAAAAATCCTGCCGGGTCTGCTGCTGAGCCTTGGCAGCACGGAAGAGGAGGCACGTCGCCGCAGCGATGAAATCCATGATGCCGGTCCAGCATCCTATTCCATCGGTTGGCTGTCACAGGCCATCGGTTACGATGCATCGAAACTGGAACTGGACGAACCGTTTCCCGATGAGGTTCTGGGTCCTATCAAGGACACCAAGACCTTCCTTGGCAGCATCGGATTTCGCGAATCCATCATCACGCAGATCCGCAGGACCAACCCGACGGTGCGCGAATATCTGCGCCAGACCCGTTACACCGGTTCGGGCCACGCCGGTTTCGTCGGTACGCCGGAGCAGCTAGCAGACCATATCGAGGACTGGTTCCACGCTGGCGCCATCGATGGTTTCAACCTGCAGCCTGATCGGCTGATCGATGGCCTGCCGGTGATTGCCGATGAGCTGGTACCGATCCTGCGAAAGCGCGGTCTCTATCGCCATGAATATGAGACCGAAACGCTGCGCGGCCACCTTAAAGCTGCTTCGCCAACGCCTTTCGTCTGAGTAGTTGTGAGCAATATTGGGCTTGGCGTAGGAGGTTACGGAGTTTGGGAACGGCGGTAAAACCGCCAATTCCAACGAATGTCGGTATCGGTAGTTGCGGCCCCCGCAACCAGAATAGAACCAAAAACCTCGAGCTTCTTTACCACACGGCCGTCAGCTGCGGCGGTGGTGTTCGGCTTTGCAATCGGGGCAGTGCTTGGCATTGCCTTTGCTGCGGCGTTGGCTTCCTCACGCCTTGCCGACAGGCTGGTAATGCCGACCTTCAACGGGCTGAAACAGATATCACTGCTTGCATGGATTCCGCTTATCTCGGTCTGGTTCGGCTTTGGTGAGCAGGCGAAGATCGTTTTCGTGGCGCTTGCCGCCTTCATTCCAATCGTTCTCAACACTTATGACGGCATGCGTGCAGCCCCTGCCGATCTGCTCGAGGTCGGGCACGCGCTGAAATTCAACCGTCGCCAGCGGATTCAGCGTATTTACCTGCCATCCGCAATGCCATCCATCGCAACGGGCGTGCATCTGGGTCTGATCTATTCCTGGCTTGCGACGGTTGGGGCAGAATATTTCCTTGCCGTCGGGCCGGGCATCGGCGGACGCGAACGGTTCGATATGGCGATGGTGATGGTCGGTGTAATTATTCTCGGTCTTGTAGGATTTTCGCTCAATCGTCTGGCCTATACGCTGGAAGCATACCTGCTGCGGTGGCAGCCGAAACGCTCTGCATAACCGGCATCGATAAGGTCAGCGCAGCAGCGGCAGCAATTGATCGCCCTGCCTTTTGATCTCTGAAAGATAGGGCGTATCGGACAAAACGAAGTGGGAAATCCCGAGATCCTGATATTTTTTCAGCGAACGGGCAACCTCTTCGGCAGTGCCGACGAGCCATGTGGTGCCAGCCCCGGCGGCTCCAGCCTTCCCCGGAGCGGTATAGAGATTGTCATCCAGAACATCGCCGCGTTCATGCAGGGCGAACAGTCGTTGCTGACCTACGGCAACCATGCGGCGATGATCGTGCCAGCGGTCTACTGTGACCGTGGTCATAGCCGCGACCTTGGCTTGAGCATCCGCCCAGGCCTGTTCCGCGGTGCCGCGGATTAGCGTCGTGATACGCAACCCGAATTCAAGCGGCGGAAGGTTGCGGTCTAGTTTTGAACTCAGGCTTTTGAGCCGGTCGATCCGCGCTGCGATATCCTCGATCGGCTCGCCCCAGAACAGTTGCACATCGGCTTCGGTTGCTGCGACCTGTTCGGCAGCATGCGATGCGCCGCCAAAATAGAGTTTAGGGTGACGGCGTCCACCACGTTCCACGATGCTGGGGGCGACCGTCGAATTTGTGACATGAAAATGCTCACCGGCCCACGTCACATTTTCTTCTGTCCATAGACGGCGGATGAGATTCATGAATTCCCTGGTGCGGGCGTATCGCTGTGGCTGATCACCTTCGCTGTCGCCATAGGCGGCGAGATCATCCTGGCCCGAGACGATATTGATCCGTATGCGGCCATTGCTGAGATGATCAAGAGTCGCTGCGGCGGCGGCAAAATGAGCCGGGCGCCAATAGCCCGGACGTATCGCGATCAGTGGCTCGAATGTGCGGGTACGGGCAGCAAGAGTTGCGGCGACGGTGAATGTGTCCGGCCTTCCCCATCCAGTACCGATCAGCGCACCCTTCCAGCCATGATCTTCAACGGCAGTTGCCTGCGAAAGCAGGGCATCCAGACTGTTGTGATCTGGTTTCGCAATGTCACCTCGATGACCGGGCTTGGTATCATTGGGAATGTACCATAGAAATTCAGATGCCATGCTTATCACGTGCTCAATCGATTTCTGTTTAAAAATATCCGCGACTATGTCGCCTGCGAATGAACAAAACCCGGATTCTTGCTCTATGCAAAGTTATAAATTCTATAGAAGCAGCTACGCGTAAAACATCTTTGCGGAAATATCTCATTCTTGTTCGAGGAAGGGCGAATGAAAAGCGACGGTTACGTTAGCTTTTGTTCAAGTTCGAACAGGAATGTGGGCGATATGCTTTCCTTTTATTGAGGTTTCACGTGGTTTTCCCTGGAATATTGGATCGAGAAGCTACCTCGCCAACGCCCACTGAATGGCATTCAGAATAAAAGGGTTGTTCCGCTTATCAGGCAGACAAACGTCTTAGAAACCGTCGCGACGGGTGTCCTGCCTCATGATCCAGCACAATACGGATGACACGTCCGCGGCTTCAGGTGAAAACTTGTTCGTTGCCTTGCTCATATCGGCTCCGCTTTCATAGAAGTAGGTTTCTCAAGCAAATCTAGTGCGGTTCACCTGAACTGAGGATCGGAGGCAAAGTTGTGTTGAGAGTTTAAGATGCACCATTAATGGTGATCACAAAAGTTCCGTTTGCACTGAACACAGGTTCCTGACTAAGGAAGGAGTGTTCAAAAATTGGACGGTTAGAGGCTGAAGCGGTGGGAGATAGCGGCAAATGTTAGGTTCTGTGAAAAAAGCGGTCACCATCATCGAGGCCTTTGCGGATGGGCAGCGTGAATGGTCCGTCACCGAACTGAGCCGCGAACTGAATTTGCCACAGCCCTCCCTGCATCACTTCCTTTCCACGTTCCGCAATGTCGGATGGGTCGTGCAGGACCCGGCCAGCAAGCGTTATCGCCTCGGTATCAAATTGTGGGAAATCGGTTGTGCTGCCGTCAATTTTCGGGAGAACGCGGAAAGCGCACGTCCCTTCCTGCATGGGCTTATGGAAGCGTGCGGCGAAACGGTCCATCTGGGCATGATTTCGCAAGAAGACCCAGCAAACGTTGTCTATATCGACCGGGTTGATAGTGCAGAGCCTGTGCGGATCGTGACAGCCCTGGGAAGTCGGGCGCCGTCGCATTCATCAGCGATGGGCAAGGCCATTCTTGCGCATAATGAACGCTTTGAAAATGCGGTCGTGGCAAAGCCTCTCGTAGCAGTTACAAGCCACACGATCACCGATCCGGTCTTACTGAAACAGGATTTCGCCGAAACGCGGCAGCGCGGGTATTCAATCGGCAAGGGCGAGTTTATCGGTGAAATGATCGGTATTGCTGTGCCCGTGCGCGACCGGTTCGGCGAGGTGACGCTCGGTATCGGTCTATGGGCGCCGGCGCAGCAAATGACCACTCAATATATAGATCGGATTGCGCCGATCATGCTGGAAACCGCCCGAAAGGTTTCGCAGCAGCTCGGTTATCTCTCAGCGCACATTTGAGAAAATCGGTCTAATTCCAGATTGAGAATTGAAAATCCATTCGTTGAATGCGGGCGGTTTGCCATTATTCTTTATATGAAACTAGATTTCATATTATGAAATATGATGGAAGATCGAAGTGAGCGTCGAATTAATAGGCTATGTTCCGCATACTAGGGCCACGGAAACTTCCGGCCTGTGGTGGTCGTCGGATTTTGATGTCGATTACATTGAAGAAACGGCTTTGGCCCACGAGGAAGCGGGTTTCGACAGCGTTCTGGTCGGGATGCATTCCTGGTCGCCCGATCCGTGGATGATCGCTTCGCATATTTTGCGCATTACGAGAAAGCTCAAGGTTCTGGTTGCGCATCGGCCTGGTACTGTGCAGCCGACCCTTGCAGCAAGGCAGGCAATCACGCTCGACCGGCTTGCCGGCGGCGGGCGCCTGGGTCTGCATATCATCACCGGCGCGCCGGGTGGCGAATTGCAGCGCGATGGCGACACGCTGGCGGATGATCTGCGCTATGAACGCACGGCTGAATATATCGACGTCCTGCGCAAGGTGTGGACCGCCGATCAGCCATTCGATCATGCAGGCCCATATTATAGCGTCAAGCAGGGTTTCAGCTCGGTACGGCCTTTGGCGCAGCCTGCGATCAGTTTTGCGGGGTCTTCCGCAGGGGCTTTAGCGGCAGGACCGGGCCGCACAGATTATTACATGGTCTGGGGTGAGCCTCTGGCTGCATCCAAGGCAACCTTCGATGAACTGCACGGCCTTGCCAATGAGCGCGGTCGACCCCTGACGATCAGTGTTTCGCTTCGCGCAATCATTGGTGAGAGCGAGGACAAGGCCTGGAAAAAAGCCGAAGACATCTACAATCGCGCAGCCTCAGAGCTTGCGACGGTCGGCACGGCTGAAGGCAATTTAAAGCAAATGGAGCAGAAAGCCGATTCCGTCGGGGCCATCAAACTCGACGCTATAGCGCGTCAGGGCGATGTGCAGGATGAACGTCTTTGGCTTGGCTTCACACGCCTCGTAGGGCGGGGTGGTTCTACCGCCACACTGGTTGGAACGCTCGATCAGGTGACGGATTCATATTTGCAATATTACCAGCTGGGTGCCAGCGCCTTCTATCTGCGCGGGTGGGAGATTGCCGCAGATGCACGGAAATACGGACGGCAGCTGATCCCAGCGCTGCGGAAAAAAATCGCGAAATATGAGCTGCGGAAAAACGCTGTACATCAGGCCGCCGAATAACCACCCCCCAAATTGTTCGAGATCATGTCAAACAGCCATCAACAGACACCGCGCCGTTCCGGTCTTATTCTCGGCCTGAGCGTCACCTCCAACGGTTCTCACACGTCCGGCTGGCGCTATCCCGGTGCGCCTGCAGATTCTTCGCTTGATATCGATTTCTGGCAGGACCTTGCGCGCCGCGCGGAAGCCGCCAAAATCCACTTCATCTTTTTTGCTGACGGTGCCGCAGTGCGGCAAGGCGCGGACGATCCGGAGGCGCTACGCTATATCGGCAAGGTCGACCAGTTCGAGCCTTTGACCCTGATCTCGGCGTTATCGATCGCAACCAGGAATATCGGCTTTATCGCGACCGCCTCGACTACCTATAACGAGCCATACACGGTTGCGCGCAAATATGCCTCTATTGACTATATCAGCAAGGGGCGCGTGGGCTGGAATGTCGTCACCTCCTGGAGTGAGGCTGAAGCCCAGAATTTCAATCTCGATCGCTCTCTTGAACATGGTCTGCGCTATCGCCGCGCCAGCGAGTTTGTCGATGTTGTGTTCAAGCTCTGGAACAGTTGGGAAGACGATGCCTTCTCGCGCAACCAGACTTCAGGGCAATATCTCGATCCGGCTAAGCTGCATATCCCCAATCACAAGGGAGAGTTCTTTTCCGTCAAGGGCCCGCTCAACGTCGCCCGTCCCATTCAGGGCTTTCCGGTTATCGCACAGGCGGGGTCGTCGGAACCAGGCCAGCAACTGGCCGCGCGCACAGCCGATCTCGTCTACACCGCACAGCAGAATTTCGAGAATGCCCGTGTCTTTTATGAAGGTCTGAAAGCGCGTCTTCCAGCTGATGGGCGAGGCCGGAATTCGCTGAAAATCCTGCCGGGTGTCCTGCCCATCATTGGGCGTACGCGGGAAGAGGCAGAGGAGCGCCACCAGAAGCTGCGGTCGCTCATTCATCCAGCCGTTGTTTATGCGATGCTGGAACCGAAATTCGGCGATATGTCTGCCTATCCGCTGGATGGCCCCATTCCGGATCTGCCGGAAACCAATGGGATCAAATCAATCAAAGCACAGCTCGATGCGGCGCGCGCGAAGGGGCTGACGATCCGCGAATTATACGAAACATCGGGTGCAGGCGGCCATCGCCAGATCGTGGGCACTGCGCAAGAAATTGCCGATCTCATCGAGGAATGGTTTGTCGGCGAGGCCTGCGACGGATTCAACATCATGCCACCTTATTTCATCGAGGGTTTGCAGGATATTTTTGATCTTCTGATCCCTGAATTGCAGAGGCGTGGCCTGTTCCATAGCGATTATGAGGGGCACACCTTGCGCGAAAACCTCGGTCTGGAGCGCCCCGCTCATCCCGCCGCACAACTAGCTGCCAATGCTGCCGCTGAATAATCACGAGAGACAGATCATGACATCATTCAATCGCAGTGCTTTTATTCTAACCGGTATTGTCGCGCTCGGCACAAGCCTTGCAGGCACACCGTCCAGAGCCGAGGAAGCGCTCGTCGTGGTCGGGCAGGGCGGCTCCTATCAGGAGGCGCAGCGCAAGGCGTTCTTTGAACCCTTTACCAAGGAAACCGGCATCCGGATTATCGAGCAGTCTCCCTCCGATCCAGCCAAGTTTCAGGCCATGGTTGAGAGCGGAAATGTCGAGTGGGACGTGGTCGATGTCGACCAGGAATTTGTCTATCGCGGCTCAAAGCTCAATCTTTTCGAGAAAATCGATTATGCGACCGCTGGCATCAAGGCTGGTGATTTTGATGCGGGACTGATCAGCGATTATTCGGTGCCGAGCATCGTCTGGTCAACGACGCTCAATTATAATTCCGAGCGTATTGATGCAGAAAAATCAGCCAAGTCTTGGGCCGAATTCTGGGATGTCGAGAAATTCCCCGGCGATCGCACCTTGAACAAGCGCCCAATCAACACACTGGAAATTGCTCTTCTGGCCGACGGCGTAGAGGCGGATAAGCTCTATCCTTTGGATGTGGATCGCGCTTTCAAAAGTCTCGACAAGATCAAGCCGCATGTTCAGGTCTGGTGGGAAACCGCAGGCAAAGCGGAGCAATTGCTAGTCGATGGCGAAGTTGCCTATTCGGCAGCTGGCAATGCCCGCGTGCAGAAGGCAAAACGTGACGGTGCGCCTGTGGATGTGAACTGGGGACAGGCCCTTCAAACATCTCAGTCGTGGGTTATCCCGCGTGGTTCGCAGCACAAGGACGCTGCGGTGAAATTCATCGCTTTCGTATCCCAGCCAGAACGGCAGGCAGACCTTGCAAAGCTCATTGATTATGGTCCGAGTAACAAGCGCGCATTCGAATTTATCGATGATGATGCGCAATTGCCGACTTCGCCGCGGTTGCAGGAACAGGCTGTGAAAACCGATCCAAAATGGTGGTCCGAGAATTACGAAAAAGTCAGTGAACGTTTCAATCAATGGCTGCTTAAGTAAATCTCTGAAGGGAGGGCCTCGCCCTCCCGTCCTCTTCCTATAAAATATGGACGACAGTCGTGCCTCCCTTAAACGACGACAATATCATTCAGATCAGACGGCTGAATAAAAATTACGGTTCAACGCCTATTCTGCGCGATGTCGATCTTGACGTTCGGCAAGGTGAATTCCTAACCCTGCTTGGGCCAAGCGGGTCGGGCAAAACCACGCTTCTCAATATCATTGCCGGTATCCTCCAAAGCGATTCCGGTTCTATCCTGCTGCGTGGTCGTGATATTTCGCATCTGCCGCCCGAAAAGCGCGACATTGCGGTCGTTTTCCAGAACTACGCGTTGTTCCCGCATATGACGGTTGCGCAGAATGTTGCTTTTCCGCTTAAAATGCGGGGCATCGGCCGCGATGAGTGCCGCAAACGCGTGGAAGATGCACTTTCTATTGTCAAGCTTGAGACATTTGCTGGCCGTTATCCCTCGGAGCTGTCTGGCGGGCAACAACAGCGTGTGGCTCTGGCGCGTGCTCAGGTCTTTGGTCCAGCCATCATGTTGATGGACGAGCCGTTAAGTGCACTTGATAAACGGTTGCGTGAGCATATGAAGACCGAACTCAAGCTCATTCAGCAAAGGCTGGGCCTGACGGTCATCTATGTCACTCATGATCAGGGTGAAGCGCTGGCTTTGTCCGATCGTATTGCCGTGATGGAAGAGGGGCGTATCGCGCAATTATCCTCACCGCAGGAGATTTACGAGCGCCCGGCTAACCGTTTTGTGGCCGAATTCATTGGCGAAGCCAATCTGATGCCGATGGAACTGTTCAAGCCGGGACAAGCGGGAACCATGCTTGTTCGTCCTGAATATATCCATGCCGGCGATCCGGTCTCGCGCTCGGATTACAGGCTGGATGCGCAGGTGCAGACTGTCATCTATGAGGGCACGCATTACATCGTATCCCTACAGGCACAGGAACGGCCAATCACCGTCCGGCTCGAAAAGGGTAAACTACCCGTTTCTTTGGAACCGGGCCAATGGCTGCAACTCGGATGGAATGCCAATAACGCGCATGAGTTAGCGCAATGAGCAATTTTTCAGCCGCCTATCCGTCGAAAATAGCCGGAGAAAATGGCCATACGCTGCTTGCGCGCTTTCAGATGCGCAAAGCAGCCTTTTCAGCCTATCTTCTCTGTGCTCCCGCTCTCGTCGTACTGCTGTTCATCTATCTTGGCCCGATTGTGCAGACGCTGATGCGCAGTTTTGCGACCCAAGGCGCATGGTATGAAAACTATGCCCGGCTGTTCTCGACCGATATTTACTGGCAGTCCTTTGTCATAACGTTTCGCATATCGGCCATCGTCACGCTGGTCTGTCTTGTGCTTGGCTATCCGGTCGCCATATGGCTCACACGGTTGACCGTGAGGCGGCGCGCGATTGCCTTCGCTTTCATCCTGATACCCTTCTGGACCAGTGCGCTCGTCAGAACCTATGCCTGGACTGTCATCCTGCAAAAGCGCGGTCTCATCAATGCCACGCTTAAAACTCTCGGCCTGATCGATACCCCGCTAACGTTGTCCTATACGACGCTTGGAACGATTATCGGCAATGTGCACATCCTGCTGCCTGCCATGATACTGACGCTATATGCAGTTCTTTCTAGGATAGATGTTTCGCTGATCAATGCTGCGCGTTCGCTAGGTGCACGGCCCGTTTCGGCGTTCCTGCGCGTTTATCTGCCCTTGTCGCTTCCGGCGATCATCGCGGGAAGCACACTGACTTTTGTGGCCTCTCTTGGCTCCTATATCATCCCTGCTCTACTTGGGGGACGCGAAGACCTTTTCGTAGCCCAACTGATTGACCAGCAGGTCAGCAAATTGCTCAATGTCCGCTTTGCTTCGGCCATAGCCATGGTTCTGCTGGTGTTGTGCCTCATATTATGCGTGGCTTATGCCCGTTTTATGGAGCAGGGCGAACGGCGGAGCGGAACAAATGGCACTCTTGTTGTCAAATCTTCGGGATGGGGTCTTCCATCCTATGCGGCACTGGTGCTCCTGTTTCTGGTTCTGCCTACCTTTGTGCTAATCCCGCTTTCGTTCAGTTCGGCGCGTTATCTGACATTTCCACCGCCCGGTTATTCCTTGCAATGGTATCAGTCTTATCTTGGCAATCCTGCATGGATGGAGGCTACATTTCGCAGTCTGCGCATTGCGCTGGCCGCAGCCATCGGCGCGGCCATTTTGGGAACCCTTGCCGCACTCGGCATGAGCCGTATGAGCAAGCTGTCACGATATATCTTTACAGGATTGATGCTTTCGCCGCTGCTGATCCCCAATATCATCTTCGCGCTTGGGCTTTACCAGCTTTATTCAGCTTTGGGCCTGATCGGTACGGAGACGGGACTGGCGATGGCGCATACGGTTTTGGGCCTGCCCTATGTCATTATCACGGTCAGTGCGGCTTTGTCGGCCCGCGACCATCATCTGGCGGTGGCAGCACGCAGTCTGGGTGCCGGCCCGGCAGATGTCTTTCGCTTCATCCAGTTTCCACTGCTTCGCAATGCCATTCTTGCCGGCGGGTTTCTCGCCTTTATAGCGTCCTTTGACGAAGTGCTGATTGCGATCTTCATTTCTGGTGCGCGCACGTCAACATTGCCGAAAATGATGTGGGATGGCGTGACGACTGAAGTCAATCCGACCATATCGGCGGTATCGGTCATAGTGATCTCGATTTCGTTGCTGGCAATGCTGCTTATGAATTTGCTGCAACCGCGAAAAGAGAGGTCATCCAAATAGGTTTGACGCCATTTCCCCTATTCATGCGAACAAGGTTTTACTTAACCTGGAAACTAAGGTTCTCATTTCTTTAAATGCTAATGGCGCAGGACAATATTGGAATGACTTCAGGAAGGAATCCAAAATGACGGCTTTAAAACTTGTTGGTTTGGCAGGCAGCTTCAACCGGCCCTCAAAGACATTGTCCCTCGTGCAGCATATCGCAGAACGTGCGAGCGCCGAGTACGGCTTTGAAGCCACGAGCTATGATTTGCACGATGTTGGGCCATCACTTGGCCGGGCTCTGTGGCGCAACGACCTTGACGAACAAGCCGAAGGCATCATCAATCAGATTGTTGCAGCCGATGTTCTCGTCGTCGGTTCTCCTACCTTCAAGGGATCCTATCCCGGACTTTTCAAACATCTTATCGATCTCATCGATCCGCAGGACTTACACGGCAAGCCGGTTGTCATCGCAGCGATCGGTGGCGGCGACAAGCATGCTTTGATCGTCGAGCACCAGTTGCGGCCATTGTTCGGGTTTTTCTCCGCGCATACGTTGCCGAACGCTATTTATGCATCCGAGCGTGAATTTACGGATTATCGCGTGTCTTCCGAGCCGCTTTTCCGCAGGATCGAGGATGCAGTTTCGGAACTTGGCGCTTTTTTCCCGAAGGTAAAGGCTTCGCTTGTCGCTGCCGAGTGACGCCCGTTTGCTTCGCGGCGGCGTGATTGAAATGGAAACAGATATCGGGGTGTGGAATGCCACTCCTGCCCGCGGGGCTTCGTATTGTGATGATCAACTGCATTGCAGTCCAGCCATCACCCGTCTTAGGTATGAGCCAATCGGCCTTGCAACGCCCCAATGGAACGCCGCACCGATCTTTGAAATTGATGTCGAGCGATTGTCATTGGCGAACTGGTTCGTGGGGAGCAAATCAGAATAAGCAGTTCAACGTTGTCAATGCGGTGAGGCGGGTGGCAGACCTAGCGATTCTTGACTGGCAATCATGCGAGATGCGTTCCATTCGATATCGAAGGGTAGCGAGGTAAGCGACGAAATTATCCTGTCGTCAATCAGTTCCCGTCAGATATGAAGGAGAAGAGATGCTTGCTGTTATGCCGGGCACTACATCATCAACCGCCCTTGGAGGGATAGAGCGTCTCCGTACCCATCTGTAAGTCAGCTTTTCAGCAGCCAAAAGATCGCGATAACGGTCTCGTTTGGAATTGCTGAATATCAAGGCCATGACCGAAAGTTGCTTCTTTTGGCGGCCGACAAGGCGCTTTATTCTGCAAAGAATGCCGGTCGAAGTCGTATTTTTGTCAGCATTGGATCTCAGCTAATAGCAGATGTCGCAGTGTTGCATATGCACACCGTAAATTACGCGCTGCGTCATCCGTTTTGCTAGAATCCGGCTGATCGCTCCTCCTCAATCTATATAAAAAGAGCGCGTAAGATGCGCTGGGCGAGGCGTGTCTGCGAAAATGTGCTCGAAGATTGCCAATCCCCTCTTTGATTTGGGCACAATCTACAAAAAATTCTAGAAGGCAATTCTCGAAACTCAGAAGACCATCTGTAATTAGTTTATTGTTGCATTTTTGCTACCTCAAATTGCATTCTTCTGTGTTAGCTGGAGTCTAAATAGCTATTTCAGGAGTATGGCATGCAGTATCGGAAATGCGCCCTTCTTTCGACCTGTTCCGCTTTTGCGTTCACAGTTCTCCTTCCAGTCACCGTCACTCTTGTTCCATCACAGGCATTAGCCGCATGTACGACAACCGGCAGTTCTACGGTCTGTACGTCGACAGCGCCTGCGGTGTGGAGTACTACAGTTGGTACAGGTCGTGCAGACAATAACCGATCCATTGACGTGCAATCGGGGGCGGGAATCAATACAAATAATGTACCTGCCATCAGCATCGGTGACGGCGGTACGATTAATGTTCGTAATGGTGCAAGTGTCACAAACACTTCCAATCCGTCCGGTTCGGGTCCGTTCGGTACCGGACCCAATACTATTGAGTTTGGCAGCAATGGTCAGTTGATAATCGAACAAGGCGGCCAGGTCATTGCGAACGGCACCAATACACGGGCCGAAGCCGTCAATGTGCACGGTTACGGTAATACGATCATAAATCGCGGCCTCATCCAGGGGCAAAGCAGCGCTGCAATCTGGTTCGAAGATCAGGTGACCGGAGCCAAGAATACGGTAGATAACTACGGAACTATCCAGAAACTTGGCGGTGGTAGTGTTATCGGAACGAACGGTGGTGCCGGTATCAACTTTATCAATCGTACAGGCGCTCAGGTGGTCGGCGATTTGAGCTTCGCAGGTGGTAACGACACGCTCACATTTGAACCGAATTCCGTTGTAACCGGTAACATTAATGGTGGCGGTGGCGTAAACGACCTTATTTTGCAAGGCATTCTGGGATCAGACGATACGCTTGCAGGCGCGCTGAGAAACTTCACCACCCTGACAAAAAATGGCGATGGGCTATGGACGGTGAGCGGTAGCCTTTCTGGTTTCACCACAGTTACGGTAAACGATGGAACGCTGGCGCTAACCGGTAACAATGTTGATTATACCGGAACTGTGATTGTTCGACCGGACGGTGTTCTGGAAGCGCGTGCACAAAGCCTTCCAGTGAAAACTATCGCAGTCAACAACGTCAACAACGTGCAGAATGACGGTCTCGTTCGTTTCACGCAACCGGACGACGGCACTTATATTGGCCAGATTGTTGGTTCCGGCGCAGTTGAGAAAACGGGTGCCGGGGTGCTGACCTTAACGCCTGCTACGCCAGCTGGAAACACCTATTCTGGCGGTACGAGGATCAATGGAGGTACAATTGCTGCCTCGGCCGACAATGCGTTGGGCAATGCGGGGGGTGGTCTCACCTTCGATAGTGGCACGCTACGTTTTGACACTTCGTTCGATCTCGCCAATAGCCGTGCTATCGTTCTGAATGCCGGTGGCGGCACGTTCAATACGAATGGCAATACGACCAATGTAACACAGGCGATTACGGGTTCAGGCGGCCTCACCAAGGCAGGGGGTGGTGTGCTGAATCTTGAAGGCTCCAACGCATATGGCGGCGCGACGACGGTAACGGGCGGAGCGCTTTATGTAAATGGCGATCAAAGCGCTGCGGGTGGCGCAACGAGCGTAGAAACTGGTGCAACAATAGGTGGCGTTGGTACGATCGGTGGCGACGTTACGATTCAGGACGGCGGTACACTCGCGCCCGGTCGAGCAGGAGACATTCCTGGTGCGCTGACAATAAACGGTAATCTCGCATTAAATAGCGGCTCCACGCTCGAATACAGTTTTGGTCAGGCCAACGTTCCGGGTGGTCCGCTCAATGATCTAACCACAGTTCAT
Source organism: Ochrobactrum sp. 19YEA23 (assembly GCF_029909865.1). Lineage (NCBI taxonomy): Bacteria > Pseudomonadati > Pseudomonadota > Alphaproteobacteria > Hyphomicrobiales > Brucellaceae > Ochrobactrum > Ochrobactrum sp. 19YEA23. The sequence goes on along the minus strand of NZ_JASAMQ010000002.1, from coordinate 45,686 downwards.
GGAAACCTAACGCTCGACGGTACGATCAACGTTGTTGCCACGCCTGGGGGATCGTTCGACCCCGGTATTTACCGTGTTATCAGCTATGACGGGTCCTTGACAGATAATGGACTGGCAATTGGCTCCATTCCTTCAACCGGCTATTATGTGCAGACTGCAGTCGCCAATCAGGTTAATCTCGTTAACACGAACGGATTGAACCTGAACTATTGGGATGTCTGGCCGGCATCGAATGGAGCTGCGGGCAATGGCGCGGTAAACGGTGGTACCGGTATATGGCAGAGTTCGGGTTCAGGCGGAGCTAATATCAATTGGACCGAGCCAACGGGGGCCATTAACGCTCCATATCAGGATGGTGCTTTTGCCATTTTTATGGCGACGGCTGGAACGGTTACAGTTGACAATAGCGTCGGGGGCGTTCGCGCAGCTGGTATGCAGTTTGCAAGTGACGGCTACATCATCACAGGGGATGCGATCACCTTGGTTGGCGCGCCTTCGTCGATTATCCGCGTGGGTGATGGTACGGCTGCGGGTGCTGGGTATACGGCGACGATCAACTCGGTTCTCACTGGCAATACGCAGCTCACCAAGACCGATCTCGGTACGCTCATTCTCCAGGGGAACAATAGTTATTCAGGCGGCACGGCGATCAATGGCGGTGTTCTCCAGATCGCAAGCAATGCGAACCTGGGCGATACAACGGGCGGCATGTCCTTTAATGGCGGCACACTGAGGACGACAGCCGACTTCACCATCGATCGTGCTACTTCGCTTGAGTCCGGGGGTGGTACGATCGATACGCTTGGTGCGACGACGCTCGTTTATGACGGTGTGGTAAGCGGCGACGGCGGACTAACGAAAATCGGTACAGGTACGCTCGTCCTGAATGGCGACAATACTTACGCTGGCGGAACCGCGATCAACGGTGGAACTGTTCAGATCAGTTCTGATGCAAATATGGGGGTGACTTCCGGTCCGCTTGGCATCGACGGAGGTACACTCCATTCGACCGGCAATATTTCGATGAATCGCGCGACGACCATCGGGTCTGGCAATGCAACTATTGAAACGGATGCGGGAACGATCCTCACACAGCAGGGAAATATCACGGGAGCCGGAACGCTGACCAAATCCGGCGACGGTGCACTGGTCCTAACGGGTATGGGAACTTACACAGGTGGCACCACCATTACATCGGGTCTGCTTCAGCTCGGCGATGGCGGGACATCGGGATCGATCGTCGGTGACGTCTCCAACAACGGTACTCTGGCATTCAACCGGTCTGACGCGTTCGTGTTCGATGGCGTGATCTCTGGAGCAGGTAATGTTCGTCAAATAGGAACCGGTCTCACTGTTCTCAACAAGCAGAGCGCTTACTCGGGTGCGACCTCTGTCGAGGCTGGAACACTCGCGGCGGGCGGAGTAAACTATTTTAGCTCCAACTCTGATTTTACTGTGGCTCAGAGCGGTACTCTGGCACTCAATGATCTCAACCAGTCGCTGAAATCACTGGACAATTCGGGAATTGTGGATCTTGGTCCCAAGGCAGGAACGACGCTGACTGTGACCGGCGACTATAACGGCAACAGCGGGACGGTCCGGATCGGAACCACGCTTGGCAACGACAGTTCCGTTACGGATAGACTGGTCGTCAACGGCAACACGAGTGGAACTGGCATTCTGGCGGTAAAGAATGTTGGCGGTAGCGGTGCCCAGACAAATGAGGGCATCAAGATTGTCGATATTGCTGGCACGTCCAATGCCACATTTACGCTGCTTGGTGACTATGTGTTCCAGGGAGCGCCAGCTGTCGTCGGCGGTGCCTATGCTTATCAACTCTACAAGAACGGGAAGACCGATCCAAACGATGGCGACTGGTACTTGAGGTCCGAATTGGTTCATCCGTCCAAGCCTGAGCCAGAGCCTCTATACCAGCCGGGTGTCCCTAGTTACGAAGCCTACCCGCAGCTTCTGCTGGGTTTGAATGGCCTGCCGACATTGCAACAGCGTGTTGGCAATCGCTACTGGAGCAATGCGGGCAATATCATACTTGCAGAAGGCGCTGATCCAGTCGGCTCACCTTACGCTCCAGCAGAAGAAACTGGCAATCTTATTGAGGGTAACGGCGTATGGGGGCGCATTGAAGGTGCACATACAAAGACCGACCCACGTTTCTCCACGTCCGGAACGGATTACAGCTTCAATACGCTTAAGCTACAAGCCGGGCTTGACGGCATGCTGGCTGAAACGGAGAATGGCAAACTGATCGGCGGGATCACAGTCCAATATGCCCATGGCAAAGCCAAAACACGATCGCTTTATGGTGATGGTGAAATTTCTACCGATGGTTACGGTTTTGGCGGTACGCTGACCTGGTATGGCGATAACGGATTCTACCTTGATGGTCAGGCGCAAGTGACATGGTATAATAGTGATCTTAGGTCTGATCTTGCCAATATAGCGCTTGCGGATGGGAATCATGGCTTCGGTTATGCCTTTTCTGCGGAAAGTGGCAAGCGGATTGCCATCGATCAGGGCTGGTCGGTTACGCCACAGGCACAGCTGACCTACTCGAATGTGAATTTTGACAGCTTCAATGATGTTTTCGATGCGCGGGTCAGCCTTGATCGCGGTGAGAGCCTGCAAGGCCGCATTGGGCTTGCTGTTGAACATCAGAACTCATGGTACAACACCAACGGCCTTATCGACAGAACCTATCTATATGGTATCGCGAACGTCTATTATGAGTTCCTTGACGGAACAAAAGTCGACGTATCGGGTACGAGTTTTGCCAGCAAGAACGAACGTCTCTGGGGTGGTATCGGTCTGGGTGGCAGCTATAACTGGAATGCAGACAAATACTCGATCTATGGCGAAGGATCGGTCAATACCAGTCTCGAAAACTTCGCCGATAGCTATAGCTACAAAGGCACACTAGGCTTTCGCGTCCGGTTCTAATAAAGCCTCGCTAATTCACAACCACCAGCAAGCAGATTGCTGGGGGTTGCATTAAAAGGCTGTACCTTACAATTCCCGAAGTCTATTTTGTTCCTGACTGGCAATCAGGTGCGGTTGAAATTCGTTTTGCGCGGCAAGGTCAGCGATTCACGCTACCTAATCGTCGCGTCAAAAAGCAATCATGAAATCTGCAAGGTGATTTCGTGTAGGTCCATAAGGACGCTTAACTAGTTGTACTGAGGCTAGTACTGATATGATGCATGAAGGCCTCGGTTGCCGCGGATAGTTCACCATTGGCGAGCGTCAGTTTCATGCCAAGCACGGGGAGAGGCGGCATGGGCGCTCGTATTACATTGAGATCCGGCGGCACCGCGTTCTTGGTCATCACGCTGATAGCGAGCCCCGAGCGCGCTACCGCGATCAGGCCAGCGATGCTGTTACTGGCGTAAGAGATACTATATTGCAGCCCGGCTTTCGTCATGGCGTCACAGGCAGCGCGGTGATCCATCGCGTTGGAAGCTGGTAGTGCAAGCGGTATCCTGTCACCAAACTCATGCTCTTGAAGCGTCGCCTTTGCGCCAACCCAGACCATCGCCTCGGTTCGTATGATATCTTGAGCGTCATTCGGGTTGAGGGTCGAGACTAAAGCTAGGTCAACCTGACCCGAGTGCAACAGGCCACGCAATTCGACCGTGGGCGCGGCGACGACCTTGATATCAACATTGCCGTGGTTGGTGCCAAAGCTCCTGAATATCTTAGGAAAGAAAGCCAGAAGATAGTCTTCCGGGCAGCCAAAGACGATGGACCCCTTAAGACCGCGATCTGAGAAAGCTGCAAGCGCTTCATCATGTGCTTTCAAGATACGCTCGGCATAGGTGAGAAATTTTTCGCCCGCGCTCGTGAGCCGAACACCGCTTCCGCCGCGATGCATAAGCGTTTGCCCAAGCGCCTCTTCAAGCCGCTGCATCTGCATGGTCACAGCCGATTGCGTTCGCCCGACCTGCAGCGCTGCCGTGCTGAGCGAACCGGTTTGTGCGGCGCGAACAAATGTCTGCAACAAGCGGGGGTCTAAGGATGCCTGCATATCAATTTTCCTGATAACTCAAAGCCATGATTATCAAATTTACTTGGAACTATCCAGCTGCAATGGTTGTTGAAAATCTGGCCGGAGAACCGTCATGTCAAACAACCTCGAGCCTGAATTCTGGGCCAATGTCGACAAGCACCTGATCCGATACGGCGGCGCATTTGATCCGGCGATCATTGAGCGCGCGGACGGCTGCTTCGTTTATGATGCGGATGACAGGCCCATTCTCGACTTCACCTCCGGACAAATGAGCGCTCTGCTTGGCCATTCGCATCCGGCAATCGTCGAGAGAGTAAAAGGACAGGTTGAGACCGTCGCCCATCTGTTCAGCGGTATGCTTTCCCGACCCGTCGTCGAGCTCGCAAGAAGGCTCGCGTTTCTGGCACCCGGTCTCGACAAAGTGCTTCTTCTCTCCACTGGTGCTGAATCGAACGAAGCTGCGATTCGCATGGCAAAACTGGTAACTGGCAAACACGAAATTGTAGCGTTCTCAAAGAGCTGGCACGGCATGACGGGTGCTGCCGCCTCTGCGACCTATTCCGCAGGGCGTAAAGGCTATGGCCCGGCAATGGCCGGATCGATCACCGTTCCGGCACCCAACACATTTCGCCCGCGCTTCAAGAAGGCCGACGGCTCCATTGATTGGCATGCTGAACTTGACGACGCCTTCGCCTTGGTCGACGCCCAGTCAATTGGTAGTCTCGCTGCGTTCATCGCCGAACCTATCCTTTCCAGCGGCGGCATGCTGGAACTGCCTGAAGGATATCTCGGCGCACTTAGAGAAAAATGCCATGAACGCGGCATGCTTCTCATCCTTGACGAGGCGCAAACAGGCATTGGCCGCACCGGTGAAATGTTTGCCTATCAGCGCGATGGTGTGACACCGGATATCCTGACCATTTCCAAGACAATCGGTGCGGGGTTGCCACTGTCAGCCGTGCTGACAACAACCAAGATCGAACAGGAGGCCTTTGAACGCGGTTTCCTCTTCTATACGACCCACGTCTCGGACCCACTGCCCGCAGCGGTCGGTCTGGCGGTATTGGATGTCGTCGCCGAACAGGATTTGGTCGAGCGCGCACGTCACCTCGGCAAGAGGCTGATCGATGGCCTCAATACCATCAAGCAGCGTTACGAATGTGTCGGCGATGTTCGCGGTCGCGGGCTCTTTGTGGGCATGGAAATTGTAACGGACCGCACGAGCCGACAACCGGATCATGAATTGGGCGCGCGTATCGCTAAAGAAGCATTCAATCGCGGCTTAAACATGAACATCGTCAAGCTGCCGGGCATGGGGGCAGTGTTTCGCATCGCGCCGCCATTGATCATTACCGAAGAAGAAATCGATCTCGGCCTCGATATCATCACCCAATCCATCGAACACGAACTCATGACAGATCAAAAGGCAGCAGCAGAATGATGAACGCGGCAACGCCAGTTCCTGCGGAACAAGAACAGCCGCAAACAATCCGCGTGTTGGTAGCAAAACTTGGCCTCGACGGCCATGATCGTGGCGCAAAAGTAGTAGCGCGTGTTCTGCGCGATGCTGGTATGGAAGTAATCTATACCGGACTCTATAAAACGCCGCTTCAGGTCGTTCAGGCTGCCATTCAGGAGGACGTTGACGTCATCGGCGTCAGCCTTCTTTCAGGCTCACACGTGCCATTGTTTCGCGAACTCGGACGTTGCCTGAAAGAACAGGGCGCGGGACACATCTTTGTCGTTGCTGGCGGCGTGATCCCGGAGCAGGACTATGCAGCTTTGATCGATGGTGGTGTGGACGCCATTGTGCCACAGGAAGCGCGTGTGGAGACAATCGTTACAACCATCTCCGATCTTGTAACGTCCCGTGGCCGCATATGACAGCAGTCGCTCAAGCCACCACACGGACGAAAGCCACCTACAGACCATCGCAGGAATTCGTCGCCGATGTGCTTGCCGGAGACATTCTGGCTATCGCCCGGATGATTTCGCGGGCCGAGACAGGAATTGCCGAAGCAAGTACTGCATTGGCGGATATCTACCGGCATGCGGGTAAGGCTCATCTCATTGGCATCACCGGTGTACCGGGTGCTGGAAAATCGACGCTCGTTTCGGCACTCATAAAGGCATTTGCCGCTGACGGTCACAAGGTCGGCGTGGTTGCAGTAGACCCCAGCAGTCCCTATTCCGGCGGTGCGATCCTTGGTGACCGCGTGCGCATGAGCGACAATGCTCAGGCGAACAACGCATTCGTCCGCAGCATGGCGACACGCGGCCATCTGGGGGGGCTTGCACCCGCCACCTTACAGGCTGTCGATGTGCTCGATGCCGCAGGCTATTCACCGATCATTATCGAAACCGTTGGTGTCGGCCAAGATGAAGTTGAAGTCGTTTCTGCGGCGCACACGGTTGTGGTGCTTTCCGCACCAGGTCTTGGTGACGATGTTCAGGCGATCAAGGCAGGCATTCTGGAAATTGCCGATATCCATACAGTCAGCAAGGCGGACAAGCCGGAGGCAGCCGCGACACTTGCGGCACTGAAAGCCATGATGACCCTAGGGGGACCGGCGGAACAGACATCCTGGACTGTTCCAGTTTTCGCGGTCAGCCCGGTTACAGGCGACAAGGTGAGCAATCTCAAAGAACTGATCCAGCAGCACTGGATTCATCTCAATAACACTGGCGAGCTTGCGGCCCGCCAACGAAAAATCTGCATGACACGAATATTGGGTGCCGCGCGTCGCTTGTTTCACAAGCGTTTCGTAACTGGCGCAACCGAGATCGAAAACCTGCTGCAATCGGTGTTGGAGCGGCGAGACGATCCGGAGACGGCGGCACGCACTCTTCTCAGCCGTAGAGAGGCTTTGAAATGACAAAACTATATCGGGAAGAAGCAATCGGGAACATCAGTGCGGCGCAGGCCACATGGGAAGCCAATGAACTTGCCGCCATACTCGCCAATCGTCCCGAAGAGAAAGCCGAATACGAAACCGAATGCGGCATTCCGCTGAAGCGTGTCTATACGGCGGCAGATGTCGCCGATATCCCTGCCGATGCGCTCGGCTTTCCCGGAGCCTATCCTTTCACGCGTGGACCCTATCCAACCATGTATCGGGGACGTCCCTGGACAATCCGGCAGGTTGCCGGGTTTGGAAATCCGGAAGCCACCAATCAACGCTACAAATACATGGTTCAGACCGGACAGACCGGCCTCTCCACCGATTTCGATCTACCCACGCTGCTCGGTCTTGATTCAGACGATCCGATGGCATTTGGCGAAGTAGGCCGATGCGGTGTTGCCATTGATACGATCGATGATGTCGATCGCCTGTTCGACGGGATCGATCTCGAACAAATCTCAGTATCCCTCACGATCAATCCATCGGCCTGGGTCATCTATGCCATGTATGTGGCCGTTGCCGAAAGCCGTGGCTACGATCTGACGAAGCTTGCAGGCACTTTGCAGGCTGATCCGCTGAAGGAATATGTCGCGCAGAAAGAATGGATTTATCCGGTTCGCCCCGCTGTGCGGCTGCTGCGTGACCTGATCATGTATAGCGCCAAGGCCACGCCGAAGCTCAATCCGATCAGTCTCAGCGGCTACCACCTTTCCGACGTCGGCGGCAATGCGATCCAGGAGATCGCCTTCATCATGGCCTTCACCACAGCCTATTGCGAAGAGGTGATTGCCGCCGGCATGGACATCGACGACTTCGCGCCGCGTCTCTCTTTCTTCTTCATCAGCCAACAGGACTTCTTCGAACAAATCTGCAAGTTCCGGGCCGCAAGACGGGTCTATGCCAAACTGATGGCTGAACGTTTCGGCGCGAAGAAAGCGGAGTCGATGCGGTTGCGTGTGCATGTGCAGACCGCTGCCATGAGCCTGACCAAAGTCGAGCACCAGAACAATCTGGTGCGCACGGCAATTCAGGCACTCGGTTCCGTTCTGGGTGGATGTCAGAGCATGCACACCAACGGGCTGGATGAAGCTTTTGCTATTCCGACCGAAGAAGCCATGAAACTCGCCATCCGCACCCAGCAGATTATTCGTGACGAAATCAATGTAACGTCTGTGGTTGATCCTCTTGGCGGTTCCTTTTTCGTTGAGCGCCTGACGCACGATATGGAAGAGGAAATCTGGAAGGTCCTGAACAAGGTTGACGAGCGCGGCGGCGCAATCAAGCTTGTCGAGGAAGGCTGGTTTCAGCAACAGCTGGCCGATTCCGCCTATGCGACATTCAAGAAGATCGAAACTGGTGAAAAGGTTTCCGTCGGCGTCAATCGTTATGTCGATGAGACGGCTACGAGCGCTGATGTCGACATCCATCCCTATGACGAGGAATGCACCCAGGTTCAGATCGACCGCCTCAATGCCGTGCGTGCAAGCCGCGATAATGAGCATATCAAGACCTTGATGGCGGAACTGGTTGCGCAGGCGCAAACCGACGACGCAAACCTTTTGCCGAAAACCATAGAACTCGTGAAAGCAAAGGCGTCGCTCGGCGAGATATGCCGCGCGTTGCGCGACACCTGGGGCGCTTATGACGAGCCAATGATCGTATGAGACATAAAATGGGAAATACTGTTGTCGTTCATGTGGATGGCGTCATTGCCTGGGTCAAGCTCAACCGACCCGACAGGCTGAACGCCATGAATCAGGCCCTGGTGGATGATCTTGCTGCTGCACTGGATCAAATCGAGGCTGACGAGAAAATACGCGCCATCATTTTGCACGGTGAAGGTCGCGCATTCTGCTCTGGTGATGACCTGCAGGATCTCGATAATCAGACCACGTCGGCTGATGCGACGCAGGCATGGGTTGAATCCATTCAGGCGATCACTTTGAAGATCATGGGATCAAGAAAGATCGTCATTGCTGCTATTCATGGTTGGTGCGTTGGCGGCGCGCTCGAATGGGCCCTAAATTGTGACTTCCGGATTTTTGCAAGAACAGCACGTTGGTTTTTTCCCGAAGTCACCTACGGGTTTTTTGTCACCGGCGGCGTCACCGCCTTGCTGACCAAACACATCGGTCCGCAGGCTGCGAAGGAACTCATCATTCTGGGCGAGCGTCACGACGCAGCCAAAGCACTGCAAGTCGGCCTCGCCTGGAAAGTCGTCCCTGACGAAGAATTGCTCAAGGAAGCACGGGCGCTCGCGCTAAGAATAGCTGACCGCCCGGCAAATTCAGTTGCAGCCATCAAAGAGGCGATCAACGAAGGTTTCCATTCGTCGCTCGAACAGGCCATGGCGCGTGAAACACGCGCTACGGTCTCCGGCTTCCTGTCGCCTGACGCGCAGATGCGCGCGAAGCATTATTAAAACAGATGGGGTTGGCGATGGATCAAATCCCCCTGCAAACAGTCATTCCCGGACAGAGCGATAGTGCTATTGAAATGCGGGTAATGCCCAAAATTCTCGCGCACCAAGCAGAATTGCTGGGCGACAGGCCCTTTGTCGACATTTGCGGTCGCAAGGCCAGCTTCCGTGATATGCACCGCATTTCGAACCAGCTCGCCAATGGCCTTCGCGCGCTTGGCGTCGAGAGGTCGGACCGTGTAGCGCTTTTGCTGCCCAATTGTTTCGAGTTTGTCGCGATCTGGTTTGCCGTTGCAAAACTGGGCGCCATTGAAGCTCCAAACAATCCAGACCTGAAAGGCGAACTTTTAAGCCACAATCTGAACAATTGCGGCGCGAAAGTGCTGGTTGCCGATGCGAAAAGGCTTGGCGACCTTGCCGATATTCAGGACCAGTTACCACTTCTCGATACGCTCATCGTGATAGATACGACTGCCGACGCCGCGCGTACGGCTGGTGTGACTATCAGGCAGATCGTCACTTTTGACGAATGCATGAGCCAACCGGATGAATTCGAGCCGGTTGATACTCACTATTCTGATCCAATGGCAATCCTCTATACGTCTGGTACGACCGGTCCTGCAAAAGGCGTTTTGATGTCGCATCATCATTGCTATTGCTGGACCATGGCGATGGCGCTCAATCTTGGCTATGCCGCTACCGACAGCTATTTCTGTACCCTTCCCCTTTTCCACACCGACGCGCAGATGTTTGGTGTCTACCTGCCGCTCATCTTTGGAACGCAGACCACTCTGGTTGAGAGCTTCAGCGCATCGCGCTTTTGGGAACAGGTTCGCGCTAGCGGAGCCACGGCCACGAACCTGCTCGGCGCCATGGGTGTCATTCTCGCCCGGGCAGAACCAAAAGCGGACGATGGCAATAATCCTCTTCGGGTCTGTCAGTGTATTCCAATGGTTCCTGACAAAGCCGCGTTTGAGCGCCGCTTCGCAATGAAACTCGTCACCGGCTACGGCCAGACCGAAACCAGCTTCGTGACGCTCGATACACCTGGCACAACGCGCGACGGATCATGCGGAAAACCTCATCCGGATTGGGAAGTGGCAATCGTCGACGAGCATGACCGACCTGTGGCACCCGGTATGGTGGGGGAGATCGTCTCGCGCCCGAAAAAGAACTGGTACATGTTTTCCGGCTACTATCGGGCCGAAGCCAGAACCGTTCAGACGCTGCGCAATCTCTGGTATCACTCCGGTGATGCCGGTTATCAGGATGAGGATGGCTGGTTCTATTTCAAGCATAGGCTGAACGAAGCAATTCGGCGACGTGGGGAAAACATCTCCGCTTTTGAGGTCGAGACAATTGCCGAAGCGCATAACGACATTGTCGAGAGCGCCGCATTTGGCGTTCCCTCAGAATTTACCGAGGAAGACATCATGCTGGTGGCCATGCGCCGACCGGGATCTTCACTGACACCAGCCGAACTGGTCGAGCATTTTCGTGCTCAGGCGCCACGCCATATGACCCCGCGTTACATCGAATTTACCGCTGGGCCGCTGCCACGGACCCCAACGGAAAAGATTGCCCGCAGCGAACTTAAAAAGAGGGGAGTGACTGCGGAAGCATTTGACCGGGGGACACGCTGACACGCGTCACCCGGCCCACAGGTCCTGAAAACAAGGGAAATCTGCGCATGTGGGCAGCGTAGGCAGGGACACAGTTTATGCCCACGAATAAAATGGGAGACTTTCATGAAACGGATACTGCTTCCGGCAATCAGTTTGTCAGTCGTACTTTCCCTGGCCGGCGTTGCCTCCGCCGATATCGTGGTTGGCGTGGCTGGCCCAATCACCGGTCCCAATGCTGCATTCGGTGCCCAGTTTCAAAAAGGCGCGGAACAGGCGGCGAACGATATCAACGCAAAAGGCGGTATACTCGGCCAGAAAATCAAGGTTGAGATCGGCGATGACGTTTCCGATCCAAAGCAAGGGATTTCGGTCGCCAACAAATTCGCTGCTGATGGCGTGAAATACGTCATTGGTCACTATAATTCGGGCGTTTCAATTCCTGCCTCAGAAGTCTATGCCGAAAACGGTGTGCTGGAATTTTCACCGGCATCCACCAATCCACAATATACCGAGCGCGATCTTTGGAACACGTTCCGCACCTGCGGTCGCGATGACCAGCAGGGCAAAGTGGCCGGCGACTATATCGTCGAGCATTTCAAGGGCGCCAAAATCGCCATCGTGCACGACAAGACGCCTTACGGCGTCGGGCTAGTCGATGTCGCCAAAAAGGTGCTGAATGACGCTGGCGTCAAGGAAGTACTCTATGAGGGCATCAATCAGGGCGATAAGGACTTCTCAGCTCTCATCAGTAAGATGAAAGAGTCGGGCGTTTCCCTGATCTATTTCGGCGGTCTCCATACTGAAGCCGGGCTGATCATGCGACAGTCTGCCGATCAGGGGCTGAAGGCGACACTCTTTTCCGGCGACGGCATGGTCTCCAATGAGCTTGCCTCCATCGCAGGCGATGCGGTCATAGGCACATTGAATACTTTCGCGCCCGATCCGCGCAAGAACCCGGCGGCGAAAGAACTTGTCGAGAAGTACCGCGCGCAGGGCTTCGAGCCGGAAGCCTATACGCTTTATTCCTATGCCGCGATGCAGATCATCACACAGGCCATCGAAAAACTCGGCTCTGCCGACGATGCGCAAAAAGTGGCCGAGACAATCAAATCGGGGGGAGCCTGGCCAACAGTGATCGGCCAGATCAGTTATGATGCAAAAGGTGACATTACCCGGCCGGACTACGTTGTCTATGAGTGGACGAAAGGCGAGAACGGCAAGCCAACTTATGGGGAAAAATAGTTCAAATCGCCTTCTGTGTTGAGGCCAATATTTGAGTTCTCTCTCGCACCATTCACCACTATTCATCTGGATGGTGCGGGCCCCATTGCGCTTCTGGACCTGGATTCGCGTTGTTGAGTTTGTTTTAAGATCAATGATAATTTCACACCTCACCGGGCGAAGACATAGAATCTTGACTGGCAATCATAGACTGAGCTGTCGTCGTCTTTCGTTTCTCGCGAAATCTGTCAATCACCTTTTCAGTAAGCCTTCCACAACATCGGAACCGAGTACATCTCTTAACGCTTCCACTCCGTTTTTGGGTAGTCTGGATAAGCCACTGACGATGCTCTCTTTCCACGCATCACCGCGCTCCCATGCTTCCTCCCAAGCATCGCTTAATTCATTGCCGTGGCGCGTTTTCACGAGAGCTTCGAAGAGCAAAGCGGCTTGCGTTAGATCTTTGTCAGCCTTCAAACGCCCCAACGTATCAGTGAGTCTTCGCGACGATACAATCAGCTTGTGTACGGCATACCTCTCGGGAGCAGGAACGAGAACGTTTATGCCTTCGCGGAAAAGAAGCACTGTGCGGACAGGCTCGTAGATCAGGTAATCAAGGAACCGCAGATTCTCTGCCGACGCGCCGCCGAGGGCGGGCATAGGCGACGGCTTGCCAGTGTATTCTTCTGATCCCCGATTTCCGGTCAAGAACTCCACCCGATAGCCTTTGGCGTTCACGAAGGCGACCACCTTAGCCTTATCGGCCTGGTGCGGAATCGCTCGGAATTCAGGGTCGACTGACTGGAGGATTTCGAGGATTGGCGGGAGACTATCTTGGACACTAGCCGATATTGCGAAGTCCTGAGCGAAGTCTGCGTCGCCTGTCTGCAGTGCGGCAGAGGGCAGCCGGACACCGAGCATTCCAGCATAGGTGCTGAATGCCACCGACCCAATCAAGATCGCGCGCAGCCGGAACAACCCAGCATCGGCTAAGGCTTTCGTGACGTCCCCAGCGAAGGGATCAGGACCGGGAAGGCCGGCGCGTCGCAGCGTGCTAACCATGCGTCTACGCTCTCGGATGTTGTCCTTGATCTCCTTGTGGGCTCTTACCCGCTTAGTGATGGCTTCGTCACTCGCGGGGCCGACGTAGCTTCGTTTGTCTTTGCCCTCGGGGGTGGGGAGATCGAAATACCAATAATCGCGATCTTTGACGGTTACGGTCACAAACCATCCTTCTAAAGGGAAGTCTGCTACGAATTGTGCATCCATTGTCCGCTGCGCCAACTCCGCGAACATCGTTCTATAGCTGATGTCGATCTCTTTCATCCTTGGCCTTTTCGAATGAGTTGGTCGTACCGGCGGCGAGTTGAACTATGTCGTTATAAGTTCCTGCCAAAAACCTTATAGCCAATCTTACCGTTAGCAGCGTTATAAGTTTCTGCCAAAACCTTATAACAAGTTGACCGCGAATAAAAGCCTAGGAACGGGCGCAAGATATGGTGCTTGCCTGTACCAGTGCGGTCACAGGCAAAACAGGCTAGAGGGCGCGAGCCGACCATTACCCCTCCAGTCGCAAATCACGGGCCCGCCTGAAAACCCAGGCGAGATTTTACGCATTCGGGGAAGGCGGCGTTATATCCTGACGGCAGTTGTTCCAATTCACAGCAAAAAAGCCGAATGGCCGCCTCGGACCTTATTCCGGACGTCAGAATTGAAAGAGTGTGGGTTCTTGACTGGCAATCTGGAGGGGCTGCCGCAGGCGGTTCCGTTGCTGCTGATCTTTCCGAGGCTAACATAACAGGAGAGTCAGCGTTAATTATGCCAGCGTTTACTCGCCGGACGCAGTGGCGCGGGGCCGGGTCTTTTAGGCGCATAATTGTGTTTTAGCGGCTTCCCCTTAGCTCTTCTGCTATCTACCATCGAAACCGTCGCTGCGGGCAAGGATCCTTGGAATGAAGTCTCGTGGCCGGTACCTTGCGCGTATTGGATTTCCGGTTTGGCCGGCCCATGACCCTAGTTTTCTTTGTTGAATTGCTGTTGCCACCAGACACAGCTGGATGAAAAGAATCTGGACGGCGACCTGTGCCGTACTTGTCGCTGGATTATACTGAGGCGCGACTTCAACTACATCCGATCCATTGAAATTCAAGCCGTTAAGACCGCGCATGATCTGCATTGCCTCACGGGTTGCGGCCCGCCATCACCACACCAATACCAGGGATAGTCGTTAACCGGTTACTGATTTCATTGTCACGGTGCCATACCAAAATTGCTCGGTCGAGTTTGGCAATCTGCCTGTCAGGCTCAAGCGACATCTCAACCATTGGCTGTAGAGCCGACGATCACGGGTGCGGGAAGTCTATGAGTCATGTCTGATACGTGGCTGATCAACGTAAACCGGATCAGTCACAGGAATGCATGAGAGAAAGCTGGCCCTGGTTGCCCGATCCCCGTTGCCTGAAGTCCGGGGCGCTGCCCGGTTATGCCCCTCTGCCAAGGCCAAATTAAAGCTGCCGCTCACCCTCTTCTCGACGCGAAATGGTTGCACAGCACGCTGAACTCCGCCGTTAGTTTGGGGCAGATCAAGATAAGTTGTTGCCCTCCCTTTACCAACGCTCCTTCACATCCGCTTCGCCGCGCAGGATGATGACTTTCGGGGTCTGGTAAAGGCGTTCCGTCAGGTCTGCCGTATGAAGTCGGCTTTCAACATGCATTAACCGGACTTGACAGATTGTGCATCACTGTCTGAATCTCTGGCTGCTTTGCCGCTTCACAAGTTGAAAACCAATATCGATGACCTTCTCGCTGAATTTTTCTCCCTCAATCGCTGAGAGGAGCATGGCGACTGCCTGTTCGCCCATTTCCTTTCGATGCGTTCGAACGCTGGTTATGGAAGGATTTGCAACGCTCATCATTTCCAGATCATTGAAGCCACAGATTCCGAACTGATATGGAACTTCGATACGTCGGCGCTGACATTCAAAAAGAGCCCCCAGAGCAAGATCGTCATTGATACAGAATACAGCATCAGTATCTGGGGAAATCGACAGTATTTCTGCTAACAGATCGCAACCCAATGACACGGTAGATGGCCTGGTCGTCGTAACCACCAGTTGCTCATCATATAAACCGGCATCTCTTAACGCTTGTGAGAAGCCTTCGAGGCGGCGCTGAGTCCGCGGGTCCATTCGGGCTCCAAGAAAACCGATCCTGCGGTATCCTTGCTCAACCAGATGTGTGGCTGCGTCGTGCGCACCTCGCCAATGGGAAAAGCCCACCATCATATCGATCGGCGCGTCCCCGGTTTCCATGATCTGTACAACAGGACAGCTTGCCTGTTTCAACAACTTCAAGGAGGCTGGGGATTGGTCGATGCCGGTGACAATGAGACCCGCTGGACGCTGGCTCAGAAAGACTTTCAGCAGCTTTTCTTCTTCCAATGTCGAATAATGAGTGTTGCCTAACTGTACGTCGAACTGGGAACCCCGAATCTTCGCATAGATGCCACGCAACACATCGGAGAAAACGTTGTTTGTTACTGAGGGTATCAGTACACCGATGACCTTGGTTCGGGCGGAGGCAAGTGCTCGAGCTGCAGGGTCGGGAATATAGCCCAGCTTGTCAATTACATGCTGTATGCGGCTTCTCACGCCTGCTGACACCATGTCAGGTGTGCTGAGCGCGCGCGACACCGTGGCCGGGCTCACGCCGACCTCTCTTGCAACGTCCGCAAGCGTTATCTTCCGTTGTTTCACCTGCTCCCCCGTTTTCTCGTTCTGCTATTTGCCTGGCGCAGTTGCATTCGGACCGTATTTTACTGAACGATTGTTTTTTGATTGACAAGACAGTTTACATGCCTCACTCAATGAAAGCGCTTGCATTGGCAAGCAAGGAGGAGATTTTCGGGATGAATATACCGTTGAGCGGCAGCCGCTCCGGCAGGTGTATTATTGTTATGGGGGTGAGTGGTGCCGGGAAAACGTCTGTTTCGGAGCAAATTTCTGTCTGTTTAGGGGGCGTTTTTGTCGAGGCAGACGATTATCATCCACAAAGCAACATTGCATTGATGTCTTCTGGACAGGCTTTGGAAGATTATCACCGTTGGCCGTGGCTGAAAGCGGTTGCAGAGGCTGCTCTGCTGGAAGCGAGGCTCAATCAGCCATACGTGATTATCGCTTGCTCTGCGCTTAAGCGCATCTACCGCGACAGATTACGTGAAATGCTCGGTCCGGTGGTGTTCGTGCATCTGACCGGATCACGATCCCTAATTGAGAAACGTATGCTTGCCCGGCATTCGCATTTCATGCCTTCGGTGTTGTTGACTAGCCAGTTCGAGACGCTCGAGCCGCTTGAACGCGACGAAGATGGGATCGTTGTTTCAATTGAGAAACCGGTTAAGCAAATCGTGGAAAGCTTATGTACACGCTTTTCCGATGCCTGCTCAGATTGAGATCGCTCGTTGGCCGTAATTGGACGAAGGGCTGGGAGGAATATAAGTGACTGTAGAGCCGTGGCGCTGGAGCGCAACGCAGATGGCGGCGGCCATTCGCGTTAAAGAACTATCATCTCTTGAATGTGTCGAAAGCTGCATTGGACGGATCGAAGCTATCAATCCCGCAGTGAATGCGGTCGTGGATTTGTTGTATGACGAGGCGCGCAGCGCCGCGAAAACTGCCGATGCTGCGCTGGCACGCGGCGAGGCGATTGGCCCACTGCACGGAGTACCAGTCACCGTTAAAATTAATATCGATTATGGAGGTCGACCGACGACCAATGGTGCGGCGCAGTTTAAAGGGCGCATTCCAGCCGCTGATGCTCCCGTCGTTGAACGTTGGCGGAATGCAGGCGCGATCATAGTCGGGCGTACCAATACACCGGCCATGTCGTTCGGTCTTTTCACCAACAACAAGCTCTATGGACGCACTTGGAACCCCTGGGACCACAAGGTATCCCCTGGCGGGTCGAGTGGGGGGGCTGCCGTATCGGTCGCAACCGGCATGGTACCGCTGGCGCATGGCAATGACAGTGGGGGATCGATCCGCTATCCGGCTTATTGCTGCGGGGTGTTCGGCATGCGCCCCACCTTCGGACGTGTACCTCATTTCAGTAGTACAGCAGCCACCGAGATGGCCATCATGTCACAGCTAGCCATCTGCAATGGCCCCTTCGCGCGCACCATAGACGATTTGCGCATCGCGCTGAACGCCATGTCGGGACATGATCCGCGCGATCCATGGTCGTCCTTTGCGCCGATCCCTGAAAAGACCGACATCGCTCCCGGCAAGGTAGCAGTGCTGACCGATCTTCCTGGCGTCGAAAAGGACCAGGAAGTGGTGGCAGCCGTGCGACAAGCCGCGGCCTGGCTCGCAGACGCTGGTTATGAGATCGAGGAATGCGCGCCACCGCACTATGCCGAGGCCTCGGCGCTGCGCGACAGGCTGCTTATCCACGAATTGCGCATTCACAACTTGCCGATGATTGAGGCGAGCGCCCCACTGGAAGAAATCAACGAGGCGTACGCGCTGCTGAACGCAACCCCAACGGTAGACTTCGAGGATTTTCGCACCGGACTTGCACGCCGCACCACAATCCTGCGCGAATGGCTGGCCTTCATGCAGACATATCCTATCGTACTGACGCCGACGGCCTGGCGTAAGCCACAGGCCATCGACACCTATGACAATCCGGTTAGCCTGACCGCCGAGCAGGTACTCGAACTGTCACCACTCCATGTCGCGCCGCTTCTGGGGCTGCCCACGCTGGCTGCGCCCACCGGATTGGTCGGCGGCGTACCGATGGGTGTGCAGCTTATGGGATCGCTGTTCCAGGAGGAGCAGCTGTTCGCTGCTGGCGCGGTACTGGAGGCCAGATGCTCAAGTCTGACACCCGTCAATCCTGTCCCCGTTCGCTGAAGGGGCGTCTTTATATCTCAACCAAGAAACCAAGAGGAGGGGTTTCATTCATGAAAATGCTCAAGTCCATACTGGCCGGCGCCGTGTCGCTGATCGGCCTCACTGCTGCGGCCTCTGCCGAAGAGATCGTCGTCGCCACCGTCAACAACGGCGACATGATTATCATGCAGAAGCTGTCGAAGGAATTCGAGAAGGAAACGGGCATTAAGGTGCGCTGGGTCATTCTGGAAGAGAATTCCCTTCGTGAGAAGCTTGCCACCGATATTTCGATGAAAGCGGCACAGTACGACGTGATCTCGGTAAACTCACATCAGACCCAGCTCTGGGGTAAGATGGGTTGGTTGATGAAGCTCGATGATTTCGGCGCAGACTATGACTACGATGACATTATCCCTGCAACGCGCTCCAGTGTGAGTGTAGACGGCGTGATGTATGCGGCGCCTTTTTACGGCGAGAGCCTCATTACCTATTACCGTAAAGACCTTTTCGAGAAAGCTGGCCTGAAGATGCCGGAAAGGCCTACCTTCGCCAACATCGCCGAATTCGCAGCCAAAATCGATGACAAGGCCAATGGTGTGTACGGCATCTGCCTACGTGGCAAGCCGGGTTGGGGCGAGAACACGCCGCTCATCTCAACTTTCGTGGCAGCCTTTGGCGGTGAATGGTTTGATATGAAGTGGGAGCCAGAGCTCACCGCCAAGCCTTGGCAGGAAGCACTCGACTGGTATCTTGACCTGATGACCAAGTATGGTCCTCCTGGAGCTTCATCGAACGGCTACAACGAAAACCGGGTCCTCTTCAGCACTGGCAAATGTGGCATGTGGATTGACGCCACAGTGACCGCTGGGTATCTGCTCAACCCCAAGGAATCGACCGTTTCCGATAAAACGGGTTTTGCACCTTATCCGATCACTGAAATCAATCCGAATGCAGCTGGGTGGAGCGGTGCGTGGTCGCTGGCTATACCTGTGAACTCCACAACGCACGAAGAAGCCTCGAAGAAGTTCATTCAGTGGGCGACCTCGAAATCTTACGTGCAACTCGTGGGCGAGCGAGAAGGCTGGCTGCTGGCGCCTCCGGGAACCCGCACATCGACCTACAAGTCGCCGGAGTATCTGAAGGTGGCCGCGCCTTTTGCGGATCAGGTGCTGCACGCCATTTCCTCAGTCAATCCTGATAAGCCTTCAATCCATGAAGTGCCCTATGTCGGTGCTGGCTTCATCCACATACCTGAATTCCAGGCAATCGGCACCACAGTGGGCCAAAATCTGGCCGCTGCGCTGGCTGGTAGCAAGAAGCCGGAACAGGCGCTGCAGGAATCGCAGGATTTTGTGAAACGCACCATGCAGCGCGCCGGCTACTACCGTAACTGACGTTTCTGAACTGGTCCGTCTGTATGTGCTTACAGGCGGACCAAATGATAACAAGAGGAACGCTGGTGGCTGTAAAACACATGCGCTTGGCCGGGCGGCTCGCCCTGGCGCCTTCGATCATCGTGCTGATCATCGGGATGGTTGTCCCGCTGTTGATGACGTTCTGGTTCTCCTTCCAGTTCTATAATCTGATGAACCCTTCCGTGGGAGGCTTCGCCGGTTTGGAGAACTACACCTATTTTGTCACCGATCCGGCTTTCGGGCAGGCGATCAAGAACACGCTGCTTCTGGTCGTGGGGGTATTAGCGTCTACCGTCATTGGTGGTATTTTGCTGGCGCTTTTGTTCGACCAGCCCATGTGGGGGCAGGGTATCGTGCGTCTTCTTGTGATCGCGCCATTCTTTGTCATGCCGACTGTCGCCGCACTGGTGTGGAAAAACATGTTCATGCATCCGGGTTACGGCTTGTTCGCCTGGATCGCGCTGAAACTGGGCTTCACACCTATTGATTGGTTGGGCGAGTATCCTCTGCTGTCCGTCGGTATCATCGCGACATGGGAGTGGCTGCCATTTGCAACGTTGATCTTTCTGACTGCCTTGCAGTCTCTTGACGGTGAGCAAAAGGAAGCGGCACGCATGGATGGCGCTGGTGCATTGTCGCGCTTTCGTTACTTGACGCTGCCGCATCTTAGCCGCGCCGTCACCGTGGTCATCCTCATGGAGACGATCTTCATCCTGTCGATTTTCGCCGAAATCTTCGTGACAACCGGCGGTGGTCCGGGCACCGCATCTACGAATTTACCGTTCCTGATCTATGTGCAGGCCCTGTTACAGTTCGATGTTGGAGCGGCGTCGGCAGGTGGAATTATTGCAGTGATTCTGGCGAATATGGTGGCTATCTTTTCCCTGCGTTCAGCGGGCAAGAACCTGACCGCGTGAGGAGGACATTATGAAAATTCATTTAGCAACTCTTCACAAAACGATTTTCACCGTGTGCGGGTGGAGCGTCGCCTTCATTCTTTTTTTCCCCATCTTGTGGACCGTGTTGACAAGCTTCAAGACCGAGGTGGAGGCAATTTCGTTTCCACCTTCGCTCATCCCAAGCTGGACGCTGGAAAACTATGCGGAGGTCCAGGAACGATCCGACTACTTGCTGTTCTTTCGTAACTCCGTGATCATTTCAATCGGTTCCACGGTGATTGGCCTGTTCTTGGCAGTTCCTGCGGCCTGGTCATTTGCATTCCAGCCAGCGCGCAGCACACGTCCACTCCTTATGTGGATGCTTTCCACCAAGATGCTGCCCTCGGTTGGTGCACTTGTGCCGGTCTACCTCATTTATAAAACAACCGGCCTTCTCGACAGCCTCATTGGTTTGACGGCGATCATCCTCATTGGTCATCTGCCACTGATGATCTGGATGCTCTACACTTATTTCAAGGATATCCCTGTTGACATCCTTGAAGCGGCGCGCATGGACGGTGCCTCCGCCAGCAAGGAGCTCTTCTACATCCTCTTGCCCATGGCATTGCCGGGCGTAGCTTCGACCATGTTGCTCAACATCATCCTTGCTTGGAACGAAGCTTTCTGGACTCTCAACCTCACGGTTTCCAGGGCAGCTCCACTCTCGGCGTTCATCGCCTCCTATTCCAGTCCACAGGGACTGTTCTGGGCGAAACTCTCGGCCGCTTCGGCGCTCGCCATCATTCCAATTCTGATCCTTGGCTGGATCAGCCAGAAACAGCTTGTCCGCGGCCTGACATTTGGCGCGGTGAAATAAGGAGGAGCGATCCGTGGGTTCCATCAAACTACGCAGTATAGAAAAATCCTTTGGTCAGCAGGTGGTGCTGCCGGATGTCAACCTTGATATCGAAGACGGCGAGTTCGTCGTTTTCGTTGGTCCATCTGGATGCGGAAAGTCCACGTTGTTACGTTTGATCGCGGGTCTTGAGGAGCCAACTTCAGGGAATATTATGATCGAAGGGCAGGATGTTACCAGCGTCACTTCTGCCAAGCGCAAGCTATCGATGGTTTTCCAGTCATATGCGCTCTACCCACATATGACAGTTTATCAGAACATCGCTTTCCCGTTGAAGATGGCGGGCGAAAAACGCGATGTTATTGATGGCAAGGTGAAGGAAGCCGCACGTAGCCTCAATCTGCTCGATTATCTCGAACGTCGCCCGCGCAATCTTTCTGGAGGGCAGCGCCAGCGTGTTGCTATCGGTCGCGCGATCGTACGTCAGCCTACGGCTTTTCTTTTTGATGAACCTCTTTCCAATCTTGACGCCGCCTTACGTGTTGGTATGCGACTTGAAATCTCCGAACTTCATCAAAAGCTGCGAACTACGATGATCTATGTAACTCACGATCAGGTCGAAGCTATGACGATGGCTGACCGAATTGCAGTCATGAATGCAGGCAAGATCGAACAGTTCGGCAGCCCGCTTGATCTTTACCGAAAGCCGGCTAATCGCTTTGTTGCCGGATTTATCGGATCTCCGAAGATGAACTTCGTCGACGGATCTGAAGCAGCAAAATTCAACGCTCATTCGATCGGAATACGTCCCGAACACATCACACTCTCTCACGAAAAGGGACAGTGGAAGGGAAGCGTTTCTCTGGTAGAGCACCTGGGGGCTGATACGTTTGCCCATGTCGATGTCGCGACGCTCGGCATGATAACGGTGCGCACGGGCGGTGATTATCCTATCAAAATTGGCGATGAAGTTTTCTTGTCGCCGGAACCAAACTGGATTTATCGGTTCGATAAACAGGGAATTTCTTCGACGATGGCGCCCTAACTCGCTGAAAGATAAGGATATTGGGCCTCCTATTCCTGAGTGCATTGGTTCATTACGCAACATCATGGCCCTGGGGAATATATGTGATGGAAACTCTGTTAAATCTAAACAATCTTTGAGGGTACCAAGTATACCCTGGCTGGAATAGGTGTTCATCGCCAATCGATGTACGTCACATATGAACAAAATAAGGGATCGAGATTATGCGTAAATTATTAGGTGGCTTGGCGGCATTGGCTCTCGTCTTGTCATCGGTATCGATAGCCAACGCTGAAGAAAAAGTGTTGAAGATTGCAACGGAAGGAGGATTTCCTCCCTTCAATATGACGCTTCCAGATGGAACATTGGATGGTTACGAGATTGATCTTGCCAAAGACCTTTGCGCTCGTATGGAAGTCAAATGCGAGATCGTGACCCAGGAATGGGATGGAGCTGTACCAGCCCTTCAATCGCGCAAATTCGATGTCCTGATGGCAGCAATGTCTATCACACCGGAACGAGAGAAGCTGGTCGATTTCTCCATTCCGTATCAGCTCGGCCTCATGGGCTTTGCTGCGATAGCTGGAACGCCTGTCTCCGAACTGCCCGGCACGGGCGAAGCTGTCAATATCAGTTCCAATCCAGAAAAATTTGCCGAGGTTATTCAGAAGTGGAAGCCTATTCTTCAGGGCAAGACTGTCGGCGTGCAAAGCAGTAGCAGCAATGCCATTTTTCTTGAAAAGTATCTCAAGGACGTCGTGGAAGTCCGCGAGTATCCTTCTACGGAAGAACACGACATGGACCTTCTGGCTGGTCGTATCGACGCCGTATTTGCAGCCTATCCGATCCTGATGGGTGATATGGAAAAGCCCGATTTCAAGGACATGAAGATTGTGGGCACTGGTGTGCGTGGCGATGTATTCGGTAAAGGTGCGGCTGCGGCTTTTCACAAGGGCGACACTGAATTGAAGGCGAAGTTCGATAAGGCTATTCAGGCCGCCATCGACGATGGCACGATTAAGAAACTGAGCATCAAATGGTTCAAGAGTGATCAAACTCCTTCGAACGACTGATCGAGCGACAGTGACGCAGGATTTGGCGTGCATCGTGCGCCATATCCACTTTTGGAAAATAAGCTCAGGATAAAATGCCGATGAACACACTTGTTAACGACACTGACCGTCTCATAGATGATCTGGTAGCTATGGAAGAAGCGCGTCTGATCGAGATCAGACGCGATATTCACGCTCATCCCGAGATTGGTTTCGACGTTCAGCGCACAGCTAACGTCGTCGCACGTGAGCTCTCCCGTCTAGGCATCGAACACCAGACGGGTGTAGGTCGTACCGGAGTGTTGGGTATCGTCAAAGGCGGACGCCCTGGTCCGACACTGTTGCTCCGCGCTGATATGGACGCATTGCCAATCCTTGAAGAGACCGGGTTGCCTTATGCGAGCACCATCGAAGGCCGTATGCATGCTTGCGGTCATGACATCCACACTTCCACGCTAATCGGGGTGGCGGCTGTACTCAAGGAGATCGCGCCCCGCCTTGCTGGTACTGTGAAGCTGATGTTCCAGCCAGCGGAAGAAACTCCCGATAGTGGCGCCAGAGCGATGATAGAGGATGGCATCCTGGATGGTGTGGACATGGCGCTGGGTTTCCACAATCATCCCGACGAACCAACAGGCATGTTCAGTTATATCGAGGGCAACGCCAATGGTTCTTGCGACGAATTCGAGATCACGGTTCATGGCCGCTCCGGCCATGCTGCTCATCCCGATCAGGCAGTGGATCCCATCGTCGCATCGGCTCATCTGGTGCTGGCACTACAGACTATCGTCTCGCGTGAGACGAATCCGATGCACCCGGCGGTCTTGACGATCGGGGCGATCCATTCCGGCGACGCATATAATGTAATTCCCGAGACTTGCAGACTAATTGGGACTGTGCGTTGTCAGGACCCGGCGACGCGGCGCTCCATAGATGAGGCGATCCATCGACAGTGTCGTGCACTGGAGAGTTTGTTGCGTGTCAGTTGCATAGTGAACTATATGCGCACTCTTCCATCTCTCCACCACGATCCGGAGGTTGTCTCGATCACTATGAAGGCGATTTCTCACCATTTCGGCAAAGAAGCGGTAATGAAACGAGCACCCAGCCTGGGGGCAGAGGATTTTTCCCTGGTCGGAGAGAAGGTGCCGTCTTTCCAGCTTGGCATCGGCTCTCAAACTACCGGGCGGAACGACTTCCTGCATAATGGTGATTACCAGCCTGACGAAGCATGTATTCGTCTCGGCGTTATAGCACTGTCCTGCGCGGCAGTGCGCCTTCTCGAAGGAAGAGACTAGGAGGAACTTTGCCGCATCAAAGTTGTTGTCGTGCGACACTGGTTTGTTCAGGTTGTGAGGCTCCCAAAACCATGAGATCGAGTTGTTGGTAAGGAGGATCAATGGTAGCTGGCAATTAGCTATCCTGCCCGAAATTTGTTGCGTCAAATAGTACCATTCTGAACGCGTGAGAAGATTCTTGACTGGCAATCAGATGGCACGACCAGCAGCGGAGTGGGAACAGTTGTCTGAAAACCGGTTCCTGACGCTGTACCGCAACTTAATAGGAGGGAAACGGCTTATAGCCTATAATATTAACGAATGCGCAGAAGCTGGTTTTCACCTATAAAGCTGGGTAGGGCCGCTTACTCCCACGCCCGCCCGTGCTCCGATCAGGTGTTAGCTCTCTTGGGCGGGCGAGTGTTCATAAGACGGTTGAGCGTAACGGACCTTGGCTGCTTTAGGCAACGTAAACGCCGCTGAAATAAAATGGTTGCCCATTCATACCTTCCGGCATAATACACGCACCACCAGAGGTGGAGAACTAAATCTTCTCCGCTGTTTCTGAATTTAACGAACGGCGTTCCGAAGTGATCGTTATATACAGAGCTGGCAGAAAGATAAGAGTTAGAAGAGTAGCTACGAGCAAGCCGCCCATTATCGCGAATGCCATCGGTCCCCAGAAAACAGTGGGGGCTATCGGTATCATTCCCAATACCGTAGAAATGGCCGTCAGCATTATCGGTGTAAAGCGAGCAGAAGATGCGTCTAGCACGGCCTCATTTATACCCTTGCCCGCTTCTCGTTCAGCTTCAATTTGACCAATTAGAATGACTGCGTTCTTAATGATCATACCGACAAGGGCGAGTACCCCGAGTATAGCCACGAAACCCAATGGCCGGTTTGATATTAGCAGAGCGAGCACGACTCCGATTAGACCTAAGGGCGCGACGCTGACTACTATTAATGTCAACGAGAACCGCCGCAGCTGGAACATAAGTACGGCAAGCATGATTAGTAGCATCACCGGTACGACTGCCATAACGGATGCCAGAGATGCCGCACTTTCCTCAACTGTTCCGCCCGTTTCGATCCGGTAGCCCGTCGGTAATGTATCGGAAAGTTCTTTGACGCCTGGAGCGAGTTGTTGCACGACCGTTTCAGGCAATGTTCCGCTGCCGATATCTGATTGTACCGTCAAATTGGGCGTTCTGTCTCGTCGCCAAACCATGGGATATGTTTGATCGAAATCGAAGGTGGCAAACTGGCTGAGAGGTACGGTTCTCCCCCCGTTGATGGGAATTTGGACCGTGCGCAGGGTGTCGAGCGAGACACGTTGTTCGTCTGTAGCGCGCAGTGTTACGTTCACTAAATATATGTCGTCACGAACCTGTGTAACGGGCGCTCCAGTTAAAATAGTGTTCAGTACACGTCCGATTGCTTCGCTGGAAAGCCCTAACAAGCGTGCCTTATCCTGATCAACACGGACTCGAACTTCACGCGAAGGTTCAATCCATTCATAATTCACCGTTTTTGTCAGAGGACTTTTCGCGATGACCGCAGCGAGCTTATATGCGATATCACGGACCTGTCCCAGATCTGGGCCAAGTACACGATATTGTATGGGCCACCCGACAGGTGGGCCCAATTCGAGTGGAGAAACCCGCGTCACCACATTTGGAAATTCCTTTTCAAACAGCGAAGCAAGTTTTTGCTGTATGCGTAAACGGGCGTCGACATCCTTAGCAACCACGACGGCTTGCCCAAAAAAATCATTTGGCAGTTTTGCGTCAAGTGGAAGATAGAAACGAATTGCCCCGCGGCCAACATAACCGCTCCATCTTTCAACATCGATGTCTGGGCGCAGTGCGTCGTCTAATCGCTGCATTACACGCTCGGTGGCATAGATAGAGGAGTTTTGGGGGAGCTCAAGGTCAACCAGAAGTTCGGGGCGATCTGACGCAGGAAAGAATTGCCGTGGAATCATGGGCAGGAGAAAAATCGAGATAGCAAACAAAACGAGAGTGACCGCAATAGTCAGCCATCTAGCTTTTAACGCAGCAGAGAGGAAGCTGCGATAAATGCGCATAACGGGGTCTGGACTGGCCGTCGTTTTCTTTGCTGGTTTCAATACATAGATTCCAAGCAGAGGGGCAAAAATAACAGCGACGAACCACGAAACAAGAAGCGCTATGCTTACGACGGCGAACAGCGAAAAAGTATACTCGCCAGCTGAACTTGCGGCAAAACCGACCGGCACGAAACCTGCGATGGTGACAAATGTGCCGGCGAGCATAGCAAAAGCATAGGTTTTGAAAGCGTATACTGCCGCTACTTCCTTTGGTTCCCCTAGGGCAAGCCTTCCCAGTGTGGCATCCGTTGTGGTCATTGCATCGTCAACCATCAGCGCCAGCGCAATGATCAGAGCGCCCAGTGAGATGCGTTGCATATCAATGCCGACCAACCACATAATTGAGAATACGGCAGCGAGGGTGAGTGGGATGGTGAATGCAACCATCAGGCCAGCGCGTATACCCAATGCAACAAAACTCACGACGAGAATAATTGCGATAGCTTTCCAGATAGATTCCATGAATTCCGAGATTGCACCGCGTACGGTAACAGCCTGGTCCGCGACGAGATGGGGTTCAATGCCGAGCGGCAGATCACCTCGGATCTCGTACATAGCTTCGTCGATGTTGCGGCCAAGACGAAGTATATCGCCTCCTTCGCGCATCGAAATAGCTAATCCGATTCCCGGTTGACCATTAACTCTGAACAACGGTGCTGGAGGGTCCGAATAGCCGCGGCGCACTGTTGCGATATCAGCAAGTCGGACCATTCTGCCATTTACGGCGAAATTAATGTTTGCAATGTCCTGCTCGGTCTTAAATGCTCCTGATACGTCGACAGAGAGATTTTCATCGCCGGTGAGTATTGTCCCGGACGGCTGCACGACATTTTGAGCGCGCAGTGCCGCGATTAGAGCAGACCGATCAATTCCCAGGCTGGCAAGCTCCTGCATTGAGAACTCGACAAAGATCTGCTCATCCTGTTCACCAAGCAGTTCAATCTTGGCGACGTCGGTAACCTTGAGTAGACGGGAGCGTGCTTCTTCGACGTAGTCCCGCAATTGCCGGTGAGTAAACCCGTCAGCGGTAAAGCCATAAATGAGGCCAAATGTGTCGCCGAACTCGTCATTAAAGCCAGGGCCAACAACACCTTGCGGGAGTGTGTGGCGCATGTCGCCAACGCGTTTGCGAACGTTATACCAGGTGTCTTCTACCTCCCTAGCGCTTGCGCTGCCTTCCAGATTCACAAAAATGGTTGTAACGCCTGCGCGAGTAAAACTGCGAATATTATCGAGATGCGGCGTTTCCTGAATTGTCCGTTCCAGTCGCTCGGTCACTTGTTGAAGCGTATCGGTGACGTTCGCTCCGGGCCAAGCGGCCTGTACAACCATTGTTTTTATCACAAAAGATGGATCTTCTGCGCGACCGAGACGCGTATAAGCAAAAATCCCGGCTCCCAGCACCACGATCATCAAGAAAATGACTAACTGCCGTTCGCGAACGGCCCATTCAGAAAGATTGAATCGCATCACGACCCCGACGAACCTAGCAGACGGACCTTCTGACCAGGATGTAAAGCTTGAATTCCTGCGGTAACCACGATATCGCCAACGCTTAGACCCGACTGCACGCCGACATTGGTATTACCAAACCGAGCAACTTCAATATTTCGCAGCGCGACAGTTTCGGCTTGGGGATCAACCACCCAAACCGCAGGAGAACTATTTACCGCAGTTAAGGCGCTCGCGGGGATTTCAATTTCAGCGTCGTTCTCGATCTTAACGATCCCGTTAACTGTGGAGCCGAGGCGCATAGCATCGGGGGCATTATCCAACCCCACTCGAACCCGAAAAGTTCGCGTCACAGGGTCAGCCTGCGGGGATACTTCCCTCACACGACCAGAAGTGAATACGTTTGGATCATTGGCGAGGCTAACGGTAATTACTGAATCAGGATCAGCCGCTCGCAAAATTTGTGGGGGTACATCGAATACGCCGTCTCTGCCTCGCTCGCGTGCCAGTCGAACAATCATCTGGCCAGCTTGCACAACTTCCCCAGGTTCTGCACCTCGCGCAGTTACCGTTCCTCCAGCATCAACGATGAGGTTAGAGTAACCTACATTATCTTCAGCTATCTTCACCTGTGCTTCAGCGCGGTCGACTGCCGAACGGGCGTTTTCCAAAGCATTACGGGCTTCATCATGAAACGCACGTGTGGTAAACCCTTGTTGTAATAACCGATCCTGTCGCGAGAAGGCATTTCTCGCAGTAACCAGCTGACTTTCCGCGGCCGAAAGAGCCGCTCTCGCGGATCGCAGAGAATTCTGCGCGCTCTGAGCATTTAACCGCGCAACAATTTGCCCTGCTGCGACTGTATCACCAACATTGACGCTTCGCTCGATCATCCGTCCGGATACACGGAATGCGAGGGATACTTCTTCTTGAGCTTGAATTTCGCCCGTAAACGTAGAGGTTTGTCCAGATGCGCCCTTCTGAACAGTTACGACTTGAACAGGGCGTATTTGGGGCGGTTGGGCTTCCGTTTCTTGAGAACATGCGCTTAGTGATGTAATCACGAGAGCGAGTACCAGTGCTCGGTTTATACTGGCGCTTGAACGCTGGCGCTTTTCCAATTTGACCGCAAAAATATCCGATCTTGTCGTCATTTGCTGAGATGTCCCCTTCCTCCGGACTTCAAGGTCAACTTCCCCTGTAGGACGCTCTCGAAGAGCGATTACATAAAAGTAACGTAGAAACAGACCAAAAGCCTGGTGCAAGGCAATAGGACTTGGAGCAATATGGCTTTTTCAAACTAAACGATTGCAAAATATGCTGTTCTGCTCCGATTGGCCAGTAATCGGTGCGCGATTAACGGCCTTTCTCCACGCAACCGCACATTAATACTGACTATTCTGCTTAACATATAATCTTTCACCTAACCAGCCAATTTTGGCTAATTGGAAGCTATCGATTTCCTCCCATGTAAAGAGTGTGGCCGGTGAAACAGTCTGTGCAAAAAAAAACGTTACGTACGCTTCGACACATCGCTGGGTTTTCAAAAAAGCGAGATCCCGTTATTATAATTTTTGTAATATCGTTGCAGAATGGAGCGCGTCTGCAAGGTAATTTCTGACTCTACTATCTTGCCTTCGAAACGCAGGAGGTCGTTATGTTCACAAAAATATTGTCTCTTAGCCGATATATAATGATTTTGCCGGTTATTGGAGCATTATTTGGATCAATTGCCTTAATAATGTACCAGATCGCCGTCATGGCGAGTGCGAGTTTCGATATACTTAAGAATCTTGAATTTACATCAAAAGCGTCCAAAACATATGCGGTGCGTGTCGTAGAAACTGTTGACGTTTTTCTGATAGCAATTGCCGTTTACATCATTAGTCTGGGGCTTTATTCTCTTTTTATCGATGATCGGGTTAAGATGCCATCGTGGCTAAAAATATCCAACCTAGAAGATCTAAAAGAACATCTGTTAAGTGTTGTTGTTGCGGTTTTAGGGGTATTATTTCTTAGCGAAGCGGTAGCATGGGATGGAACACGGGATGTTTTCAGTTTTGGTCTTGCTATATCAGCCGCTATTGCAGCTCTCGCCTTTTTCCTCAAACAATCAAAATGATTATATAATTACTTAATGATACTTTATGAATATTTCATTTTCTGAATGTAACGGATTTCTGCTTGCCAAGAAACAATAATCACATAGTTTATGATTGAAAGCGTTTGGAGGGACGCAATGAATTCTCGAGCTTTTTCCTCGTCTTTTGTCTTTGTCGCTTCCTTGGTCTTACAGCTTGGTATGGTAGCGAATTCTCCTGCCCGGCCATTAGCAAGGAGCGTCGTGGTTGGTACTGAACTTAACGATGGCGGTCCCATATCTTGTCGTGAGGCAATGCGGTATCTGTCCATGCGAGGACTAACACATCTGCGTAGCATCAGCTGTAATGCCCCTCATTTTGTATTCAGAGGCGAGCGTAGACAACAAACTTTAAGAATAGAAGTGCGTGCCCGCGATGGCCGTGTGGTGCGTGTCGATCGAGTGATGGGTCGTCACAGTCGATAAGTATCCCACTGTACGTGAAGGCCGCATTTGTGCCCACATTTGTCGCACTTTTTCGCGTTACAATGAGTATCAATAGTCGTTTAGATTCATGTTGGGAAAGAGGTTACAATGAGAAACCGAGTTTGCACCTTACTAGCAGTTTGTTCGATAGCGATCGCAACAGCGGCGTGTACCACCGATGACAGACGGACTGCTGGATATGGTGTAGGTGGTGCTGCAATCGGTGGTCTTGCGGGCGCTGCGATTGGTGGGGATACGCGCGGAGCGCTTACTGGCGCGGCTATCGGCGCAGCTGCAGGAACGCTCGTCGGCGTTGCTCAGACTCGAAACGGTGTTCAATACTGCCGATATCGTGATCAGCATGGCCGCGTCTTTGAGGCGCGTTGTCGATAAGATTACATCTCGAGCATTTTATGAGAAGTTTCCGGCGCCCTCAGCTCTGGAAACCATGTGATCTGGTTCGGCAGTCATGTCGAGCCAGATCACCTGTCAGCTTGTTTGTTGAAAACAGCTTCGTGGAGGGGATGATGTTACGAGCCATTGCCGCCACTCTCGCATTGTTTGCATTAACCGTCGCGGGCACGGTGGCCGAACCCGTTCAGGCATTCAGCCAGAACCAGACTGCTTTGGTCGGAACAAGGTTGAATAATGGTCACAGAATCCGCTGTTCTGAAGGGACCAGAATCCTGAGAACACGCGGGTTCCGAAACGTTCGTGCAATTGACTGTAGAGGTAGCCACTTTCTCTATCGTGGGGATCGTTTCAGGCGCACCTATGATGTGACAGTCCGTGTACGTGATGGGCGCATAACCAATGTTCGTACTGTGAGGTGGCGCCGCTGACGCGGCATTATGATCTACAATCATCGAAGGGAAAATGCTTTGTCTGAATTGGTTGTGATAGGCTTCGATACCGTTGCAGAAGCTGATGATGTACTGCTCAAGCTCGGCCAGCTCCAGAAAGAATATCTTGTTGATCTGGAGGACGCAGTCATCGTGGTGCGGGATGGAACTGGAAAAGTTCATCTCAAACAGAAATTCAATTTGCCCGCTTTGGGTGCCGGGTCAGGCTTCTTGTCAGGGGCACTTTGGGGCGGGCTTGTTGGGTTGATTTTTCTCAATCCCTTGGCTGGTATGGCACTCGGCGGTGCGGTTGGGGCTGGCGCTGGGGCGCTTTCCGGCTCGCTGACTGATTATGGGATCGATGACAATTTCATTCGCGCGCTCGGGGAGACTATCCCTCAAAACTCATCCGCCCTTTTTGTTCTTTTGCGGAAGGTGCAGTGGGATCGAGTGATCGCGGATATGCCCGATCTGAAAGGACGAGTGTTGAAGACCTCATTGTCGTTAGAACAAGAAAAGCATCTTCGTGAAGCCGTGGAGGGCGCGTTACCGAAGAACTGATATGGCGAAATCAATTTTCCGACGGATATATGGTCAAGCGCCGCGATTTCTCATCGCGGTGCTTATCATGCAGTTTTCTGTGGGTTGCGCTGGACCCAGAGCCGTGACTGGGCTTGGAACGGTTGACAACAAAGGTGCTCAGCGGTCTAGCCTCATTCCACTTCTTGTTGCTACCACGCGTGAGCGTGTTGAAGATCCGGAAATAGCGTATTCGCGTAGTCGGGCGGATGCTCTGATGTTCTCATCTATCGACGTGCGAATCCCCGACGCACACCGCCCCGGCGACGTCCCAACATCTTCGGCCCAACCGGATCCCCGCCGGCAATTTACGGCAGCAAACTACCAGGTCATTCCGAACGCAGATGCTTTCGTGCGGGAAATGAACGCTCAGCTAATGAAGCGGTCCGAGCCCCAACGCGAGGTTTTTATCTTTGTTCATGGTTACAATAACAATTTTGCGGAATCTCTCTTCCGGAATGCACAAATTGCCCATGATTATGACGTGCGTTCTGTCCCTGTGCATTTTTCCTGGGCTTCAGCGGCCAATTTTACCCGCTATCTTTATGATCGAGACAGCGCCATCATCGCCCGCAATGGTTTGGCGCAAACACTTCAATTGGCAGCAAGAACCAACACAAAGGGAATTATCGTCGTTGGCCACTCTATGGGTGCACTTGTGGTTATGGAAGCGTTAAGAACACTCTCCATGGAGAAACGCACGGCGGAACTCAAAAAGATCAAAGGTGTGCTGCTCGCGGCACCCGATATTGATCCGGACATGTTCCAGAGCCAAGTCAATGATATTGAGCCATTGCCGCAACCATTCACCATAGTGGTTTCGCGGCGTGACCGAGCGTTAGATATCTCTCGGCGATTGACCGGAGGAAACGCCCGGATCGGCAGCGGCGCAGATATCGCCTTTTTACAGAAGAAGAATATTCAGGTTCTCGATATTTCCCAGGTTGATAGTGGCGGGCACAGTTCATTTGCCAGCTCCAACACGCTGATCAAGCTTTTAGGGTCGGGTAAACTCCTAAGGCAAATGATCACGGATGAATATGCGGGGCTGGACGATGCTTTCGTTACTTCAGGTCAGGGCACATTCGAACAGGCATCGTTGGTCTTGCATTTGCCTGTCCGCATAATCGACCGCTTATCCAAACGCTAAACCGAAAGACCACCATTATCGATTATAAAATCAATGACGGTATTAAGCTCTCTGCCCCGGGTGAGATCCGTAAAAGCGAATGGTCGACCCGCTCGCATTCGATCCGCGTCTCTTCTCATGACTTCGAGGTCCACGTTCACGTGAGGAGCCAAGTCGCTCTTGTTTATGATCAAAAAGTCAGATCGAGTGATGCCCGGACCCCCTTTGCGCGGTATCTCTTCGCCCTGACAAACGGAAATTACGTAAAGCGTAAGGTCTGCCAGGTCTGGAGAAAAAGTTGCGGCAAGATTATCGCCGCCCGATTCGATAAAAACGATATCCAGATCGGGAAATTTTCTGTTCATTTCCGCAATTGCTTGCAGATTGATGGACGCATCCTCTCTAATAGCGGTATGAGGACAGCCGCCTGTTTCTACGCCCAGAATTCGATCTTCCGGTAGGGCTTGTTGCCGCGCAAGGATAAGTGCATCTTCCTTTGTATAGATATCGTTGGTTATCACTGCGATTGAATAGCGTGCTCGAAGCGCCTTACATAGCTTTTCAGTAAGAGTGGTCTTTCCCGAGCCCACAGGGCCGCCGATTCCAACGCGCAAGGGACCATTCTTTGAAACCATGATTGAAATTTCCTTCGCAAACTAATGGCAACAGGGCTATTCAGGTGTGCGGTGAGTTATGATTATGATCGTGATGATGGCCAGCGTACGCGCCTCTAACGGGATTAAAAGGCATGACTACTTCCGCTACTGTTGCGCCGAGCCCCTCTAGCATATCTTTAATAACGTGGTCTCGGGCGATCAGGATGCGATCCTGCGAAATTTCAGCGGGGAGGTGTCGGTTCCCAATATGCCAGACGAGCTCTATCAAATGATCCAGATCGGAAGTCGTGACGGAATATAAAAGCTCATCAGCAGCTTCTATCTCTATGATCGATCCATCATCGAGTATAAGTTGATCCTCGGCTGTAAGAATAACGGGATCTGGCAGATCGATGAACACTCTGATCCCGTTTGTTAAAGAGATTGCTTTTCGCCGCAGATGTCGCTCATCGTATCGGAGAACAACAGTTCCCGATAAAGGCCTTTCATCTGCCAGTTGATCGTCTGATTTGCGTCTGACCGATGCTACCTGCAGCATTTTTCTCCCTCCCAAGGAACTTTCCATCTACAGCTCTTGTATTTAAAGTGGCATCAATGGCAACCTCGTGAACCGGTCTCTTTCTTACATTTAGGCTTGTATGAACCGATTTGTCGAGCTAGCTTAAGTAAAAAATGTATATGCATCTCCATTTTGTACTGAATGTTTCTTCCTATTCTGTGACTTGTCGTTAGATTGGAGAGGTGGCAGTGTCGAAAAAGGGTTGGCATGCCGAGCTTGAACTGCAGTTTGAGCATAATCGTGAAGTGACGCGACTGATGCGGCGACGCCACGTGGGGCCGCTTGCGGTGCAGCAACCCTTCTATCCTGAAAAAGACGGCAGCGCGCATGTCTATCTTCTTCATCCGCCGGGCGGTGTTGCTGGTGAAGATGTTCTTGATATTTCTTGCTTTTTGGGGCGCGGCGCCAGGGCAGTCCTGACGACGCCGGGTGCCACCAAATTCTATCGCAGCGAGCGGGGCCGTAGCAGCCAAACGACCAGGATCGAGGTGGGCGAGGGCGGTATATGTGAATATCTCCCGCAGGAAACAATCGTTTTTGACGGCGCAAAGGCCTCCATAAGCACGCAAGTCTCGCTGAGCAGAGATGCGATCTATTTGGGCTGGGACATTATCAGTCTCGGGCGGCCCGCCTGTCAGGAAAGTTTCGACAAGGGAGAAGTTCGTCAAAGGGTCGAAATACTCAGGGACGGAAAGCCGATCTGGTTCGAGCAGTTCCGCCTTTATGGCGCCGATACGGCGATGAATGCCGCTTTTGCCTTCTGCGCAAAACCGATTGTCGCGACGATGGTTTATGCCGGTCCGGCAGATGAAAACGCGCTTCATGCTATTCGCGAAGCGGTCGGCGATGCAGCCAGAAATCTGTTTTCGGCGTCGCGGCTCGAGCGGATAATCGTCTGCCGCTATCTCGGCGGGCGCATGTCGGAAGCCAAGACATTGTTTCGAAAAGCCTGGGAAGTTCTGCGCGAAACCGGACTGGGGAAACCGGCTGCTGCGCCACGCATCTGGGCAACATAACTCAGTTTAGAGAGGGCCTAAAAATGGAACTATTGCCACGTGAAAAGGACAAGCTTCTGATTTTCACCGCAGCACTGGTTGCGGAGCGACGCAAGGCCCGAGGGCTGAAACTGAACTACCCGGAAGTCGTGGCTTATATCTCCGCCGAAATTCTGGAGGGAGCACGCGACGGCAAGACGGTTGCAGAACTCATGTCCTATGGAGCCACGCTTCTCACCCGTGACGAGGTGATGGAGGGCGTGCCTGAAATGATCCACGACATTCAGGTGGAAGCCACCTTTCCGGACGGCACCAAGCTTGTGACCGTTCACAACCCCATTCCGTAAGGCATTTCCTGAAACATTGGAAACGCTCTGGCTTTGGTTTTTACGCGCATCTTGTCCGAAAACCATTTCACAGTTTTCGGGATGTGCCTCAGGAGACGATCATGATACCGGGTGAATATTTCATCGAAGACGGGTCGATCGACCTCAATAACGGTCGCGAAACGCGCACCATCGCCGTGGAGAACACGGGCGACAGGCCGATACAGGTTGGATCGCATTATCATTTCTATGAAACGAACGAGGCGCTTGCCTTCGACCGCGAACGGTCGAGAGGTTTCCGGCTCAATATTCCGGCCGGGACTGCGGTGCGGTTCGAGCCGGGGCAGGACCGTGAAGTCGAACTGGTTGCACTGGATGGTGACCGGGAAGTCTACGGCTTCAACGCAAAAATCGACGGAAAACTCTAGGAGGGACAGATGGGAAGGATCTCAAGACAGGCCTATGCCGAACTGTATGGCCCGACCAAGGGGGACCGTCTGCGTTTGGCGGATACCGAACTCATCATCGAGGTCGAGGAAGATCGTTGTATCTACGGCGAAGAAGTAACATTCGGCGGCGGCAAGGTCATCCGAGACGGTATGGGGCAGGGGCAGCGGCCCTCGTCCGAAACTGTCGATCTGGTTATCACCAATGTCATCATTCTGGACTATTGGGGCATCATCAAAGCCGATGTCGGTATCAAGGATGGTCGTATTTCGGGGATCGGCAAGGCCGGTAATCCTGATATTCAGCCCGGCGTCAACATCGTCGTCGGACCTGCTACCGACGTCATTGCGGGCGAAGGCAAGATTCTCACCGCGGGCGGTATCGACACCCATATTCACTTCATCGCGCCACAGCAGGCAGAAGAGGCGCTGGCCAGTGGCACCACGACTTTGGTCGGCGGCGGAACGGGGCCGACGGTTGGCACGCTCGCAACCACAGTTACACCGGGGCCCTGGGCTATCCATCGTATGCTTGAGGCTGTCGAAGCTCTTCCAATCAATGTGGGACTGCTCGGCAAGGGTAATGCAAGCAAGCCCGAACCTCTGCGTGAGCAGATCAGGGCCGGTGCTGTCGGCCTGAAGCTGCATGAAGACTGGGGAACCACACCAGCCGCCATCGATAATTGCCTGAACGTCGCTGACGAAGAAGACATTCAGGTGGCTATCCATACGGATACGCTGAACGAGAGCGGGTTCGTTAAGGATACCTTTGCTGCCATGAAGGGCAGGACCATCCACAGTTTCCATACGGAAGGCGCCGGCGGTGGTCATGCGCCTGACATCATTACGGCGGCGGGCCAAGAAAATATCCTGCCGTCCTCCACCAATCCGACCCGTCCCTACACCATCAATACGGTCGACGAGCATCTTGATATGCTGATGGTCTGCCACCACCTCAGCCCGAAAATCCCGGAGGATGTAGCATTTGCTGAATCCCGCATTCGGCGTGAGACGATTGCTGCAGAAGATATTCTCCATGATCTGGGTGTGTTTTCGATGATGTCATCGGATTCTCAAGCCATGGGTCGCATTGGAGAGACAACGCTTCGCTGTTGGCAAACTGCCCATAAAATGAAGGTGCAGCGAGGCCCATTGAGTCAGGATAGCAGCCGGAACGATAATTTTCGCGCAAAGCGGTACGTCGCCAAGTATACGATTAACCCCGCAATTACGCACGGGTTTGCCCATGAGATTGGGTCTGTCGAAGTTGGAAAGCGCGCTGATCTGGTATTGTGGAAGCCGGAATTCTTCGGCGTGAAGCCAAGCCTAGTAATGATCGGCGGCATGATTGCGATTGCGCCGATGGGCGATCCCAACGCATCAATCTCAACGCCCCAGCCCGTCCATTACCGCCCTATGTATGGTGTGTTAGGACGGGCGCTCAGCTCCACAGGCGTCACCTTCGTCTCGAAAGCGGCGCTGGATGATGGCATCGGCGAAAAGCTGAAACTCAGCAAGCAGTTGGTTGCGGTCAAAGGGATCCGAACGATCCGCAAGAAGGACATGATCCATAACGGTCTGACGCCGAAGCTGGAGGTCGATCCGCAGAGTTATCAGGTGCGGGTGGATGGCGAGTTGATCACGTGTGAACCGGCTGACATACTGCC
This sequence comes from Ochrobactrum sp. 19YEA23, assembly GCF_029909865.1. Classification (NCBI taxonomy): domain Bacteria; kingdom Pseudomonadati; phylum Pseudomonadota; class Alphaproteobacteria; order Hyphomicrobiales; family Brucellaceae; genus Ochrobactrum; species Ochrobactrum sp. 19YEA23. The sequence goes on along the minus strand of NZ_JASAMQ010000002.1, from coordinate 7,792 downwards.
GATGGCGCAGCGTTATTTTCTGTTTTAGAGCATGTCTCTCGAAAGTGGAGACCGGTTTCGGGAGACATACATAAAAACAAAGAGATTGAGTATTTCCGGTGATTCAGTCGAAACAGAAAATGCTCTAGTCAGCGGAAAATGGATCACGAAAGACGGGGAATAAATCCATGCAGCTCAATGCTTTGCAGGATCATCCTTCGCTGGGGTTTGTGGACTGGACGCTGCGCGGTATCGGGCAGGTGGTGTTCCAGAACAACCCTCTGTCGGGGCTGGTCATTTTGTTCGCCATTCTGGTCAATTCCTGGATCTATGCTTTCATCTGCGTGCTTGGCGTTGTCGCCAGCACGCTGACGGCAATCATCCTCAAGGCTGACAAGGGGCTGATCCGGGATGGCTTGTTCGGGTTCAACGGCGCTCTGGTCGCCCTTGCACTGATTGCCTTCACCAGTGCGGATTTCCGCAGCGGTGCCCTGCCGTCGCCTACCATGACGATCTATCTCATCTGTGGCGCTGCTTTCTCCACCATGGCTTTCGCCAGTATCGCCACACTGCTAGGGCCGCACAAGGTGGCGCCCCTGACAATGCCATTCGTACTCGTCGGCTGGCTGTTTCTGTTCGCGATACTCAAATTCGATGCCATAGATGCCGGTCCGATGGCAAAGCCGGTTTCGCCGGAACAGTTTTCCTATGCTGTCCCTTACGTGCTTCCGACCTGGTATATGGGGATCGGTACTGCCATCGGGCAGATATTCTTCCAGGATAACTGGATCACCGGTTACATCATCCTTGCCGGTATCGCGATCCATTCGCGAATAAGCGCTCTTATGGGCCTTCTGGGAGCGGTAACCGGCGCAGTGGTTGCAGCCGCATTCGGTGGTCCGGAAGGCGCCATTCGCGATGGGCTTTTCGGCTATAACGCGGCCTTGACGGCGATTGCGCTTGGCGGCTTCTTCCTTGTTTTTAGCTGGAGCAGTTTTCTTTACGCGATCTTCGGTGCCATCGTGGCGACATGGCTTTGGGCTTCGGTCGCCATATTCCTGAAACCGATTGGGATGCCGGTGCTGACCTCGACATTCGTGCTCGTCACCTGGGTCATGTTGATCGGTCAGTATGCCTTCAAGGCACTGGTGCCCGTCGCACCGGCTGATGCGACTTCGGCTGAGGACAATCTCAAGCAATACCGTGAATCGCTTCGCTCACGACCGGAATAGGCGGCTATATTGTGTCTCGTGCCAGGCACTTGCCATGGCCAGTGCGGGTGCTGTGTTGCCGATTTCGTCGTCATTCAGAGTCCGGGCCTTTTCGACGGCCCGCTCGATCTTCGCCGCTCCGGCGATAAGTATCCTCTGGCCTGCTGTGTGGCCGAGGGGGACGAGACGGATTGCAGCCATGATCTGGCTTTCAACCACACTCCACATGAGACCGCGCAGCGCATCAACAGGCTCGATATTCCAATGACATGCTGCAATGGCGAAGGCTGCAGGATAGGTGGCTTGCTGTACCAAAGCGAAGCTGCGTGCCTGTTCGACACCAAGTTCCGACAGTAACGTGAGCAAGGATTCACCCATGCGGCGATCTTCAAGCTCAAGCTCGCTGCTTTCACGGCTTGCTCCAAGCCAGTTATTCAGGCGGCAAAATTCTGCATCGTCATTTCGCATCAATGCCGAAATTATTCGCCAGAAAATTGCTCCGTCAAGCGCAGCATAACTGTGTTCCAGAAGGCCGAACACCCACCCGGCACAACTTTCCTCATTCGTCACTGTTCCCGCATGGACTGCCCATTCAAGGCCGCGCGAATAGGAAAATGCGCCGACTGGCTGGCTGGGACTGACAAGCCGCATGAGATGCAGCATAGGCAGCGCCGGAGAATGCATAGGTATTTCCGGCACTGACCCATCATGTTCAATATCAGTTTCAGCGTGTCTCTTCGAATGATCCAGCAAAATGATGCTCACATCACCCGGCCATCAGGTAGAGTCCGCTAAGGGCGGCAAAGCCGCCAGCGATCCGCATCACTATCTGTCCCGTGCGTCCCTGCAGCATACGGCCCGCTGCAAGACCGACACTGATGCCTGCCGCGTGGAGCAATGCTGTCGCAAGAGCAAAACCGGCACCATAGGAAAGAAACGCAGCGCTGCCTATTTCTCCGCCATGAGCATAGCCATGGAAGAATGCAAAGAACCCGACGATAAGTGCTGCGGTCAGGGTCGATGCGTGGAATGCCATGGCGACGAGGAGGCCAAGCACAATCACCGATGCAAGGATGACCGGTTCGACAAAGGGGAGGGATACTCCGCCAAGCGCTGCCACGAAGCCCAGGAGCATGACGCCTACAAAGCTTAGCGGCACAATGACGAGCGCACGTCCGCCAAGCATTGACGCCCAGAGACCGACGGCGACCATTGCAAGGATGTGATCGACGCCCGAGAGGGGATGCGTAAACCCGGCGGCAAACGAACCGTGTTCTGCTGGGTTGAGATGCGCGAATGCAGGGCTTGCCATCAAAGAGAGCAGGACGGCAATCAGGAGAGAAGTCCTTTTCATTTCAACTTCCTTTCAACAACAATGGCCATGCTCAGAAGGAACCAAACATTGATCCCAGCGCGAAAACCGCGGCGAGCGATATGATCACACCGACAATCACGGTCATGACCATGTCGAGATAGCTCGATGCGTGGGTCTGCTTGCTGATCTGTAGAAGTAGAAGCACCGTGCCGTTATGCGGTAGCGCATCCAGCGTGCCGGCGCTGATGACCGTCAAACGGTGCATGAGTTCGGGATTGATCCCGTACTGTATCGCTAGCCGCATATATTCGTCTCCAAGTGCATTGAGCGCGATGGCCATGCCGCCGGATGCTGTTCCGGTGAGGGCTGCGAGCGCGTTCATGGCGACGACAAGTGAGACAAGCGGGCCGCCCGGCACTTCGAGCACCGCATCGCGAACCACCGCAAAAGCAGGCATGGCAGCCACGACTGCACCGAAACCGACGAGGCTTGCAATTGTGAGGATTGGCAGAACAGAAGAGTTTGCGCCTGCGTCGAGGCTCTCACGGATTGCCCGCAGCCGCCCAAAATTGACCACTATCAGGGTCAGGATGGCCGCTGCCAAAGCGATCAGAACCGCCCACAGACCAATCGATGAGCCGACGTCAATTCCCCACGGCTCCTGTTCCAGAAACGAGAAGTCGATGCGGGGCAGAATGATCAGCGCCATCAGGAAATTGACGATGATGACGACAAGCAGGGGCAGTACCGCAAAGAAGAACGGCGGCTGATTGTCGGCACGTACACCATGTTTGAGTTCGGCCGGATCGAAGTCTCCCGATAATGTCGATTGTTCTCTGACTTTCTCTGTGATTTCGAGGTCGCCGGTGTCATCGACATAGTTTTCACCTGCGGCCCTTGCCTTGGCTTCCGCCCGCTGTAACCACCACATGCCAAAGACAAGTGTGATGATGGATGCGATGATTCCAAGGCCAGGTGCTGCAAAGGTCGTGGTTTCGAAATAGGGCATCGGAATGGCATTGTTGGTGGAAGGTGTGCCAGGCATGGCCGACATGGTGAAAGTAAAGGCGCCAAGCCCAATGGCGGCAGGCATCAGCCGTGCTGGTATGTTTGCTGCTTTGAACATTTCACGTGCCATGGGAACCAGCACGAAGAAGGCAACGAAGACGCTGACGCCGCCATAAGTGACGACTGCCGATGCGAGCACGACGGAAAGCATCGTGCGCTTTACGCCGAGTTTCTCCGTCAGATATCGTGCAATGGATGTGATGGAACCGCTATCGTCCATCAGCTTGCCAAAAATGCCGCCCAGGAGAAAAAGTGGAAACCATCGGCCTACGAAACTGGCCGCCCCGCTCATGAAAGTCGATGTCCAGTTTGCCAGAAGTGGCTCTCCCGAAATGAGGGCGGCGAGAAGAGCTGCGGCGGGAGAAAGCAGAAGCACACTCCAGCCGCGATAAGCAAACCACATGAGAAGAGCTAGTCCAAGCAGTATTCCAAGCAACCCCATTCAATCTGACCCCTCAGTCGATGTTGGAGAAAATGCGAGCAACGTATCGATAGAACTACTATAGAAGAGATAATTCAAGCATTATTATGAGGTATGAGTGTCGCTATAATAGGAAGACTTCCTTAACTTCATAAGGGTGTCTATAATGCACACTGCTCAATTCAGCGGCATTAACCGCTACTTTTTAGTTGAATTGCAGATTGCAGTTCGCATTCATCCCTACTAACCAGCCCGTCGCGCAGGGCGTGAAGAAGGGCCACTATGTCAGAAGTTGCCGCAATCTCGTCCATCATGATCAATCTTGCGATCGCTCTTCTGCTCGGTTCTACAATTGGATTGGAACGGCAGTTAAGGCAACGCCATTCCGGCCTTTCTACACACGGTCTCGTAGCTTTGGGTGCCGCAGCATATGCTTCGCTGCCCTACGCTCTCGGATTTGAAGGCGATCTTAGAATGGGCTCGCAGGTTGTTACCGGGATCGGCTTTCTTGGCGCCGGGCTCATTATCAAGGATGGCGCAAGCATCAAGGGGCTCAGTACGGCTGCCACTATCTGGAGTACGGGTGCTGTTGGCGTTCTAGCTGGTTATGGGCAGTGGTTGCTCGCCGTGGAAACGGCATTTTTCATTGTCTGCCTCAATATTTCCTTGCCAAAGATTGCAATACTCGTGAACCGCTATTCCTTTGTAGAGCCAGAAGTCGATCAATTCTATCTGGTTAAGTTTCGATGTCCCGGGGAAAGCGAAATTGCGGTTAGGGCACTGTTGATCCAGACACTCGATCTGAAAAGACTGCGCTTCCACGCTATCCGGAGCCATCACATCGATGGAAGCAATGAGGTTGAGGTGGAGGCCACGCTGTTCGCAGGCAAGGAAGAAGACCGAATGGTCGAAGCGTTGGTTGCGCAACTCAGTTTGCGATCTAATATTGCTGCGACCAGCTGGCTCAAGCTGGAAGACGGCGACTGGTCGGCGGTCCGTTAGGCGAACAATGGCAGCGGCAAGTGGAATTAGTGCATCGCATACTAAATCGCCTAGCGCCGCACTCTCCATGCCATCGCAAGCGCAACAAGTCCCAGAACAGACGTAAGGAAAGCTTCAGCCAAGATGATCCAACTCACTTATGTTCCCCAATGCACAATTTATCAATGCGATGGCTCAATCATACAAGCGAAGCTCGCCACGTTTCGCCAGAGCCAAAGTTGGCGAAGATTCTAGTTAATATTTCAGCGGGGTTGCGCGCTCCATTCGCACCTCTAGATTTTGCTTCGCTCTAGCCCCTGAGATGCGAACAATGGCCTGCTGCCGGTTTCGTGGACACCGAGTTAAGGTGTTTCCGATGAAACTGGAGCGCATGAATGCAACGAAGGAAATTCAGCAGCGAGTACAAGCTCGAGGCAGTGAAGTTGGTGCGAGAGCGCGGGGTCAGTGTTGCGCAAGCCGCCCGCGACCTGGATGTTCATGAGAATGTCCTGCGCAAGTGGGTTAGGGAATACGGTTCAGACCCGGCGCAGGCGTTTCCCGGTTCCGGGCAGATGAAGCCCGAGCAGCTTGCGATCGAGAGGCTTCGGAAGAAGTCGCCAAGCTGAAGGCGGAGCGCGACATCTTAAAAAAGGCCGCCGCCTACTTTGCGAAGGACGTGATATGAAGTTCGCGTTCATTGCAAAGCACCGTTCGATCTGGCCGGGGGCATGGCTCTGCGAAGCGCTGGGTGTATCGCGTTCCGGCTTTCATGCCTGGCTACATCGGTCTCCGAGCCAGCATGCCCGGTATGACGAGGCTCTGCTCGACAAGATCAAGATCAGCTTTAAGGACAGCCACCGCACCTACGGCGCGCGGCGTGTCTGGCATGATCTTCTCGCGGAGGGCTTTTCCTGAGGTCTCCATCGCGTCGAGCGTCTCGTGCGCGACAATGCATTGAGAGCACGACCGAGAAGACGGGGCTTGCCGAAAGACGACGGTGAGCGCCCAGTCATCATGCCGAATGTGCTGGACCGGCAGTTCGCGGCAGCAAAACCGAACCAGAAGTGGGTAGCCGATTTTACCTATCTATGGACGGCTGAGGGCTGGCTCTATGTGGCTGCCGTCATCGACCTGTTCTCGCGCCGTGTCGTTGGCTGGTCGATGAACGCAAACATGACGGCCCAGCTCGTCACAGATGCGCTGATCATGGCCATCTGGCGCAGAGGCAAGCCGGATGCGCTTCTCCACCATTCGGACCAGGGTAGCCAATACACGAGCCAGCAGTTCCAGCGTCTCATGGCTGATCACGGCATCACCTGTTCTATGAGCCGATCCGGCAATGTCTGGGACAATGCCGCGATGGAAAGCTTCTTCTCGTCACTCAAAACGGAAAGGACAGCTCGCAAGGTCTACAGAACCAGAGACGATGCAAAGGCGGACGTGTTCGATTACATCGAGCGCTTCTACAATCCCAAGCGTCGGCATTCGACATTGGGCTATCTCAGCCCGATGGAATTTGAAAACAAGGTGGGATTAGCCTAACTCGGTGTCCGAAAAACCGGCAGCAGGCCACAATCGGACTATCGCAATGAGGTCGAGACGACGATTTTGATGAGATCCTCGCAATGTACTTGCTGCTGCGCTGTTCAACGCAACATGTCAGCAAGTGCAAGACGCATCGAGTGGCTCGAGATTTCAAACATTCCACCATAGGGCCGGTCAAGGTCCAGAATAACGAACACTACGCTTATAACCGAAACTATGGCGATTGCGACAATGCAGAAGGATAGGGAGTTTCGAGGCGCCTGAAGGCCAAAACTCAGGAACATCAACATTAGCCAGAACACCAATACCCCAAAAAATGGTTCTGAGAGCGAGCCTTGGGTATCTTCAATAACGGTCCAGCGGGCCGCAGAGACAGAGGCGAAAATGTCCTTGCACCGCGTCGCCAGTGCCTGATGCAGCGGATCCCGCGGTTGCAAAGCCGCCAATGCAATGCCGATACCGTTCATTACGCCAGTGAGCACAGGGGCTTCTCCGACGAGCGGAAACTGGGATGTGTCCGGATATTTCACTCCTGCTGGGTGAGGTTCATCAGGCCAGGTGCTGGCGATGACTGCGGCTGTGTAACCGTGCAATTGCTTCTGCTGTTCCACCAGTTCAGGGCCGAAATCTCTCATGCAGCCATCCAGTTGCGTGAGGTTTGCGGCATAATGATTACGGTCATGAGAGGCTGTATTATAGGAAGCCAGTTCAGAAGCGAGTAGCAGGCTCAGGACCAGTGCAACGAAGGTTACCAGAAGTGCGGTCACAATTCGTAGAAAGTCTAAGGATTCATTGCTACGGTGTGGAGCGGGAAGGCGGACCCGTAAAAACGCACCTGCTGCCGCGCTGGCAATCAGGATTATCAACAATAACAACGTCCAGACTATTTCCCGATTCACGACAGCCATCCATTGATCATGAACAATCTTGCTGGTGTATTATTGTTCCGAAGAACTAAGCCGCTATTCTTCCAACGGACAGCGTAGATCGTCAAAAATATTCGGCATGAACAAGAATTTTTACGCCCAATGGTGTATGGATGTGTCGGCGAACATGAGAAAGGCGAAGCACGACTTATCGCCTGACACAATTCTGCCGATAGTTCAAAAAGCTATTGCTTGAACGCTAGGCCGTGCACTCATAAATAGGCTAGCTATTTGAATGGATTAGTTATTTAAAGACCTCGGATTTGGAGGTCTTTGATGTCACGTCGCCGCTATGAACTCACAGAACGAGAATGGTCGATTATTGCACCGCTGTTGCCGAGCAAAC